>BBDR01000002.1 GCA_001312405.1 Clostridium sp. NkU-1 | reverse complement strand
CCTCAAGGCGCTACCGGCGCACAAGGACCGGCTGGACCTACCGGGCCTACTGGACCTCAAGGACCGCAAGGACCACAGGGCATCGAAGGATCTGTCGGACCGACTGGACCTCAGGGCGCTACCGGTGCACAGGGACCGACTGGGCCTACCGGACCTCAGGGACCGCAAGGACCCCAGGGTATTGAGGGACCTGTCGGGCCTACGGGACCTACAGGCACTTTTGCACCTGGAGATATTTTGTTCTATGTAGATGCAAACGGAGTAAATCCAGTACCTGTCCGATATGGCCAGGATTTGACTTTCCAATCTGGCTCACTGGACATTAATACAAATGAACCTTCAACTGTTACGATTGATAACAGACCCCTATTTGACATCATCGCATATGGAGGGCTTTATTCTACTCAGCCTCAGTCCTTCGAATTTACAACTTCAGGTGAAATTGCACAGATTATGTTACCAGACCAGATGCCTTCTTTCGATGTTGGATATGGCTCAAATACCATCCAGATTTTCCGCCCTGGTGATTATGAGGTCAATTTTATGATTCGCATTCGTTCGACTTCCTCTAGCGATTTATATTCAGGAGGTGTTCAGATTAACGGGGGATCTTTTATCCCATCGACGTATCAAACCAATATAGATAATATCATTGGTACAATCATCTTACAAGGGAGTGTAATCGTTTCATTGAATCCAGGCGATATCCTGAGTTTAGCGCTGCAATCCAGGCAGGACACCGTAATTGGATTAAACCTCGCTTTGGATGTAAACGCAACATTGACAGTAAAAAGACTGTCTCCATTTCCGTAAATAAGAATTTATTACGATAAAAATAAAATCTTAAAGGTTTACACGGTTAGAAGACCGGGGAAGAGGGCGGGAAAAATCCCGCCCTCTATATTTCATCAAGCAAACTATGGTTATACGGCTCCATAAAATGCCAAAGAGCCATAATACTTCATATCAGAAATTTCAAATTCATCCTTTACAGCAAACGGCCATTTGATTGGTTTCGTACCTGATTTAACCATCGGTGCAATGCTTGGGATATTTTCCGTCACTCCTTCTGCCATCACCTTCTCAATAATGACATGGATGATAACGCTGATAACAGCAACAATAATGGCAACAATCACTGCAATCACAATACGTTTTACAACTGTTTTAACAACATTTCCTGCAACAGCCGCTACAACCGCTATGATCAATTCAATAATTACCTCGGTAACGATCACCCATGCCGCTATATGTGTTTCATTAGAAGTAACAGGATCTCCAACATTTTTATATATCATGATGGGTTCGCCTTTGCTGTTTTTTCCCATAGCAAGGGTATGAGAAGTCACAATCGTTGTTACCGTATCAATTCCCGGACTTATGTTCGTATTAATAATTGTTACCGTATCAATGGTCGTCTCGTTAAATGTAACTTTCAGGGAACCTAGCTTCGGCTGATAATCAATGGCTCCGTATCTTACAGTTTCCAGTGACAGGTCTTTTGCCGTTATGGTCAGACCTGCGTCATCGATGGAAAAATCCTCAGGCTTTGCATTCTTAAATGCCTGCGGCAGGGAAGGAAGAAACTGGTATTTGATAAAAACCTCTTTATTGATGAGAAATACGGCATTCTGATTTTCTGACATGGATACGGCAGGAATCTGATTATGATTTTCCGTTCCGTCACGGTCTTTTACCATACATAAAACTCCAAACAATCCGTCAGAGCCATCTTTCAAAGAGGTACACGCATAACTCATATAAGTTGCTGCAGCCACTCAAAATCTTCATTTTTTTCCTATGTTATTAATAGTAACCGTTGAAAACAGTGTATTAAACTTCGCGAGATTCTCCGGCAGATTAAACCAGTTAAGCAGTATTTCCTGTAAAACTGCCTTTATGATGAACGGCAGCTTAGATGGCGGGGTAAAACTTACGATGGCAACAATGGGATCTTCCTGGGAAGCAGAATCAGTCTTTACTTTCAACTCATAATCCCCATTGTCAGCAACCGGTTTGGGCTGTGGAAAATACTCTAATTTAACCTGCAGCTTCATGCTGGTCCCATCCACAGAATAAATGCTGTCGCCGTTTGCGCTTATAACCTTAATTCTTCCCCCGCTCAAAGCAGTGGAAATCTGGACGTTTTTCCCATCTCCGCCATTGGCAATCTGCCAGGGTGAAAAACCGGCATATAATTCATATGTTGTTGCACCGTCAGCAAATGTACCCTCAACGTCTTTCGGATAGGTTTTCTTGTCCCGTATCACCTGATTTAAAGCGGATATCCTGCAAATGGACACCGTATCCCAGTCATTGGTTACAATCGGGCTGGACAGCCGGAACTCCTCCAGCTCTTCTTCCATTACATACTGGGCATCCGTATAAAGAGAGGTCTGTAATACTGCTTCTTTGACCTTCTCGTCTAATTGGGGAATCTTCAAGATGGTCGGTGTCTGCAGCGGTTCCTGAATGACTCTTTCTGGCATAATAATCCCTCCTGTATATAATTTTATATGAAAATTAATAACGCAAAATCAGGGAACTGTGAAGTGTGACCGCTTTCACGGCAGCTCCGGTTCCATACCATTTTACAGAATCAATTCCCTGAGTCGTAATGTCACCGAATATGGAAATTTTGCCAGCCAGAGAATCACTGATACATGCAACACAAATGTCAATGATAAAGCTTAGGGGAATAAACCTTAAATACCAGGGAATATCTTCACTGTGGCTGAAATGGGAAGACGTAGTTTCAAATCTGATGTTTCCCGACTCCAGTTTTGCCTGAAATGTATAAAGGCTGAGCCATGACATAGTGATGCCTAAATACAGATCACAATACCCCGAATTTAAGTTAACTGACAAGCTGGACCCAGCGATATATGCAGCCACACCGCCGGCGGAAACATGGGGATCATAGTCTATGGCGCCAACCGTTATGGAGGGCAGACTGACTCTTCTGTTATTTGTCAGCCGGTCTCCTGATAAGGAAAATGCATCAGCTCCAGTCCGAAACATACCCGCAAGTATTCGTGATTACATTCTTTAAGAACCATTCACTTGAGATGACAAAAAAGGTATCACCGGAAGATTTGTCGATTCCTGAAATATCGATATCCAGCGGTAAATCTGATATTGTCCGCTCCGTACAAACCGCCATTATCGCCAAATATTTTGTTTTTCCATCTAAATAAGAATAAGCACAATGGACCGGCTTCAACCAAGCCCTGCTTCCTCCATTGGCATAAGCGATATTAGCAAAAACGCTGTTGACCTTGTGGGGATTATCCACCAGATACTGACATATGGATTCTAAAATAACACCTTCAAAGATTGCAGCTTCCACACTTATGTTCCAAATTGATATAGGCAGCACATAACCTCCCTCTTCATTGCAGAAAGAATGAGCCTCTGCCTGTTTCGTCGGTGATACTACCCGCTTAAAGTCAAATTTCAATTCTGATCTGCCGGCGTTTTTTCTGAGCCAGCCGACTCAAAAAAAGTTCAGCATTACGTCCGCCGCGATTACCATACCGCTCAGATCCATGTCCTCCCGGCCCTCCACAGAAAAGACGGCCTTAGTAACCGGCAGTTCCATACGTATGTATCTGCCTCCGCCTCCGTCAGCTACGTTCCAGATACCGAATTTTCCATGTAAAGAATAATCCGTGGATACAATATCAAAAAAAGCATTCTCTTCCTTCCACGAATCATAAATCGCAGAATTTAAATGGACAGTACTTGTAAACGAAACAATATCCCAGCCTTTTGTATTCATCATAAACTCCTTTCTGACAATCCTCCTGCCCCTCCCATGCTGAATGCAGTTTCAAACACAAACACCGCTGCATAAAATAAAACAATAAAAATATTTGGAATGCAGGCAGAAAGGTTTGTCATGAACAAAATAACAGATAATGACTATTATGATCTAATGGTAGACAACATCAACCTTCATCTCAGAGGAATCACCAGTAATATAATCAATATTAACGAACGTTTTTCTTTATTGAATATCAAAACAGGTGACATGGGTGCATGTGCTTTGGGAGAATATCCATACCGCCTATTCCCTCACCTGTATACACCGACTGCTTCGGTCGCAGCCGAAGCCTCCGGCGTAACAGCTGTACAAAATAATCCTTACTTGAATTTGTATGGCCGAGGGGTGATTATCGGAGTGATCGATACCGGAGTTGACTATAGGCATCCTGCGTTCCGGTATCCGGACGGTTCTTCCAGAATTTTATCAATCTGGGACCAGACCGTGCAGGAAGGTCCACCGCCGGAAGGCCTGCTCTATGGAACGGAATACAGCAAGGAACAGCTCAATAATGCATTGCGGTTATATGACCCTCTGTCTGTGGTTCCTTCTACCGATCCGGATGGGCACGGCACAGCGATTGCAAGTATCATTGCCGGTTCCCCGAACTCCGAAAACTCTTTTTCCGGGATCGCGCCGGAAGCAGCTGGTAGTCGTCAAGCTGAAAGAAGCAAAACAAAACATTAAGGATCTTTTTTTTCGTACCGGAGGATACTCTTTGTTATCAGGAAACCGATATTCTTTTCGGAATGAAATATCTGGTCTCCACTTCCCAGAAACTGAAACGGCCCCTTGTCATCTGCATTGCCCTTGGAAGCAATCAGGGCGTTCATGACGGGCTCAGTGCAACCAGTGACTATTCTGATTACCTCGCCCGGATTAATGGAATCAGCATCGCAGTCTCTGCCGGCAATGAAGGAAACACCCGGAGACATTACTTCAATTTCGTGGACACAGAACCCTTTTATCATGATTTTGAATTGAAAGTAGGAGAAAGAGATAAGGGATTCTCTATGGAAATATGGCCATATGTTGCAGGAAGACTTTCTATCTCAATAATCTCTCCAGACCGGGAAAATACCGGGCAAATCTTCCCAACTCTGGACGGCTGCCACAAATTCGACTTCATATTCAGCAGCAGCACTGTATGGATCAACAACATTACCGTGGAGCAGGAAACCGGAAACCAGCTTATCGTGATACGATTTCAAAATCCTCTTCCCGGAATCTGGCGTCTTCGTCTCCAGAACACAAGCAATGAATTCTTTTCGTTTCATTCCTGGCTGCCTGCAGGAAACCTGATTTCCAATGAAACATATTTTCTAAATCCAGATCCGAACACTACGATCACATCTCCGGGTAATGGACATTCCCAGCTTACGGTTACTGCTTATAACCAGTTTGACAGAAGCCTCCTGCCCGAATCCGGAAGAGGTTATACCAAAAGCGGTCTGGTGAAACCTGACATCGCGGCTCCCGGCTTTGAACTTCCCTGTGCGCTTCCAGACAACCGTTACGGCACTGTTACCGGAACCGGAGCCGCAGCAGCACACGCCTCCGGCGTCGTTGCCATGGTCATGGAATGGGCAATCGACAGAGGGAATTACACCGCCATGACAGGAAACGATATCAGCACTCTTATTGAACGGGGAGCAAACCGAAGAAATACAGATACTTATCCCAACAACCGGGTCGGATATGGCCTGCTGTCCATTGATGGGCTCTTTAGAAGAATTGCAAATATATAAGTAATGACCATTCAGAGTTCTTCACCAAGCTCCACTATTTCATTTATCATACGCATTAATTCCAGTACACTTCGAAATGATATATGCTTTCCTAAGGTTCTCTGTCCCCAGATTCTGCCCTGAAAGCTTGAGTAATAACGATATTCGATACAAATGAGCAGGATCTCTTTTGCATTATGGGCCCATAAACCAATGCTTGTACTGTCACGCAGCTGAATTTTGGCTTTCACAGGTAATTTCTTCTGCTCTTTCATTCTGGCAAAATAATGCTCTTTCATTTCATTATTAAGAAATCTTGGTTCTGTCACTAATTGGGGAGAACCAATCAAATTACAGATTTCATCCAGTTTCAGCATCATATCTGCAGTACTGGAAAAAGGAACAGGATTATCAATATAACAATTCAGGATCTCACCGCATAATTCTCTTTCCTTTTGTCCATGAATGCATATGAGCATGATACTGGTCCGGTCATAAGCTGCCATCTCATTGCAGCTCCGCTCAATATGATCAAACTCCACGAAACAACTCCCCCTTTATTTAAAAGGAAGCACCAAAAAACTGGCGTTGGTGCTTCCTTCCATTTCAGATTTTATCCTCTTAATAAAACGGATCAATCCTTCTTTCGCTGACATTCAATTTTAGTGATAACTCTGACTTTTTCAGCTGAGGATATGCGCGGATGCCATTCATGATTTTTTCATCAACCTCTTTTTCACTTTCTTCGCATAAGCTGCAAAGCACAACTCCGTTTACCGAATGAAAAGCCGAATTGCAGCATATACAGTTCCTGTAATATTTCATCTCAAAGTATGCTCCCTCATTCTTATGCCGCTAAATCTTCTTAATCAGTTCATTCAGACTCTCCACAAGAATATGAATATCCGGCTTTGACAATTGAACGTCTGCCCCAATCTCTTTTCCCTTCAGGAACATTTCCTCCGTAATCAGGGAAGAAAAAAAGCATAACAGGTATATGTTTCAGATCTTTACTTTCTTTGATCCGTTTCGTCAAATGATGCCCATCCATTTTAGGCATTTCAATGTCTGTGATCACGCAGCTCACCTCATGACCTGGCATCCGGAGGTAGTCCCACGCATCCTGGCCATTGTCTTTAACAACCACATTTGAATATCCTGCTTTATTCAGGGATTCCAGCAGAACTTTCCGCAAAACCATGGAATCCTCTGCCACCAGAATTTTGTGTTTCGAGTCTGCTGTTCCTGAACTGGCAATGGAGGCAGCATTAGCCAACACGCTGGTATCAGGCTGATATCAACCATTATTTTTTTCAAAATCCAGTATGGAAATCAAAGTTTTTTTCCAGCTTTGCAATTCCCGTCACTGCACCTTCTTCCCCTCCGAATATTGCACCATTGGGCTTTTCAATCGCACTCCACGATATCCGGTGGATTCCCATAACCTGATGGACATGGAAGGCTGCCTTTGACTGATTGAATTCTGTTATGATAAATATCCCCTGGTCCTGATGATCCTCAGCCGGATACTTTAAATAAGAAGCAAGATCGATCACTGTCAAAATCTCATCCCGGGGGCATATGACGCCTTCCACACAATTCTGGGAATGTGGAACCGACTGTACCGGACAGTACTGAAGCAGCTCACGTACCTTGCAATATTAATGCCAAAGCTGTTTTCTTTTATCCGAAACTCCAGAATTTCCACTTCATTCGTTCCGCTCTCCAATAAGATCTCATTTTCCCTAGAAGCCATCCCAGTCACCTCAATACTTTCCGTAAGAGCCAGTCTCAAATCCCCGGGTATTCTTTTCATTCATCTTTCCGCCCGCAAAAATTGAACTTTGTCTTTCTCTGTCAGAATTACCTTCCAGCCGGAAGCGGCCCACTTCCTCTTTCAATACATTGACCTGAGCATACATCTCCTCGCTCACGGCCGAATTTTCCTCTGCAGTAGCCGCATTGGTCTGTACGACTGCTGATATTTGAGTAAGACCATCCTTGATCTGTTCCATTGCATTGGTCTGTTCTATAGAAGCCTCATTGATTTTATTTATAACGCCAACAACCTGCTCTGTTTTTTCTTGTGCAGCTTCCAGAACCCTGGCTGTCTGCTCTGTCAGCTTTGTTCCCTCTGCCACCGTCTCAACCGAATGCTGGATCAAACCTGCCGTCTGTTTTGCAGCTTCTGACGACTGGGCCGCCAGATTCCGCACTTCTTCCGCCACAACTGCAAATCCCTTACCCGCATTGCCGGCACGTGCAGCCTCAATTGCCGCATTCAATGCCAGAATATTGGTCTGAAGTGCAATTTCTTCAATGGTTTTAGTAATATTGCTGATCTGTCCGGATGCCGAATCAATATTTGCCATTGCCTCAGTCAGCTGTTTCATATATCCGCTGCTTTCCCTGACACTTTCGCCTGCCTGATTGATATACTGGGAAGCTGTCGTAATATTGGAAGAATTTTCAGAAGCCTGTTCCGCAACCATAATAGCAGATGCATTCAGTTCCTCAATGGTGGACGCCTGCTCTGTGGCTCCTGACGCCAGATTCTGTGCACCGTCAGCAACATTGGAAGAACCCATTCCGATCTGATCCGTTGCCTCCTGAATTTTCTCAAAAGCAGTAGTAAGCCCCTTATTAATCTTTACCATTGCATCGAGAATCGCCTGATAGCTTCCTATGTAACGGTCTCTGCATCCGCTCTTAACCATAAGATTCCCCTCGGCCATTTCTCCAAGACAGCGCCGTATATCCGGAATCAGTGTTTTTACCATATCCGTCATCTTCCGAAGAGCTTCTGCCAGAGACCCCAGCTCATCTTTGGATTGATAAGCAATCTCCACATCCAGACCGCCTTCCGCTAACACCAGCGCGGCTTTTTCCAGTTCTACAATCGGTGCTGTAAGAAGTTTTGTAAGAAATACAGAGAAATAAATTGTGGAACCGGTACCAATGACAGCAATCAAAATCAAGGCCACCGATACCGTCTTTTTTAAAGCATCTGATTCACTGTAAAATTCTGTCGCTAAACCTCCCTGCTTCTCGATAATCTTCTCCACCAAAATTCCATCTTCTTCTACTTCCGGCTGATACTCCTCGTGATATGCCCGGATCGCCTCTTCATTTTTCAATTCTCTTACAAGAGCAATCACCTTCTGTCTCTTTATGGCAGTTTCAGACACATCCTGCCTCCACTCCCCAATGAGATTCAAAACGGTTGCGTCCACTGTTCCTTTTTCCAGTTCATCCATCAGTCCAGTCATAGAAGAAGTCCATGAATCAGCCTTTCCTAGATAATTTTCAGTATCTGCCTGACTCTCAGATATCAAGGCAAGCAGTATATTTTTCTGGATTTTTTTCTGCACAAACCTCAATATCCAGTGCTTTCTGCACATTGCTGAAAGGCCTTTCGTAAAAAGCTTTCATTTTACTTCCAAGAACAGATGCGGTCACAACAGAAACACTTGCCATAATCAGAAAAATAAGTACAACTATGGCAAACACATTGAACATTTTTTTTCCAATCTTCATATTCTTAAAACTCATACACTCTTTTTCCTCCACTTTTCTAAAATTTAAGTAAAACCATATCTGCCAAAATTGGACACTTCTGTTACTTTTTACCGATTATATCGCGAATCACTTCATTTCGAATACCTCATTATGCAGTATATTCTTCAAAATATTGTTTTTATAAATTTTCCCCCGCCCAGGTTTTTGATTTAAAAAAGTCATGCTTTTTAAAAATCAATAGAATTCAATTCCGCTTTTGAATGGATATCCAGCTTACTGTATATGCTTTTAAGAATGGTTCGTACCGTTGCCTCTGATATAAACAGCTTATTGGCGATGAACTTTGCGCTGTAACGTTCTTTCGCGAGCATCGCAACCTCTCTTTCTCTGGATGTCAAGGGGGATTTGTTTTTCAATAATGTTTTTTTAATTATGTTTACTCCCTTGGTCTGCCGCCTGCAAAGTGTTTTAATCTCAGACAAAGCACGCCTCTTCGCAATTACCTCAACCGGTTCAAATGATTCTATGGCTTTCAAAAGAAAATCTTTCATGCACTCCTGCTGGGCAAAAGGAAGGTAAATCTTATCAGGCAGCGCCAGGTCAAACGCTTCTTTCAAATATTTCCGCGCTTCTAATACATTTCCCTCTCTCCATTTCGCTACAGAAAGAAATATAAGATAATAGACACGGCTGAGAATAAATTTACTATTTTCAGTACTGCCTATAAAATACCTGATTACCCCATAAAATTCCTGATATCGGCCTTCAAGTATCAGAAGATGGGCATAAAGTATCTGAGCATAAGGCAATGCCGGCCAAAACAATGTTTTTTTCATCTTCTCGATATCGAAAAACCACTTAGCTACATGATCATCCATTCCCAATACAAGACTGATTACAGTCAGCGCAAGATCAACCATGCGCACTACATACAGCTCGCATTTTCCTTTTGCGTAATTCTTTATATTTCTGATCGTAGTAAAATAAAAATCTGCATCCCCACGCAGAATAGCAATACGCGCAAGCACTACCTCCACACAAAGGCAAATGGCAATCTGACGGTGGCTGCGGGCCTCATAAAGTGCTTTGTAACACAAGATCTCTGCCTGCTCATCTTCTCCCCTCATAAGCAATACCTCCGCCTGAAGGGCAGAATCAGCGCCGTAACCATGTCCCCTGGTCAGTTTTAAATAATAAGGCAGACATTCTTCCATATCCTTTAACACACAGTCCAATTTACCTGATTCACTCCAGAACATACTAAGAATGGAAGTGCTTCCAAACGTCCATGGCATCTTATTGACTATGATATCGCTGGGCTCTCCTAATATTTCCAGGGTTTCCCTATTTTGCATGCTCATCGCTTTGATATCATTGTATTTTGCAAAAGATTCTAAAAATCTATGTTCACCTTTCAATCTCTTTTGTTCTTCGCAGTTTAAGTTCAAATCATTTCGTTCAATTACGCGCACAATCAATCCAGATAATTTTTCAAACACATCAATTTTGTTTTCAAACAACATTACATAAGCAAAAGTCAGCATAGCAAATGGATATTTACAAAACGTCTCCTCCGGACATTCCTGGGTTACCCTTACAATAAATTCCTGAAAATCCTGCTCTTTATGATTGCAAAACTCTTCAACACGGAGAGGCAGGGAAAGAATTGCGTCAAAATTCCCGGCCCTGAAAAAAAATCCTGCAGCAGTGTAATAATATGACATCCCAGCATAAGACTGCCCTGCCAAATTAAAAACTTTATTTTGATAGTCTTTCTGCCAGTAATTATAAAAACGCTTCCTTAAATAGTCCTTCAAGATATTATGTACTGTATAATTATTATTTTCTGGGATATAACGTATGAAATCACAGGATTTTAGAAATTTTTTCGATATTATCGGGCAAAACTTTTTTTCTCGATCATTACTGCAGCCTGAAGAGGGGTAAAATTATCCAAAACTGAAACCGATAGCAGAAACTGTCTCTCTTCCGGTGTCAATCTGGACCATATTGCTATTTCTACAAGACGTTCAATGTCAGTAGTATAATCCAAAGACCGATTTTCTTCATAATTTAAAGCTTGCAGACAAATTGCGGAAACCCAGCCCTCTGTAAACACATAAACACATTCCAACTCATAATCTGATAAATAAATTCCTTTCATTCGGAACAGATATAAGATGCCTTCCCGTTCAATTTTAAAAAAATTCCGTATGAATCGAGTGAATCTTACTATTGTGAATCATTAACTCCTGACGCAGCTGCTGGGTAATAAATATTATATGTAGATTTGAATTTCCATGAAAAGAAAAAATACTCATTAACTCACGAGGGATCTCACAATTTAAAAGATGATAATTATCAATTATCAAAAAGGTCTCCATCTGACATTTGAGATTTTTTTAGAAACGTCATCAAATAAAATAATGTATCCCTGGTAGGCATATCCAATTTTTCTAAATTAAGAGCTGCTTCCTTATCCACGTATGCCAATAGTTCACAAATTCCTTTCCATGAAACTTCAGCTGATTCGCCCAGACAAGTATACCAATGTTCACAGGCTCCCAAAGGAAGGTTTTCATTTAAATACTCACTGACAGCTGTTGTTTTTCCAAAACCTGATGGAGCCTCTACCACAGTTACAGGATAATTGGATATTTGAGCAAGCTGCTTTTTTAAGTTTATTGGAAAAGTAATACTCCTTTTTCTTATTTTTAATCCTAATCACCCCTTCTCCCACACTCTTTTTGAATTATAGTCCCTTGAATAAATAAATTGATATGAATTTTATTATTAATATCTTTGACCAAACACCAGAAATGAATGAAAGCTCATAGTTGTATCAATATTGGAATCTCTAACATTTTTATGCATTTTCTCTTTTCAAAATCCATTATATTTTTTAATTCAGAGTCTTATATTTTATATTCTGCCGCTCTCATTTTAATATACATGAAAGCAATAACCAATTTTACTTTCCTCTCTTAATTTTATATAATATCATAATTAATCCAACTAAAAATATAGATAATAAAGGCAAAAATAAAATACAATTATACAATATATTTAGACATATAGAGGTATCAATCGTTCCTCCTCCAATTAAAAAATATGTATTATAATAGCATAAATCCTTAATAAGCATCTCCCTCATTTTGGGGTATATTTTATTAATTTGAAACAAAAAAATTAACATTGGAATGTACAGTCAATCTTCTCAGCCCCTTACAATTTCATCGTATTTGCATAGGATTTGGCCATGCCAGGTGCAATGTAAAAAGCCGCTTGCTCTTAATGAAAAGAACAACCGGCTTCAATCTCTGTATATTTAGTTGTAAGGGGCTGCCGTACCGTTGAGAGTATGGTCATACTCCTTATGTTATAATTGTCCCAGACGGTACAGTGCCAGTGCATAAATCTTTGCATTGGCCATTAAGTCTTCCACGCTCATCCACTCATTTGGATTATGGCTGATGCCTTTCTGACCCGGGAAGCTTGGACCAAAGGGGACAATGCCCGGCATGGCCTTGGCATAAGTGCCGCCAGTGGTGGTTACAGGGGTACCATCCAGCCCAGTGACCAGCTCATAGCTCTCCTGCATGGCCTTAACCATGGGCGTGCCCTTTGGGAATACTACCGGATCAAAATTCTGTATGAGATGGACCTTAAGCCCTCTGCCCCGGCTCTTTCGCAGATATGCTTCATGATTTCATGGATAGTGGCACCTCCCGGATAGCTTAACGTCACATCAAAGGCCGCCTGCCTTGCGCCACAGAGAGTGTCAGGATCCACACTCAGCTTATATCCGCGCATCTCCATCATTCCATATTCCTCGTGGCTAAAATCAATCCCTAACCGGTCGCCTGTATTCCTGGCTCCGATAAAATATTTATTTACAAAATCAAAAAAATATCTCCAGCTGCTCTATACTGCCTGTGATCCGCACCACAGCCCTGCCTCGTTCACTGTACACCACCGGATACTTGCAGTCTGGTGTGAAACCATAGAGAGGCGTTCTCTCCTTTGAGAGATAATACTTCAGATCCTCAAATCCTGATTCTTCGTCGCATCCAAAGATGATGCGCACCGGATTCTTAAGGCTAAGCCCGGCCTCCTTAATAGCTGCCAGGCCATAGAGACAGGCCATGACTGGCCCTTTGTTGTCCAGCACACCCCTGCTGTAGATGATTCCGTTCTCCATATAGCCGCTGAAAGGCGGCTGCCTCCAGCCTTCTCCTGCCGGAACCACATCCACATGGCCGATGGCGCAGACATAATCTTCTCCCATGCCATACTGGGCATATCCGATATAATTATCCAGGTTCACGGTGTCAAATCCCAGCTGCCTGCTGATACCCAGAGCACCTTCCAGTGCGTTCTTTACTCCAGTGCCAAAGGGAGCACCTTCACAGGCCTCCCTTTCCACACTGTCAATGCGCACCAGCTCCAGGACACTGTTTATAAACCGGTCCTTTAACCGGTCCACGCAGTCCAGTATCTTCTTATCTGATTCATTTACGTTCTGTCCATATCCCATATCTTATTCCTCTATGGGCGCCATGCGCGTCTTCATGTAATTTTCCATCCATTCTTCAGAGGCTTTCTCATAAGTGCAGCGGCCATCCTCCCTGCGGGTCACCAGATAAACCGTGGGTTCCAGGTCCTCAGTGACCACTGCGAAAGAAAATCCTTCTATATTAGTGCTGCGCCCCATTCTCCCTTTGGGTTCATGGCAATGAGAGATATGTCACCGGCTTCGCCCCGGCGCTCCCGAAGCTCCCCATCAAGCCGGTTCACCGCTGTCTCACAGGCTTCCTGAGGATGCATTCCTTCTCCCATAAGGCGGACAATCTCATAAGAAATACAGCCTTTCATCAGATCCTCTCCCAGGCCGGTGGCGCTGGCGGCCCCTTTCTTGCTGTCTGCATAGAAGCCGGAACCGGATATGGGAGAATCACCTACCCTGCCCTTTTTCTTCATGAACAAGCCGCTGGTTGAAGTAGCTGCCGTCATCTTGCCCGTTCCATCCAGGCAGGCCATTCCCACAGTATCATGACCGGAATAGGGCTTAAGCTCCTTAGAGGCCGCCTGGGCGGCCATCTCCTTTATCCGCTTCCTGTAATGGGCCTTGGCCCGGTCTGTCAGCATGTTCTTGCGTTCAAAGCCTTCCTTGTGGGCGAATTTCTCAGCGCCCTCAGCTACCAGCATGCTATTGACTTTCTCCGCACTCAGACGCCTGGCAATAGACACTGGATTGGCAAAGTCCCTGATGGCAGCCACAGCTCCAATATCCAGAGTGTTGCCGTCCATATAGGCTGCATCCATTTCCACTTCCATTTCCTCATTAGGCAGTCCGCCGTAGCCCACGGATTTATAGTAAGGGAAGTCCTCCACCTGACGGATGGCTGCTCGATGGCATCCCCTGCGTCTTTGCTTTCCTTAAGCATTTCAGCTCCCTTTGTAATCCCTTCTACGGCCATACGCCATGTTGCTATCATTCCCCACATCGCAAAGGCCTCCTTTTATTTAAAACAGAATTCATGGATCAACCCGGAAGTATCCCCATCGTCAGCCAGCGCCCTGGCCAGGGCACACATGTTCTTAAGGGCATCATTAAGGCCCAGACCACCCTTTTTCGGCGTCTTCACAATCGCTACTTTATCCTTATAGGCCGCAATGGTATCTGCATTTTCCACAGACATGGCGGCAAATGCCCTGGCCCCGGTGGCGGCATTGATATCACAAGCCACTTTGGCGCACATCTGCGCGTAATCCGCGTAGTTAAAAGCTGGTCCGCACATTACCACATCCGGCTGCAGCTTGTTCACCATGGCACAAAGCTTGCGGCTGACCTCCTCCGGATCAGCGAGGTATGTGCCGTTTCCGCAGCACAGGCAGGCCATTACGTGTCCATCCACCTGCTTTAGGAAAGGTTCCATCATGATTGCTGGTCCGATGGGTTCCTTTTTCCCTGTAAGGGGAACCATGGTGTTATCCTTGGTTCCAAGTCCTGATTGAATCTGATCGTATATCATAATAAGCTTCATCACTGTTTACCTCATTTTATAAGTCATCAAAGGAAAGATCATTAAGATCAATATCGTCATCATCGGATTTCTCGACCGTCCTGGACTCCTCTTCCATGTACTGTTTATCCATCATCTTAATGAACGGCATATAAATGAATACGCCCAGTACAAGAAGAATCAGCTGAAGCACAGCTCCCTGCCAGCCGGTTGCCAGGAACCCGGAGAGGATCACAGGCATGGTCCATGGAATTGCTACACCGGAGCACAGAGGAACCAGGCCGATGCTCATACAGAAGTAGGAAATCACAATGTTGATGGTGGGCACCAGCATAAAGGGAATAAGCATCATTGGGTTCAGCAAAATGGGCAGGCCAAATACGATGGGCTCATTGATACCGAACAAACCAGGAATAAATGCCAGCTTTCCTAACTCCTTGATACGCTTGGAACGGCAGAAAAAAAGCATTGCGATTAACAGTGACAGGGTGGAGCCGCATCCGCCAAAGGTGGCAAACAGATCCTGGAACTGCTGGGAAATAATATTGGGCAGCGGCTGGCCTGCCTGGAATGCCGCCAGGTTTTCGGCAGACAAGGTCTGAAGAATGGGATTGAATACCGCACCCACCACGGAACCGCCGTTTACTCCAAAGAACCAGAAAATATGGAGAAAGATATAAGCGATTACCATAGCCGGAAGGGTATTGCCCAGCTTAAGAAGCGGAGTCTGCAGGATGGTGAATACAAAGTTGAATGCGTTCTCATATGGTGTCATGGCAAAGATAATGTTCAGGATGAAGAACACCAACACGGAAATTCCGGCAGGAATCAGGCTGAGAAAGACTTTGCAACCGTAGGAGGAACGCCGTCGGGCATCTTGATGATCCATCCCTTTTTATTGACCCACGCATAAATATGCACGGACAGGAAAGCTACAATGATTCCTACAAAGATACCCTTGGAACCTACCCAGCCCAGCGGAATGCCGGACACGGCAGTATCATTTACCAGGATCTTATAAGGCATGATTAAGAACCAGCATACCAGTGATACAGCGGCTCCGAACAGTTTATCTACCTTCATCTGCTCTGAAAAGGAATAACCGATTCCAATCACTGCCAGCACTGCCATGATGGAGAAAGTGGCGTCAGTGGGCTTGGAAAAATAGGAGTCCCAGTTTTCCCCAAAGAACCTTGCCCAGAAATTCGTCCAGCCGGAATCGGGAAATTGGCAATGAGCAGGAAAAAGGAACCCACGATTAACAGCGGCATGGACAGCAGGAAGCCGTCACGAATCGCAATGAGATACTTGTTCTTTCCGATTTTCTCTGCCAAAGGCATGAGTATTGACTCTAATTTACTTAACATATTGTGTTCCCCCGTTTTAATTTATTTTTGCTATTAATGGAAGCTCTGTTTTTGCCTTATTGGGAAGCTTTCAAAAGCCTGATCGCAGATTTAAGGACCTTCTCACCATTCATCATGCCGTAATCAGTCTGGTCAATGACCTGAATCGGGATGCCTTTACTTCCGAACTTTTCCACAATCTCACCGTAACGGTATTTGACCTGGGGCCCTAAAAGTATCACATCCGGATGCTTCTCATCGATGATCTGTCCGATCTTTCCGTCTGGGAAAGCCTCCACCTCAATGGGAAGGTTATGCTCATTGGCTACACTCTGCATCTTGCTTGCCAGCATGCTGGTTGACATCCCTGCGCTGCAAAATAAATACACTCGCTTCATTGTAAAATCCTCCTTGCTATTTACATTTTTTTTATTTCCATTATTTACTGCCCAGCTTCTCCTCCAGCTTAACTATCCTCTCATAGCTGGCGATCATCTCCTCTGCGATGATTTTAAATCCTTCCGCACTCATAAGCTGGTCTTCCGCATGAACCAGAATCAGGGAACCTCCCACCATCTCACCCTGAGCCTCTTTCTGGATCAGTTCAAAGTGGGCCTCATGTCCTGCCAGGAACATTTCCTGACCGGCTTTCATACATTCCCCGGCACCGTCAAAATCCCCATGCTTTGCTTTCTGGATCGCCTCAATGTAGCTGGACCGTGCGCCGCCTACATTGGATATGATTTTAAAACAAATGGTCTCTAAGCCCTCTAACATATTGCTGCCTCCTGTTGTGTTGATGAAAACAAGATGCAGCAAAACCGTTCTGCTTGCTGCATCTTAAATTAAGCTGCCTTAATTAATTATAATTATAAGGCTCTTATTCAATTTTTTTCCTTAAAGGTATTTCCTAGCTCTTAGGAAATTCACTCCATGATCCGGTCGATAAATTCATCATATCCGCAGGGAGCCGCCAATTTTGCCAGCTCTTCAGGCTGATTCACGATGTTGGATATCCAGTCAAAGAAGACTTTAATCATCCTGGCATCCCCTTTATTGATAGCAAACAGCATCACCAGCCGCACCTCAAAGACGCCCCATTTCACAGGATTTTTAAGCTGGGCCACCGCAATGGTGGAATTCCTGGCAAAGGCCCCAAAGGCATGGGGAATCGCAAATGTATTCACAAAGGAGGTTGGGGACATCTGCTCTCTCTTTAATACCACATCTGTAAATTCCGGGTCCACAACATCCGCCTTAATCAGACTTGAGCACAGCAGGGTGATGATTTCCTCCGGACTGGTACAGTTCACCTCAGTATAGTAGTGCTCCCGGCGGATTAAGTTGCCGATATGGGAGGAAAATTCCAGCCGGAAGCCTTTCTTATCCAGCCGGTTGATGGCCTGAAGAATCCTGGACTCTGTCTCAGAATCCACGAATAAGTTAATGGGGACTGTCTCCACATTGAGCCCGTGCTCCAGGGGAAATGTACTGAGCAGCAGGTCCGGATCCAGGGAAGATACTGCCTCCTCTTCAAAATAACCAAATACCTTTACCACTTCCATCCTCTCACGAAACATATCGGAAATCTTCTTCACGCACATATCGGAAAAGGACTGGTTGTGAGGCAGGATCATTACGGCACAGTACTTCCTTTCCGCTTTCATGCGCTCACTGGCAGCTCCCAGATGAAGGGCGATATAGCAGCTCTCTGCATCGGATATGGGAGTCTTAAGCCTTTCTTCCAGAAATTGCAGCACGTAGATGCCCATCTCAAAGACCAGAGGGTATTTGCGCTTGATCTCTTCCACAAATATATCCTCCATCCGGACCTGGTTCCTGACGCGCTCAACCAGTCCGTGGATGTGCATCTTAAGACCGGCAATCAGGTCCCCATCCTGCCGGAAATCCAGCCCGAACAGAGTGAATATCTGCTCCAGGGCCTCGCCTACCAGTTTCCTGGTACTCAGCCACCTGCCGGCAAAATTCACATAATCGTCGGTATAATTGGAGGCCTTTCTTCCCATGACCACCAGGGCGAACATACTGACTTCGCCGTCGTGGATCTTTATGTGCAGGCGCTTGGAAATGCGATCATAGAAGTCCCGTGAAATCTGGTACTCAATGGTCTCCTCCAATTCCGGCATCTCCTCCTCCATACTGATGTAGTTGGAGCAGTTCATTCTCTCAATGCTGGTACCGGCGTGCAGGATAAGCATGGGAAACATGGATTCATGAATGGAATAATCGTATTCCTTCAGCACATCCACAAATATGTCCTTTACCTCGATCAAATTGAAGCTTTTGTATAGATTCGCCAGCAGGTTTAAGTTGAGAAAATTCTCCTGCACTTCGGCCATCAGAAGGTCCTTGTAAAACCGCCGTTTTCCAGCCTCATCCCCCTTTAAGGAAATACATTCCTTATTGCGGACCAGCTTTAAGCCGGGATAAGGCTCCAGCATCTTCCGTATACGCTTTAAGTCATTGTCAATGGAGGCTCCGCTGACATAGATCTGGCTCTGGAGAAGGGTGAGGTTCAGTTCCTTAACCTCGAATAGCAGCTTCTGTATAATGTATGCACAGCGGGCACCTGGAGTCTGGGGAATATCCCCTCCCCTGGATTCTTTCAGTGGCAGAGGAGATATCCTGGCCTTTTCGCAGATGCGGTAGCCCTTCCGAACATTAGATTCTATGGGAGGCGGGATCATTTGTCTGTTGATGGATTCCACATCGGAGCGTATGGTACGGTCCGACACCTGCAGAAGAACGGCCAGGCACCGGCTGGTTATCCAGTCTCTCCGCTCAGATAGTATGGCAAGCAGCTGCTCCTGTCTTTCATTCTGCATATCTAAATACTCCTTTTTTTCTTGTATTCTTCCGAAATGGCTCCTGTTCAGAGAATGCTGAATGCAAACACCGTCCATGGTTTGGCATAATCCAGCAGAACGTGCTCATACTCAGGAAGATGACCGATAACATTTTTGCGGCCGTCATTTGGCATGTATTGGGTGACGATTTGCAGTTCCCCCTTATATTTGGGATAACCATCATTTAAGATGACCACATCGCCGGGTTTTAATTCCCTGGTATTGGCAGCAGGAATGGATTGGTCCGCAAATGTGACTCTGGGGCCGGAGGAACGGATCATGTAGTCGCTTATATCACCTCTTACCACATGGCGGGACTTATAATCCAGGATCTGGCGCTCGGTCTGAGTCAGTTCCTTCTCCAGCCGGATATTAAAGGTCAGAATGCTGGAATTAAGACCGGCACAAGCCTTAAGTTCCTCATCAGTGGCATAGGCATTAGCAATAAGCACATCATCTACCATGCCGGTGGCAAACAGATGACGTACCTGAAAATCAATGGGAAGACCGCGGTGCATCTCCAGGGTGCACAATCCCTCATTCACGGGCCACGGGCCATATACGAAAGGCGCGTTGCTGGACACAAAGGCTGCCACCTTAAGCCCCAGTGATTTTATCTTTTCATTACAGGCATTAAAATGTTTAAGGCTCAATCCCGTATACTTCTGCGGATAAAAATTGTGGCAGGTAATCAGCTTATCACGATCCGGATGATGATCTATGACATTCTCCACATACGCCAGCTTGGTGCTGGAATTGAGCTCTATTTTAAGCCTCTGGGGATTGTAAGTCATAAGGCTTTCTTTCATGCCATCAAAGCCTTCGTCCAGACGGATGCCATCCACATGCATTTCCTGAAATATGGATAAGTCTTTGTAGGAGATTCCCAGCCGGGAGAATACGGCAGGCTTACATCAGGTATGATCTCCATACCGCAGGCATGGGCTTCATCCGCCAGTCTCCGAAAACGGCCGATTACCTCTTCCCTGCTCTCCTCCACGCTTAAGAGGCAGGTAAAGATTCTCTTATACCCCAATCTCCCTGCCTTTCTGATATATTCCATGTCCTTTTCTTCAGTAGAATGTTCCGGATAAACGGAAATGCCCAATCTCGCCATATGAATTACCCCTCTCTTATATTTAACCGGCCGGCACTGACCAGCCGGATAGTCCTTTGACATTAACTATAGTCCGTCAAGAAAGAGTTTGGAGGTAAATCTGTTTCCTAATTGCTAGGAAATAATCCTGTTTCTGCTATAAATTAGCCGGAAGAAATTCCTTAAGGAAACTGAATGCCTTGTTCTCATCCGGTCCCTCTATTATAAACTCCACACATTCTCCCTGGCGCGCTCCCAGGCCTATGAGTGAGAGCACATTCTTGCAGTCCGCTGTACCTTTCCTGCTCTTAAGGGTTATGCGGCTCTCATATTCCGATGCCGCCCTGCTCAGCCTCATAGCATTGATAGCGTGAAGCCCCTGTTTGTCCGATACTATGTATTCATAACTTATCATCTCATCATCACCTTTTTACGATTCATGGGAAAACGACAAGCCAATGTCAAAACCGCCTGACACCGGCAGCTGGGCGCACAAAAAGACACATCCCCTTGGGAAAATGTGCCTTTCATATTCTGTATCTGATTTTAATCAATTGTCCCGCCCCCTATAAATTATAATTGAAGCCACAAGCTGTCATGCCTGCGGCTTATTATTAGAATGGAGATAGTTGGATTCGAACCCATGACCTTGCTTAACTCCTTTTGTTTCACTATTTGCAAGTTTAACAGCTTTACCGTTGGTTGTCAAGACCAGACAAAAGTACTCTCAAAGCCCTAAATCTATGACTTTGAGAGTTTGAATTTTGAAACCTCTTCCCGGAGAGTCTGTGCCTGTGCCGCTAACTCCTCACTGGAAGCAGAGCTTTCTTCCGCTGTGGCTGCATTGGTCTGAACCACCGCCGATACCTGGGACAGTCCGATATTAATCTGCTCAATTGCATCGGTCTGCTCTACGGAAGCCAACTCGATCTCTTTTATTGCCTGTTCAACCATTGCTGCTTCTTCAACAACTTCTTCTAAACGCTGTAAAGTTTCGTTAGCAAACCGTTCCCCTTCGGAAACCGTATCGGTTGATTTTTGAATTAAGTTTGCTGTTTGCTTTGCAGCTTCTGCCGATTTGGCTGCCAGATTTCTCACCTCATCAGCCACCACCGCAAATCCCTTTCCGGCATCTCCGGCTCTGGCAGCTTCCACAGCGGCATTGAGTGCAAGGATATTCGTCTGGAAAGCAATGTCTTCCACAAATTTTGTTACCTTGGAAATTTCATCTGCAGACTGGCTGATTTCCTTCATGGCCCCATTGAGACTTTTCATATGCCCATTGCTTTCATTGACACCTGATACTACCTTTTCCACATAATCTGTCGCCTGGCGTACTGCCGCAGTATTCTTTTCAGCCTTTTGTGTCACGCTCTGGGCAGAAGCGGTTAATTCCTCTACAGTGGCAGCCTGCTCCGTGGCACCGGCTGCAAGAGCCTGCGCAGCATCAGAAACCTGTCCCGCACCGGAACCTACCTCCTCAGAGACTCTGTGAATTACCAGCATAGTATTATTAAGTGCGGACGCAGTATTGATTAATGCCGATTTTATTGCAGCAAAATCTCCCACGTAATCCAGATCCACAGATATCCGCATATCTCCCTGTGACAGTGAAATGAGCTTGGCACTGATATCTTCAATTATAGAGATAATCTGTGCATTGGTACTCCTGATGCTGTCCGCCATGCTGCCCAGCTCATCCCGGCTTTTGTAGGAGATCGGTGTATGTAAATTTCCCTTTGCCATTTCTTTGTATACTGCATCAATTTCTTTTACTGGAATTAATATTGCTCTGGTAAGTACAAAAACAACGCCGATAACCACCAGCACAGCAAAAACTGTGACTGACAGCAAAGTAGCTCTCGCCTGTACAATCGTCCCTCTGGCCGTTTCTTTTTGTTCCATGGCTTTTTGTTCTCCAACGGCATCCATATCTTCCATCAGCGTTGTAATCTGTTCAAAGATGGGCAGGAATTCATTTTTAAACATTTTATAAGCAACGGTTGTATCTTTATTGGAGGAATCATGAAGCAGTTCAAGAATTTTATTTTGGACATTTTGGGCTTCTGCCTCATACTGCCTGATTTTCGTAATATTCCCGTCATTAGCCTGACTGCGCTGGTTGCCGGCAAATTTCCCGAAATATTCCTTGTAATTTGCAGTGCTTTCCTCCATCAGATCAAGAGAGGCTGATAATCTGTTCCTTGTTGTTTTTCAAGAATCGCCCTCACCAGATAATTCCTTACATAGGCCATTTCCCGCTGTGTCCTTACATTATAAGAGGTAAGCGGATACGTATATTTAGAATATAACTCTACCTGATTCCCGACACGGGAGATTCCCCATTCTGATACTCCAAAGAAAATCAGCAGCAGCATGAGCATTACTCCAAAACCTGCCACCAGTTTCCATTGAACCGGAAGTTCTTTCAGTATAACTTTTTTTCTTGCCATCTAACTAAATCTCCTTAATGTTTATTTTAAAGTCACGCTTCTGGCACAGCTAAAGCGGACGATAATTTCTGTCCCATACAAAATCACGATTCCAGTTTCATGATTGATACTTCATAAGCCATTCTTGTTTCACGTTCCGTATTATCCAGTATCTTAACATATTCCCTGCTTTGCAAACGACCGACCAGTTTGAGTTTTTTCCCCACATCGAAACCGGAAACCCAACGTGCCGCTCCGTCCCAGGCTATGCAGGGAATATAATCTGCTTTACTGCCACGGTTGACTGCCAAAAGTATATTGGTAATTGCACTCCCCATGGGAGTCCTTCGGAAAACAGGCTTTTTGCACAAATACCCCTCTAAATAAAGCCAGTTTTCACTTCTGGCCTCCGTCATCTTTTCACATTCCGGAACGATGCCGATCTTTTCAGCAAATATAGATAACAGCTGCTGGCAATCTCCGTCCCCATACCGTTCATAAATACGCAGCTGCCCGGTAATATCTGCCATTGCATCAATATAATTCATCTGAAAGTCCAAAAGATTTCCTGAAACCATTACCGGAATGATGTCCTCCTTACCGCTAAGCCTTTTTACAGCTACATACATCATATATCCGCCCTCCAGAAACATCTCCTCATTAAAAATGAAGCCTGATGTGATTCTCCCACATATATGTACCTGATTTAAATCATATTTTTGTTTCATAAATCTCCCTGCTTTTCCTTTTCCTGTACCTGTATGGGCGCAGTCCTGCATAAGATATTTCAATCTGTCTGCCCCATTCTTTGGCTGACAAACCGGATTTGGAAATTACTTTCTCTTGGAGCTGCTTGGACAGGCCCGGCTGATGTTCCGTTATCCATCACCCCATTATATTTTGTATTCTTGGATAAGGTAATATTTCCAAAAAGGCAAGAATGGAATGAACATTATAATATAATTTTCGATATATTTTGACAAATATTATATCACACAATAATTTTTGTCCACCCCCTCATTTTGTGGTATATTATATAAATACATGTAATTCGTTTTATAAATATTGAAAATGGTTCATTGCTTTTTAAAATCGCTGCATGATTTTCAAATCGATTACTCACAAAAAAACCAAAGATATATAAGGAAGTTTTAGAAATAATGAGAAATTATCAAAAATCATTGCTTGATCTCACTCAGATCACCATACTGCTTATTGATCATGAACCACAAATATTTTTCGGCGTAGAAAGCACCTGCAGGAAGCAGCAAAGAAGCTCATCAGACTGCAATCCTGAGAATGATTCAGGCTGGTGCAAAGCCAGGACCCCAGAGTGGCAGCGGCAATCTCTTTATTATCAACATGTGCCACCATAACCTTGTTACTTGCAAATAACTTTTCTGTCATCTCACTTGCAGAATCTTGTCTTAATCTTTCACTATACCAATCTTTGAGGTATTCCCATTTTCTATCATATTCCATATGATTAACATAAAAACAGGTATTATGGGTACAAAAGAAAGATGTCAACATTTTGCCGTTAAAAAGGGGGGTGTTGTCCCCCCTTTCTGATTATCCGAATCAAGCATGATGGGAAAGGAGAAGAAAATGAATGGAGTTATTAATAAAGATATAGATATTATCGATTCTGAATTGGATATAAGTGGAATATCAACCGGAACTATACACCTGTATCATAATGCAAAACTGAACCTGTATGGAATTCATAAAGGAGATATTATCATTGATCCTGAATGCTCGCTGAACATTTATGGCATCTTTAATGGAAATATTATCAATCATGGAGAAATACAAATAACAGGAATTGTTGATGCCCCTGTCCTGGAAGGACATAACATTAAAGTCAGCAAGGGCTCCATTATCAATGATATCCATTATCTATCTGAGAAAATTTTATAACAAATGAAATATATATCTCAAAAGACAAAAACGAGCCCTAATCAGGACTCGTTTTTGAATTATCCAACATCTAAAACCAATAGGATCACAGTTACATTATCTCAAACCTTCCAATCAGTCCCTTTAAAACCTGTGCCTGGCCAGAAAGTTCCTGGCTTGTTGCCGCAGACTCTTCAGCTGTTGCAGAATTGGTCTGCACTACGGCAGAAATCTGCTCTACTCCGGTAGTTACCTGAGCAACTGCTTCTGACTGCTCCTCGGAGCTTACAGCAATCTCCCGAATCTTATCGGATACGCCTTCTGACTTTGTGACAACTGAATTTAACGATTCTGCTGTTTCAGCTGCAACCCTGGTTCCATTCTTAATCGCCTCCAGGGCATTTCCAATCAATGCAGTTGTATTTTTTGCTGCTTCCGCAGATTTTCCAGCCAAATTCCGAACCTCATCTGCCACGACTGCAAAGCCTTTTCCTGCATCCCCTGCACGGGCTGCCTCAACAGCAGCGTTCAAAGCCAGGATATTAGTCTGAAATGCAATATCATCAATCGTTTTAATGATTCTGCCAATTTCATTGGAAGTATTAGTAATTTCATTCATTGCATCCATCATCACCTTCATATGACGGTTACTTTCTACAATATCCGTTACGGCATCCCCTGACAACCGGTCTGCTTCAGATGCATAAGCCGCATTCTGTTTTACTTTTTCCGAAATTTCCGTAATAGAAGCAAACAGTTCCTGGACAGCACTGGCCTGTTCCGTAGCCCCCTGTGACAAGAACTGGGCACTGCTTGATACCTGATCCGAAGCTGATGCCACCTGTTCGGACACCTGATTAATATCAGACAGAGTTCCGCTTAAATTCCTGTTAATGGACTGCATTGCATGAAGGATCTTTTCAAATGTACCTACATATTTCTCCTGTGCCTGGGATACAATGCGAAAATTACCATCCCCCATTTCTCCCAGCATATAGTCAATATCATTGATGATAGACTTCAGATTATCTGCCATATATGTAAACGTATGGGCAAGCATTCCAATCTCATCTTCGGACCTGGATTCTACCTGTATATCCAAATCTCCCTTTGCAATGGAGTCCGCAGCTGTAAGAATCTTCTGGATCGGATTAATCATATGGCGGACTAATACTACCGTAATGGCAATGACTGCCGCAAGTGCGGCAACGGTCACCAGAACCAGAACCAGCGTCAGTGAATTCACTTCTTTCTTTAAATCGCTTTCTTCCAGGGACGTCTGGGACCACCAAATCCTGTCTCCTGCCTTTACCGGATAGAAAAACCTTATATTCTGTTTTCCGTCAGCACCTGTTAAAGAAGCAGTAAACTCCTTTCCGCCAGCAAATCCTTCCCGAATCTTCTGGCGGTCTTTTTCCTTTGGAAGGCGGTTTACTACGTCCGTGCCAACGTTCTCTGCTTTGCGGCTGTCATAAACAATCGTTTCATTATTACTGGAAATATTGGCAAACATGGTTTTATACTGGGGATCATCCGTTTTAATTTTAGAAAATTTCCCCACATCAATGTCAGAAACGACCACGCCCATCACTTGTCCCTCATACATAATCGGGCACGCTGCTGTCACCATTGTGACACCCTGATCGAAATAAGGATCGGTAAATACCAGACGCTTTGCGGAAGCTGCCAGCTTATAAAAGTCTTCATTTCCATAACTGTTGTATTCACCGTAAGACTGTACGGTATTGTTAACGGCATCCTGGTCATTTACATACAGCGTATAGTCACGGACACTTTTATCAAACGCACCTGATTCAAAAAGAACTCCTAGGCCTACCAGTCATCGGAATTCCCAACAGCACTCCATGCCGTATGAGATAGATAGCTTTCTATCTCTGCGCAGGTTTCCGATAAATAGCCATCATACAGTATACTTTTTCTATTATCACCTGCCTCCAGCTGGCTGACCTTGATTTCCCCATACATGGACTGTAAATATGCCTGCAAATCCAATGCCGCCGAGGAAGCAGTATCCAGAATCGCCTGAACCTCCAGACTGTTAGACCGTGCAATACTGTTAAAATTACTGGATACAGCAATACCCACCGCCGTGCTTGCCGAATTGATGGAAATCAAACTCTGCAGAACAAGGACCAATGTTACAATGACACCGATCACACTGGCCGTTTTACTGGCTAATTTCATTTTACTAACCGAGAATTTTTTCATTTTATCATTATGCTCCATTCCTCCAACACAGATTATAGGATATAATCTGCATCTTCCAGTTTCTTTTGTAATTATAATTTTACTACTTGATCTTTTCAAAATCTTACCACATTATAGGGTATTTTGTTGCTATATTTCTCTTGAATGGAAAAGAGCGTAATAACATGAAAACGTATGAAATGAAGCTTTTTCTACATACTTTCATTGGACCAGAAAATAAAATCATTTCCAAAAGCACTCAAAATACTGTTGCAAAGTCAAAACCTCAGAGTAATAGCGGTCAATGTCTTTATTCTTAACACAGTCCTCCATAACATTGATACTTGCTGATAACTTCTCTATCATCTCATTTACAGAATCTGCAAAAAAACTTCATTCCATTGAGAATGATAACGAGATTTTTTTTACATTGGTATATTCATATATGACCTTTTCGTACTGGCTCTTATATTTATCATACTCATTCATTAATGAGTTCAAACTGTCCTGAAGCCGGCTCCGCTCTTCCATATCCTTCACATTAACAATGATATTTCCAATATATGTTACGCCTTTCACTGCGACAGAATACGCCGCTTTCATTGCCTCTACCTGTGCATCAGGCTTTTGCTCTGAGAATTTTGTAAGACTTGTAAATTCTTCGGCACTGGGCAAGGATTTCATAAAATTATCAAAGGAATTTTGCGGATCCAGGAACTTGTCAATCTTATCATCATACTTTTGAATCCTGGCTTTCAGGGCATTAATAGGAACTATATAAACATCCTTGATCACACACGCCATATCCTCGATCTGCCTGCCGCGTATCTGTAAGGCCTTTTCGATCTTACCATAGAAAAAAAGCTCCTGAAGTCAAGTCCTCGCGAAAGTTCTTTTCAAGATCATTGCGGTAATTTTGAATTTTTTTCAGCATATCAGCAAGTGCATTGTTGAAATTTTTACCTTCGGAAACAAATCTGGAAGTGAACGTTTTTAATGCATCTTTATATTCAGCCAGTTGTGCAGGGTCGGCAGTATTTTGAATAAGATTTTTCACTTCTAAAAATTCATCGGGATCAGAGTATTCTTTTATCGCCCTGAACCGGGGCGGGAAATTCGAGTATAAAGTTCCGGTAAGTGCTATGTAAATGCCGGCTGAGTAAGTTCTGTAATTGGAAGCGGAAGCAAACAAATCCTCCATGGATTCAGAGCAGGAAGAAAGGTCTGCTGCCCACATTTTTGTATATTCATCTTCAAGTTTCGCACGGTCAAACGCCATTTTAATTCCTCCTCAACGGATATATTTTTCGGACATTTGTAAAAAGGTTTGTGACACTTTCTCAGATAACAGCCATGACTCTTTTGACTGTTTCAGCGCCCCGGATAATATTCGGACAGATTCGGCATTTTCAGCGTTTAAGAATGTATCTTTTGCAGAAATGATTTTTGTCTGAACATCGTTATAGTATGTACCGATATGCCCTAAATAGATGACCATATGATTTAATGCAGGTTTCGGAAGGCATTTGGAAGTTATCTTTGCCGAATGCAGCATTGCTAAAATACCATTGTATTGATTAGACAAAGCCCCCATAAACTGAACAAACCCGTCATTCTTAAAAATGTCAGCTAACTGTTCAATATGGGGTGGAATATAATCAATTTTAGACGGCAGATCGTTATGAAAGAAATCGTTGAAAACTTTATATTCCATTTCAATACTTTTTGCTGTTTCACCAAGATCAGCTGCTATTTCGGACCATTTGTTAAAAAAAGTCGGTTAAGAGCTTTATATCTCTCCCACATTTTTCAAACAATTCTGTCACTTTACCATATTTATGCCCGGAGTTAACAATATCGTCTAATTGCAGAGAAATGCTGTCAGCCTCTGCAATATACCATTCTGTCAACTCGTCGATCCTGGTACACAATCCTTTCATCCTCCTGCATAAAACAAAATATTGGCTGGAACCGTTAAAAATTTCGTGTACGCATTGTTCTAAATTCCGGTGAAGTTCCATTGCCTTATTCCGCTTTCCAGAATCAAATGGACCTCCTACCATTCCGATAAAACGGCGGGAACCCAAAAAGAAAGGATCAGTCAAATGTCTTAGTTCCTGTGCATAGCAAGTGAACTTTGCCATTTCTGCAAAATCATCTTCTGTAATTGTAAATAACGAATTTGTATTAAGTACTGTTGAACCTGCTGTATCGTTGGGCTGCAGGGATAAATTCCTGGCAAATGTTATGACACTGGCAGGCACAGCAAAATCCAGGACTGTTTCAAGCATTGTATCCATTATTTCGCTCCGTTCGTTTTAGGGCGGTTGTTAAAAATGATGCGGGCATCATCAAATAAGCCAACCAGCTCTCTTGTAATGTCACCGCACTCTTTCCAATTGTCTTTTGCAAGTTTAACTTCAGTAAGAAGAGTTTTTACATAGCTTACATATTGGGGATCAGATATATTGTTAATGTGCTGCAAAGCACTGCTGATATCTTTAACAATACTATCCCATACCGTATTAATATGCTGTACTCCAATAACAGCCGCCGCTATGGCAGTCTTGAAATCAATCAGACAGCTCTCCAGTTTATTAATGCCGCCAATTACTCTGTTTATTGCGTTTAACTGTTTTTGCAAAGGGGCAAGTTCATCTTTTTTTAAGATTTTTCTTTTTTTCTCACTTCCTCAGCTTTTGCGCCGAAAACTCCGCCTGTCACCGCCCAGGAAATAATACCCACAGGAGGGAAAATCATACCGGCCGCTCCTGTAAAAGCAAGACCGACGTATTGGTCATACTGATCCTGCAAATCGGAAATTTCTTTATTAAGGTTTGTGACTTTTGTATTCAACTCAGCCTGTTCTGTAGTTAAGTGCATATCTGATATCTTAGCAACCCGTGCCGATACGCTGACACTGATTTCCTTTTCAAGAGTCTCCTTAAATGCAGCAAGACGACAGTACAAACTAATTGAAGATTGCTTATGCTTTTCTGTATTTGTTTTCCAGTTTTCCAGCATTTCAGTACCGCAATCCACAATATCTTTGCCATCCTTGTCGACAAAACCATTGACTTTTAAATATTTACTCAAATCTTCCAAAACATCCGTTACTTCCTCTGCCTGGGATACAAACTCACGTGCATAAATATTGAGTTCATTGCCAAGATTCTTTATTGATTGTTCCAAATCTGCCCACAAAGCGGCATGTGCACGAATAGGTGTACCGAAAGCAACCTGATTTTCAGGATCCAAAAACTTGTGACTATCCTCTTTGAAGAAATCATCTCCGCTTTTATATCCAAGGTACTCTTCGGCAGCTGTTTTGTCTTTTGGCATATTCAAAGCGGTATCCACATACAGAAAAATATTTTGCAAATCATCGGAAGAAACCAAAAGGCCTTTGTTTCCCTCAACGGAACTGTTTGAAAGTTCTGCTTTTGCACCGGCTTTCATGATAATATCTGTTACAACATCAGTTTTTGGGTTTCCTCCCATAAGATTTACCAGCGCTGCCCCGACCTGGCCAAATGGGGGCGGCGGGCAAGCCTTAACTGCTTTTGCTATGGAACTTAATAAAGTATCAGGTGTTGTTTTCACTTCCATAATTTTATTCTCCTTTTATTTTTTCGACTTCCGGACTTCAACCCAGTATTTCTCTTCGTTCTGGTCTTTTCCTTGTGATATTTGCTCCATTATATCTGCTTCCTTTAATTTGTTCATACCTCATTCTGTTGTATTTTTCAGAAAAATATTGGCATCGTATTATTATAAAAAAATTAGCGATCATCCATACAAACATGAATGATCGCTTCCCGTCCCAGTTACAAACCATTAAATATCTATTGATTTTAATTCAGCCTTTGAATGAATGTCCAGCTTGGAATAAACATTTTTAAGAATGGTCCTGACAGTAGATTCTGATATATGTAACTCCTCACCAATCTCCCTTGCACTCCATCGTTTTTTTCGCAAACCTGGCAACCTCCCTCTCCCTCGGCGTCAAAGGGGATTTATCTTTGATTACTGCATTTTTTTATCTTATTCACTCCCTGTTCCTGCCGGCTGCAAAGTGTTTCCAGTGCATGAACGTTAGCTGCAAATTCTTTCTTTAATGAAGAATGCCTTAGGAACAGTTCCGCTAAAACCTCCTTCATATGAGGAAATTGGGTAAAAGGAATATATATCTGATCCGGTAATGCCAGAGAAAGTGACCGTTCCAGGTGACTGTGAGCCTTTACAGGATTTCCATTCCTGCGCTCTACGACAGCAAGAAAAATCAGGTAATAAACCTGCGGCATAATGTAATGATCCTGTTCAGCAGCAGCCATGACCGGCTCCCATATACCATAAAAGATCTTATCCTGCTTATTCATTACCAGCAGATAGGAATAACAAATTTGAGCATAAGGAATCGTAGGAGCATATAAGGTTCTTTTTAAACTCTCAATATCAAAAAAACACTTGGCAATATCATCTGTTACTCCAAGGGTAAGGTTAATAACCGCCAGGCCTAAATCCACCATCCGCAAAATGCTCAGGTCAGATTCCGTCTTGGCATATCCTTTTATATTATTTATGGTTGTAAAATATCCGTTCACATCTCCCCTTAGGATAGCAATTCTGGCGAGAACCACTTCAACACAGAGGCAAATTGCTGTCTGTTTCCAATTACGGGCTTCATAAAGCGCTTTATAACATAAAACCTCAGCCTGGTCATCCTTTCCCTGCATAAACAGCATTTCTGCCCATAAAGCATGGCCGGCTCCGGCTCCATGTCCATTGGTCAATTTAATATAATAATTCAACCCCTTCTTCATATCAGAAAGGGATGTTTTTAATTTTCCGGATTCCCGCCAAAACATATATAATATTGATATTCCTCCAAAAGTCCACGGCATTTTGTTAATAATAATACTGCTGGGACCACCCAGTATCTCCAAAGCAACTTTTCGCTTTTCTGTTCTTTTTTCTGGATTTTGCTCTGCAAAAGACAGCAAAAGTAAAAATTCTCCCCTTAACTCCTCCAATTTATTTTGTTCAATTCCAAAGGGATTATGTTCAATTGTGTAAGAAATTGCATGACATAATTTGGAGTAAATTTCAATTTTATTTTCTAAAAGCATTGGATAAGCCAGGACCAAAAGAATAAAGGGGTGCTTACAAAGTATTTCCTCCGAACATTCATAAACAAACGCATAAATAAATTCATTAATGTTCATTTCCTTATGATTGATCAGATATTCCCCATTCACCGGCAGAGATAAAATCGCATCAAAGTCCTTGACCTTATAGAAGAACTGGGCCGCAGTATAATACCGTGAAACCGCAGCACAAGCATTCCCTGCCAGGCGAAAAACAGTATCCCGGTATTTTGGGGGTTTGCTGTGATAAAAAAAGTTTTTGCAGATATTCCTGGAAAATACTGTGTATCATATAAACACTTTCAACGGGATCATATCTTATAAAGTCATTTGATTTAAGAAGCCGCTCAATTTCATCAGGTAATGTATTTCTTCCCATCATAATCGCCGCCTGACAGGTATCAAAACGGTCCAGAATAGAAACAGATAATAGAAATGTCTTTTCCTCTGAATTCAATCGATTCCATATTGCATGCTCTACCAATCGCTCGATATCAACCGTATAATCAAAGGTCCCATTCCTCTTATAATTCAGAATTTGAAGACAAATTGCCGATATCCAGCCTCCTGTAAACGAAAACACCTTTTCCAACACTTCCTCTGTCAGGTATATTCCATCCATTCGAAACAGTATGTCAATACTTTCTTTCTCAAAATAAAAAGCAGAAACATCAATTTTATATATTTCTGCCCGATGTATGGTCAGCCGCTGTTTTACCTCAATCGGCTGTGTAATGAATATAAAATGCAGATTAGGATTTCCATGAATTGAAAAAACGCTTATTAACTCATGGAAAATATCACAAGAGATTAATTGGCAATTATCGATGACCAGATAAGTTTCTTCATGACAGTGAATGTTCTTAAGAATTGACCCCATATAAAGTAATGTATCAATGGCAGGCATCTCCAGTTTTTCCATACAACAAGCCGTTTCATGATCCACCTTATCCAGCAATCCACAAATACCCTTCCATGACATACTCCCAGATTCTCCCAGACAAGTATAACTATATACACGGATATCCTGAGCATTTCTTTCCTTTAAGTACTCCCTGACTGCAGTAGTTTTACCAAATCCGGGAGGCGCCTCTACCAAAGTGAGAGGGTATGATGACATCATTTTTAACTGTTTTTTTAATTTTTCTGAAAAATAATATGTTTTTTTTCAAGAATGTTTTTTTTATTCATAATTTTACCCAATGCTGCATTATCATCAACAGAAATTTAAATCCAATAAATTCTAAATATTTTATACGATTCTTAATTATTTTAACACGAACAAATGGCCTATTGCCCATATTTTCCTGGCATTTCTTCCATATTTATTCACAAAATATACAGGATATGGAATTCATTTAATTAATTATATTATATATTCTTTTATGCATGTACCGCATTATGAGGTATTTTTTATCAAAAAAGATGCCGTACCCTTGATACGACATCCATTGTCTGTTTTATGATTCTGTTTTCCGACAGTTCCCACCGATTTCCCGGCAGCATTAATTGGTCATTATTGTGCTTCCTTTAACCGCTCACTTACCAGACAGCTTTTCTATCTCCTCTTCAACCTCTCCGGCACCTTCAAGATAAAGCGTCTCTTCATCAGGAGCAAGTTCTTTTAGAAGCCTAAGGAACTCTCCAGCATGAACCCGTTCCTCATCTGCAATATCCTCCAATACCGAGATTGCCAGCTTATTATCTGTTGATTCAGCCAATTGCATATAAAGCTGTATCGCCTCATATTCTGCAGCAATCATAAAACGTATAGACCGGATCAGCTCCGCATCTGTCAGTTTCCGTTCCCTTGCACACCCTGAAAATGGTTGTCCAAACTCTGGCATATTATTTTTTCTCTCTTTCCGTCTAGAAGCTTTTCTTCTGCTTTCATGAAAAACAGAGATGATCCCTTTTCCCAGACTTCTTTTTTTTAATAATACTATACTTTTTTTTAATATACATACCGTATTTTGAGGTATTTTAATAAATTGAATCTGCTATACCCAAGGCAGGGTCCTGATCCTGGGTATTCATCTTTATTCCTCATAGCAAATAAATGGAATTACTTCATCTATCTGTTCAAAAAAATCCATTTTCAGTTCAAGAAGTTTCCGCCTTCCACCTTCACGTTCATTCTACTATTGACATTCTCAGCCATCTGTAATTTACTGGTGTCTGGGAATAGGCCACGATCCGAGGGGGGACAGGAGTATGCCAGAATCTATTTTTATCCACTTTCACTTTCCAATTCGTTTCTGGCTTTCTATAACAGTGAATCATTTCTTTGAATTGAAGTTCCTTGTTTACAAACAGCTGAAAATCTTCTTTCTATTTATTGAATTTGCAAATTCAACAAATAAGAAAAGGAGATATTATTATGGCAGATTATGATAACTCAAGATATACCTATGCCCAGGTGCTTGCAGGCACTGGCTATTACATGAAGGATGACAAGCTCCGTTACAGTGCAGGTGTAAAAACCATGCAGACGAAATTAAATTCCGCAGGACATAATTGCGGCACTCCTGATGGCAAATTCGGCAATAATAGTGATACCGCAGTAAGAAGCTTTCAGAGAGCCAAAGGCCTTACTGTAGATGGTAAAGCCGGAAAAAAACACCCTTATTGCACTTGATAAAGCAGCAGGCGGCGGTTCCGGCGGTGGTTCCGGCGCCAGTACAGCAGCGAAAAACCTGAAGAAGAAATTCGGATCTATCATTCTTCATTTGCATCGAAATATTCCATTGATGAGGACGTTTTAGGCGGATTTATCCTGACAGAATCGTCTGGATCAGGCTTTACCGACGGAAAGCTATTGATCCGGTTTGAAAACCATATTTTCTTAAAAAAATGTTTCCAATGCTTCCTCAACCTTTAAGGTGGAAAATAAGGTACATTATTACTACAAAAACGGCAAATGGAATCAGACTCATACCGGAAAACAGGCCAGTGAATATGAAGCCTTTAACCTGGCAAAAAAACATCAGTGAGTATTATGCATATTATTCTATCAGCATGGGACTCCCCCAGATTATGGGCTTTAACTATAAAGTTACCGGTTATGACTCTCCAGCAGCCATGTTTAAGGATTTCAGCATCAGTGAGGACAAGCAGATGACAGGGTTCTGCACCTTTGTTGCAAAATACGACAACGGCTCATTATTAAAAGCCTGCCAGTCACGTGATTTTACTAATATGGGGAAAATTTACAATGGAGACGGTAACACCTATGGGCCTAAGTTAAAGAAAAATGCGGCCGATTATGCAAAAGCATAATTATCATAAAGCATAACAAAAGCGGCCCCAGGTGATTTTAACATGCACCTGGGGCCGTTTTTATGAATAAATCAAAAGTGATGAATGATTACTTATTTTCCAGATATTTACATATGTTATCAATGTTTATATCTTTTTCATCCATATTTTCGGTTATGTCATCTATTAAATCCTCTGCCAGATGAAATTCCTTTTTATCCGCCAGGAAAATTCTGGCTCTGGGACGAGGAACCATGCTTGAGGACCAGCACCTGTAATGTAGTTAATGATGACGATTACATCCTTTAAATTGTCATGATTCACATCGCGAAATCCTACAGACTCCACACTGTCAAAAAGACCTGCATAAGTATCAGTTCTGTTATTTTCACCATAATAAGGGAATGAATATACGACCTTATTGTCCTTCATCAGATAAAATGAAACATCTTCAAAATCAGCACCAGCTTCCGGTGCATATGAAATAAACCTTACATTTCCCCATTCATTCAATTCAACCTCAAAGGATTGATCTGGTATGATTCGTTTTTTCGTCCAGAGATATCTCTGATTGAGAACTTTTCTTTTTCCTCATTCGTTTCATTGGATGATTCAACTTTTATCTGACCCTCTTCTGTAGTTACAGTGTCCGGATTCAACTGGTCACCTTTTGTTTTCTGGCAGCCTGCTAATAAGCATCCGCACAGCAGTGCCGCTGCTAATAGAATCACCTTTTTTTTCATGTTACAACCCCCTAATTATTTTTTATATGTCTGCATTCATTTGGTAATACAAATTCACTAAAGTAACTTGCCTCTTCCATAATATCTTTGCAGTTTTCTTGCAATGGTTGTTTTTCCACTCCCAGAATTACCCCTTAGTATGATAATCTTTGGATTTATATTCATATGACTTCCACCTCTGGATTCCGATTTTTTGATTATACCAAAAACTGGAAGAAAAATATATCATAAGTTCTGTCAGAAGTTCTGCCATGTGCCGATCTTGCACTTTGCCCCCAATCATACTGCCAGGTACTTATTCAATCCCCTTAGTAATCCTTATCCTTCATCACTTCTTCCATGATAAAATTCAGTTCCATATCTTTTCCATGAAATTCAAGTGCATCCTGCATACAGTTTCTCACAAGCCAGGCAATCAGTACATAGGATCCTGTTATAATGGAATTTCCCGTTGTCCATTCACCCATACTTTATTTTATAATATTTTTTTTATTCATAAACACAAGGTTTGAATCAGTTTCATATCCATTTTTATTGTAGAATCCTTCAGTCCTTGGATCTCTCAAAGTGAGTAAGTTAATTCTTTCTACCCCTCTTCTTTTCACATCCTGTTGAACCAAAGACAGCATCTGGGTTCCCAGTCCCATTCTACTAAAATCTACAGAAATCACAAAATCCTGTATATGGAATTCTTTAACCCCTAAATAGGAGGTTATGTATCCCATTAAAAATCCAACTATATTTCCATCTTGACGGGCTTCATATCCCAGAGCCATGGGATTTTGAAGATAATCGTTTATCCTCATACCAGCCATGCCCAATGTCCACTTTTCATTCCAGGGTTTCATACGAAAAGACTTTACATATAGTTCTAAGATTTCTTCTGAAACATTTCCTTGAATAATTTTTAATTCCATAATAAATCTCCTCTCATTGTAAAATCAATATAAATTATACCCGAAAGGTATCAGGAAAACTTTCTAACTTCTTAACCTGGCAATTAACAGCTTTTTGACCGTTTGACTGTCTTGCTTTTAAAATTATAAATATTTTTTTCCTATACTAAATCCTCTGCCTCTTACCTCATTAACATGGCTAATAATAACAAAGGCCTCCTCGTCTATTTCATGAATCAGCTTTTCAAACTTAGATAAATCATTATTAGAAATAACAGTTAGTAAAACATCCATCTCTCGTTCCAGATATCCTGATTTACCATGCAAAAGTGTAACTCCTCTGTCAAATCTCGAAATTATTGCATCTTTTATCTCCGAAGATTTGACACTTATTACTTTTATCTGTATTTTATTTGTACCAAGTATAAGAAGTTTATCTAAAACGATGGAATAAATCATAACTAAAATGATGCCATAAAGGATTTTATTTTTATCACTAAATGTTACCTGTAGTGCAAGTATGATACAGTCGCCTACGTATAAACTGACAGATACCGGAATATGCATATACTTGTGCAAAATTAAAGGTGGTATACTCATACCTCCAGTACTTGCACCAACTCTGATAACAAGAGCAATAGCACTTCCTATACAAACACCTCCAAATATTGTACATAAAAAAAATATCATCTGTAATTACAAAATTTGCGAACAATGTCTGCAATACTTCCAAACATAACGGAAAGAATAATGTACTAATTAGCGTAGTTAATGCGAACTTTTTTTCCCAAAACGAACAATCCGACAAGAAACATAATTACATTAAAAGCTAATACAATACTTGATATAGGTAATTTTGTATAATGATTAAGGGCAATTGCAATCCCTGTAGTTCCCCCGGTAATCAAACCTGAAGGCATAATAAAAAAACACAATTCCTACTGCATAAATAAAATTCCCTAACATGATCGTTAAAATTTCCAGCACTAATCTTCCTTTTTTCATATACTAACCTCCAAAAAAACACGTTTGCTAAGATTTTCCCTAGCAAACGTGGATCAACTTATGCCTAATATCTAAAAATATATTTTTATAATGATAACATATGCCCTTTAAAAACTCAATACCAATCGTATATAAACTGGAGTAATTTTATCTTCACTCATACTTCTCACTCTCTTCTATGCAAATTGGATCATTTACCAACCAAACTTTTCCGCCATATCATTAAATATTTTTTTCACCTCTCATCATCCCATAGTCTTTCATATTAATAACCTCAACAGGAACATCCGGATATTTTTTTACTATCGTATCCTTCATATATCCTACCTGAGGTCCAAGCAAAATTACGTCACTGCCCGGAGCTGCCGACTGCAAGCTATGAACAGAATAGGCATCGCACTCTGTCCCTGCATAGCCTTTCTTTTCTGATGCAGCGATAATTTTCTTGCATAACATACTGCTTGACATACCGCCAGCACAGGCAAGTGTTATTTTAAGCTTTTTCATATTTCTTCTCCCTTAAATTTACTCTGCCAAAGCCTTAATCTCCTGATACTTCTTATGATCCGTATATAATTCTCCGGTATATGGATTTCTCTTTGTCTTATACATTCTGTGAATCATATAGACAAATACTCCGATATTTACAAGAAGAGCAAGTAAACTCATAACAAATAATAAAGTAGTATCCGGTGATACACCTGCTACCGGCTGGATTCCTGTTCCGGTCAATACCGTATACCCGTCAGGGGAAAGGATTCCTTCCCGTATTGCTGCTTCTGCAATTGCCTTACTGGATCCGGAATGCACCAGAAAACGGCTGGCATCCTGAAATGCCGGAAATGTCTGGGCAAACATACACCATAGGGCCAGTGTCTGGGCACGATGCTGCAGCCATGCTCCCTTACCAATTGTAAATGCACAGATCGTGGGGGCCAGTAAAAGTGCAAATCCACAATACCATGCGTGAGTGGGAAGGCAGTTATAGGTATAAGCAAAATTCCAAAAATCATAGGCGATAATCCAGAACCACATCATATCAGGCCAAAGCATATCCTGGCTTTTATCCTTACTGGTCTTCTTTCGAATACAGATTCCAAACCAGCCTGTAATGGTCACAATATTTAAAAGACCTGCAATCCCGTTCATGACATTCCATGGACCGCCGATATAGTACTGAACCTGATTGTTCATATACTCCATAACCGGTGTCACGTACTGGCTTACTTCAAAATCCCGGAAACAGGCTTCCAGGATATTTACAGCCAGAATTAACGGCGGGAAACATAACGCAATTTTATTATTCTGCAGCTTTTTGATATGACGGATACACCAAAAACCAATACAGCCCGCCGTAGAAGAGTAAACCTTTGCCAGATGAAACCAGTCCATATAAGAAGTATCCTTTAACTTTGTCAGCCATAAAACTGTTAAAACTACCGGAAGCACAACAAAGCAGCCAAACCCCACCCATTTAAAACGGCGGCTTAATTCATTTGCAGCAAACAACGATAAGAACACCCCAAGCCATACCAGTAACACCAATATTGTAGGAACACTTTCTGAAAAAACAAACATACCCATTCCTCCTATTTAACACGGTTCCATTGCCTTTATATTTAATTCTTCCCCCGCTGCCAGGTAAGTGGATTCTCTCCCGCAATGGGGGCAAATCTTTTTATATTCCAGTGTGGAATAAGTGTGGAATATGTCATTCTGCAGTCATCACAGATTGTCACTGCATCAACGGCCACATTTCCTCCTATCACCACCTTACGTCCAGGAAATGTTATAGCTTCATCGTTGGAATGCTTTAGTTGCACACGATTTCCTTAATTATCATGTCATCTCCCTCCAGGATTTCCATATCCTTGCTGCCGCAGTCAGGGCAATTTAAATCACTGTAAACAGCATTAAATACCCTGCCGCAGCCTTTACATTTAACAATACCGGGAATGACGATAAGCTCCAGCTCTGTTTTTTCCATAAAAGTCTTATAGGAGGCAGCGGGCCAGCTTTGCTCTAAATATCTGGGCACGATACCGGAAAGCTCGCCAACTTCAATGACAAGCTTGTAGACCTCTGTTACGTTCTGCTCCTTTACGATACGCTCAATGGTGTGGACCATAGAGTTTAATACACCAAGCTCATGCATTATTCCCTCTCCTTTTTTCGTCAGCTTCTTCTGCCAACGCTTTCTTTGAGGACAGTTGCGGCAATCTTTCCGGTACGTACAATTGCGTTGGTTGCAATCTTCACAGGAAGTTTTTCATAGGTATTGGGAACCGTGTCATAGGTGCGCTCAAGATGAATTGCATCAAATTTACATTTGGTCGTACACATGCCGCATCCAATGCACATATAACTGTCGATTTCTACTGCACCGCAGCCAAGGCAGCGTTCCGTCTCTTTCTTTAACTGTTCCTCGGTAAAGGTCATTCGTTCATCATAGAAGCTGCCTTTTTTTCTCAGGAGAATGTCCTGGTCTCTGGCGGGGAGTCCTATCAAAATCCTGTAAATCGATAGCAACGTTATTTTTATCAAAAGCATGGTATTCCCGGCGGTCACGGCCAAATACAAGAGACTGTCCCGGCTGTACATAACGGTGAATAGAAATTGCACCTTCTTTTCCGGCTGCTATGGCATGGATTGCAAATTGGGGTCCTGTAAAACAGTCACCGCCGACAAAAATGTCCGGTTCCGAAGTCTGTAAGGTCAGGCTGTCAGCTTTGGCAGTACCTCCGCGTCCAAGCTCAACCTTGCTTTCTGAGAGAAGTCCGCCCCACTCAATGGACTGACCAATGGAAAGCAGTACGGTATCAGCTTCCACAGTGATCGTATCATTTTCTTCGTACTTTGGAGCGAAACGATGGTCTTCATCGAATACACTGATGCAGCGCTTAAATTCTACACCGGTCACCTTTCCATCTTCTGTCAGGATGCGCTTAGGGCCCCAGCCATTATGAAAGGAAACTTTATCTTCCTCAGCCTCTGCAATCTCCTCCGGTAATGCCGGCATTTCACTGATACTTTCCAGGCAGTAAAGATTAACAGCAGCAGCCCCCTGCCTTACCCCTGTACGGGCCACATCAATTGCTACATTTCCGCCGCCGATCACAACTACATTACCGGAAAGCTCTGCCTTTTTTTCCAAGATTTACATTACGAAGGAAATCAACGCCGGAAATAACACCCTTAGCTTCTTCCCCTTCAATGCCAAGCTTCTGCCACCCTGTGCGCCTATTGCCAGATAGAAGGCTTCGTAACCTTCTTTCCGAAGTTCATTAAGAGTAATATCTTTTCCGACTTCAATTCCGGTTTTAAAGGTAACACCCATTTCACGCAGAACGTCTATTTCAGCATTAAGAACCTCCTTTTCCAGGCGGAAGGAGGGAATACCAAGGGTAAGCATACCACCAAGTTTTTCTTCCTTTTCAAATACTGTTACCTGATAACCATCAATTGCCAGGTAATATGCACAGGAAAGACCGGACGGACCGGAGCCGACCACTGCGATTTTATTTCCAAGGTGGTAACGCATGGGCGGGATATAGCGGATCGAACCATCCAGCTCTTTATCCGCAATAAATTTTTTTGATTTCGTCAATGGAAACCGGCTCATCAATATCTCCGCGGGTACATTCGCTTTCGCAGCCATGAGGACAGATCCGTCCGCAGACAGCAGGGAAAGGATTTTCTTTCTTTATCAGCTCTAATGCTTCATGGTAACGGCCGGAAGCAGCAAGCTTTATGTAACCCTGTACGGAAATATGAGCCGGACAGGCAGTTTTACAAGGAGATGTACCTTCTTCTGTAACATCTTTACGGTTCTCGCGGTAATCCACATTCCAGTTGCTTTCTTTCCAGACATGGTCACGTGCGGTAGGTTCTGCCTTTATGGCAACAGGTGTTTTGGAACAGAGCTTTTGGCCAAGTTTCAAAGCATTAACAGGACAATTTTCCACACACTGTCCGCAGGCTACGCAGTTTTCCTTATTTACCTTGGCAGTGAAATTGGAACGTATGGAATCCGGAGTATTAAAAAGTGTGGCAAGACGCAGGGAGAAGCAGGAGCAGCCACAACAGTTGCAGATTGCCGCTGATTCACCAAGTCCGTCGGTATGGGCGATTTCATGCATCAGGCCGTTATTTTCTGCAAATTTAATAATTTCTTTTGCTTCTTCCGTGAAATCTGGCGGCCTCTGCCTGTTCTTATATAATATTCGGCACCTTCGCCCATCTGGATACAGATGTCTTTTTCCAGATGGCCGCAGCCTTCATCCAGTACACGGCGTGACTGGCGGCAGGAGCAGTCAGATACCGTGAACGTATCATATTTATCCAGGTAATAGGAGAGACGTTCCCAGGGTTTTGTACCGGGGATATCCTTGATGGACTCTTCTACAGGAATGACACGCATCATTGCCATGCCTTGAGGGAATTTTGCTGCCATAGGCGCAAGACGCAGTCTGGTGTATTCTTCAAAAGCTTTACCGATTTCAGGATGTTCGTTAAGCTGTTCACGGTTATTTACCATCATTTCCAACATACCGGGGGCAAATATATTTACAAAAAACCGTTCTTTATGATCCTCCTTATCCTTCCATACTTTGGCGACTCCTGTGTAGGTCAGCTGCTCTAAGAGGTCCCTTGTCTCTTTTTTTTACTCTTTCCGGAACGCTTAGCGATATACTCGAAGGTACGGGGTTTACGCAGCCCTATGATCATAGCAATATCAGCCATGTCATCTGTTACAACACAGTTTAGAGCGTAGTATTCGGGAGAATTTTCATCGATTTTGTTCATGGCTCCGGCAATACCGCCTACCATTTTTGCCAATCTTACAATTTTAGGTCTTAATTCACTCATAATTTCCTTTCCTGCACTTGTTTGCGCATTTGAAGTTTATGAATACCTTTTTATGCTGGTTATACTCTTGTTATTCACACCAGGATTTTACTTCATTGCTTAACCAGTCGGTCCATTCCTTAATTCCTTCATCTTTCAGAGCACTGATGGGAATGATAATAGCGTTGGGATTACGAAGTCTAATATTTGCTTTGCATTTTTCCATATCAAAATTAAAATACGGTATTACATCCATCTTGTTTATCAGTACCACATCGCAAATAGAGAACATCAGCGGATATTTAAGAGGTTTGTCGTCTCCTTCCGGTACGGAGAGGATCATAGCATTTTTTTACTGCGCCGGTATCAAATTCTGCAGGACAGACCAGGTTGCCTACATTCTCTAATATTACAAGGTCAAGACCGTCTGTATCAAGACCCTCTAATCCCTGGCGGGTCATTTCCGCATCCAGATGGCACATGCCGCCGGTATGCAGCTGGATGGCTTTTGCACCAGTTTGCTGAATGGTACGGGCATCCACGTCAGAATCAATATCCGCTTCCATAACACCAATATTAAAGTCGTTCTTTAGGGCATGAATCGTACGGGTCAGGGTAGTGGTTTTACCGGCACCGGGACTGGACATCAGATTAAGAAGAAAGACCTTCTTACCCTTTAATTCTTCACGAAGCTTTCCAGCTTGTATGTTGTTGTCAGCAAAGACACTTGTTTTTATCTCAAGAACTTTAAAATCTTCCATGTGTCGCGCTCCTTTCTTCTCATTCTCTTTTCTGTCATCTGTTGGCTTAAAACTCACTTTTTGGCATTTTCCTTTTCTTCAAAGGTCTTTTAACCATCAAAATGCAGGAATATTTTCCATCAGTGCTCTGGTTCAGCCAGGTGAACAGTTTAGTTTATTTTTTAACAATATTATTATAAGATATTCTATGGATACTGGCAATATTGCAAAAAAATAATTGTCATTATCACATATTTATTTGTTGAATTTTTGTGAGAATGTATGATAAAATGGTATTGATTTCTGGTATGGCCAGAGCCAGAATAAGGGGGGAGAAAATGGAATTTCAGAAACTTAGCGCTTTGAGCTTAAAAGAAATGTTTATTTGTCAGATTCGAGACATGATTTTATCAGGGCATATCCCGGTTGGAAGCAAATTACCTCCTGAAAGGGAGATTGCGAGACAGATGCAGGTCAGCCGTGCAGTGGTTAACAGTGGGTTTGCAGAACTTGAAAAACAGGGTTTTTTTTGGAAGTACATCCAAGGCAGGGGGTTTTTGTAGCAGATTACGGCAGGAACGGAAATATCAATACCTTAAATGCCATTATGGAATATCACGGAGATACACTTGGACAAGCAGAAATTTACTCAATCCTTGAAGTTCGCCGGGCATTGGAACATCTGGCAACGGATTCGATTATAAAAAATTCATCGAATGAGGATATTCTTGGATTGGAAGGATTATTAGAGGAAGTTGCAAATGCAAATTCTATTGAAGAGACGGTCTCAGCCACCTTCTCTTTTCATCACAAACTTTCCGTTATCAGCGGAAACAGTATTATACCTTTAATTTACATATCTTTTAAACCTGTTGTAACACAGCTTTGGAAGCGTTTTTGTCTGCGTTACGGAAAAGAGGCACTATACGATAGCGTACTTGGTTTATATAAATGCATCAAAGCGCGTGATGCAGAGGCGGCAAGAAAGTGTACTGATAAACAGCTGGATGAGGCCTTGGAAGGTGGACGGCAGATATATTAGGTGATGATAAAGCATGACAACTCTCATTTTTCGATGTCTGATTTAATAGAGATAAAAGCTGCCAACAATAAAACCACCAGCAATACTCCATATACGGCTCCAATTCCCATCCGCTGTTGTACAGATAAGCCCTGTATTTCTTTATAAATATCGGACGACCGCCGCATCTTTTTGTGCGGTGCGGCGATAATTTACGTCTGAATAACCAAGCACCAGTGTTGTAACGACCCGGTCTTTATGTGTCAGCTGCAGCGCCTTTTGCAGCTTTCTAGAAAGGTTTACGGCCATGCTAAAAAGCCCGCTGTAAAGGACTCCCAGACCATGGGCCTGAGCCATTAATTCCATGTTGGAGGCGGCAAGGGAAGCATTGATCTCGCTTTTCGACAGAATCATAATGACGACCGGTGCTTTTTTTAAAGAAAAAGTGATCATCAATCACTGCATTTTTTATGCTGGGATTCACCAGCTTTACTAGCGGCAGAAGTCTTCTAAATAAACGTACCGCTATTTTTTCATAACTTTCCATGTTATCCCTTAGCACGATATAGGATACATCCTGCGCATTCTTTCCGGTTGGCGTCCAGCGTCCGGTTTCTAGGATCTGCGTGATTACCTCGGGCGCCACCGGCTGATTCTTAAACTGCCGAATCGTTCTTCTTGTTTGAATTGCGCTTAGAAGCTGTTTCGGATTTAAAATCGTTGGATTTTCGATCTCAATTGGAGGTTCGTCAAAACCTGTGATAGAAACAGCGGCTTTTGGGCAGACTGCAACGCAATGTCCGCACTTCATGCAGCTTTGCGACTTGATTACCGCTTTCTTGTCTGTAATCGAAATATTGTTTTCAGGACAATCCCGCTGGCACATACTGCACCCGATACACTTCTTAAAATCTACTGAAATTATATGTTCTCTCATAACATAGACCTACCTTTCCTTTGTTTCAACCAATTAGTCTAGCAGATATTCGCAATCCGCTCCGCTGCTTGATGAGGTTAAACTGATTCCGCTTCATTTTTGAGCTTAAATCGTCCAGTCAGTTCTCGCAGAATTTTTGCACCTGTCTAAATTTTTATTTTAGTCTATAATATAGTCATAAGGAATACAAGTGACAGAATCGTGAGGAAGTCGAGATTTAGACAGATTTGAAAAAAATGTCAAAGGAGATTATCAAATGAAATATGATTTATCTAAAAAATTAACTATTGGCGCCGCCCGGACTCTCATTTCTTTGCAGAAAGCAATGTTGACCTTGCTTGCTGTAAAGTCTTTCGAGGAAATTGCAGTTCAGGAGCTTTGTGAAAAAGCAATGCTGCCGCGAGCCACCTTTTATAATTATTTCGATGATAAATATGATCTGCTGGGATACTGTTTTTTTGACCGTTCATAAGCAAATTGACAGCGGTTATCAAGAAGCAGGTAATTGTCAGAAACGATTGAACACACTGATGGAAAACTTTATTGATTTCTTTGACCAAAATATTGGGACCGTCCAGCGTATTTTGAAAAATAACCATCCAAATCAATACTTTATCAACCAAATTCATTTTTATCTCATTACAAATATGATGGCAGCTTCTAAAAGCAGTCCGAATACGCACCAATTCAAAATACCCCAGGAGATGGCTGCAAAGCTATACAGTGAGTCAGTATTGATTATATTGGAATGGAAATATCTCCATAAAAAGGAGTGCTCAAAGGCACAGGCGAAAGAATATTTGCGAATGATGGTAAGCGGAATCGACGTGAACAGGGCAGGTTAGTTTCCCATAAGCAGACCACAGGAGGGTTGTTTCCTGAAACACCTATGTCCTTTTAAAGCAGGCGGTTAAGCGGGCCGGTCAATCTGTTATATTACCCTTTAGCGATCCATGACAAAGGCTTTACTGTGTCCAGTGACTGCATTTCCTGCCAAAAATGCATCGAATGTCCTTTAAATAACATTGATATGGTTAATGGAAAACCCGTACGAAAAGGAACTACACACACTGTATGGCCTGTATCGGAGGCGGTCCCACTAAGGCGATTGAGTATAAATCAAAATGGGGTACAAGTTTGAAAAGGAAAACCACGGTTTTACATTATGAAAGAATAATACATTGGATGTGGCAGACAACAAGGCCCGGTGTAAGACGGGCCTAATACTTATTTATTTTATTCAGGCGGCAAACCTTGTATTTTCCACTGTTAATCCATAGGTATAAAGTTTACCGGACTGCTTAATCAGTTTTGATTTTTCTTTCGCTGTCATTACTTGTCAGCCTCTCTTTTGTATAATTATTTACAGCAAGCGTTCTTCTACACACCAATCTACTCTTGAAACATATCACACTTTAAATCAGAAATATCAACAAAAGCTATCCTCGTATTGGCAATCTCCAATGTTCTGTTTGCATCGTCTATTCGTGTTACCATTCCGGTTACCTGCACATATTCTCTATCCTGGAAATATTCCACAGTAATTATGTTTTCTTTCTGAATCCGTCTTAACTTCCAATCTAACTCCTCTTTTTTTCTCTTCCGGCAGATCACGTTTAGGAACGATAATCCTTTCTTTTTCTGCCACTGCTTCCCGAAATCCTTTTAATGCATCAAAGGGCATAAATTGTTTCGCGCGGCTTCTCCTGTCCATTTTACTCCTTCTATTCTCCACTTTTATGACCCCCAATCTGCCTGTTACGTTCTATAGTGGTACCAGCTTTCTGCAGATCCATCCCACGTACAAGAGCATTTTTACCAAACCTTTCTTTTATTTCCAATGCTGCTTTCTGTAACTTCCTGTCCTTTTCCAGTTCTGCTGGGTCAGTAAATAAGTCATACTGTTCGTAAGCTTCATTAACAATATTATTGCATGAGAGACTCAGCCGCCGTATTGGTTTGCTCTTATCCACAATACGCTCATACAGTCCCATCACATAGGGTATAATCGTTCGGTAGGAATTAGTGGTAACAGACATGGCTGTCGTTCCTATCGCCGGTTTTAGTTCCAGTTCATTAGAATATCCAATCATCAATGACATAGAACCAGTAACCACATTTTTATCTACCATATCCAGACATAAGGCATCAGCCATCTCCTTTACAATCAGCCTGCACTCTTCAAAGCTGTAATCTCTTGCAAGCACCTGGCCGCTGGACATGGAATTGCTTTTTGAACTATATGCTTTAATATCCGCCATAGTGGTTGTTTCCCTTCCCCAGGCGTGGTCTATTAAAAGCTCCGCATCAATGCCAAACAATCGGTATAACGAATCCTCATCTGTGCGGGTAATATCGCCCATATTGGCGATACCTATACGATTCAGTCTGTTTGAAATTCCCTTACCTATTCTCCAGAAGTCAGTCAGGGGTTGATGCTTCCACATTGTTTTTTTGATAGAGTTCCTCATTCAGATATCCGATATTGTCTTTCGCATGCTTTGACATAATATCCAGTGCTACTTTTGCCAGATACAAATTTGTTCCAATTCCTGCTGTAGCGGTAATTCCTTTGGTACTTTTAATATCCTCCATAATCCGTAATGCCAATTCCCTTGCGTTCATATGATACATGGAAAGATAATGAGTCACATCAAGAAATGACTCATCAATGGAATAAACATGGATATCCTCTTTTGAAATATATTTTAAATAAATACCATAAATATCTGCTGAATATTTAATGTAGAGCTTCATTCTCGGTGGTGCCATGATGTACTGCACACCTTGGGGTATCTGAAACACCCTGCATCGGTTCTTTATTCCCAATGCTTTCATGGATGGTGTAATCGCAAGACATATTGTTTTCTCACTTCTCTCAGGGTCAGCCACCACAAGATTAGTAGCTAGAGGATCAAGCTTACGTTCCACGCATTCTACAGAAGCATAAAATGATTTAAGATCAATACATAAATAGATCTGCTCTTCCATCCAGGAAACACCTCCCATTTTTTATGACTATGGCCTGAATCCAATTATATCAGCAGAACATATGTTTGTATATGTGCTTTTTCTGGAAATTTACGCTATGATGGAATATCAATATCTATGCTGATTTTCTTCAAATCTTTTTGGGTGTCCATGCTTTAGGAAAGTAAGCGGCTAATTGGTCCTTCCCAAAGTTAGTTGATTTGACAGGCCATTCCTTGTGAACGCATTTCTATTACTTCCTGCTCGTAAGGTGCCGGCTTACCTGGGTTTGAATATTCTGGCGTTCCCGTGCATTTTCCTTTTTGATTGGAAGGTCATTCTCTGATGTTGAAAGATATTTTTGAATAGTAGTGGTCGCAGAATGCAGTAATAGAGCTATATCATTTATAGAATAACCTTCAGCCCGTTTTTTTCTGTGCAAACAATATTCGTTCTCGCCGGTTACCAATCACTAATTTGTATTGCATTTGGATAAGAGCTTTGAGCCGCAGATGAATAGGTTTGTGCTCCATCTTGGGAGATTATCTCTAAACAAGGGTAAGATTTAAGCCATTCTTCCACTTTTAACATAACACAGCACCTATATTGATATAAATAATAATCTTCTAAGACAATCATAAGATTTACCTATATCACTACAATAAGCGATCGAAGATTTCTGCATACTTATATTTTTTTAACCAGATCAATAAATTCTTCCATTTGCTTTGATACAAATTTGTTTTTATGATATACAATACTAAAAAAAGCGATTCCATGTAGTATCTCTATTTTTAATTACAATGATCTTGCCATTTTCAATCTGCTCTTTTGCAAGTCGAATGGATAGTACAGCCAGGCAATGATTATCAATCACAGATCGGATCATTGCTGTCGGACAATTTGCAACCGTGCTAATATTTATGGATACACCCTGTTCTTTTAAATAGTTTTCAAATAGTTCTCGTGTTCCACTGCCTTCTTCTCGCATTACAAATTTTTCTCCGGCTAAATCCTTTGATGTAAAGCTCTTTTTCTTTGCAAATGGGTGATTAGCACTACATACTAAAACCAAGTAATCGTCTACAGCAGGTATCGTCACTAAATCCGGGCTCTTCACTCTACCCTCTACAAGACCAATATCTAATTCAGAATTCAATATCTTCTCTTCGATATGATGTGTGTTGTTTATGTAGGAATAGATTTCAACTTCGTTATTTAACTCTTGATATGAATTCAATATATCACTGATAAGACAGCTGCCTATTGTAATCGTTGAACCAATTTTAAGCTTTTGATACCCTGTTGTTTCAAGCATTTTACTTTCTAAATAATCAAATTGTTCTACCACTTGCTTAGAATATGAAAGCAGCTGTCTTCCCCTTTCTGTTATATATAGTTTTTTCGATAACCGTTCAAACAATAGGGCTCCATAATGATCTTCCAACTCCTTAATTGCTTGACTTACGGTTGGCTGAGATACATAAAACTTAGCTGCAGCAATACTCATCTTCCCACTTTGTGCTACTTCGTTAAATATTTTTAAATGACGTATCGTCATGGAATCACCTCTATTTTATTTTTTATCATAGGTTTTACCTATGACTTCAATAAGATATTATCACTTTTATTATATCAAAACAAGTGCTATATTAAACATATGTTAAAAAAATAAACAAAGGGGTGCAGCTGTGAAGATTTTAATTATTGGCGGCGTTGCCGCAGGTACTAAAGTTGCAGCAAAGTTAAAACGTGAAAACCGCAACTATGACATAACGATTCTAACTAAAAGTAAGGATATTTCCTACGCCGGTTGTGGATTGCCTTACTATGTGGGTAACGTAATCCAGCAACGCGAGCAATTAATAGTCAACACACCAGCTAGTTTTTCAGCGTTAACTGGTGTCACAGTATTGACTGAGACTGAAGTTATCAAAATGAACCGAGACCAAAAAACTGTAGAAGCAATGAACCTGGCAGCGAACGAACTTTCTACATATTCCTATGACAAGTTAGTGATTGCTTCCGGGGCAAGCCCAATGAAACCAACGATTGAAGGTGTTAATTTAGATGGCGTATATTACATGAGAACTCCTGAAGATGCCATTGGACTTCGTGAAGCAATAGAAGCAGGAAAGATCAAACGTGCAGTCGTTGCAGGTGGTGGTTTTATTGGCCTTGAAGTTGCTGAGAACTTAAGCCTCCAAGGGGTACGCGTAACTGTATTGGATATGGCAGATCACATTTTACCTGGTTTTGACCCTGACTTTGCAGAGTATGTTGAAAATCACTTGGCTGACCATAGTATTATGGCAATGACCAATACCAGATTAGAAGCAATTCTTGGTGAAGAGAAGGTTGAGAAAGTTCAAACCGGAAAACGTGCTATCAAATGTGATGCCGTAATTCTTGCAATGGGTATTCGTGCTAACACATCCTTTGCTGTAGACACTGGTCTGGATTTAATGGAAAATCAGACAATCAAGGTAAATGAATTTCTTCTGACAAATGATCCTGATATCTACGCGATTGGTGACTGTGCTTGCGTATCCAATGCATTAACCAGAGAAAGCACCTGGTCCCCTATGTTCATCCGCTAATATTGAAGGACGTATTGCTGCTAGAAATATAGCCGGAAGCCGCATATCCTATCGCGGCGTACTCGGAACCGGTGTATGTAAATTACCTGAACTTAATGTAGGAAGAACTGGTTTAACAGAAGCAGGAGCTATTGCAGCTGGTAATGATGCTGTTAGTGTTGTTACTATAGTGGATGATAAAGCACACTACTATCCACAGGCATCTTATTTTATAGTAAAAATGATTGCTGATAGAACTACAAAGAGATTATTAGGTCTTCAAGTATTAGGTAAAGGCAGCGTTGATAAAATGATTGATATCGCAGTTACAGCTCTTACGATGAAGGCAACTTTAGAAGATATTGAGAACATGGATTTAGCGTATGCACCTCCATTCTCTACAGCAATTCATCCTTTTTCCCATACGGTGAATGTTCTTTTAAATAAAATAAGTGGTGTATTTAATAGTATCACTCCAACAGATTACAAGGCTGACAAGCTGAAGGTTACAAATTAATTGATGCCTCTATTGCCCCTTCCATTGCAGGTGCTCCTTATATGGATTTAACAAAGGTTACCGGCAAAATTGCGGAATATTCATTGGATGATAAATTATTACTGGCCTGTTCCAAAGGCAAAAGAGCCTATTTATTACAAAATCGCCTGAAACACTTCGGATATACAAATACTTTGGTTCTTGAAGGTGGTTCTATCTTTAATTCAATCGAGTTATAGATAGAAGTCAACTAATTTTATGGAGGGAAAAACATGACACAATTAAAAGTAACTGCAGAAGATGAAAAAAGAGTAAAGGCCCTTGGGTTTCTTAGAAACAAGGGAACTGATAACTTTTCAGCAAGAATTATTACTGTAAATGGTAAGATTACTGCAGCTCAGAACAAATGCTTATCTGAAGCATCAGAAATTTATGGTAACGGTATCGTTACTATGACAACAAGATTAACACTTGAATGCCAAGGCGTCCATTACGATAACATCGAGAAATTTCGTGAATATATTGCAAAGGAAGGACTTGTTACCGGCGGTACCGGTTCAAAAGTACGTCCGGTTGTATCCTGCAAAGGAACCACTTGCCAATATGGCCTTATTGACACATTTGAACTTTCAGAAGAAATTCACGAACGTTTCTATAATGGCTACGCAAACGTAAAATTACCTCATAAATTTAAAATTGCTGTGGGTGGCTGCCCTAATAACTGTGTAAAGCCAGACTTAAACGACTTAGGCATTATCGGTCAATTAATTCCTAACTATGATGAAGATAATTGTAATGCTTGTAAAAAAATGTTCTGTTGTAGAATCCTGTCCTATGGCTGCTGCAACGTTAGTAGATGGTGTTCCTACGATTGATAAAGATGTCTGTAATAACTGTGGCCGTTGCGTCGGTAAATGTCATTTTGATTGCATCGAAGACGGCATAAACGGATACAAGATTTACATAGGTGGCAGATGGGGTAAAAAAAGTAGCACGCGGAATTTCTCTTGATCGTGTATTCACCAGCAAAGAGGAAGCTTTAGCAATCATTGAAAAAAAACAATTCTTCTCTATAGAGAACAAGGGCAAACCGGAGAACGTTTATCCGATACGATTTCTCGTATTGGTTTTGAAAATGTTCAAACTAAGTTATACGCAAATGATTTACTAGACCGCAAGCAGGAAATCTTAGATGCTAAGCTTCACTTAGCAGGCGGCGCAACTTGTTAATCTGCACTGTTTTAAATCTATTTTCAGAGCAATCTAAGGCGCTATCTCTTTTATTAAGATAGCGCCTCTATATTTGATATGCAACTCATTCCGCTCATCCTCAGACCAATTTGTCTGATAGGATAGTCCTGTACAGCCAGCGCATACAGTTGTCAAGAAAAACACTGACATCCTTTAAGACCTGGGTGTTTCCTCCAAGTAAACAAACAACTGCTAACCAGATCGTTTTACAAGGTCGTTTCTCTCCACTTCACGATATTCTTAAATATAACCTCGCCTTCTACCCGCCTGCCTTCCAACAAATCTATAAGCTCTTCCATTGCTCTTACCCCCACCTCATAAGCGGGAGTGATAATAGCCGAGACTGTGGGGGTCGTCATCCTAGTCCAGCCCTGGTCATCAAAACCGATAAGTCCTAATGTTCCAGGAAACAGTGACATATAATCCGGATAATTGCGGACAGCCTGATATACTACCTGAAACAGCCCTGGGGCAGCTACATAAATCAGGGTTTTTTTACTTAGATCCACAACCTGTTTCAGTATTTCGAAAACCTCGGCAGACTTAATTTCCTCCTGAAGATAACGGGTTCCCCCTTCTCTCCAGGCATCCTGAAGGGCATCCTTATAGCCTTGGGCATTCTCAAAACCTGTACTATAACCAATACCAAGATTTTCTGCACCTCCACGTACCCCAGGTCTTTATGGTCTTGGTAGTGAATGGCATCCAGTTTAAATTGTTTGTCATGATGATTAGCCAATGAAAAGTTCCTCCTTAAACATACTTATATTTTAATATATAATAATCTATTTGGAACTTCTGATTTTGGTTTGTACTATTTATATTCTAACAGCATATGTCGGTGTACACCCCCAAAAACAAGTTTTTATATGTAGGATATATAATTCATCTGTAGATAGTTTACTACATAAAATAATGTCTTCTATCCAAGTATATCAAGCAGTTCCTATAGCTGCTTCGAATACACAATTTTTATTTGAAACCCTTTTGAAATTTCAACTCGTTGTAATTCACGCCGGTATCGAGCAGAGCCATAAATGGAAACGGCTGTATAATCAGAGAAGCCGTCTGGACAGGGACTACAAGTTTGAGAACCACACAATCCGTGGACTGAAGAAAATGAAGATATTCCTGACTGTGACATTCCTTGTTTATATGGGGATGACAAAGGCGAAAATAGAAAAAGGGGAAAAAAAGCACCTCTGCAGATTGTATCATAAACCGAAAAAAACGGAAAATGGCATAGAAGGGGGTAGTCTGCGTAAAAAAACGAGTTATCCACAATATCTAAAATCCTCACACCGAAGCTAATTTCAGAATATACCTCTATTGACAACCGACCGACGGTCACTTATAATTAAACCGAGAAGCGAATGCTAGTCGCTACTGGAGGTGCTATTTATGCCAAAGGGATTTATACTAACATCAGAACAACAGACGGAACGCCGCCTTGACATCATGAAAGTAGCGCTGAAGCTCTTTCAGGTTAAGGGAATCGAAAAAACATCAATGAGAGAAATTGCCGATCTGGCAGGGTTAGGGAAATCAAGTCTTTATGATTTTTTTTCAATCAAAAGATGAAATTGTCGTATATGCGATTGAAGTTCAAGTTAATAATGCAATCACAACGGTACAAAAGATTATCAATGCGAATCTTCCCCCGGAGCAATCCCTAAAGGAAATTATGAAGATTAATCTTGCTTATTCAAAAGAAAATAACATTTTATTTATGTGGCTGGCGACAAAAGCTTATTTTCTGGATGAGGATTATCAGGAGCGGATTAAAAAAGTACGACATACTTATCAGAATATTGTACAGTCGGTGATTGAACAAGGAATTAAGGATAGATTATTTCGGGTGACGGATGCGGAACTGGCATCACGGCTGCTGATTAATTCAATGCTTTCTATTACATATACATCCCGTTCATCTCATAGCATGGAAGAAATGCTCAATGAAACAGTCAATATCTTTTTACACGGAATCACTCTTTAAAAGGAGGTATCTGATATGACTTATATTTTATCAATGAAGCATCACCAGGCAACACTTGAAACCGTAGGTGGCAAGGGTATGTCCCTGTCGAAAATGCTGGCAGCCGGATTACCGATTCCGGATGGTTTTCATGTTACTACTGAGGCGTACCGGCTTTTTGTTAATACCAATGAAATCCAGCCACAGATTATCGACGCATTAGATGGACTTGACCCGGGTAATACGGTAAAGCTGGAAGCAGCCTCACTGCAGATCAGCAATATATTTACAAAAGGTGAAATGACTGACGAACTAAAAAAAGGAAATTACCGCCGCCTATCAAAAGTTGGGCAATGTACCGGTTGCCGTTCGATCATCAGCTACTGCCGAAGATTTACCCGGTGCTTCCTTTGCCGGACAGCAGGAAACTTATTTAAATATTCAAGGCGAAAGTGAAGTTCTTACTGCCGTTAAGCGTTGCTGGGCCTCTTTATGGACGGCCCGTGCGATCTCCTATCGTTTGATCAACCATATTGATCAGGCAACAGTAGCACTTGCCGTCACCGTTCAAAAACTGATTTTTTTCAGATGCTGCAGGAGTTTTATTTACTGTTAATCCAGTAAACGGAGATCGGGATGAGATGCTCATTAATGCAGCCTGGGGACTGGGTGAAGCGGTAGTATCCAGCCTGGTCACTCCGGATACCATTGTTATTTCTAAAACTTCAGAGAAAATCACCTCATATGAGACTGCCGACAAACAACTTATGACAATCCGTACCGCAAAAGGGACAAAGGAGGTACCAGTTGCTGATCCGATGCGTCAGAAACCGGCTCTCACGAATACGCAAGTCGAGGTATTGACAAAACTTGGAAAAACAATCGAACAATACTATCAGATGCCAATGGATGTGGAATGGGCTTTGGAAAAGAATCAGATGTATATCGTTCAGGCCCGTCCGATCACAGTTCTGCCTCCCGAATGGAAACCTCTCGAAAAAGGAGTGATCTATACCAAGGGCAGTTTAGCAGAACATCTCCCCAGTCCCGTTACTCCTTTATTTGCAACTCTGGGAATGGATCTGATTAATCAGGCGACACTTATTCTATGGAACCATATGTTCGAAAATGGCGCTCAAAAGTTGTGGCCCGAACACGGCGCATACGTCACGATTAATGGATATACCTATATGTCCTGCAAATTTAAGCCACTTCTTCTGATTACAAAATCTTTTTCCCCAAAATCCATACACCGCACCTATCAAAAGAGTGTGGAAAGATCTAATAGAGCACAAAAGGAATTTGCTGCGGTTGTTACGGAATGGGAAAGCAAATCAATGGAATCAATGAGCGCAGAACAACTGCTCAATGGGGTCCGAATAGTATTCGGAGCGGCCTGTACCTACTTTACAAAAATTCAGCTCTGTTTACCTGCAGCACTTACAAGTGAAACAATGTTAACAAAATTATTTAAAGGTACAGCCTCCAAAGCTGGCGTACCGGATATCTCAGTACTTTTACTGGGAATGGACACAATTGCTTTGCAGTCAGAGAAATCGTTATATAAAATTGGCAGGTGGGCCTCCCAATACCCGGATTTGAGCAACTATCTTAGAATTACTTTGGCTGCTGATATTAGCAGGCAGTTCTCATCCACTCTCCCGCCTTCAATGATCTCAGATGAATTGTGGACAGAATGGAAAAAACAGATCCAGCTGCATTTTGTAAATTATGGCCGTACCGCCTATGAATTTGATTTTGCCAATCCTACCCCTCAGGAAGTGCTCACCCCGACCTTCGAATCAATTAAATCCTTCGCAACCGGCCATGGAGAAAGTCCGTTAACGCGTCAGGCCAAGGCTAAAAACCGGCGAATTGAGGCTGCAAAAACAATTTCAAAGCAGATTAACGGCCCCAGAAGAAAACTGTTCTTAAAACTGCTGAGTTGGGCACAGGCAACCGCCCCTATGAGAGAGGACGTCATTTTCTCAATGGGAATGGGGCACCCGGTGATTCGCAGAATGCTGAAAGAGGTTGCACAGCGGCTTATTAAAAAAAGGAGCGCTATCACAGCCTGATGAAATATACTGGCTCAACGAGACGGAATTGTCAGATCTGATTAAACGGCTGGACCGGAGGGAAACACTTCAAGATCTGACCGGAGCAATTCCCGGACGCCGGGAAGAATGGAAAAAGAACCAGAGCTATACTTCTCCGCCAGAGATCCCGGAAAGGAAAAAGAAAAATGCTCACAGTAATCCGGAAAAACCAGAAATGATTGATGGCAATACGGTTCTTTACGGAATCGGCACCAGTTTCGGGACAGTGACGGCTCCAGCCTGCGTTCTGTACGGTCCGGCCGATTTTGAGAAATTCAGTACTGGAGATATTTTAATTGCCGTAACTACCACTCCTGCGTGGACGCCGTTATTTGCTTCGGCTAGTGCTGTTGTAACCGATATTGGAGGTCCACTAAGCCATTCCAGTATTGTCGCCCGGGAATATGGCATACCGGCGGTTATGGCTACTCATTGTGCAACCAGAAAGATTCAGACCGGACAAATCATTACCGTAGATGGTAAAACAGGAACGGTGATGATTCATGAAAAATAAATCCATCCTCATTCTTTATTTGGTAAACTTTGTTGTATCGCTTGGCTATAGCTTGGTTCTGCCAGTCATGCCTTACTATATGGAAAGTTTTGGTGCCGGTGGTAAGGAGCTGGGATGGCTGACAGCCATTTATGCATTGATGCAGACAATCTGCGCCCCATTCTGGGGCGCTTTATCAGATCGAATCGGCAGAAAGCCGGTTTTAAGCATCGGTATGCTGGGATACGCAGTCAGTTTATTTCTATTTGGTTTAGCATCTTCAATCGAAACACTTTTTATCGCCCGGGGGCTGTCTGGAATTCTTTCGTCCGCAGCAGCAGCAGCGGCAATGGCATATGTAGGAGATTCTGTTTCAAATGAAGAGCGGAGCAAGAATATAGGGCAGTTGGGTGCGGCAATGAGTATCGGAGCCGTGATTGGGCCGGCTCTTGGTTATATTTGCAAGTATGGACTTTTCCTGAAGCAAAGAGACTATACCCCCTATATATTCCCATACACGCTTATTCAGTGTCCAAAAGTTTTTTTTCTCATATACTGAATTTTTAAATGTGCTGATTATATGGGCCAAACAAAAACAAATTTATAAACACAACATTTGTATCCTTTTATAATGGAAAAATCAATGTCTCTCGCATTAAACAATTTTATTTAACGCTTTCCTTGATTTACCAAGTGTCCCGTCCCTATAAGTTATAATTTAAGCCACAAGCATTCATGCCTGTGGCTTATTATTTAAGTGGAGATAGTGGGATTCGAACCCATGACCTCTTGAATGCCATTCAAGCGCTCTCCCAGCTGAGCTATACCCCCATGTCCGATATTATAGCAAAGAATTAAAAAAATTGCAACAACATATTGCATTTATTTTTTAAAATGTTATAATAATTCAAGAACATTTGAATATAGTTGTCTTCAGGGCAGGGTGAAATTCCCGACCGGCGGTAAAGTCCGCGAGCGCAAATTGTGCAGAATTGGTGTAATTCCAATACCGACAGTATAGTCTGGATGAAAGAAGATGTGTTAAATAGTGATAATACACCTGTCTATTTTTAACACCTGAAAGGCATACTTTCAGGTGTTACTTATTTTTCAGGAGGCTTTACCATGAATATGACAAAGCAAACAAGTAAACTCACCCTCATGGCCATGCTTTGTGCACTGGCCTTTGTAGCCGTTGTGGCGATCCGGATTCCTCTGATCCCCATGCTGCCTTTCCTGGAGTATGAGCCAAAGGATGTTATTATCCTTACCGGCGGTTTCTTATTCGGGCCAATGTCAGCAGCACTGATCTCCGTCATCGTGTCTTTTGTGGAGATGTTCACCATCAGCAGCACCGGAATCATCGGACTGATCATGAACGTTCTTTCTACGGTTGCATTTGTCTGTCCGGCAGCTTACCTCTATAAGAAACGCCATTCCCTTTCAGGTGCATTCCTTGGCATGGTGGCAGGTACCTTACTCATGACTCTGGTCATGGTTTTGTGGAACTACCTTATCACCCCAATTTATATGGGATATCCAAGGGATGCCGTGGTAAAGCTTCTACTCCCTGCATTCGTCCCCTTTAACATTTTAAAGGGAGGAATCAACACGGCCCTGACTCTTCTTATCTATAAGCCGTTAGTCAACACGTTGAGAAAATCCAATCTCATGATCCCGGTTTCAACGGATGCACCAAAAAAGCGGACGTTCAATCTTGGCATGACCCTTGCTGCAGGGATCATCTTAATAACCTGTATTCTGGCTGTCCTGGTTATGAAGGGAATTATCTAAATCAAGCGGATATTCGCAATTCGCGACCCTACTTGCTCACAGCATGCCCCGCTCCACCGGGCATAACCAAATAGCAGCTGCCGCTGCTTGTCAGGCGAAGCTCTTGCTTCTTGTCGCGAAGCGGCAAGATGATGACACTCCACCTGACACAAGCAAGTCCCACCACCACTTAATGATTTTCACATTTGAAGCGGGGGACTTACTTGATTCGGTTAAAAACACGAAAAAGAAGGAAGGATTCCCGTAAGGCACTCCCTCAATAAAAAAGTATTTGTACAGCATACGGCATAGTCAGTTTTGGCTATGCGTTTTGCTGTTTGTTTCTTTTATGCCCGGCATTTCAATTACACCAACACAGTTGTAATGGATTTCCACCTGCTATACCCGCCCCTCCCGTATATCCACAAGGTTGGAAAACGAGCTGAAAGTGAAAAATTTCCACGCTAGTGGAAAGATATGGTATAATGGGGCAGAAAGAAAACCGAACCGTGGAAAGGCGCATTACAGCTATGAATGCGGCCTTGACGATACGGGAGAAGCGAAAGGATTTGCGGGTAATAACTTTAAGATGGCAGAAAGCAAACATTAGGTGATAAAAGTTAAAGATGTTAAAATTTAATGTATACTTCAAAATGTGAGGTGAAGAAATCATGACAGACAAAAAAATCATAGTACAATTTACGGGGCTGACATTTTCCATAGCCTATCTTGTGTCAGGAGCTTTGATTGCCCTTGGGCAATTCGGATATTCAGTTCACAATTGGGCTTACTCGTTACAGCAATTCGCAATGAATATTCCTTTTGCAATCTATATTTTGTCGCCCGCTATTGCTTCCTATATCGTTCTGAAGAAAAATAACAAAATAGCAGATTTTAAGGAATGGTTGAAAACTGTTTTTTTACGCCAAAAATAACATCTCTCTCTATTTGTTCGTTGCTGCAGGGCTTGCACTGTATTTTTTGATACATATTGCAGTTTCAGGCCGCACGGAAATGGTGCTTCCATTTTATACGTTCTTCCTTTCCCTGCCTGGTAATCTTATTATCGGTGGCTTGGAGGAATCTGGCTGGATGTACATATTGCAGCCTGAGCTTGACAAAAAATATGGCTTTGTTTTGTCTTCTGTATTTGTTGGAAGCATTTGGATTTTATGGCATATTCCTCTCTTCTTCATTCCGGGGACGAATCACGGAGAGGGACTCATTAACTTTTGGATGTTTGCAGTTCAACTCATGGCGTTTCGGTTTTTCAATGGGGCAATCTACAAAATATCAGGAAAAGGCGGTGTGTTTATGTGCGTATTATTCCACACCATGTTCAATGCGGCATCCCCCATCTTTGGCACCATGACTATGACTTGGGAGGGAACAATTGTCGCAAACGCTGTGATGGTTCTTGTTTCAATTGTAACCGTTGTGATATATGGCAAAAAGAGCAGGCAAATCGTATAAGTATTTAGGTTATCTCTTTGGAAAACCTGTTGCACGTGTCATGGCTTCGCCCTGCTCCTCTCAGCTTAAAAGGCGGACTATCAGCTTTACGCCGATAGTCCGCCTTTTGTTGTCACATTCCGCTTGCCGACTTCCCAATCTGAATGCTTCTTGATACATCCTTATTGGGCGTCAGCTAAGTCTCAAAGCGCTTTTTAACCAAATGGATTTTCTGTTTTATAAAGCATCCCCTTTGGCTGGTTAAATCCAATCTCTTCTACCCCAAGGTACTTAAACACTTCAAATATGGCCTTTCCGTAATGTCCGAAAGCAACTGCTCCATGATGAGGGAAGTTCTTTTCGATCAGCACATGGCGGTAAAACCTGCCCATTTCCGGAATGGCGAAAACTCCGATGGAACCAAAGGAACGGGTGGCTACGGGAAGCACCTCTCCCTGGGCAACGTATGCACGGAGCAAATTGTCTGCAGTGCTCTGAAGGCGGAAGAATGTAATATCACCAGGAGCAATATCGCCCTCAAGTGTTCCCTGAGTAACCTCCTCTGGGAGCGCTCTTGCCATGATCATCTGGTATTTCATAGAGCAGGAAGAAAGCTTTCTGGAGCATGTATTTCCACAATGGAAGCCCATAAAGGTATCCTGGTGGGTATAATCATACTTCCCCTTAATATCTCCATCATACATATCAGCAGGAACCGTGTTATTAATGTCAAGCAGGGTTACGGCGTCCATGCTTATGCAGGTTCCGATGAATTCGCTGAGAGCTCCGTAAATATCCACTTCACAGGAAACCGGGATGCCCATTCCTGTCAGACGGCTGTTTACATAACAGGGAACACAGCCAAACTGGGTCTGGAATGCAGGCCAGCATTTTCCTGCAATGGCTACATATTTCCGGTATCCCTTGTGGGCCTCCACCCAATCCAAAAGGGTGAGTTCATACTGGGCAAGCTTTGGAAGAATTTCCGGCTTCTGGTTTCCTTCTCCCAGCTCCTTTTCCATATCCTTTACCACATCAGTAATCCTTGGATCGTTTGCATGCTTATTAAAGGCCTCAAATAAATCCAGTTCCGAGTTTTCTTCAATCTCCACGCCCAGGTTATACAGCTGTTTGATCGGGGCATTGCAGGCCAGGAAGTTTAAGGGGCGGGGGCCGAAGCTTATGATTTTTAACTGGGAAAGTCCTACCAGGGTTCTGGCAATGGGAAGGAATTCCTCGATCATGTCGGCACATTCCTCAGCTGTTCCCACCGGATATTCCGGTATGTATGCTTTAATATTTCTAAGCTTTAAATTATAGCTTGCATTTAACATTCCGCAATACGCATCCCCGCGTCCCTGGGTTAAGTTATCTCCGCTTTCCTCTGCTGCTGCAATAAACATGACCGGGCCGTCAAAATGCTTTGCAAGAAGGGTTTCTGAGATCTCAGGTCCGAAGTTTCCTAAATAGACTACCAGTGCATCGCAGCCAGCTTTCTTCACATCCTCCAAAGCCTGAACCATATGGATTTCACTTTCCACGATACAGACAGGACATTCGTAAATATTTCCGGCATCATACTTTGCGCTATATGCCTCCACCAGTGCTTTTCTTCTGTTCACTGATAAGGATTCCGGGAAACAGTCCCTGCTTACCGCTACAATTCCTACCTTTAATTCTGGGATATTATTCATTCTATGACTCCTCCTGTTAATGTTCAGGCATTTTTCATGGCATAATATGCCTGTTGATTTTATTGTTAAGCATTTGTCAAATAGACAGATTTTCTCCTGATATGCCAATATAAGCCTGTTCCGGAAGTCCGCCCTCTTTATGTCCAATAAGCCATTTATTCCTGGAAAATAATAGTCTGTCTTCCTCATTCGCTGCTTCCCCTGCAGGCTCCAGCTCCGTATTGGTATCCTTCGGCAGGATGACCACACATTGGAAGCCGCCTTCCTCCACATGGCAGGGTGCGTAATGAAGAGTCGTGGCATAAACCTCAATTACGGTCCCTGCCGGAATGAGGAATGCTTCCATCTTACTCGAATCGTATGTATAATCCGGGGCAATGTCCTGCTGCCTTCCTAAAATCAGGACCAGATCCGTCACAGCAATATTGATCTCTGAATTTCTGTGGTATTCCACTGCGTTCAGCTTCTTATTGTGGCCGTTGCAGTAGCCTACCTGGATGGGCAGCTGGCCGTACAGCTTCTTTTCCATTTCCCTGGAAACTGCCAGCTCCTCTAATTCCGCTGCGGAAGGGACATAAACCACATCCTCCGGAAGGGGCGTCTCCTTCATTTTTTTCCAACAGTTCCCCTGCATCATATCCTGTAACCACTTTCCCATACATACGAAAGGCAGGATCTGTCACTGGTTTTATTGATAATCCCATGGTTTTACCTCTCCTTTTTCATTCTCCGAACACAGCCAGATAGTCCTTTTTGAACTTTTCAATTCCCTGGTCTGTAAGCGGGTGCTGTGTCATCTGAACCAGCACCTTATACGGTACCGTTGCAATATCTGCCCCTGCTCTTGCACAGTCGATCACATGAATGGGATTGCGCACGCTGGCTGCAATAATCTCCGTTTCGATCCTGTGTATCTGAAATATCTCCATAATGTCTTCAATGAGATTGATCCCAGGCATGGAGATGTCGTCCAGACGTCCTAAAAATGGGGAAACATAGGCAGCTCCCGCTCTTGCTGCCAAAAGCGCCTGGGCAGAGGAAAACACCAGGGTAACGTTAGTTGGGATGTTCTCTTCAGTCAGCACCTTCACTGCCTTTAAGCCTTCCACCGTCATAGGGATCTTCACCACCATATTCGGATGGATCGCAGCGATCTCCCGCCCTTCCCTTATCATGCCTTCTGCATCAGTGGTGGTGGCCTTCACCTCTCCGCTGATGGGTCCGTCAACAATAGAGGCGATTTCCCCGATCACCTGCTTAAAATCACGCCCTTCCTTTGCAATCAGGGAAGGATTTGTAGTAACGCCGCAGATAATTCCCATCTCATTGGCCATTCTTATTTCTTCTACATTTGCCGTATCAATAAAAAAACGCATATCTTCACCCTCCTGTTTTTCCTTTGTGGTTATTTACAAAGCTGCAAGCTTCTTATAGCTGCCCTTTAAATCCTCATACAGTTCCTTATATAACTGATGGTATTTCTTATAGAGGCCGGCCTGTTTTTCCTCTGGTCCTGTAGACTTATCCTCTGAGATCAGGGCGTCACAGGCAGCTTCCACGCTCTTAAAGATTCCGCACCCCACTCCGGCTAAAATGGCAGCTCCCAGGGCCGGTCCTTCTGTCTGGGCCACGGTCTTTACATGGCAGTCATACATATCCGCCAGCATCTGGCGCCATACCTGGCTCTTTCCGCCGCCGCCGCATGCCATCATCTCTCCTACCCTGATTCCCATTTCATTAAGAATATCATTGCAGTCGCTGAGAGAATAAGAAACCCCTTCCATTACGGCCCTCAGCATGTGCTTTCTCGTATGTATGGCGGAAAGTCCAAAAAAATACGCCCCGGCAGTCCGGGTCCAGATGAGGAGTCCTTTCCCCCATCAGATACGGAAGATAAATAAGCTTATCGCTTCCTGCCTCCACCTGGTTCACATCCCGGTTGATGAGATCGTAAACATCGATTCCCTGTCTGTTTGCTTCTTCCACATAATCCTGACAGAAATTATCCTTAAACCATTTTAAGGACAGCCCGGCCCCCTGGGTCACTCCCATGACATGCCATGCTCCCGGAACCGCACAGCAGCAGGTGTGGACTCTTCCTTTCGGGTCAATGGTAACCTGGCTGCTGTGAGCAAACACAACCCCAGAGGTTCCTATGGTTGTAAAGGCCGTTCCATCCTTCACGACCCCTGTTCCGACTGCAGCAGCCGCATTGTCTCCAGCGCCTCCCACGACCTTTGTTTCCTGGTCAAGTCCGGTTCTTTCAGCGATCTCAGGAAGCAGGGTTCCCGTCACCTCAGAGGATTCAAACACTTCCCCTAAAAGCTTTGGATCAATATCCAGCTTATTTAAAACCTCCTGAGACCAGCACCTGCCGGGCACATCCAGAAGCTGCATTCCGCTGGCATCGGAGACCTCAGTGGCAAAAACTCCGGTTAATACGTAACGGATATAATCCTTAGGAAGGAGGATGTGCCTGCACCTTCCGTAATTCTCCGGCTCATTCTTCCTTACCCATAAAATCTTGGCCGCCGTCCAGCCGGTAAGAGGCGGATTGGCAGTGATTTCGATCCAGCACTCTTTTGGCATAAGCGTAAGCATGTCTTCCACTTCGGCTGCGGTCCTCTGGTCACACCAGATAATAGAGGGACGTATCACCTCCTTCTTTTCATCAAGCATCACAAGTCCGTGCATCTGACCTGAGATACCGATTCCTTTCACATCCTCTTTTAAAACCCCTGACTTCGTCATGACCTGGGAAAGGGTATCAAGAACTGCCTCTCTCCAGTCTTCCGGCTTCTGCTCCGCCCAGCCGTTCTTAGGCTGATAAAGGGGATATTCCCTGGAAGCGGAAGCAATCACACCGCCTTTTTCATCAAACAGGACGGTCTTTGTTGCCGATGTCCCCACATCAATTCCAATCAGATAATTCATCCTGATACCTCCTCGAAAGATCTCTTATTCTGATTATAATATACATGCCTGAAAAAAGCGTGCGCTTATTTGTCCAAGTAATAGCACTTTCTTGCACTTTTGCAATGAGCACTGCGGACTTACGGCACATTACACACCAAGAACCAGCTACACAGTAGCCTACCACAGCACATTTGATCACATGGACATTTAAAGAAAGACAAGGTATAATAGACACAAGCGTCTATTATCCTGTTGCATTCGCCAAATGCCGCTTTGCAGCGCTTGGCTCATTGCTTTCATGGTATAATGAAGAAAAAAAGAGGCTGTCTGCCCGACAGCCCCGTTACTAAGGAGGTTTTCATGGATTTAAAAGAAAAAAATGAGAAGCGGAAAGCTTTATGACTGTGATGATGATGCCCTGATCGCGGAGCAGACCAGTTGTCTGGAGATCCTATATGACTTCAATCAGACCCGCCCGTCCGAAGGCGAAAAACGGCAGGAAATCTTAAAGAAACTTTTTGCTGAGATCGGAAAAAACTGCTACATAGAACCCCCGCTCCACGCCAACTGGGGAAGGCATGTTCATATGGGCAATGGCGTTTATGTAAACTTTAATTTAACCCTGGTGGATGACGCCGATATCTACATAGGAAATCACGTCATGTTCGGACCTAACGTGGTGGTGGACACAGCCGCTCATCCCATACGCCCCGATATCCGTAAAAGGCAGATTCAGTTTAACGTGCCCGTTACCATTGAGGATAATGTGTGGGTCGGAGCCGGGACCATCATCCTTCCAGGGGTCCGGATCGGCGAAAACAGTGTAATCGGAGCCGGAAGCGTTGTGACCAGGGATATCCCGGCCAATGTAGTGGCCTACGGAAGCCCATGCAGAGTCATTAGGGAAATCGGTGAGCGGGATATGAAATACTATTTCAGGGACTGGGAAATTGATCCTGAAATATAAGCTCATACCTATGCCTTCCTGCTTTCAAAGTAAACGAACTTATCAATGGCATCTAAAATATCGCTGAAATCTTCCCGGGGAGCCAGATCAATGTATTGTTTCAGCAGCTCCCCTTCCTGCTTTTTATATGGCCCGTAAAAAAATATCATACAGGTTATGTCCCCGCATATACATCTTAAATTCTTCCATATGGGCCTTTAAATCTTCCGGGGATTCCATATCCTTCCCCACTATCTCCACAAACTGCTTTCCGCTCTTTAACCGGTAAAGGTATTCCTTCCATTTGTCAAACAGAGCCCGGTAGAATGCATCTTCATTTTCCACCACTCCAAGCTTTGCCATGATTTTGGGATTGAGGAAATAATTTTCAAAGGAATAGTACTTTAGTATAAGTACATTTCTTCTGGTGACCTTTGGAAGCTTGTCGACCTCCTCCAGACTGCGGTCATCATAATACCGGCAAAGCTGGCCTGCCAGCTCCTCAGGGTTCTTTCCGTCCCCATCCCGGATCATCAGGAACTGATCCCTTAAATACACCTGGTTCATGTACTTTAAATTGGCATACGTCTTTATATTGGTACAGCTATTGGTTGTGATGATGGAAATTCTTGATAAATTTCCCTCCTTATCATAGATTTCCGAATAGTATTTTTCTAACAGCAGCTTAGCCGTCTCATAAATCTGCAGCTCCTCCGGCTTCTTCTGGTTGATCAGTCCGATGCATTTAAAGCACTGGTTGCATTCCCTGGCGCTGTCAAACATGCATACGTGGGTCCTTAGCTTTGACAGCTGGTCATCCTCCTGGAAAAGCAGCAAATCATTCTGAAACTGGTTTAAATCCCGTTCCGAGTCAATGTAGTAAAGCCTGGGAAAGATATCCCTGATATACCGGTTATTCTTCCGGTATCCATCCTTAAACCTGACAACACCGTTCCAGTTGATCTGATAAGTGAAGGTCAGACTTCCATCCCGGTAAGAAGGAAGCTTTGTTTCAAAATCATGGAGCCATGCATCAAACCGCTTATACTGGCTCACCACCCCTCCCCTGTGAAAGGAAGCCAGATCCTCCGGTGTAATTGCCAGGGTCATGGTGATCTCTATATTCTGCTTCTTTTCGTTAAAATCCTCTTCCGTAACCTCATAGGCACCTGCAGCTGCCCGTATGGCATCTAAGACACCTGTTTTTCCCGTATTGTTCTTCCCCACCAGTATCAGGGCATTTTCCACATTCTGAATTTCCATATCCTGTATGGATTTAAAATTTTTAATATGTACGGATGTTATCTGCATAGGCCTCTCCTTTATAAACTTCAGTATAAAAGGCGGACAGGAAAATTTCAAGTTCTGCCAGAAAAAAATCACACTGTCCTTTCTCTTTTATCATAGTATAGAATATATTCTTCTCACAGGAGTGGTTCCTATGTTTGATCCTTATCTGGTGCTCACACCTCTGCACTATATTTATCTCATTGGCGTCATTGTAATCCTGACTGTCATGATTCTCCGGAAGGATACGCCCCTGGTCTGTGTCCTTTTTCTCTTCCTCCTTGGCCTTGTAGGCTTAAGTCCTTGGCCGGAGGCATCATGACCGTATTCAATGCCGTCTTGTATGCTTCCAGGGAGTTTATGGAAATCATCGCCACCATTGCCCTTATTACAGCCCTGTCCAAATGCTTAAAAGACTTGGGAAGTGACTATCTCATGATGATTCCCATGTCAAAGGTCATGAAATCCCCTTCCCTTACCTGGTGGATTCTGGGGGGCACCATGCTGTTATTTTCCCTCTTTCTCTGGCCTTCCCCATCCGTGGCTTTGGTAGGGGCGATCATGCTGCCCTTTGCAGTCAGGGCCGGTCTGGATCCTCTGGCAGCTGCCATGGCCATGAACTTATTCGGCCATGGCATTGCTTTAAGTTACGATTTTGTTATCCAGGGCGCTCCGGCCATTTCCGCAGGCGCAGCTTCCATCTCAGCCTCTGACATCCTGACCAAGGGGCGGCCTTTGTTTTTGATAATGGGTATTGTTACAGTTGTTTCTGCATATTTGTTAAACAGGAACGGAATCGCAGCCTGCTGTCAGGAAGTCCATATCCAGAATACGGAAGAACACCATGATACCGGGATTGCCGCGGTTGTAATGGCGATCCTGACCCCTCTTCTTTTCCTGGCCGACATCCTTCTTATGCTGGCTTTTGACTTAAAGGGAGGAGACGCCACCAGTATGGTTTCAGGAACAGCCGTCCTGATCATGTGCTTTGGAGCAGTTTTAGGCTTTGGCAAGCATTCTCTGGAAAAGGTGACATCTTACGTTACTGAAGGCTTTCTCTTTGCCATACGGATTTTTGCTCCCGTCATCATCATCGGGGCCTTTTTCTTTTTAGGAGGAGAAGGGATCTCTTCCATCATGGGAGATCAGTTCCAAAGTGGGATTATGAATGACTGGGCCATCTGGCTGGCTCAAAACGTTCCCCTCAATAAATATATGGCCGCCTTTTTCCAGCTGCTGATCGGAGGATTAACGGGCCTGGACGGCTCAGGTTTTTCCGGGCTTCCCCTTACCGGCTCCCTGGCCCGCACCTTTGGTACGGCAGTAGGGGCTTCGGTTCCTATTCTGGCTGCCCTTGGACAGATTGCCGCAATTTTCGTCGGCGGCGGTACCATTGTCCCCTGGGGGCTCATACCCGTTGCAGCCATCTGCAACGTAAATCCCCTGGAGCTTGCCAGAAAAAAATCTTCCTCCGGTCATGATCGGTTTTCTTGCTACTTTTATTGCTGCCTGTTTCCTTTTATAGATGATCCAGCTTTAAGGAGGGATTTCCATGTGCGGAATTGCTGGTTTTTACAATCCTGATCACGATTACCAGAAAGATAAAGCCTATTATGAGAGCATCCTGGAACAGATGTCAGAAACCCAGAGACACCGGGGGCCTGACGATTCAGGAATATGGCTCTTTAAGCAGGGAGGCATGTCTCACGCCCGTTTATCCATTATCGACTTGACCACCGGCCGCCAGCCCATAACAAAAACTGAGGCAGGCAAAACCTTTGGGATTGTGTACAATGGAGAAATTTACAATACAAAGGAGCTTCGGCGGGACCTAAAGGAGCGGGGCCATTCCTTTTCCACCACCTCTGACACGGAAGTGATTTTAACCGGATATATGGAATACGGGCCTGATTTTGTAAAACAGTTAAACGGCATTTTTGCCATTGCCATCATGGACCCATTCCGGGAACGGTTATGCCTCTGCCGGGACCGTTCCGGCATAAAGCCTCTTTATTACACCGTAAGGGATGGCGAAATCATCTTTGCTTCGGAACTGAAAGGAATTTTTGCATATCCCGGCATCCGTCCTGTTTTAGACCGGAAAGGCTTAAACGAGGTTTTCTCCCTGGGACCGGCCCACACCTACGGCTGCGGAGTCTTTAAGGGAATCAATGAAATACTCCCGGGCCACATGCTTCTCTGCTCCAGGGACGGCTTCCGTTTGAAATGCTACTGGAAGCTGGAAAGCAGGCCCCACGAGGACAGCTATGAGGAAACCATTGAAAAGACTTCATTCCTGGTTCAGGATTCCATCCGCCGACAGATGGTTTCCGACGTTCCCATCTGCACCTTTTTGTCAGGAGGGTTGGATTCCAGCCTGGTCTCAGCGGTCTGTGCTGCAGAGTTAAAAAAACAGGGCAAACAGCTCACTACCTTTTCCTTTGATTTTGTCAACAATGATAAATTCTTTAAAGCCAGCACCTTCCAGCCCTCACAGGACCGGCCCTTTGTGGACCAGATGGTAAAATTTTTAGACTCCGACCACCATTATCTGGAATGCGACAACGTGACCCAGGCGGACCGGCTTTATGACTCTGTTCTTGCTCATGACCTGCCGGCCATGGGGGATATTGACTCCTCCCTGCTCCATTTCTGCTCCATGGTCAAAAAGTTTAATAAGGTTGCTCTGACCGGGGAGTGTGCAGATGAAATATTTGGAGGATACCCCTGGTTTCATAAGGAAGAATGCTTTAAAGCCCAGACCTTCCCCTGGACCATGGATTTAGGGCCCCGCAAGGCCGTCCTAAAGGATGAATTCCTGGATTATCTTAAAATGGATGAGTATGTTATGGAGGCCTATGAAAAATCTGTGGCAGAAACGCCTGTTCTTTTCTCTGATAATCCCACAGAAGCCAGAAGGAGAGAGATTTCCTATCTGAATCTCCGCTGGTTTATGCAGACCTTATTAAACCGGATGGACCGCGGCAGCATGTATTCCGGCCTTGAAGCCAGGGTTCCCTTTGCAGACCACCGGATCATCGAATACGTGTGGAATGTCCCCTGGGATATGAAAACAAGGGATGGAATCGTTAAAAATCTCCTTCGCCAGGCTGGAAGGGGACTTCTGCCTGATGAGATCCTGTTCCGCAGGAAATCTCCCTATCCCAAAACCTATGATACCAATTATGAGGCCCTTTTGATCAAACGGGTAGAAGAAATGATAGCCGGCGGTCCCGCTCCTGTCATGGAGTTTATTGATGGGAAGAAGCTGGAAAGACTCCTGACCAGTCCTTCGGATTACGGAAAGCCCTGGTACGGTCAGCTCATGGCTGGTCCCCAGATGCTTGCTATATCCTTCAGATCAACTACTGGCTGGAAAAATACCATATCTCAGTGGAATAAAACAAAGAGGTGCAAACGTCCTTCAAAAGACCTTTGCACCTCTTTATTGACCTTTTATTCAATCTCTTCCAGGATTCTTCCCATATCCGACGTATCGCCAATGAGTATTGCGCCTGTCAGCTTGCCTTCCTCATAATAATACGCCTTGTAAAGCTTCTTCTCCCTATCCTCTTCCCGCCGCACTTCATAGGTTTTTCCAGGATCCTTTCCCGAGTCTCCCACTGCGAACAGAGAAGTATCCATGCCATTAAATGTGAGGGCCGCTGTCACAGTTTTATAGGAAACCCTCTCTCCGGCGGCATTGGCTCCTGCTGCCTTTCCCATCTCCACGGCCTGCGGCCAGATGGCATAATTGATCCCTTCATATTCCGCACAGTCACCGCACGCATAAATGCCGGGCACAGTGGTTTCCATGTGCTCATTAACGATTACCGCCCGGCCAGTTTCGGCCCCGGCATCTTCTGCCAGAGATACATTGGCCCGGACTCCTGCGGATATGACCACCAGATCTGCCGGCAGGACCGTACCATCCTCTAAGCGGACACCGGTCACCTTGTCCTTGCCTTCTATTTCCTGAGTGGCTGCCTGGAATTTCACATCAATGCCCTTTTCCAGAATAATGGACTTTAAAAACTCACCGGCCTCCTGATCGAGCTGGCGCTTCATAAGCCGGTCGCCGTGCTCCAATACCGTCACAAAAAGGCCTGCCCTCTTCAGTTCCCAGGCCGCCTCCAGTCCCAGCACTCCGCCGCCAATAACCACGGCCCGTTTGGATTCCGAAAGGAGGGAATTAAGCTTCTCAATGTCGGAAAGCCGGCGTATGGCGACTACCTCATTTTTTTCATTTCCAGGTATTGGAGGAACGAAGCACTCCGATCCCAATGCATAGATGCATTTGTCATATTTAAGCCGGATCCCATCGTCAAAGGTGACTTCCTTTTCCCTGGTATCGATCTTCTCCGCCTGTTTTCCCGTAAGGTTTAAGATACGTTTCTCTTCGTACCATGCCGGATCATGAAGAAGGAGTTCATCCCTTTCATCCTTTCCCATGACGGATTTTGTCAGCATGGGCCTTGAATAAGGCAGGCAGTCCTCTTTTGTCACCATAACAATGGAACAGGTGGAATTTCTTTCCCGAATCGCCTCTGCCGCACTGACACCGGCCGCACCATTACCAAGTATTAAGTATAACTCCTCTGTGTTTTTATGGAAATTCCTTTCTTCCTCCTCATAAGGGATAAAATTTTCCGAACCCACGCCGCATACCGGACACACTTCATTTCCTTCCTCAAATACAGCGCCGCACACCAGGCATTTGACCATTTTCTTCTTGCCTTCTCCCATGTAAAATACCCCCTTCTCAAGTCTCTTAAGTAAGAACAAGCTTTCTTTATGATACTATCATAACATAGTTTTTTACGATTTCAAGCTTCTTTCCGTTAATAATTCGTAAGCATAGAAAGAAAACCGTAAAGCCGAAAACCCATGTTTTTGTGGTAAACTATCCACGAAAGCAATGAGCAGTGCGAAACAGAGCAGGTGAATCCACAGGATTTACTCGCTGCACTGCGGACTGAAAAGAGGAATCATAATGAAAAAATACAGCATTGGAGAAGTTTCCGACCGTTTAGGCTTAAGCGTGATACCCTGCGCTTTTATGAAAAAAAGGGAATCATACAACCGGAAAAACAAAAAAACGGCTACCGAACCTATACATATGAAGATATCAAAAAACTCTCAAGCATCATGTTTTACAGAAGGCTTAACTTCAGCATCGAGGATATCGGCCGTATCCTGTATAAAAGCTCCTTTCCTTCCTACTGTTCCATGATCCAGGAAAAAATCGCCGAGGAAAAACAGCAGGTGGAAAAGCACTGTCAATCCCTCATCCATCTGACCCATTTACATAAACACTACCAAAACGTAGAAAAATGCTTAAACCGTTATGACTTAAGACCCATGCCCCCCCATTATCAGATGCCGGACAACCGTTTCATCAATCAGGCAGGCATCTCTGATTTATGTTATATCTGCCAGGAATACCAGATAAAAGAGAATCATGCGGACCAGATAAACGAATTCTTCATGATCGCAGAACACACTGCCTCCATCATGAAAATGAAACAGGAATTAAACGGCTATCCCATACTAAAGCAGGAACGCTGTGTCTACACCGTAGTCGCCTCAGACAGCACTGTATTAGAAACACAAGCCGTTTTAGACGCAGCAGACTGGGCAAGGCAAAATGGATATTCTCCTATGGGAATTGCCTACAGCGGCCATTTACTAAGCTACGCCTTCAAGGCTGCCACAAAGGAAAACCAGGAAAAGAAAGCAGATACACCCATCAATTACATAGAAGTGTATCTGCCACTCCAGTCATAGAAAAAGCCTTATTGCCTGTCATTCACGCTCTGTCATTCATGCCCTGCCTTTATCTGTTTTTCCGTCTATCTGCTTTGGCGCAGGCTGAAATGCCGTACTGTAAATATATGGAACCAGAACCGTAGAAACATTTCTGTGCTTTCTCATCCTCTGCATAATGAAATAAGTGGTCTGGTTATGAAGAATATTGGCGAACCAGCTTTCTTCAATAAAACGGCACATAACGACCGTGATCATTTCTCCCGGAAGCAAGTTGGATTCTTTTTTTGCTGATGTAATCATCCACCGGCTCAATAAGCTCCCGGTAAGGCGACATGATGACTTCAAGAGGTACATCAATGCCTGTTTCCTTCCATTTTTCCTGAAGCAGCTGACCTTGCTTCTCATCCGTGGCTATATGCAGAGCGACCACATTGGAAGTGATTAAATTTGCATAATTCAGCGCTTTCAGCACAGACCGGTTAATTCCTCCAGTCAGCACAATGCAAAGATTGGTGTCATGACTGGTGCTTTTGTGATAATGGGACATAAAGTCGTTGACTGCCAACTGCCTGCCGACAAACTGATAATGAGTTTCAATACGGTGCATGATAAAAACAATAACCGGTATGAGAATAGCCAGGGCCCAGGCGCCTTGTGAAAATTTAGTCACAAATACAATGATCGTTCCCGTACCCGTCATAATCGCACCAAGGCCGTTTATACACATTTTATACCAATAGCCTTTTTCTTTCGCCCTGATCCATCTGACCAGCATTCCGCCCTGGGACAGGGTAAATGACAGAAAAACTCCGATGGCATAAAAAGGGATCAGATAATGGGTTTCTGCTTTAAATATAATCAGCAGAAATGCCACTGCAAAAAAAGATGAACATAATTCCATTGGAAAAGCTGAGCCTCGTCCCGCGGTGCATGAACTGGCGGGGCACAAATCCATCATCCGCCAATATCGCCAGCAGCGTAGGCAGGCCGTTATATGCAGTATTTGCAGCTAATAACAAAATAAGGGAGGTTGCAAACTGTAAAATATAAAACATTGGCCCTGGTCCGAACACTGCCATGCCAAGCTGGGAAATCACCGTCTTTCCCTCTAAGGGTATGATATTTAAAGAAGTGACCAGCAGCACCGAACCTCCCAGTATGGAAATAATGATCCCTACCAGAATAAAGAGCACACGCTTGGCGTTACGCTGTGACGGCTCGCGAAAGCTTGGAACCGCATTGCTCACTGCCTCCACTCCCGTAAGGGCCGAACATCCGGAAGAAAAAGCCCTAAGGAGAAGGAACAGGGAAATAGTCCCGGCTCCGCCTGCAACAGGCTGAAGATTTTCAGAATAATGGACCGGCGGTAAATTCCCTGTTATAAGCTTTACAAAACCAGTTACAATGAGCACCAGCATGATAATGATGAATGCATAAGTCGGAGCTCCGAAAAGCTTGGAAGACTCCCTCATTCCCCTTAAATTAAGGAGTGTAATTACGCATAAAAAAAGCAGGGCAAACAACAAGCGGTAATCTGCAAATTCCGGAAAAGCGGAAATAAGGGCTGCCGTTGCTGCAGAAAGGCTGACCGCTACTGTCATCACGTAATCAATGATCAGGGCAGAGGCAGCTACCATAGATGCGCCTCTGCCAATGTTTTCAGCCGATACGATATATGCGCCTCCTCCATTAGGGTAATTTGCAATAATCTGGGAATAAGAAAATGCCAAAACCAAAAACAGCAGTATGATCGGCAAAGTAATATACCCAAGGTAATGAACTGCCGACAATCCCAGGACGGGAGCCAGAACCAGCAGCATTTCTTCAATTGCGTACGCCACCGAAGAAACCGCATCACTTGCCATAATGGGCACTCCCCAAAGAATCCCCATCTTCTCTCCTTCCAGATCATTGTTTTTCAATGTATTTCCCAATAATATATTTTTATTTTTTCTTTGAATACATATCCTTATTTCCTCTCTGATGCATTATCTTTCCATAATTTTATTATTGCCCAAAATTCCAATAATAAATAAAAATATACCTGATGAATCATAGGCTTAAATTTATGGATTGTCAAGTGCAGATGCCTCCTTCCAGCCGTTAAAAAGTGTTACAATTTTAAGTTACTTAAAACAAAAAACGTTTCTTCCGCAGATACTTATCCGCAGAAGAAACGCTTTATATTTTATAATTATAATACTCCGGTTTTCACAAATTGTTTCTGGAAGCAATGAGCAGACTCTGCTCACTGGAAATATTTCACGCCGGATTCAAAAATCTTCATATCCTGCTCTCCGTAAATGTTCATGGCCACTGATTCACCGCGGCGCTCAGAATGGGCCATCTTGCCCAGGATCCGCCCGTCAGCTTGTAATTCCCTCAATCGCCATGTAAGAGCCGTTGGGATTCCAGCATTCATCCATTGTAGGGCAGCCCTTATCATCCACATACTGGGTAGCCACCTGACCGTTGTCAAACAGCCTCTTTATCCATTCCTCTCCTGCGACAAACCGTCCCTCACCGTGGGAAGCCGGATTGCAGTAAATGCCGCCCAGTTCTGCGCCTGAAAGCCATGGCGATTTATTGGTCACCACCTTAGTATAGACCATCTTGGAAATATGGCGGCCAATGGTATTCATCGCCAGAGTGGGAGAATCCTCCCGCTGCTCTGTGATCATCCCTTCGGGCACAAGCCCCAGCTTAATCAGGGCCTGGAAACCATTGCAGATTCCAAGCATCAGGCCATCCCTTTCATGTAACAGCTTCCCGATTTCCTCCTTGATCACCTGGTTCCGGAACAGATTGGCAAAGAACTTGGCAGAACCATCGGGTTCGTCGCCGGCGGAAAATCCTCCGGGAAACATGACGATCTGGGCTTTGGATATTTCCCTGCGGTATACTTCCACAGATTCCCTGATATCCTGGGCCGTTAAATTCCGAAAGACCCTTGTCACCACATTGGCCCCTGCCCTTTCAAAGGCCCTTTCACTGTCATACTCACAGTTTGTACCAGGAAATACCGGTATGAATACATTGGGTTTTGCCACCTTGTTCCTACAGATGTAAATATCCTTTGTATCATAAAGCTGCTCCGAAACAAGAGCCTTTTCTGTTCCTGATTCCACAGGGAACACATCCTCCAGAGGCTTTGACCACACCTTAAGCGCCTCATCTATGGCAATGGCTGTACTGCCGTATTCAAACATACTCCTATCCGTGACTTCACCGATGACAGTATAGGATACTGCCAGTTCCCCAAGCTTTCCTTCCGGAACTTCACATACCACATCCCCCAGCCGGCCTTAAAGAAATCTCCTGGATCTACATTGTGCCCGATCCTTATGCCCATCCGGTTTCCAAAAGCCATTTTGCTGACTGCCTCGCAGATTCCATGGCCTTCCACCGCATAGGCAGATATGATACGGCCTGCGCAGATATCCTCAAACAGCGCTTCATACCCCTTCATAATCTGGCTGTATACCGGAAGATCATAGGAATCCTTCTCAATCCGGAATACCACGATTTTACTTCCCGCCTTTTTTTAATTCCGGCGTAATGATATGCCGGCCTTCTGCAACATCCACAGCAAAGGAAACAAGGGTAGGCGGCACATCAATGTCACGGAAGGTGCCTGACATACTGTCCTTTCCTCCGATGGAAGGAAGGCCAAATCCGATCTGGGCGCTGTAAGCCCCAAGAAGGGCAGAAAAAGGCTGGCTCCAGCGTGCCGGATCCTCTGTCATCCTGCGGAAATACTCCTGGAAGGTAAAACGGATCCTTCTGTAATCACCGCCTGATGCCACAATTTTGGCAACAGAGGACAATACTGCATAAACTGCGCCGTGATACGGACTCCAGCTTGACAGATAAGGATCAAAGCCGCAGCTCATCATGGTTACGGTATCGGTCCTTCCATGAAGCACCGGAAGCTTTGCCACCATGGTCTGAGTCTCTGTCATCTGGTACCTGCCTCCATAGGGCATGAACACGCTTCCCGCCCCTATGGAACTGTCAAACATTTCCACAAGCCCTTTCTGAGAGCATACGTTTAAGTCAGATAACAGCTTCAGCCAGGCTTCCCTGATATCAGGGATCTCCCGTCTCATAAAGACATTTTTTTTCTCTGTCAGGAACCTCTACAACAACCGAAGCCTCCTGATGGGCTCCGTTGGTATCCAGGAACGCCCGGCTGATGTCCACAATGGTCTTTCCTCTCCAGCTCATCACAAGCCTTGGTTCTTCTGTTACCACTGCCACTGCCACTGCTTCTAAGTTTTCTTCTGCCGCATAGGTCAGGAACCGGTCTGCATCCCCGGGATCAACCACAACCGCCATGCGTTCCTGGGACTCGGAAATGGCAATTTCCGTGCCGTCCAGCCCTGCATACTTCTTCGGCACCTTATCCAGGTCGATCCGCAGGCCGTCTGCCAGCTCTCCTATGGCAACTGACACACCTCCTGCACCAAAGTCATTGCATTTCTTGATGAGTCTGCTCACTTCTTCTCTTCGGAACAGACGCTGTATCTTTCGTTCCGTGGGCGCATTTCCCTTCTGGACCTCTGCTCCGCACGTCTCAATGGAAGCTTCCGTATGGACCTTGGAGGAGCCGGTAGCTCCGCCGCAGCCATCCCGTCCGGTACGGCCCCCAAGGAGAATGACCATGTCCCCTGGATCCGAAGTCTCCCGGATGACATTCTTTCTTGGAGCAGCACCTATGACAGCTCCTATTTCCATTCTCTTTGCCACGTAATCCGGATGGTAAATCTCCTTTACATATCCGGTTGCCAGACCGATCTGGTTTCCGTAGGAGCTGTAGCCGTCTGCAGCACCTGTCACGATCTTTCTCTGGGGAAGCTTTCCCTTTAATGTTTCGCTTAACGGCCTTCTTGGGTCAGCCGCTCCGGTTACCCGCATGGCTGATATACGTAGGTACGGCCGGAAAGCGGGTCACGGATCGCGCCGCCAAGGCAGGTGGCCGCGCCGCCAAAGGGTTCGATTTCCGTAGGATGATTGTGAGTTTCATTTTTGAAATTCACCAGCCATTCCTCTTTGACACCGTCAATCAGGACGGGAACCACAATGCTGCAGGCGTTGATCTCATCGGATACCTCCAAATCCTCCACTTTTCCCTCCATGTGAAGCTTTTTCATCGCCAGGAGAGCAAGATCCATAAGGCATACAAACTTGCCGCTCTTTCCCTTTAAGACCACCTCCCTGTCTGCCAGGTACTGCCTGTAGGTATCCTCAATGGGCTTGCGGTAATCTCCCTCTAAAAATGTCACATCCTTTAATTCCGTCTGGAATGTGGTATGGCGGCAGTGATCAGACCAATAGGTATCAAGAACCCTTACCTCTGTCATGGACGGGTCTCTCTGCTCTTTATCTTTAAAGTAACTCCTGATATGGAGAAAATCCTTAAAGGTCATTGCCAGATTTAAGGACTCATACAATTCTTTTAATTTGTACTCTGCAAGGCCTGTAAAACCATCAAAAACAATCACATCTTCCGGAGTCTCAAACATTGCAGCAAGAGTCTCCGGCTTTCTTTCATCTGCTTCCCTGGAATCCACCGGGTTTATGCAGTAGGATTTGATGTCGGCAATCTGAGTTTCTGTAAGAGCGCCGGAGATCACATAAGTGGTTGCGGATCTGATCACAGGCTCTTCATCCTCTTTTAACAGCTTCACGCACTGCTCCGCGGAATCAGCCCGCTGGTCAAACTGGCCCGGCAGGTATTCTACGGTAAAAACCACATCCCCTTCCTTTTTCGGGAAAGCCTCTTCATAAACCTCATCCACGGGAGGTTCTGAGAAAACAGCAGTAAGAGCCAGCCCATAGACTTCATCAGACAGTGCCTCCATATCATAGCGGATCAGCACTCTCACACCGGTTACTGTATTGATACCAAGATAGCCTGCGATTTCCTCTCTTAATTCATTCGCCTTTACGGCATAGGCCGTTTTCTTCTCAACATACACTCTTCTTACACTCATGATTTCCTCCTTCTCGCCCATGCTTTTGGGGCATACTGGGATACCCGCATATTTATTTATCCGAACAGGAACTTCCCTGTTATTCTCGTGTATTAATCATACCACAGGATATATAGATTAGAAAAATTAATATATCTTATATTATTAATCAGTATAGTTAATATCATTAATGTAGGCGGCAGAAGGAAATCACCAGCCTGCCTTATGTATCATCTGGTCCCTGTCGTTTACGACATATTTCGACAAAATTCGTTATTTTTTTATTAAAATACTTGAAAGTTTAAAAAAATTTGCACTATAGTAATAAAAGATTTTTTTATAAAGGAGTGCTACATTTTATGGATCTTCATCAGCAATTAAAGGACTTATCCCAAAAATATTCATTTGAAAACGCCAGCTTAAAGAAAGAGGAACAAAGTCCCTATCTGGAAGTATGCCTGCAGCTTCAAGAGGAACAAATTGAAAAGTTCATTGAAAAGGCCGGGCAGATTAACTCTATTGTGGAATCCTGCGCCAATATGGTCAGTATTTTCGACGATTCCGCTTCAAAGGAAGTACTTATGCAGACTTCCCTGCGCTGCGCCGGGAGGGATAGGCTGTATATCCGTACCACCCTTCCATGGTGAAAATCCTTATAGAAACACTATTTGATTAAGTGTCGGTTCAAGAGAAGCAAGGAAGCCGTTTGGCTTCCTTGCTTCTTTTTCTTTATTCTTCCATATGGGATGAATCATTCATTTCCAAAAGCATGAAATCTTCCGTCAGCGGACTGTAATTGACCGTAGTAATGCTTGCATTTTCCACAATAATGCTTTCTACCTCCGGATGATTGCGCATCATATAGGAAACCAGATAAGCGATGGTTGCGCCGTGGGATACGATGGCAATATCCTCTCTGCCGCCGGTGATCCTTAATATTTCCCTGACCACCTGGACGCAGCGGCTTATGACCTGGTCCCTGGTTTCCCCGCCTGGAGGGGCTGCCTCGTCAGGCTTAAGGCCCACAGCCTGTATTCCTTTGGATAGGCTTCCATGATTTCCTCCCATGTCATGCCTTCCCATTTGCCGAATTCCACCTCTATAAGCTGGGGCATAAAGCAGATTTCCACCTTTTGCCTGCTGCTGATCCTTTCGGCTGTTTCCATGGCACGGGTCAAGGTGCTGGAAAAAATCCTGGAAACCGGACGGGAATCCATGCCTTTTGCCAGCAGTTCTGCCTGTCTGCGGCCCGTTTCATTAAGGGGAATGTCATGGCTTCCCTGGATCCTCCCCTGGATATTCCAGTCCGTCTGTCCATGGCGTATCAGATATATCTTCATTTCATCTCTCCCAGTCTCTTATTCTTCGTAATCGTAATCTTCAGCCTCTTCATCCTCAGTGATTTCAATGCCCTCCACTCCTGCCAGGGCTTCTAAGTCCATGGTTTTGGCATTCATGCTCATGGCGTCCATTGCAATCTTCATGATCCCCTTTATTTCTTCCACGGTCATTTTCATCTTGTCTGCCAGTTCTTCTACCGTAGCCTCCCGCCCCAGTTCCTTTGCAAGAAGCTGGGATATCTGCTGGAGCACATTCACCCGGGCAGCCAGTTCTTCTCCTGTCTGCTTTGCAAACTGCTGATCCTCCACCGCTGCATCAAGGGCTATCCTGATCCTCTGGCCTGCATAGCTGTCAAACTCCGGTCTGTCTTCCGCCTGGATATACTCTTCCACAGCCATCATGAGAGCCATATTGGCTTCCTGGACCAGATCCGTCATAAGCACGCCCCTGCCGTCATATTCCCTGGCATGCTCCAGGGCAGCCCGTAAATTTCCTTCCACAAGCCTTTTTTTTGCTTCCTTCTTACCCTCTGCAGCTTCCTTTAAAAGCCTTTCCTGTTCTTCCCTGGTACAGGGAGGGATATGTTCCATCTCTTCCAGATACATCTGGTAAAAATCATCATGCATACTCTTATTTTGCTCCTTCTCTTTTTCATATCCTGGCTCTTGTGCCCGTACTATACCGCACCCCAGGAAATTTGTCAAACGCCTTTACAAACCAATCAGATCCGTGATAGAATATCCATATGTTTATAAGGAGGACTAATAATGGATATTAATTATGAACTTTATAAAGTCTTTTACCACGTTGCCGCCACCTTAAGCTTCTCGGAGGCATCCAAACAGCTTTTCATCTCCCAGTCGGCAGTCAGCCAGTCCATCAAGGTGCTGGAGAAGAAGCTGAACCAGACCCTTTTTGTCCGGAGCACGAAAAAGGTCCAGCTTACCCCGGAAGGGGACATCCTCCTAAAGCACATAGAACCGGCTATTAATCTGATCCAAAAGGGAGAAAACCAGCTGCTGGAGGCCAATACCTTAAACGGCGGCCAATTGCGGATCGGTGCCAGCGACACCATCTGCCGCTATTACCTGGTTCCATATTTAAATAAATTTCATAAAACCTACCCTAATGTACACATTAAGGTCACCAACCAGACTTCCATTGAATGCGCTCATCTTCTGGAAATCGGGCAGGTGGATTTTATCATTACAAATTACCCCAACTCAGGCTTTCAAGCTCCCAGAACATCCGGGTCATCAATGAATTTGCCGATGTATTCGTGGCCAACCAGGAATATTTTCCTTTGAAAGGACAGACCGTAAGCCTTGGGACTCTCCAGACCTATCCCATACTGATGCTGGAAAGAAAAAGTACCACCAGCGAATTCCTTCATCACATGTTCCAAAAGGAACAGCTTGATCTGGTTCCTGAAATTGAACTGAGCAGCAACGACCTTTTAATCGACCTGGCCCGCATTGGCTTGGGGATCGCATTTGTCCCTGATTACTGCATTCCTGAAAATGACAGGGACTTATTTCAGGTAAAGCTTTCAGAAAAGCTTCCTACCCGCCAGATGGTCGTGGCTTATAATGAAAACATACCCGTTTCCCAGGCTTCCAAACAATTCATGGACATGCTTTGACCAGTATAAAGGATTTTTCGCTGCCGCCTCTTTTGGACGGCAGCTTTTATTTTCGCCCGGTCCAAAAGTTGCGGGCCACTTCATCCACATTTTTCAGCTGCACTTCATAATACCCGTCCCATTCCCTTGGAAACAGGGCCTGGCAGTCAGGTTTTAAAAAACGCTCATCAAGCAATGCGATGACTCCTTCATCCCGGACCGTGCGGATCACCCTTCCTGCTGCCTGCATGACCTTGTTCATCCCCGGATACTGGTAGGCATAATCAAACCCATTCTGCTCCCTGGAATCGAAATACCCCTTTAAGATCTCCTGCTCCGTACAAACCATGGGAAGGCCTGTGCCAACGATAATGGCTCCGATCAGGCGGCCCTCCTTTAAATCAATGCCTTCTGAAAATACGCCTCCCATAACGCAAAGGGCCACAAAGGAATCCTTCCGCTCCTCTGAAAATTCCATAAGGAACTCCTCCCTCTCCTGTTCGCTCATATGGGCTGCCTGGGACATGCAAGTAAACTCCTGTTTTACTTCTCCCATTCCCTCAAGTATCGCCTCTACTGCCTTTAAATACTGGTAAGACGGCAGAAACACCATGTAGTTCCCTTTATGGGCTGACACGATCTTACGCATATAATCCACTATCTTCTGGTATTCCCGGCGGTTTCTTCTGGTATAGCGGCTGCTGACATCAGAAGCGACCATGAGAAGACGCTTCTCCTGATCAAAAGGAGACTGGGCATACACCGCATATTCCTCCTGGTCACCGCTTAGCAGCTCCTTATAATACCGGACCGGAAGCAGTGTGGCAGAAAAGAACACAGTGCTGTTCCCCTTGTCCAGGCACTCTTTTAAGTTTTTTGCAGGATTTACACAAAAGAGCCTGAGCATAAAGCGCCCATCGGACAAAAGCTCTGTATAAATCCGGTAATTCTCATCCAGGCGGTCATAAATATTCAGAAGATCCCGCAGTTTAAAATAGAAATCCAGAATCAGGTCCCGGTCCGGGAATTCCTCACCGGCTTCCATAAACTTTTCCATTTCCCCGAAAAGGGTCATAATACTGGTCATAAAAAAACGGATGTCATCCAGTATCTGAAAATCCTCGCATTCCCGTTTCATTTCCAGAAGTTCTTTGTTGCACCGCTCCAGCATCCTGACAAGTTTTGGGCTCATGGGTTTCAAAATCTTTTTAATAAGAAGAAAGTCCTCCTTATAGACAGTGGCGCTGTACATTTCCCTGGCTCTTGGAACAAGGTTATGGGCCTCATCTGTCAAAAACAGGTATTCTCCGGTAATGCCTTCGGAAAAATACCGTTTCAGGCGGATATTTGGATCAAATACATAATTATAATCACAGATGATGGAATCCACCCAGTTGCTGATATCCAGACAGAATTCAAATGGACACACCTGGTATTCCTCTGCATAGCGGAGCACCGTTTCCCTGGTGATCCCGGTCTCCTTGTGTATAATATCGTAAACCGCATCTCCCACCCGGTCAAAATGCCCCTTGGCATAAGGACAGGCATCTGGATTGCATTCTGGTTTTTCAAGGAAGCACAGCTTTTCCTTTGCCGTTATGGTCACTGAATTCAGATACAGCCCATGGTCCCGCAAGATGTCAAAGGCTTCTTCCGCCACGCCTCTGGTTATGGTCTTTGCAGTCAGATAAAACAATTTGTCTCCAAGTCCTTCCCCAATGGCTTTAATAGCCGGATAAACGGTGGAAAGGGTCTTTCCGATTCCCGTAGGAGCCTGGATGAAAAGGTTCCTCTTTCTGGCAATGCTCCGGTAAACAGCCACCACAAGCTCCCGCTGCCCCTTCCGGTAGGGATAGGGAAAGGAAAGCTCTTTTATGGACTCATCTCTTCTTATTCCATGGTTGTATAAATATCTTGCCCATTTAATGTACTCATGAATCAGGCCCTGAAACCAGCTTTCCAGCTCTTCAAAGGATTTTTCCACCTGAAAACGCCGTATTTCCTCTGTTTCAATGTTGCAGTAGGTCATCTGCATGACAGCCCCATTCAGCTGATGGTCAAAACAGTAAAAATACCCATAGCACATAGCCTGGGCTAAATGTACTTCAATGGGCTCTGACAAATAGGATAAATCCATATACATGCCTTTGATTTCATCAATGGTCACCCCTTCCGGCTTCTCAATGATGCCATCGGCCCGCCCCTCCACCAGAATCTGAAACTGATCCACTTCCACCTCATGCTTTAACACCACTTCCGCCCGGTAATCCGCTCCCATGCGGCGCTGGATCTTCCTGTGTATCCGGCTCCCTTCCTGCATGGCAGTTTTCTCAGCCCCTCCGGTCCGCCGGTTATCCAGGTCACCGGAGCGCAGTACCAGCTCAACCAGATTCCTGACAGATATTTTCAGGATTTTTTTCTCTGCCTCCTCCACTCCGGCGTTCCCCCCTTCCTTTTCTTTCCCGTTCTTTCCTTTTCCTTTTTCCTGCCCTGTTTTTGGGGCATAAAGGCATCCGAATTTACCTGTGAATTAAAAAAAGGGAACTGCAGGCCGTGCGGCATACAATTCCCTCTTTCCTTTGCGTCTGTTTATGCTGCTGAACATTTACCTGGAGCTTTCGCCTTCAGGAATGCCTCAAACTCTGCATCTTCCCCGTTAAACTCAACGGTCAAAACCTGTGTCAAATCTAAACTCAATACTCCTAATATAGACTTTGCGTCAATGGTTACTCTATTGTAATATACGTCTATGTCGAAATCACATTTAACAGCAGCAGCAACAAACTTCTTCGCCTCATCAACAGTTGGCAACATAATCTTTAACTGTTTCATAATCACAACTCCTTTTTATAATGAAGAAAAAGTTATAAATTATATATATCATGTTTGACATGATTTGTCAAATTATGTTTCATAAACGATTAAATAGCCATTTTTTTGTGCACATCCTGTAATTATTTCCGAGGGAACGCTTTGTAGATAAGCATATTTTTGTTGAGACAAGTTTTATTTTGGGAATCATTATCAATGATACTTTTCATTCTAATTCATTTTAACAGTTTTAACATTTGATTTTCATATAAAATGCCAAACCAAGCCCATAAAATATGACTTCTGCCCATGGACTTCCTTTGCCATACTATTTTACCACAAACAGGGATTCAATAACAGCAGAATAAATTTTTTTATTTTTTTTCTAAAAACTGTTGCAATTTAAAAACTTCTATGCTATACTCTCTAAGTGCTCAGGCAAAGATGTAACGCCGACTTATAGGGGAATAGTTCAATGGTAGAGCAACGGTCTCCAAAACCGTAAATGGGGGTTCGAGCCCCTCTTCCCCTGCTTTTAATATACCCTAAATTCCTTTGTATATAAAGGAGTTTGGGGTTTTTCCTTTTTTATCCGTTGAATACACTTGACTACACCTATATTTTAGAATGATTTTTGAATCATATTTAATGTTTCGTCCTTTGGAAGTGGATTAAAAATATATCCCAATGTTGTCTGAGCATCTGTATGACCTAGTAAAGTCCTTATTTCATCAGTGGGAACGCCATCTGCATCTAGTTTACTAGCAAACGTCTTTCTTATTTTATGCGTTGATTTTTGATGAATACCGGCTTGCTTACAGGCATGCGATAACGCCACACTTATTTGATTTGTATTCAAATGACTACCATTCTTTGTAAATAAGAATCTATCATTAGAGGAATAGTCACCGTTTTTTGATATTAGATTTTTTTAATATATGAATTGCTCTTGGTATCAGTGGGACATATCTGCTTGTATATGTTTTTGTATGATTCTCTATTTTCCATTCATAGGATATACAATTCTCCAACTCTTAAACCACAATAGAGATTAAAGATGATTGCGATGTATGCTTCATTATTTGTAGTTTCATACAGTTCTTGACATTTAAAGATTAGCTTGTCTATATCATCACCAATAAGCACTTGTGTTTCTGGAGGTCTTTTAGATATCTGCCTAAATTTCACCGAAATTTTTATTGATAACCATGGATCGCTTAATATAATTCCACTTCTATAAGCATAATCCCAAATGCCACTAATTACTGTTTTAATATTCTGCCACTCTTTCCGAGTCATATTATTGTCTTTTATCATGCTATTAGCCCACGAATCCAACTGAATGGCATTTATATTTTTCATCGGCATACGTACTATATTGCAGTTTTTACAATATCTTCTCCAATGGTTTATATGCCTATAAATGGTGTTTTCAGAATTTGTAATGCTTCTCTTAAACGGAATCCATTCTTTAAAGATATCTGCCATTGTTAATCCGTTTGGATCTTCAGTAATTCCGTAATACTCGGCTAATTTCTTATAAAGTTTTTTCTTTTGTTGCAGCTTTAACTACCTTTCGTCCTGTTTTTTTAGTTTTGTCCACTACATAAGTTTGCCACCTTTGGTCATTAGCTCCTTGTAACGGAGTGATTTTGTAATTATGGACTTCTTCTATTCTATTAATCATTTCCATCTTAACTTGTTTTGACACTTCAGCCAAGTTAATCATACCATTACTAAGAGCATATTTCAATAATTCTTCTTGAGTCAAATAATACTTCACCTCTTAATTTATGTAAATCGCTGTCTTATTTAGAGACAGCGATAATATAGTTAGTAGCAATATTGATGCCACTTAGTCTTCAAATACACGCTATGCCCCTGTTTACCCTTCGATTGATAGATAACATATCCCGGAAGGATGCCCCCGTTTTCAAGCAACCATTTCGCATTTGCCCAATTACTTTTCGTTGGTTCCCGATAATAATTGCCATCGGCCACACTGGAATACTGTTTTTTTCTCAAACACAACTCCTCTAATTGTGTTTGGGTACTTCGAATGGGCAACACGATTCAAAACTACTGATCCCACATATTTTTGCTCAGCATCATCACAGAATTGTGCTTCACCAGCTATCACATGAGCCATGTCTGATTATCCTCATCTAGTGCCAGGATAATTTGTTGACCATTATTCAAAAAGCAAAGTATAGGCTCATAGTGATCAGGCTTCCTCTTAGTAAATAAATTCCAACTACTCAGCCATACCCTCCATTTCATCATGAAACTTGATTTTTATAGCATTTCCTTGACTCTCTCGTAGATTGATTCAGCCTTTTCCATCATAAGCTGCACTGCAAACTCTTCTGCTTTATCCCAATCTTCAGTCTGCAAATCTTTTTGGGAAAACCAAGTTCTGGACAAGTAAAATATAATCTATCTCCACAACCAACATACTTATGTATGCTCATTTTAAATGGTTTATTCAATTCCATTATTGTGGACGCCGAAACATCTTCATTGTAATGTTGGTTTCCTCTCCAACTTAATCTCATAATCATATTATATCCCTTGCCATATACTGCAATGGTGTATTTTCGCTTGCATTATATAACTGATAAAACTATATTGCTTCTCGCTTACATCACGTTCTTTTTTCGATTTCTTTTGACTGCAATTATATAGATCAAGCCTACTGGCTAAAAATTTGTGTTATCGCTTATTCACTTCTATACCGCTTTTTGTCTGCCTCTTATTGCCAGTGAAATCCATCTTTACAATAGTCTTACAGCGGTTTTTGGTCTATCTCTTCCCTATATCATTCCTACAGTGCCTAACTCCTTAAAATGGCTTTATATGCGTTTTCTTGCTTCTTTTTATTTTGTGGCAACATTCATATTCCATGATACCAGTCACCATACCGCTTAAGGTCGCAGTATGGAAAGAAACAGTATACTATAAGGTAGACCGTTTGAAATATCCATATTTTCAATTTTCGTTATATGCACTTATGACGACTTGCGTAGCCCTCAAACTACTTCTAAACATGGATATTTGTTTTTCATTGTGCAAGCTAGTTAATAAGTTACAATGGTTAATTCTCCTTTTTGTTTTGGGAATTTTTTTAAATTGTCAGATTTGACAACTATTAAAGAAATGTGTTATACTCAAACTGTCCAGGAGTGAATATTGATAAATTTCAGTATTCCCGGAAAAGTCTGGTAGTTGACGCTACTGGACTTTTTATTACTACACTCTTTGTTAGAGCGATAGGAAAGTCAGGTTATGAACCTTTTAAACAGCTCATGATCCGTTGTTTCCTTTCCTTTAACTTATAATAAGTATATCATGTTTTGCTGCTTTTTATCAATCGTTTTCGATATTTTTATTATCGTTTACGATATTGTCTTTTGGATTTCCGTTTTCAATATATTCAATAATATCTGATATTTCGCAATTAAGAACAAAGCATATTGCGTCTATGTTTGCCATAGAAACATATTGATTTTTTTTGACATTTTGGAAATTGTGTTAGAGCTACACCCTATCAGACTTCGTAAATCCTGTTTGTGCAATCCTTTATCTACCAATAATTTCCATAGTGGATTGTATGAAATCATTTTCCAAAGACCTCCTTATTTACCTTACTTCCTTATTATATGTGCCATTATACCAGAATCAAGGCAAATTAAAAAGAGTGTAACCCCTTAATAATTCAATAGGCTTTACACTCTTTGTTTTTTTAACCTTTTATGCGATTAAGTGATTAATGGATTCCAGTTCGTAAAGTGTGAAAGGATCAATATCTAAACATTCACTTGGATTCCTGTCTCCCGATAAGTCCCACGCCAGAGTATCATTCAATACGGTACATGTATCTTTGAATACCTGGATATCTTGCAATGGTTTGAAAATCTCACCTTGTAAAAGACTTGATGTGTCATATTCAACGATTTTTCCATTATCAAAAAATACTTGCACATGGTAATTGTCTAGTGGTATTACTTGTACAACTACCGGAAAATAATCTTGCATATTCACACCTCCTATATTAAGGGATTGATTCTATTCAGTGGTTTCATGTCCTTCGTAAGTTCCCAGTCTTGCATTAATTCGTCTTGATGGATTGTACACCACGCAAGTATTAATCTTAGCTGCTTATTTGGTAACGAGCCTTTTATAACTTGTATATTGATAATGTCAACTAATGCTTTATTACCGTTGTATTCAGCATGAAAGTGTGGTGGCATATGGTCATTGTAGTACATTGTTATGCGTATACCATAAAATAATGATATTTCAGGCACCTTTTATCACCGTCCTTTTATACATTATAACATGAATAGGAGGCGATATGCAAGATTGTGTAAAGTCTATTCAATTATCAAGGAGCCAGGGGCAAGTATCATCACTTGTTGATAACCTAGTCAGGAATTGCCCCGACATAACGCTTTGACGTTTAGGCTTGTTGCTTCGTATTTCTTAACTGTCTTTATTATATCACATATTGCTATGTTTGTAGATAGTTTTATTTATTTTTATATTATTTTTATTTACTTTTGTTGTTAATACCTTTATGTTTAGTTTGCATTTCTGTTACTAAAAGTGTATAATGGTATACTTTGCCATCAGTTCTTTTGTTAATTCTATGGCCTTTTGCACCGTAGCATCTTCAAAGTACCAGTCCCGACTTGTATCGGCCAAACTGACATTGTTTCTTACACAAAGTTCAATCCCCAAGCTATTTGCATTCCGACATTCTGGGTGTATGTATGCCTTCGCTCCGCAATGCCATGCTATATTCTTGTCCTCAACGGACTGCCAAACTTCCCCGTCAAATCCAACATAATAGTGAGCGCTGGCCCCGATGTACTGGGAAACGTAATATTTGCAGTTTGCTTCTGCTCCCCCAAGAGCTCCTACATAGTGAATTATAATATATTTATTTCTGGTGTCATTGCCAGATGTAAAATTATATGAAGTTAATAATTTATGTTTTTCCGTTTGAATTTCTCTTTTCTTAGAGAGAAGTTATTAATATATAATATTCCAGCCGATCATGTTATTCGACACTATGACGTAACCGGAAAAATCTGTCCTAATCCCTTCATATATAATCAGACACAACATACCTGGGAGGCATTCAACGCGGCATTGATAGGGATAGAGGTCAAAAAGTCATCAGGCTGGGTGCAGGTTACAGATGGTTGGATGTATTATAACGGAGATACCGGTCTTGCAGTCCGTAATGATTGGGTGCAAGTTGATAGCAAATGGTATTGGTTTAATGGTGCTGGAATCATGGTGATAAATACATGGTATTAGTATAACTAAGCATGGTATTATCTAGGCCCTGATGGAGCTATGTGTACCTCTCAGTTAGTAGCAAAATCCGGAAAGATTTATGCTGTCGATTCTGACGGTAAAATGGTTACGGGTGAAATATTACTCTCAACTTTGAGTGACGGAGCATTGGTGTATAAGGGGTTAATAAAGTAAGAAATGCGTGTTTTATCTTAATTTAAAATAGAGTCGCCATTTATAGCGGCTCTTTTTCGATTATTGTCTTAGATTATTGCCCTGTTCTTTTTAATTACTCATATGAACTTTTCTTTCTCCGCCATAAATATGGTTAAGGATAACCGTAGAACAACTACTCTGAAAAAGAAAAGTTCATATGAGAAAATAATAAAAGTTCTGAATTTGAAAGTCTAATAATGGAGTTACTTGTAAAACTAATCAATAAAAACTATTGGTTTAATTAGATCACTTGGCTTCTGATCCATTAAATAAAAAGCGTCTTCAATTTTTGAAAATCCGTTATATCGATGTGTAATAAGTTTTGTTGTGTCAACTCTACCATGTTGAACCATATTAAGCATTTTTCTAATACGAAGGGCGCCGCCTGGACAGAATCCTCCACGGATTGTTTTATTTGACATGCCAAGTCCCCATGATAATGTGGGCATAGAGAGCACGTCCTGACCGTCAAAGAAATTAACATTGGAAATATATCCTCCCGGAACCGTCATTTCCACTGCCTGTCGTAGGATATCGCCATCTCCCCCGGCAATGATGACAGAATCAGCACCGCCCTTGGTTAATTCAAGTACCTGTTTTACGATATCACCATCTTTATAACTTACAATATCTGTTGCTCCATATTCTTTTGCAATTTTAACACAATTCGGGCGTGTTCCGATTGCAATCAGTTGACCAGCACCATGCAGTTTAGCTCCTGCAACTGACATAAGTCCAACAGGCCCTATGCCGATGACAACAACCTTATCACCGAATCTGACATTAGCGTTTTCCACACCATGTAAACCAGTAGACATCATGTCAACGGTCATTAGAGCAGCTTCTGGTGATACATTTTCTGGTAAAAGGACTAGATTGGCATCTGCCTGATTAACATGAAAGTATTCCGCAAAAGTACCATCTTTAGAACCTAAGAACTTAAAACTTTTCATGAGTCCTTCGTCATGCGTATTATATTCCCCTTGTACGTTCTCGGCAAGCCAATTCGGAGTGGTACATGGTACGACAACAATATCTCCTATTCTAAAATTCTTGACCAAATTACCGACTTCAACAATCTCTCCCACTGCCTCATGTCCAAGAATTAAATCTTTACGGTCTCCGAAGCCACCGTGGAGAAGATGGTTGTCAGAAGAGCATGGAGCGAGTACTATTGGGCGGATAATTGCGTCTAGAGCCCCACAATCCGGACGTTCTTTTTCAATCCAACCTGCTTTATCAATAGAGAGCATTCCAAAACCTTTCATTATGTATACCTCCTTTTAGTTATATTAAAAGTATATAACATCGACAAGATTATATCAATATTTTTTTTACTGATATGACAATTTAGTGATATAGAAAATGCTGATTATTTTTCTGTTGAATCTGCGCTTTCATTTAGAAATTAAGTGTTGAAACTATTAACATGCACCACTGCCCTGGCGGTTGGTGCTTATTTTATTGTAAAAAAAGGTGGTGTGTGTAAATGGCACAAGAAAAATCTAATAGACGTGTTACTGCTACTGCACCGTCTAAAAATACGGCAATTCCAAAAATCAAGCGAAATGAAGACGAAGAACCAAATTTCTATAAGTGTCCTACTTGTGGAACAAAATACTTGAAGTTAGATAACTTCCCAGCTTCCCAAAGCGAACTTTACGCCGGTTGGAATTATCATCTACCAATTTGTAAAAAAATGTCTCGACCAAATGTTTAATCATTATACAGAGGTATACGGAAACGATGAAGATGCCGCCATTAGAAGAATATGTGTAAAATATGATATCTACTATTCTGTAAGTCTGCTTAATGCAAGTAGGAAAATCACAAAAAACAGATCGAGGATACATACCTACATTTTAAAGTCTAATCTTACACAATATTCAGGTAAAACATTCTATACTAAAGAATGAATTTTTCAAAGAGTTTGCTGGTGTTGTGCATGACTATCATGGGGAAGAATATATCATAATGGCGATATAAACAATTCCATGAGACGAAAGTTTTAAAATAAAAAGAGGATTAATTGCTTGAAAGTGTAATGCTCACTACTCTTCTATTCTAGAAGAAGCCGAAAAACAAGGCAAACAAGTCAAACGGTTTACACACCGGAGTGAGATTTCTAGGGATAAAAAATAATTCCCAGCAGATGTACAATCACCAACGAAGCAGCTAGCCCTATCTATGTATCACTATGTATAATCCGATGGTAACAATTGCGCAAGCAATGTCGGGATAAGGTCATTGAAGATAGGGAGTGTTCAGAGAGCACCACTCCTCACAGTACATGAAAGCCATATTTCATTGTGCTGTTAATGCATGTTCCAAAGTGTACACGATATCAACGCTTCATGAGGCGCTGGATATTATAAGTATGAATTAAACAGATATTAACAAACGTGGCCGTTTTCGCTGTATTTGATAGACCCAGAAAAGGTAAACCGTCTGAAGGATATCGCCTAAAGAATACACCAGCATTTTTTAACCACAAATAATCTTTTACCATATATAGAAAGAGAATTTGCACAAGACTATTTTTCTGTTGAATATACCAGAAACGGTAGGGAACTCATTGGTTATAGACCAGAAATACTTTCTAGTATTTGTGATATTTACTTGTCTGCAAGAGATGATGATGTGTTATTGGAAAGTCAAAAACAGCTTGCAGATGTAGCGGATATTTTAATGAGATCTCTTGCCAAGGTCGGTATTATTGTATTAATTGATGAAGCAACAGGTTATCAATTTGAACGTGATGCAAAAGCATTGCAAGAATTATTCGCTCAATACATAGCAGAAGAATTTTTACCATGGGTAAAAACCTTCCCAGATGAATTTTATAAGCAGATGTTCAGACTAAGGGGTTGGGATTATAAAGGTAGATTAAAAACTCCATATGCTGGACAGATTACAAATTTTCTCGTTTACAATCGATTACCAGAAGGAATTTTGGATGAGTTGAAAAAACTCAATCCAATTTTAAATAAAAACGGATACAGAAAATACCGCTTACACCAAGGACTTTCTCAGGAAACAGGTTATCAGCATATAGTCCAGCAAATCTCTACTTCTACTACTATGATGAAAGGGTTTGATACATGGGATGAGTTTGAACCAATTTTTAGAAAGGCATTCAGTGTTCCTGATGAAGAGAAAATTTAATGGGACCATATTTTGAATTAGCTAGTCAGATAAAATTAAGAGCCAAGCCATTAGACTGGCTCTTTTTGTACGATAGAGATTGTGTAGGGGCGTTGCTATGACCGTCATTTTATACAGAGGTACCCGGTTTCCGGCGGACTAACAGAAACAACGCCTACAGACAGGCATCCCCTGTATTGGTATAAGCGGGTATCCACCCTGCAAGCAGGCCAGATACCTTGTCTATAAAAAAATGAGAAATACTTCCTACAATAAGAGCAGCTATCACTGTTCCCTCCCTGATTCCCAGCACGCTGCCTGTCACAAGTGCAGACACAATCACAGCACTGATAACAATACTCAGGTCAAATCCGGTCTTAACCCTGCCGAACCTCCAGCCTGTAAGCCCTGCTATCACCCTTACCAGACCTTCTCCAGGCAGGATAAGCACATTGGGAATCACTTCAAGGGATATTCCAAAGCCTAAGAATACGCAGCCCGAGAGCAGCATCAGAGCTTCACCCAGATAACTTCCCACCTGCCAGAAGGAGAGCAGATACATCCATGCGTCAATGCACAGGGAAAACAGAAGTGCGGCAGGAAGCTGCAAAAGCTGGATCTTCTTAAAGGTTTTTCCCAAAAGAACTGCCTCAAGCAGAAACATAGCAAAATTAACCATCATTGTAAATACGCCCAGGCTCTTAGGAAAGATAAAGGTCAACACAAAAGCAAGGCTTGTAATCGGTGATGTACCAAGCCCTGCTTTCGTTATAAGGCTGATTCCCAATGCACTGAATATAACTCCTGCAATAAACAGTCCATAACGTTTAAACATGTCTGAATTTTTCACAAGTAAACTCCTCTTATTTTTTTGTGTTATCTAAATATTTTTTTATATAATAATCTTATCACTAAGGATTCACTCCTACAATGGACATTGTAACTTAAATTCCATATGAAAATTCGGCATTGTGTACAATTAATTTTAGCATGCCTAAAATTTTTTTAGTTTTTTATATCCTGTTTTATCACATTATTACAGGATGGAAGCCAAATCTGCCACCCCTAGAGGCATTCAAGAAAAGTGGTTTCTTACTGAAGACGGGTTATACGAAGTGTGTATGCAATCTCATAAACCAATTGCTTAAGAATCGAAGAAAGAGATCAAGAAATATCACAGCCAGAACATTTATTCGACTGGCATAAAAAAGAACCTCTAATAATCAGAGAGATTCTTTTATCATTTTACCGCTCATATTTGCAATTGTTACAATGGAAAGTCTTCTTTCTTTTATTCCCCAGTAGTCCAAACATTCCAGCATTAATTACTTTTGAGGCTGCTGATATACGTGTAATGTTGGTTGAGTTACATGTGGGAAATTTGGGAATTTTATTTTCAACTTGTTTTTGCGCTGCCCACATAACCTCTTGCTCAGGAGTAGCTATTCCTATTGCTCTTTTGCGTTATTTCCGAATATTTTAGAATAATTCTATCAAATATTACTTTTGGTAAATTGTTGGCATTATAACTAATGATATAATAACGATCTTGTTTCCATTTGTCTGTGGCATTTTTCCAGCTTGGAATTTTATTACCCCTTTCAATTAAAGTATCTAAGTGAGAACAGACTTCTCCTCTTGACATAATATTAGCCTCAACAACCATTGATAGGATTAAATGTCTTTGTTTGACTTTTAATAGTTAGTCTTTATTTATCTTTGTGCATCTTCCTGTACAACTTAGTGTGATACTATCTCCTTTCCAGTTGAACCTTCTGTTCAGCCTTAATTCCCCGTCTAGAAACAACACCTTAATGCATTATCTTCATATAATAATTATGAAAAACAAAGTTTTCATAATATTAAAGCACAGGAGTAAATCAATATGGGGAATTATAACCAAAATTGGTATAAAGAATGTTGTGAATGTCAATATAAACAAAGGTCACACAATCACGAAATTCAAGGCAGCGTACAGATAGCAGAACGCGAAGAAGATCCACATAATCATCGTTTTGCCACGGTTTCCGGTGAAGCAATTCCTGCTGGTAATAACCACTTTCATGAAGTAAAATTTAAAACGGATTTTTATGAAGATCATTTTCATGAATTTCGTGGCAAAACATCGCTTGCAATTCCTGTTGGGGACAGACATGTTCATTTTCTCGAATCCGTAACAGAAACTAGCGATGGTCACTTTCATGACTTTAGAGCAGCCACCTTGATTGATGATCCTATTGGTGAAGAAGCTTAATTTTATGTCCACCACATTTCATGTGCTTAAATTTCGTTTGGGATGTGGTGGTTTATACAGTATTGACCACCTGCCACGATCCACCTCTTTGATATATCTGCATCAATTAATCTCATTATTCGTTTCCCAAAACCCAACAAATAAATATATAAGTATTTCTTATTTTTCAGTCAATAAGCCATCAGCTCTGGCATATGATAACGGTAGAATAATAAAGGAGATTTTCTATGATTACTGAACAGCAATATGTAATCCTCTCACTTGAGCTAAATATGTTTTTTTGGACGCATTATGAAAGAGCATTCCTTATTCCTGGAAGCTGGCTTTACTCCGGCCAATCCTGACTTTTCCATTGTTGCTGATCAATACAAGCAGCAGTTCGAGGCTATTTTACATAATGCCGTAGTATTGGGGAATGGTATTATCAGCCCTCTTGTTGCGTCCTCCGGTGAAATCGTCACAGATTACACTCTTGGCAGCGAACAAAAAACACAATACTTTACCGGCATAGCCATCAATCAGGAGATCACAAAGTTGGAAGAAGCTCTTTATGGCACAGTCAATCCCTTGATTACCCCTGCATTGATACAGCAGGTAAGCCAACTGAATGCCTTCGCCATACCAATACTGGAAGGTCTTATCGAATTCAAGACAAGAATATTAAATAACGTATTGTCCTGTCTCATGTTCACGGTAAACTACCCACTTCTCATTGAACATATCCTGCGTGAAGCCAAAATGTATCATAGCCATTTAGTCGCGTTGGAAAAACAGCAGAATCCAGAAGAAACCTTAAAAGAAACCGAGCTGTTTTGGGATCAAATTATGATGGAACATGCATTGTTTATCCGAGGTTTGCTTGATCCAACCGAATGCGATCTCATAAAAACAGCAAATGATTTTGCTGGGGAATATAATAATTTAATGCAAGCGGCAAGGGCAGCTACTGATATGACAATTGACAGCGTAACAGATACAACATTACAAAAAAACTGAAAAATACCGCGATTTCAAAGAAGCTGGTACAAAAGGAATCAATGAATGTAAAATACGAAGTATTATTTTACCTTTGCTAGCAGATCATGTGCTGCGCGAATCAAACCATTATATACGGTTGCTTCGACAATTGCCTTAACACTCTTCTTAAATGGTTTCTACTCTATAGGTCTAAAATTATGGGGGCATCAGCGTCCATTCCTGGTTGTTTTGGGGCAGTGCTATGCACTGTCTCTAAAACTTTTTAATTGCGATACTTGAAGTTCCTCATTCATCTCCTTCGGAGTATTCGTCCCTGACCGGCCTTGAACAAATCCATAAGTATCTTGCATTTATATTATCAATATCGAATGGAACTTCTTTCAACTCAAATTCTTTATTCTCATTATTGTATACATCCTGAGACAAAATGTAATTCATCGAGTTCTTTATCTCGCGCTTCTGTCAAGGAGTTGCCTATTCTCCCCCAATGAAATACCTTTTTATATTTCTCCAAATCGCTTTCAGAAATTGAAATACATGAATCTCCACAGTCCTTACATCCGAAATGTTTAATGTGTCAATTTCCGGATAGTATGCAGGCTTTAATAATTGTGGATATTTTGGGGTTTTCTTACTTTCAGCAATATCAGATAACATTTCTCTCTTAGCGCCAGCAATCAAATATTGAACCTGCGTAAATAAATCTTTTATTGTATCATAAAAGTAATTTTCCAAAATATTAAAGCTTAATTCATTAGCCGCATCTATTAATTTACTTCTAATCGCTTCCAACTCGATCTCCGCTTTATTCTTTTACTCAATAAGCTTCAATACATCTTGAATCATAATTTCTCCCACCTCCATTTTTATATTCTCCTAATGAAATCGAAGTTTCAACTCTTATTATCACATGTAATGGTGTTGTGGTAATAGTCTGCTTACTATTATTACCATCTGCATGACCAGCATCACAAGTTGCATCTTAATTTTTGTATTAGCCATAATTCATTTTCTTTTCATATAGGTTGAAAACCACCTTTCATTGGCTTACAGATATTTCCTGTATTATTCTTTTTCATTCATCACATTATATTTTTGAGGTGTCTTCCACAAAGAATTCGGCTGTGTAATCACGTAAATACAAACGTCGATGCGTTAACAAACTGATTAACAGTAGTAGACAAAAAGCGGTGGTCTGAGTCAACTCAAAACAGTCAAAGCCGTAATTCTACGGGTACAGATCCACAGTGCCATTTCAAAATATATCAGAGATGGATTAAAAGACCCAGTAGATTCTGAGAGAAAGGAAAAATCCAATTACCATCTAAGATAATTGGATTATACGTGTTTTTATGAAAAACAATTTATCCCAATTACTCTTTAAAAGTACCAGCACTAGAGTTTACTTTATAGCACTCCCGGTATGGTTGCAGATAATGTTGCATGAAGATTATTCACATATTGGTACTGCTGCTCAATTACACCATATTGCCGGAATATTATTACAGCAACAACATCTAAATTAGACCTATGACACTATCAGCTTAAAGTTTTACAGCATGGTGCTTTAATTTGTAATTTACAAAGCAATCTAAAGAAATTATCATAATCTTGCTCATTCATTATTTTATTTCTCCTTTGAAAGACTTTCATCTCTTTATTTCATCATTTTGCTTACCCTCTCTCCCCCGGCACTCCGGAAAATATTAAATAGATCAGCCCATGATATAGTCGCCAATTTTGGAGGAAATTACCGTATACATTTCATTTATAATTGTGCTATAATATATATATCAGATGTGTGGTTTGCTTTACAGGGACGAAAGTCCAGTATTAGTGAACCGCTTTTTTTATTAGAAAGAGGTGCGATATTATGAACATAGGCGATGTCATCATATACGGAAGTCATGGTGTTTGTAAGGTTACCGGATTACAGGATATGTGCATGGATGAAAAAAATTCACCCATATTATGTACTTAAACCTGTTTACCATACTGCCTCGACAGTATACATCTCAGCTACAAGTAACAGAAGAAAAACTGAAGTCCGCCACATTCTCTCTGCCGATGAAATTTTTTTCTCTAGTTAAGAAAATGTCGGGTAAAGATTACATTTGGGTTAAGGATAATCGTAAGCGGAAAGAATTATACGGACAGATTCTTGCAGACGGCAACCGTTCCGAACTTATAAAAATGATAAAAACTTTGCGTTGTCACAAACAAGAGCTAAAGAGCATAAATAAAGACAAGAGGCTGCAGAACGCTGACGAATGCTTTCTCAAAGATGCTGAAAAAACGCTTTGCGAGGAGTTTGCTTATGTATTGAGCATCAAGCGTGAAGAGGTTATTCCGTTTATTTATGAGCAAAGATTTTAACGCAAAACAAACCTGAATTTATAGCAAAATATAAAAACAGAAATAATTACCTGTGTGGAGTACCTCCTAAGGTATCTGGTGGTTAGCAGAAATCTAACTAATCACTGGAATACCTTATAAATCTAATCTCCCAATATTCTCCAATAAACAGTGTTTTCTCACCATCTTACTGAATTTGGATTAAATCCCAGTTTCCTGATGTCTCACTAAGTTCAGCCTGGAACACCTTTTTCCGCTTTGCACTGTTCACTTTATGCCCTTTTGATGTTTTTTTTCAATGCGTTCCCTATTTCCCATATTTTTTTGCTTGACTTATTTAAACTGTTGTGTTATAGTAAAAAATGTATTTAAATAAGGTCTTGATTTCGCATGTATATGTAAGTCATTATTCTGTTGATGATTTACATATATATGCGATTTTTAGTTTTAGCAAAAATACAATATTAATATTTAAGGAGGTATCTTTCATGACTAAAGGTACAGTAAAATGGTTTAATCCACAAAAAGGTTTTGGTTTTATCTGCGACGAGCAGGGCAACGATATTTTCGTTCATTTCTCAGGTCTTGCTATGGACGGTTTTAAAACCTTAGATGAGGGACAGTCTGTAACATTTGATGTAACAGAAGGTAATCGCGGATTACAGGCCGTTAATGTTCAAACTGTATAAACCACGTAATAAAAAAGACTGCTTTGAACTGGTCCCTGTCAAGTAGACAGAGGTCAGTTCAAATAATAACCAGTTCTTTTATTGTATAGGTTTACAACTGAATGGACTGAGTCTGATTCAATATCGGACTCAGTCCATTTACTGTCCAACTTTTTGGTTTCAGTTCAATAATTTGGATGTGGATGTAAGAACTTTTTTTATCTATTATGTCCATGCTCACATCTATAATGTACAGGCATTGAATCATCAAAAGCACATACATATTTTTTGCAGTTATGATCACAAGTTTTACAAAATGAATAACCTCCAGTGTCTACCCATCTACATCCCAAACCAGTATGGGCAGCGCTAGCCGTAATAGTAGCTCCAAACAACATAGTACATAACATACTAAAAAAAATTATTTTTTTAATTTTGCCTTTCATACAAAATCCTCCTTTCCATAAAAAAAAATTTCCTCTCTCTCATTATATGACAACCATTCAAATTTATGATCCTATAACTTATTCCGCATTTCTTCATAATTCATAATCACTCTCTCCTATTCAAAACAATAATCATAACGAATCTCGACAGGTATCGATCCCGTAGCGACTTGCCAGCCGCACCATACCTCCATATAAAACTGAACTTTCATTGATACTTTATACTACTGGGATCCCTGTCATCATTTCTGGTCTTCAGCATTTCTATCCATTACCATCGTGACAGAATCACGCCATAATTATCCGTAATACAAAAAAAATTATGGAAAGACGTGAAAACTATAAGAATTTACAGATTTCTTAAGATTCTAAAATTTACACTTCCAAATATTTACAATTACTTTACTCATCCTTACGAATGCCTAACTTCGTTGACTTGGAGCTGCTCCGGGGTATATACTCTAGCCAAATTTAAAACAACCAATGAAATTATAAGGAGGACAAAATCTATGAAAAAAAAGTATTTAATGGTTATAGTATTATCTATGGTTTTAGCCATAGGAAGTGCTATGTCATCATTTGCTGCGGGATTTGTGAGTACTCCGCAGGGGGTAAAGTATCAATGGGGATCTGGTGATTACTGTACAAATAACTGGGTCAACTACAAAAGTCATTGGTTCTTTTTTTGGAGACGACCAGCTTATGCGTACCGGATGGATTCAAAGAGATAACACTTGGTATTACACAGCTGACACCGGTGAGCTTCAGGGGGGTATTATGAAAATCAATGGTAATGTCTACTACTTTGACACCAATACCCTGAAAATGGTAACGGGTTACTACACCTACAATGGTGACACACATAACTTTACTGAAAATGGAACTACTGACGGTGGCCCATACGTGTACACAGAATGGAACAGTAATGGCACCATCAGGCGGGGTACAAAATTAGGTGTCCGTTAAATCTGAATATTTAAAAAGGTTCAATTTTGAACGTCCCCTGCAGGCCTTATAGTAGAAGGCCTGCAGGGGCATGAATGAAAAAAGCATACACGTGCAAGCCAATTAAAAAATTATTACTGCCGGAAAAATTGAAACTATCATCCTATCTGTTTCCATCCCCACTTTAATATTTATTAATACCATGCGCCAAATTTTACTAAAAAAACACCCATCGATTATATTCCGACAGGTGTTGATGTAAATACCTCTTAATAGGCAATACCATAAAGTTCTCAATGCAATTAAACCGATTCTTCCTTCAGCCATTTTACCCACTGGGCATAATATTTTCCCAGTACATGGGAACCGTCTGTCGAGTATGCGTGATTCAGGCCGCCTCCTTCATCGTCAAATATTTCATTGACATCAATATAATAGCAGCTATTTTCTTCTGCTATCTTCTGTATTTCCTGATTCAAACTATTAATTTTACTGTTGCTGTAAACAGGACTTTTTTTTGATTTTTCGCTGGTAATGTGAAGATTTGCTTCCAGGACCATTGTTGCTTCTGGCTGCATTTCTTTGATTTTGCTTAAAACCTCTTTATATTGTTTTATAGTCTGGGGCATATCATAACCCAGTTCGTTGATGCCCAGCATCAGGTAGATCATCTGGTAATGATTCCTTGAAAGAACCTCATCCAGAGTCAGTTTCTCACCTCCTGATGAGATACGGGCAGTTAATACATTGAAAACGCTCATGCCGGAGTTGGCAAATACTGAGGCATTCCCCAAGTCTCCATACTCAGAAAGTCCCATGGTTCTGGAATCTCCAACAAACAGTACGCCTTCGAAATTTGCCGGTGGCTTTGGCCTTTCTCCCGGCTGCAGGAACGGGGCAGACGTCACAAAATCTGTTGTTTGTCCTGCATTTACGTCCAGAGGAACCTTTTCTTCATTTGAATCTTCTTCTGCATTCTTATGGTTTGTTCCGCCCGAACTATCCGTTGCGTCTGTACCACTTGTTTCGCTTGCACCGTCTATTGCACTTTCATCAACCGTTTCGTCTGAACTGCCAGCTTTGTGTGAACTGTCAGTTTCGTTTAAACTATCAGCCGCGTCTATTCTATCGGTTTCATCTAAACTGCCAGCTGCGTCTATACTATCGGTTTCATCTAAACTATCAGCTCCGTCTATACTGTCCTCATGCGGCCATTTGCTCCCTGCCAGGTTAAACCCCAGGGAAGTTAACGGATCTATGCTTCCAGCTGATACATGCAAAACGGCAGTTAATAGCAGACTGATGGTCAAAAGAAGGGTAAACCAGTATTTTCTCATCGCTTTTTCCTCACAATCTAAAAATTGAAATACATAAACGGATCATTTGCCCCCATTTTCATACAATAGACACACAGCCAGAATATGATCAGAAGAGCAATTGCTGTACATAAGCTTTTCCGTTTTCGGTCATACAGTCTTCGTGGAAGACCGGTCATGAAAAAGAAACCGGCGCTTAAGGACAGTCCGTAGACCCTTCCGTATTTCAGGAAATCTCCAGCAAAATATGTATATTTACCGGCAGGTGCCAGAAAGGGGAAGAGCCGCTGAACATATATTCCCAACTGTGAAAAATCCGTTATTGCAAATAACATCCATGTAAGAGGAATTGCAAACAGCATATACACATGCCCCAAAACTCTCCAGCGTTCCAGCAGTTTTCCCAGCCCCAGCTTCTCCAATGAAATCAGTGCAAACAGCGCAATTCCCCATAAGAGAAAATTGAGTCCTGTTCCGTGCCATAGTCCGGTCAGGAGCCATACTGCAAGCATATTCCGAAAGGTTTTTAAGGAACCCTCGCGGTTTCCGCCCAGCGGAATATATACATAATTCCGGAACCAGCCGCCCAGAGTCATGTGCCATCTGCGCCAAAAATCTGTCATGGTCAGAGCCATATAGGATGGTGGAAGTTATCAGGAAGGGAGAATCCCAACATCCTTCCCAGTCCCTTTGCCATCAGGGAATAGCCATAGAAATCAAAATACAGCCGCAGGCTGAAAGCTGCCAGACCCATCCATGCAAGAGGCGTTGAAATACTTTCATATCCTACTGCTCCAATCTGGCTCCACAGTCCGCCTATCTGGTTTGAAAGCAGCACCTTCAATCCCAGTCCGATTGTAAATTCCCGAAGTCCTGCTTCCACTTGTTCCAGGGTGTGGACCCGCTTTTTAATTGACTCCCTGAGAGAAGCATAGGTTACGATCGGTCCGGAAATAAGCTGGGGAAACATGGTCATATACAGGGCAAAGTCCAGAAAAGATTTTTCTGGGTCCACATCCTTCCGATACACATCGACCAGATAAGAAATGGCCTGGAAGGTATAAAAGCTGATTCCCAGTGGAAGAGCCGGATGAGGAACAGGAAGGGCAGCTTTCTCCAGCCCTCCATTTTGAAGCAATAAACTGATCTGTTCAATCAAGAAACCAGAATATTTAAACAGGATCAGCCAAAACAGGTTGTAGACAATTCCCAGGCGAAGCCATTTCCCGCGTCTTAAGCGAGATTGGTATCGTTTCATTTTCCTGCCAATGCAGTAATTGACGCAGACAGACAACAGCAAAAGCACCATATAGGCCGGATGATCCACAACTCCATAAAAATAAAAAAAGCAGGCTTCCTGCAAACAGGCAGAAATTTTTTGCTCTGTCCGGACACACATAATAAAGAACCAGAAACACCGGCAGAAATTGAAATATAAATTCCAGGCTACTAAAAATCATTTGACATTTATTCCTAACATATGTATTTATTATATTAGACGAAACAGAAGACCGGAAAGTTGCAGATTTCTGTAAAATTTTGTGTTTTTTTGTCTGCCAAGCAATGTTTTAACGTATCAGATGGTTATAGTTGGCGCAGACGTTATCACTTTACCAGCAGGGAAATGGTGCGTATATAATGCTGTTGCAAACAGATTGATTTTTCTTGTTCCGATAATTTGTAAAATCATAATTTAGAAACAAAAAAACAGGCAGGTCCCAAAATATGAAATACCCGCCCTTTTTCTTTAATGCTAATTCTAAATTCTGTAATGCTTCATTCTTATCCGATGAAAGCATATCAGGTTTGCACCCATTTTACACTCTGATCCAAATAATACCATTTGCCGCTAACCTTTTCCAAATCTGTGTCCATAGCACGATCAGGCCCTGATTAAAACCAGAATACTCTTCTATTCTCTATTTTTACATCTATAATCAAGAGTATCCTTTACTCACCTCAATATAACTCAAAAACACATACTCAATAACAGCCAAAAAAATTAACAAACGAATTGTGATACAAATGTTCCCCAATCTTAACCGGGCTGCTAACCGCATACAAACTATAATCACTCATACCCGCCAGCAGATTACTTTGAAGATTTGTGATAGATACTATTTTTACCTTCTTCAAATGAAGCAGTTGCAGGGTATCCTTTATCTTCTGCACATTCCCGGATAAAGAAATCACAATCACCAAATCATCAGGTCCCAGGTTCTTTGACAGCATGCAAAGCTCATCACTGGCGCCTACACAATAGATATATTTATTCATCTGCATAAACAAACGCTGCATTTCCATTGCACAATGGCGCTGGGCCTGTCCCGTGCCATAAACAACAACATTTTGTGATTTATGAATTTCCTTTGCTATGATGGGCAGATTCGCAGATGATTCTGCCTGCTGGCACGTATTCAGAAAATCACTTCTTACGCTTGATTTGATATCCTTATCATTGCTTTTCACTTGTTCTTTATTTTCCCATTTCAAATAATTCTTAAATTCACTGTATCCGGAAAACCCCAGCTTTTGGGTCAATCTTAAAATAGTGCTCTTCGATGTATTGCATTCATTTGCCAGGTCTTCAATACTCATTTCAGAAATCTTATATACAATTGCCATGATAATAGAAAGGCTTTGAATGTCTGATTCATTTAATTTATCATAATTTTTATTAATCGCTTCAATCAGCATGATGCCACCTCATTTTAATATTTCTTTCATAGTATCATATCCCGGGCAAAAAATATACTATCGATATCCGGCTCTAATATTAAGAAAAATGACAGAAAAAAACTCTGTCATTTTCCAATAAAATATATAAACTATCCCCTCTTTTACAATTTCACCTTATTTCAGTTCCGGCCAATATTCCTTATTTACTTCATATAAGTCATCCAAAATCTGTTTTGCAACCGTAACGCTTGGAACCGTTTTGGACAGTGCAACCGCCTGCCATAATTTTTGATAAGAACCTTCTATCCAGGCATCTACGACCAGTTTCTCAACAGCTACCTGCTCTTCCATCAGACCCTTCTGGAAGGTGGGTATGGTACCAACTGACAAAGGCTGAGGTCCGGAAGAGGTCACCAGACATGGAACTTCAACCATTGCTGTATTATCAAAGTTTTCAATAATTCCATTGTTTTCAACAATCAAAAGCATTCTTGCATAAGTATTGAATTTTAATGCCGTTGCCAGATCCACAATATAGGAAGCATGTTCATCCAAAGATAATTCGCTGCCTTCAAAGGCCTTGTTCCCGGCAATCATGCGGCATGCTGTGAAAACTTCCTTTTCCCTTGTATCCATAACCTGGTTTGCTCTTGTATAATTGATATCTGAATGCTTTACAACCGTATCCGGTAAAAGATAATACTTTAAATACGTATTTGGCAGGGTATCCGGATCAATTGCATAAATGTCTTTTGCCATGCGATAGGTTTCATTCCAGCTGGAATCCCCATGCTGCTTCGCCTCATCTACATCTGAAGGTATAAAATATCCCATTTCTTTTACATGCTTTTTCAGTTCAGGCATCAGGTCTTTTCCGTCTTTGCTTCTTACACCATACCACCAGCCAAAATGATTTAGTCCATAATATTGGGTAATGATATCACTTCGTTTTTCATATCCTAATATCTTTAACATATTATTTTCGATGCTGATGGGCATATCACAAATATTAAGGATCTTTGCTTTAGGCCGTAATCTTCTGGTGGCTTCTGCTACAATGGCAGCCGGATTGGAATAGTTAAGCAGCCATGCATCCGGGGAATATTTTTCCATGTAATCAACCAATTCTAAAACACCCTGAATCGAGCGCATTCCATATGCAATTCCGCCTGGACCGCATGTTTCCTGGCCGACAACTCCATATTTCAGAGGAATCTTTTCATCCAGCTCCCGCATTTTGTATTTACCAACACGAATGTGTGCCATAACAAAGTCAACATCCGTAAAAGCTTCCTCAGGATCACAGGTTGCCAGAAATTCAATTTCCGGATGTTCCTTATGAATGATGATCTCACATGCATCTGCAATTACTTTCTGCCTCTGCGGGTCATTGTCATAAAACTTAATTTTCCTCAGGGGAAAGCGGTCTAAATGCTCCAATAACATAAGTATGATTCCCGGGGTATAGGTGCTTCCGCCGCCGGCAATAACAACTGAACTTTTTTTCTAATTCTGTATTTAACATTTTATCCACCTCATTTATTCATTTATAACAGCTTTTCAAATTCATTTTTTTACATTTTCTACATCAAAACCAATGATTACCTGGATTGCTTTCCCTTTGCGGACAACGCCTTTTGCATTATATTTCTTAAAATCCTCATCTGCTGCAACAAGGCTTTCCTCTTTCACACTGAGACGTAATCTTGTCATACAATTTGTAACGCTTTCGATATTTTCCTTGCCTCCTAAAGCCTGTAAAAAGCCAACCGCTTCGTCATGGAAAACACTGGAAGCAGATCCGGTCTGCTTTGCCGGCTCAACTTCATCGCTCATATCCTTCTCTCTGCCGGGAGTCATAATATTGAATTTCTTTATGGCCCAGTAAAATACCACAAAATAGATTACAGAGAAGATCAAACCGATCACAATATGAGTAATGACTTCTCCCGTATGATTCTTCATCATCGGCATCCAATTGTAGGTGATATAATCCATGAGCCCTCCGCCTTGATAACCTACGACGCCAAACATGTACAAAACAGTCGAAAGCAAAGCAGCAAGAACCGCACCTACCGCAAACAGCATGGGGGATATAAATAAAAATGTAAACTCAATTGGCTCAGTAATACCGCATAATACAGCAGGTATCGCTGCAGAAATCAGCATCGCTGCAACTTTCTTTCTATTTTCCGGACGGGCCGTTTTATACATGGCTAACGCTATGGCAGGCATTCCCCAGACGGCACAGTTTCCATATAATGCAAATCCACCGGTAGGAAACAATTCCTTTAAGGGAGCTGTGGAAGCAGCGTATTCGTTTACATGGGCCATCCAGTGTGTCCAGTTGCCGTCTGCAATGACTGCTGGACCTAAATCAAACGGCGTCCATAAAAAATGATGCAAGCCGGTAGGAAGGGTAATGCGCTCTAAAAAGGTAAACAGGAATACACCAAGATTACCGGATTTTGATAAGAACTCCTGCAATCCTAAAATAGCGGATTGGACACCGGGCCATATAAAGCATACTGCAAAGGACATTGGAATCATGAAAACAAAACCAATAATAACGATTAAAGCGGAACCTTGAAAAGAGCTTACTACGCTTGGAAGTTTCTTATCATACCAGCGGTTGTGAATCCATACGGCAATTGCAGCAATCATAATGGCTCCAATAACGCTCATATCCATTGTTTTAATTCCTGCGACCATTGTAAGTCCGCTTGTTCCGCCTATTTCCTGAGCGAAATCTACATGGAACATTGTATCGCCAAAGAATGTAAGCAGAGACTGAATAAAGTAGTTAAAGATAATATAAATTACAAAAGATTCCATCGCCGCACGGCCTGCTGCCTTTTTTGCCAGGCCAATGGGCAATGAAATTACAAATAACAATGGAAGCTGATTAAAAATTGCATATCCCCCATCATACATCATGGACCAGAATCTATACCAGGTCGTAGTGTCTGCTGCTAAAGCCCCCATAATATCTGCATTCATGAAAATGGTCGAGAATCCGATGATAATACCGGCAAATGGCATAAGCATTACGGGTGCCATCATCGCTCCTCCAAACCTCTGCAGTTTCTCCATCATAATAATATCCTCCTATAGGTAAGTGTGAATTTCGCGAAAATCTTCATCCGTAAATAACATAGCATACCGGCATATAAAAAAACAGCCCTGTAAGGGCTTTCGGCACAAGGTAAGAATATCTGTTATTTTTCCCATTTATGCGGGAAATTTCTCAATTACTTATAGAGTAACTGATATTACCAAATAAAATAAGGGTGAAGCCCCGAAAATGGCTTCACCCCATAACCCTTACAATCGCCTCTCTTACATTCCCAACTCCAATCAGGCGCATCCCGTCCACCTTCCCCATCTTTCCCAGGGAAATTTCCGGCATTACGCAGGTATTAAATCCCAGCTTCTTCGCCTCATTCACTCTCTGTTGAGCCATGGACACGGCACGCACCTCTCCTGCCAATCCCACTTCCCCGAAAATAATGGTTTTCGGATCCACGGCCTTGTCTTCATGCTGGACACAATCGCCATAATAATGGCCAAGTCCAAGGCAGGCTCATTCATACGCAAACCGCCCGTAATATTTACATAAGCATCAAAATGAGACAGGTCATAATGGCACCGTTTTTCCAAAACAGCCATCAAAAGGTTTACCCGGTTATAATCCGTACCTGCCGCAGTACGCCTGGGCATACCAAAGGCTGTTGGAGTGACAAGGGCCTGGACCTCCAAAAGCATGGGCCTGGTGCCTTCCATGGAACAGGCAACCACTGCACCGGAGGCATCCTCCGGCCTTCCGCTGAGCATGTATTCCGAAGGATTCTTCACCTCGGAAAGCCCGCTCTCAACCATTTCAAAAACGCCGATCTCATTGGTGGACCCAAAACGGTTCTTTACTCCCCGGATGATCCGGTAAGAAGCACTTCTGTCTCCTTCAAAATATAAAACCGTATCAACCATATGCTCTAAAACTCTGGGACCCGCCACCACGCCTTCTTTTGTTACATGACCGACAATGAATATGGCGATTCCCGCCCCCTTGGCAATCTGAAGCAGGATATTGGTGGATTCCCTTACCTGGCTCACACTTCCCGGGGCGGAAGAAATTTCTTCCCGGAACATGGTCTGTATGGAATCAATGATCACCACATCCGGCTTTTCTTCCTCAATGGCACGTTCAATCAGCTCCAGACCGGTTTCACAAAGGAATAATAAATCCCCTTTCACTTCCCCGATCCGGTTTGCCCGCAGCTTAATCTGTTTTAAGGATTCCTCTCCTGATATGTAAAGCACCTTTCTGCTGTCGGCCGCCAGGTTGCGGCATACCTGCAAAAGCAGCGTGGATTTGCCAATGCCCGGATCCCCGCCTACTAGCACAAGAGAGCCTTTGACAACGCCTCCGCCAAGGACTCGGTCCAGTTCCTCATATCCGGTTTTCATCCGGTCCTGCTCGTCTAATTGGATTTCAGACAACCGGGAGGGCCTGGCATTCATGAAATGATTCCCTGCAGTCCCATTTCCACTGATTCCCCGCTTAGCAGCAGGTTCCTTTTTTTCCGGCAGGCTCCTCCACAAACGTATTCCATTCCTTACAGGCCGGGCACTGCCCCAGCCATTTTGCCGATTCATATCCGCATTCCTTACAAAAGAATGCTGTTGTTTTCCCCTTTGCCATGGAATTCCCTCCTAACGAAAAAATCTGGGCCCGGCTCTTCATAAAAGAGCCGAACCCAGCTTTACATCCTGTTATCTTCGCTTGATCTTCACTGCTACAGGTGTTTCTTCATTCAGTTCTACGCTGATGGACAGCTTTCCGCTCATATTGGTTCTCATGCCTCCAACGGCAGCGTCAGCTACAAATACCTCATATTCCGTATCCTCTGCCAGCTGGATGGTCAGCTGTGCATCCTTGTCGCCTTCTACTAAAAACTCCACTCCATCATTGGATACGGTGAAATTCATGGCAGCGGTTCCCGGTACGGATTCATATACGAACATGCCGTTTCGTTCCAGCTTGGTTATTTCATAAAAGGTCTTTACTTTATATAAATCACCATCGTGCTCAAAATCCTGTAATTTTGACTTTGTCTTTAATTTGTAATTACCAAAACTGATCGTTCCGTCTTGTTCTGTACGGATTAATTCTTCAATTACCGGCATTGGTTTGCCCTCCTAGTATTTTGTTTACTTATCCTTTTTTTAAGGCGATGAACAAATGATTTCGCTTGTAGCTATTATACACGAATTGATATGAAATGGCTAGTTATTTTACCAGTTCCTTAACAGAAAATTTTAATCCGTCCTCACCTGCGGTCACAACAACGTTATCCCCTGTTTTTACCGTTCCATTTAAGATCTCTTCTGCCAGCTTATCCTCCAGACAGTTCTGAATGGTACGCCTTAAGGGTCTTGCACCGTATTTCTCATCATACCCCTTATTGATCAGGTAGTCCTTGGCATCCTCTTCGATGGTCAGGGTGATGCTCATCTGCTCTGATGTCCGCTTCATGATATCCTTTACCATGATCGTCACAATATCTTTCATGTGCGTCTTATTCAACGTATGGAATACAATGATCTCATCGATCCTGTTAATGAATTCAGGCTTGAACAGACGCTTTACTTCTTCCATTACCCGGTCCTTCATGATTTTATAATCAGCCTTTTCATCTGCAGCCGCACCAAAGCCCAGACGTTTTGGAGATATGATGTTCTCCGCTCCGGCATTGGAGGTCATGATGATGATGGTATTCTTAAAATCGATCTTCCGGCCCTGGGCATCTGTAATATGACCGTCATCCAGCACCTGGAGCAGGATATTGAATACATCAGGATGGGCCTTTTCAATCTCATCAAACAATATGACGGAATAGGGATTTCTGCGGACCTTTTCACTTAGCTGCCCGCCCTCGTCATAGCCTACGTATCCTGGCGGTGAACCGATCATCTTGGAAACGCTGTGCTTTTCCATATACTCAGACATGTCTACCCGGATCAAGGCATTTTCCGTGCCGAACATGGCTTCTGAGAGGGCCTTGGATAACTCGGTTTTTCCCACGCCCGTAGGTCCTAAAAACAGGAAGGAGCCAATGGGGCGCTTGGGATCCTTAAGTCCCACTCTTCCCCGCCGTATGGCCTTTGAAACAGCGGTAACCGCTTCCTCCTGGCCGATTACCCTCTCATGAAGGATATTTTCCAGATTGCGGAGGCGTTCGCTTTCTCCCTCTTCCAGCTTTCTTACAGGGATCTTGGTCCAGCTTGATACCACATCAGCGATCTCTCCCTCATCGACGATAAGGTTTTTTTGAGGTTTTTTTTCCTTCTGCCAGCGTTCCCGGATCTTTTCTATCTTTTCCCGCTTCTTTTCCTGCTTTTTCTTAATGGCTCCAGCTTTTTCATAGGCTTCGGCCTTAATGGCTGCTTCCTTCTGATCCTCCAGCAGTTCGATCTCAGCTTCCAGTTCCTTAATTTCTACCGGTTCCACAAATGTGGTCAGGCGTACCTTGGAAGAAGCCTCATCAATGACATCAATGGCCTTATCCGGAAGGAAACGGTCATTGATATACCTGGAAGACAGCTTTACCGCAGCCTTTATGGCATCTTCTGTAATGGTCACCTTGTGATGATCCTCATACCTTCCCTTAAGCCCTCTTAATATGCCGATAGCAGCTTCTTCGGAAGCTCCTCCACCGTAACCGGCTGGAAACGCCGTTCCAGGGCCGAGTCCTTTTCAATATATTTGCGGTATTCTTCAATGGTGGTGGCGCCGATCAGCTGCAGTTCTCCTCTTGCCAGGGAAGGCTTTAATATATTGGAGGCGTCAATGGCTCCCTCCGCTCCGCCGGCACCGATAATCGTATGGATCTCATCGATGAACAAAAGGACTTCCCCATCATCGATCACCTCGGCAATCACCTTTTTAATTCTCTCTTCAAATTCTCCCCTGTATTTGGAACCAGCCACCATGCCGGATAAATCCAGGGTCAGAAGCCTTTTATCTGCAATGGTTTCAGGTACATCACCTCCTGCTATCATCTGCGCCAGGCCTTCCACAACTGCTGTCTTACCCACTCCAGGCTCTCCGATGAGACATGGATTGTTCTTGGTCCTGCGGCTCAGTATCTGGATCAGCCGCTTGATCTCCGACTCTCTTCCAATGACCGGATCAAGCTTTCCCTGTACCGCAAGCTCCGTTAAATCCCTGCTGTAGCTGTCAAGAGTCGGTGTGCTCCCCTTTGCCTTTGGTGATTTCAATAACTCTTCTTTATTGGCAGGAGCATCCTCTCCCATAGCGGAAAGCACATCAATATACAGCTTTTGAATACTGATCCCAATGGTATTTAAAAGCCTGGAAGCCACACAGTCATTGTCACGGATTATGGAAATGAGCAAATGCTCTGTACCGATTAAGTTTGCTTTAAACCGCACGGCTTCCCGGTAGCTGTTCTCAAGGACCCTTCTGGCACCAGGAGTATACCCTCCGTCTTCTTTCAGACGGACCGCCTGATCGGGAGCGATAAGCTGGCTGATCAGGTTTAAAACCTTATCCTCTTTTACCCCGTTCTCTTCCAGGACCCTGGCAGCCACTCCGCTGCCCTCTTCCAAAAGCCCCAGTAATAAATGCTCCGTTCCCACATAGCTGTGGCCAAGACGCTCCGCTGCCTGCACAGCCAGATTAATGGCTGTCCTGGCCTTTGTCGTAAATCTGTCTATCATAAATGCAATCCTCCTGTCATTTTAATTTACGCGGGCAGCGAGCCGGGTGAACATGCAGGCATGTTCATTCGGCGGCTGCCCCGATTAGCTGTAAGAAACCCGCAAAGCGTATTTCTTACAGCTCCGGTAATTCTCGACCGATAAATTCCGCCCTGGCTCCATCCAGCTCTTCCTTGTTTAATGGACGATCTGAAAGCTTCTGTAAATTCGCCGGCTGGATTCCAAGCATCAGGCGGTAGACGGAAAAATCTTCCTCCGTATGGATCAGGCCGTCTGCCAGTCCTGCCATGATCTGTGATAGGAAAATCATGGCGTCCCTGGAAGTCAGCCTTCTGGAGTATTTTAATACTCCATAGGATTTGTATACCTCATCCTCTCTCTCGCCTCTGTGCCTCTGGAGAGAAAGCTTTCTTACCTGAAACTCCTGGTTGGTCAGCTGGATGGCTGCCTTTGAAACCGTATCCAGGATCTCCCGCTCCGTCTGGCCCAGGGTCTTCTGGTTTGATATCTCATAAAGGGAACCAAAGTTCTCATCCCTTTCCCCATGAACACCCCGGATGGAAGCCCCAAACCGGCCCATATCACTGATAAGGCCCTGGAACTTTCTTCCCTGGGACAGCATGGAAGGTGCACCACCACCGATGCCCTTAAGCCGGTCCCCATATTGGTGGGAAAGGAAGTGAGATAACCGTAACGGTCATCAAATGCATATGGAAACCGTTCATTGATATAATCATCAATTCTGTCCGCCCTTTCCCAAAGCTCTTCCAGATGAAGTCCCATCTGAAGAAGCTGGATCCGGATGTGGTCATCGCAGTTAAGTACAATGCCTGTATCTTCATTCTCGGAGATAAGAATGCCGGCAGGTTTCTTATTGGAAACGGCTGCCGAATTAAGGACCCTCCGCTCTTTAAGAGCCACCCGGTCCAGCTCTTCCAGCTCCCCAAGCATGGCAAACTCAAAATTCTTTCCTTCTGCCTTGCCTAAATCCTTTAAGCCAAACTCCAGCCTGTGGACCAGCTCGCTGCTTTCCTTTTCATCAAGGGCTGCAGGAAACCGGTAATCCTGCCAGTTCCTGACCAGGCGGATCCGGCTGCTTATTACTCCAGGCCGACCAGTGTCCTTCTGTTCAAACCATCTAAGCATCTGTCTCATTTCCTTTCTTCAGCTCTCTTATCTTGTCACGGCATACGGCTGCCATCTCGTAATCCTCAAAGCGCAGGGCTTCCTTTAATCTGGCATCCCACTGAAAGATTTCCTCACGGTTGCCCACGCTTTTCGGGTACAGCGGCATGGCCTCAGAATGGCCGTTCTGAGAGCCGGAAGCAGCTTCTTCAGAAGTGTCTCCTTCTTCCCCTGTTCCCAGTCTTAGGTTCATGTAGTCCTGCCTCTGGTAAAGCGGTGTTTTTCCCGTATGGATGAGATTTCCATGGAGCTGCTTTAAGCTCTCTTCCATCAGAGGGCCGAACACACTGTAACAATCTGCACAGCCGAACCTGCTGTCTCTGACAAATTCATCGTACCCAGTCCCACAGGTCGGCACATGATCTGATGGAGCTTATCCGGCTCCTGATCTGTATCTTCAATTCCCAAAAGGCCGGAAAGCAGCTTTCCTAAAGGAAACTCTCCGTCAAAAATAGCTGCGTACACGCCAAAATCCATCTCTTTTGCACACTGGCACAAAAATGATGCTCTTTCCTTGTGCCATTTACAACTTCTGTATATTGTATATTTGCTTCACGAATTTTACATCTTTCACATAACATAATGAACCTCCAATCCAGTGAATCACTCTTCCCTCTGGCCCCTTAAAAATGACTGGAATATTTCATCAACCAGCTGGTGAACCTCTTCACATGACACATTTTTACAGACTCCTCTGGCAAGCACAACTCCTAAATCTTTGCGCATTTCATCAAGGACCTGGATTTTATCCACGTCCAGGGACACTACAGCCCCTTTACGGCGGTCCAGCTTAACGAACCCTTCCTGTTTCAGCACAGAGTACGCCTTATTTACCGTATGCATATTAATACCTATGTTGTCGGCCATCTGGCGCACGGAAGGCAGGGGGTCTCCTTCTCTTATACTTTCAGTGGCGATTCCTATGATTATCTGGTTCCGAAGCTGGATATATATTGCTTCATCACTGTTAAAATCAATTTGTAAGAACATATTTTCACCATCTTTCGTTATATCTGTTATACACATAATAGCACAACCTATTGCCTTTTTCAACATAAAATATTAATTGGCATCATTCCCCTTTTTAAACGTCACATGCGATCCGTCCTGCTGGTCATTATATGGTCAGATTTCTTAAATTATAAATTGATTTTTTATATCGGTTCCCTATAATAAAAGCCAATAACGAAAGCACCTTCATTCAGGTGCTTTCATCATTATCATTCTAATTGTATATAATTCTTTAATCATCCAGATCCAGAAACTCAAAGTCGTCCTCGTCCTTTGCAGGCTCTCTATAGTCCTGTCTTTGGCCGCCTTTTCCCTTTGGTTTCCCGGAATGGTCTTCCACAGAAGATGTCAGGTCCCGTTCTAATTCTTCCAGGCTGGCTTCCTCAATGAAATCATCCTCGTCCCGGATTTCTGCTTCTTCCCCGTCACCGTAATCAGGCTCGTCCACATATTCTTCCTGGTATTCCGGATCCAGTCCGGTTCTTAAGTTTTGTCTGTCAAACTCTTCCCTGCTGTATCTTTTGATCTTGCTTGTAGGGATTTCTTCCTCCGGCTCATCCCACAGTCTGTCATCAGCCGGTTTAGGTTCCTTTCCTTTACCGGAGCTGTCCCTGCCTGGCAGGATCGGGCCTGATCCGTTTCCTTTTCTTACAAGGACGATCACAGCAACCAGCAGGCCAAGAGCCGCCACGCTCACTGCAATTAAAATGTAGAACTGCCTGTAATAATCCCTGGTCAGCCGGTCGTATGTGTTTGCCATTTCCACATACTTACTATTGGAAACCCCGGAGGCATAGTATTTTTGAATGGTCTTTTCAGAAAGATCATAACGGTAGAAACTCTTTTCTCCGTTCCAGTTCATTGCATAGAACAGGCAGTACTGAGGCTCAGCCTCTGAGTTTTCCACCCAGCCGGTCACTCGTGCGCCGTCGATATCGGCCTGCCGTTCATGGAAGCCTTCCGGCACAACCGTATCCTTGTCAAGAGGAATGATGACAATGGCCTTTGCAATGGTCTCTACCTGTACGAACTGGGCCCAGGAATCAGAGCCTTCATTGTAAATGTAGAAGCCGCCATTTCCTCCTGAATCCTTTAAATAAAGCAGAAGCAGGTCTTTTTCCAGTCCTTTTCCGGCCATGACTTCTGTTCCTTTATAGGAATAAGTCTGAGACTCAAAGCCTTCGGGAAGGGCTGCTTCATCAAAGGATGAAGCAATGCTGTATTCCGTTCCGTTTATGGTCACCGCTGCCTCGCCGAATTCGGCCTCAGACGTTTCTGTACTTCCTCCTGTGGCAGGGACTGTTTCTCCACCCTCTGCCTTTTTAACCTGAATGGTATAATTCTTAACGGTCTGCCCATCCTCTGCAGTTACCTTGACAACCACCTGGTTTTCTCCGGCCTTTAAGCCTTTTCTCCCTGAAGAGTTACATGGGCGCCGGCATTGGCTGCCACTGCATTGACTACCAGGTCCACTGTGTCAGCGTCAACCTCTGCCGTATAGCTGTCAACAGCAGCAGAAAACGCCGGAGTCAGGGTCCCTGGAGAAATTTTTAATGATTTCAGTGTTGCATCTTTTGAATATGTGGCAGGAGAGGTGACCTTAACCGATGAATTCCCCTGCTTGCTGAGCGAAACCGCCTGGGAATCCACATCATAGATTTCCTGGGAAGTTACGCTGATCTGGGTATTTCCCGCCTGCAGAGCCTTAAACTTCAAGGTAAAGCTAAATGCCTTCTGATTGGCGGAATCCATGGTTCCTAAGACCTTAATCGCCCCTGCGCCGCCATTTGCATTGGTTCCGCTGACAAACTCCAAAATATTCGGATCATAAGCCAGCATGATTTCCGCTGTACCCAGGGCGCTGTCACTGGTCACTTTCATGTTTACGGTTACTTCGTTCCCCACCATGACCGATGGGTCAGAAAACGCGATCTTGGCATCTGCGGCCCAGGATACCAGCCGTCCGGCAGGACAGGATATGGCAATCACACAGGCCAGCATAAAACCAGCCGTCAGTTTTTTTAGTTTCCTATTCATATTGTCTCCTATTTCTGTTGGACTTTAAAGTCCGAGGATTTTTTTCTGCAAAAGCAGAAGATCCTGTGAATTCACCTTGCCGTCTCCATTTAAATCAGCTGCCAGCTTCCCCTTCTCAGATATGGTTTCCAAATTCAGAAGGTAACGCTGAAGCTTCAGAACATCCAGGCTGTTTATTTTTCCGTCCCCATTAATATCTCCTTTTGCATTGGAGGAGGACTGGCCTGCGGCAGGAGCCTGGGTCTGCTGCGGACTGCTTGTGGCAGCTTCCGTCACCTTGATGTCGGCTCCAGGTCCCTGGGCTATGACTCCCGTAGAAGTCTGAACGGACATGTTCGCAGAGCCATTGGGAGCTATGGTCACATTGCTTCCGCCGGTGTTCCTGCATGATCCGTACCGGGAGGCTTGGATACTCCTGGGCCGATGCTGCCGCCAGGGCCGGAAGAGCCATTGCCTCCGGAGTCGGAAGAAGTATTGCCTCCGGAGCCTGTTCCTGTACCAACGCCTGATGAATAAGTCGGGCCGTTGTTCTGGCGCACTACATGAAGGATGTATTCCCTGACACTTCCATTTTGGGCAGTAACCGCCACCTTGATATCATTATTGCCGCTTGAAAGCGATATGGTCCCTGTCCCTTTGACAGAAGCCAAAGAACTGAGGGCAGTTGCATACACGTTAATGCTTGATACTGCGGGATCCACAATTAAGTTGTATTCAAGGGTATCACGGCTAAAGGTAGGAGTCATGGCAAATCCCTCCACACTTAAGCCAGACAGCTTATTGTTTGGATTGCCGTCGCCCGTAGGCTGGCTGCAGGCACTTTCAGGCATGTTGTTATAAACCGGTATCTTAAATTCAAGCTCTGTCTGTTTCATATCACTGTTATAGGCTTTTGAATAAACAGCACCCTCTGATGCAGCTCCCTGCACATTGGTCATATACTGGTGTTTATATAAATTAGACCCCTGTACATTAAACTTCTTCAGATAAAAGGTATCCTGCCCAACTTTTACATAGTTATTACCATAATAGAACGCTCCGCCTAAAATTGATTTTTCTGGAGAATTCCATGGCCTTTCATAATTGCCGGACTGGGACGCCCACCATAAGCCTCTTTGCACCGCGGTCATATTTCCGGATTGATATGCTTCTATATTAAAAAAAATTATAATATCCTTCATAACCGGATTCTGTGCCAGAGATGCTTTTTCCTGCTCCCGAAGATCCCTGCTCCTGGATGATCATGCTGCAAGGACGTAAGGGTTCACCCCTGACTGGGACGCCGCGTTCATGATCATGTTCACATAGGCACTGCTGCCTGTTACCGTTCCAGTGGTATTGGTATTTGATGAGGATGGCCCTGTAAGGCTGGCACCTGGCCCGTATTCCATGACAATGGGAAGGTTTTTAGGGGTTATGGAAGCCTGCGGCCCTTCCAGGCTGGCCTTTCCTGAATCAGTTCCCGATGCTGCCCCTGTACCGGGGTTAACAGCCGCTCCCGGTCCAATGACCGCCCCTGGCCCTATAACACTGCCGCCGCCGGAAGAATTGTCCGTATTTCCCGGGTTACTGCTTCCGCCGGACGATTCTCCGGATAAAAACGTACCCTTTACCATGGTCTTTAATCCTTCTGCCGTATGCTTATTGCTGTCATAGGTGTGGGTCATAAATTGGAATACATTGGTCTCATCAAGGAAGTTTCTGGGATCCATATAATATTTTACAATATCCCCTGATGCTGTGACCCAGCTGCTTCCGTCATATCCGATCCATGTACTGGTGTCCCAGTTATAAGCACCATCTACCGTAGATTTCCAGGATGACAGGCTGTTCGTGTGGACCAGGGTCTTTCCTACCTGGCTTTCTTCCTTAACGGCTGTGTTCCAGTCCAGGTTTGTATGCTGGGCGCGGAATACCCACTTGGGATACTGGGCATGCAGCGTACGAAGCTTTACCTTATAGCTTTCCGGAAACCCTTCCGCAGTAAGCCAGGACTCAAAATCCGCATCATTGGTATAGGAGGCAGGAAACTTAAGATAGCTTTTGGAAACATATCCGGTAACTGCCTGGCCGCCGGAACCGGATACCCGGATCTGATACCAGAGTGCTCCATCCGAAGCGTTTTTTTCATCGATCACTGTCACCGATGCTCCATTTGTTAATTTTGTAACGACTGAATAGGTCGTACCCGGACCGCTTCTCACATTCAATGTGGTGGCATTTACCGTTGCAGCCTTTTCCGTATAAGCATAAGCATTTATGTATGGCGAAACCGCTCCCATATAAGAGTCCATCACCAGGACGCTGGCCAGAATGACGGCCATCTTACGAGCTTTTTTTATACTTTTTCATCTGTTTCTCCCAATAAGTCCTCTTGAATTTTATAAATTTCCAATTATATGTAAATAATACATTTATTTATTATAATGACAAATGATACCATGTGTCAACTGAATCAGCTAAAGTTCAGACAAATGGAATTATTTGTAAGAAAATCTTTAGACTTAAGAAAAAAGGCCTCCCGGAATCGGGAGACCTTTTTGATGAATATTATACCGGATAAGCCTTATTTTCCTTATCTGCCAGAGCAGAATCCACGCCGGTCTGCTGTGCCTCCCGGTACTGGAAGAATTCCTTGGCAACTGTTGGAAACAATGCGTAGGAAAGCACATCTTCATCCTGCTGCTTCCACTGTGCGCATTCCTTCTCAAACTGAGGAAGCTGGGGTGGAATCAAATCGGCCGGGCGGCAGGTGATCGGCTTCTCATCGCCGATGATCTTCTTCTGGACTTCCGCATTAAATGGTTTCACCGTCTGTCCGAACTCGCCCATGAAAATCTTCTTTGTCTCTTTTGTTACCATCTTATACCGTTCACCGCTAATGACATTTAAAACAGCCTGGGTACCCACGATCTGGGAAGACGGAGTAACAAGAGGCGGTTCCCCAAAGTCTTTCCTTACCTTTGGAATTTCCTGCAGCACTTCCATATACTTGTCTTCCTGACCGGCTTCCTTTAACTGGCTCACCAGGTTGGAAAGCATGCCGCCAGGCACCTGATACTGAAGGGTCTTGATGTCCACGCCAAGTACCTTTGGATTTAAGCGGCCGCTCTTTAATGCTTCCTCTCTGACGGGCTGGAAGTATGTGCAGATTTCCGCCAACAGGTTCTGATCATAACCCGTATCATAGGCCGTGCCGCGGAAGGTCTCAACCATGACCTCAGTAGCCGGCTGGCTGGTTCCAAGGGCAAGAGGTGACATAGCAGTATCAATGATATCACAGCCTGCTTCAACCGCCTTTAAATAGGTCATGGAAGCAACGCCGGAAGTGTAGTGGGTGTGTAAATCAATTGGGAGCTTTGTGGATTCCTTTAACGCCCGTACCAGCTCATCAGCCTTGTACGGTGTTAAAAGGCCTGCCATGTCTTTGATACAGATGGAATCAGCACCCATATCCTCGATCCTCTTTGCAATGTCCTTCCAGTAATCCAGGGTATAAGCTTCTCCCAGGGTATAGCTTAAAGCAACCTGTGCATGGCCTTTTTCTTTATTGCATGCAGTCACCGCAGTCTGTAAGTTGCGCAGATCGTTAAAGCAATCAAAAATCCGGATAATATCAATGCCGTTAGCAAGGGATTTCTGGACAAAATACTCTACCACATCATCGGAATAATGATTATAGCCCAGGATGTTCTGTCCACGAAACAGCATCTGCAGCTTTGTATTCTTAAATCCATCCCTTAATTTTCTCAGCCTCATCCAGGGATCTTCCTTTAAGAAACGCAGGCATGCGTCAAAGGTTGCACCGCCCCAGCATTCTACTGCATGATAACCAACCTGGTCCATCTTCCCGATGATGGGAAGCATCTGCTCGGTTGTCATTCTTGTAGCAAACAAAGACTGATGAGCGTCACGAAGGACTGTCTCTACAATCTTAACCGGCTTTTTCTCTATTTCTGCCATTGTCTTACCTCCATGTTTGTCAATTCTTCTGATTACAGGAAAGGCTTAAAGCTTTTCCATGGGAAAGTTATCTTACTCCGAATATTGCCATAAATGTACCAGCCGCAACTGCAGTACCGATAACACCTGCACGTTTGGTCCCATGGCATGCATCAGCAGGAAGTTGGTAGGATCTGCCTCAGCGCCCACCTTCTGGGATACACGGGCTGACATAGGAACCGCAGATACGCCTGCGGAGCCGATAAGGGGATTCACTTTGCCGCCGGAAACCTTGCACATCAGCTTGCCAAACAGCACGCCGGCAGCTGTTCCTACTGCAAATGCCACCAGACCTAAAATAACGATCTTAATGGTGCTTAAGTTTAAGAATGCTTCCGCACTTGTAGTAGCACCTACGGAAGTACCTAACAGAATAACTACGATATACATCATGGCATTGCTGCAGTCTCCGTCAGCTGCTTCACCACGCCGGATTCTTTGAATAAGTTTCCAAGCATCAGCATGCCCACCAGGGGAGCTGTTGTAGGAAGAATGAGGCATACTACCGTTGTTACGATGATCGGGAATAAGATCCTCTCAAGTCTTGATACAGGACGAAGCTGCTCCATCCGGATCTTTCTCTCTTTTTCCGTGGTCAGAAGCTTCATGATCGGCGGCTGGATAATGGGCACCAGCGCCATATAGGAATAAGCCGCAACCGCAATGGGGCCCATGAGGGAAGTCATTCCCAGCTTTCCTGCAAGGAATATGGAAGTCGGTCCGTCAGCCCCTCCGATGATGGAGATGGCAGCAGCCGCCTTATCGTTAAAGCCCATGAAAATGGCAAGAAAATACGCAGTATAGATACCAAACTGGGCTGCCGCTCCAAGGAGAAAGCTCTTTGGATTGGCGATCAGGGGCCCAAAATCCGTCATGGCTCCCACGCCCATGAAAATCAGGGGCGGCAGGATGCCCCATTCATCCAGCTTAAAGAAATAATTCAGCAGTCCGCCTCCGGAGCCATCCGCTCCAGCCTCCTTCATAATATCCGGGTAGATATTAACCAACAGCATACCAAAGGAAATCGGAACCAAAAGCAGGGGTTCAAAACCTTTCCTTATAGCCAGGTATAAAAATATAAAGGCTACAAGGATCATGATCATATTTCCTGCGGTCAGGTTAAAAAATGCGGTCTGCTGAAGAAGATTTGTAAATGTATTACTAATATAATCCATGTTAATCCCTCCATATTGGATCCGCCCTGTTTGTGTTTACAGCGGATCCTTCCGTACTAGTTTAATGTAGCCAAGGTTGCTCCTGCTTCTACTGAATCACCGATCGCTACATTAACACTGGCAACGGTTCCATCGGAAGGTGCTACGATCTCGTTCTCCATCTTCATTGCCTCAAGAAGAATCAGCACATCCCCCCGTTTAACCGCCTGTCCCTGGCTTACCTTAACACCAAGGATCTTGCCAGGCATGGGAGCTGCTATCTTTAGACCGCCTTCTGAACCGGTGCTTGCTGCCTTCACCGAAGCTGCCGGCGCAGGGGCTGGTGCTGGTGCAGCGGGAGCAGGAGCAGGGGCTGATGGCTTATTAGCAGCTGCCGGTGCGCCTGTGGAAGGTCCTTCTTCTACGGTTACGTCATAAATATTTCCATTAACTGTAATTGTATAGTTCTTCATGATGATAATCCTCCTGATTGTTTAAGCTTTTTTCCATTTACCGGCCGGCGCCCGTCTGATCGAGCGGACAACAAGGCCACTTGGTGAACTTCCTTCAGATGCTGCAATAGCCGCAGTAATCACTGCTACCAGTTCTAAATTATCTACAAGTTCTTCTTCCTCTTCTGCAGCAGGAGCAGAAACCACAGGAAGGGGTGCGGGAGCAGGCTCCTGTGCCTGTGCCTTGCCATTTATCTTATCTTCAAGCTTACCGATATACCGGAAGCAGCCGATAAGCAGGCTGATAAAAATCAGCACAATAAATACAGTTCCCATTCCCATCAGGGTATTGAACACGGCCTTTTCCATCCGTTCGCCCAGGGAATATTCCGGTACAAACGCCACACCGGTGATCTTAGTGAGCTTTGAATCCGTTGTAATGGAAAATTCCATATTTCTCTTTTCAAATTCTGCTTCAATTGTAGCGCTGTACCCATGGTCAATGGCCTCTACCTTCACCGCATCACTGATTGATACCAGGGCTCCAAGCTCATTTTTTATATTCTCCCAGGAATCCACGCCCTCAGCCAGAGCCGCATACTCATCCTGAGACTGCATGTTTTTCTTGAACTCAGGAACCTGACTGTCCTCAAGGCCGGTATACAGTTCCAGGAAGGAACCGGGAAGCTGCTCCATCTGCATCTGGATCCTGGCATCAATTTCTTCGGCTGGGGTATCGGCTTTGCTGCACGCAGATAATGAAAAGAGGCAGGCTGCCATAATAAGTCCCAATGCTACTCGTTTCATATTCAGTTTCATATATCTGTCACCTCATTCTAAATCGTGCCATGTTTTTTTGCCGGACGATCCTCTCTCTTTGTGAACAGCATCTCAAATGCCGCAATGACCCGCGCTCTTGTTTCGGCGGCATCTATGATATCATCAATATATCCTCTCTTAGCCGCAGAAAGGGCGCTGGACTGAAGCTGCCTGTAATTTTCCGTCTGCCGGCTGATCAGTGCATTTCCATCCTCTGCCTTTTCAATCTCATCCGCATACATGATTTTTACCGCTTCCGCCGCTTCCATCATGCCGATGCAGGCCGACGGCCAGGCATAAACAATATCCGCTCCAATGGACTTGCTGTTCATGGTCAGATATGCTGTCCCAAGGGCATGTCCAAGAATAACCGTCACTTTGGGAACTGTGGCATTGGCAAAGGCATAGGTAAGCCCTGCAGCTGCCCTGGCAATCTTTTTCTCAGAGCATTTGGATGTTTCATACCCTTTTACATTTACAAGGGTAAGTACCGGAATACTGAATGCATCACAGAAATTAATGAATCTTGCAGCTTTTTCACAGCCATGCCCGCTTAGAAGAGCATCATATTCCCCTGTCTTAACGCCGCTTTCATTATAAGATTCCGTTCTGTTTGCAACACAGCCCACGGTCATGCCATTTAAACGGATAAAACCGGTTACCATGGAAGCCGCATATTCCTTCCTGGTCTCCATAAAGAACTGATTATCGGAAATCTGAGTCAATGCAATCGCCGTATCACCAACATAATTCTCCAGATCAGAGCATATACGGTTTAAATCGTCATTGCATTCCTCATAAGACATGTCATCCTCACTGTTTGCAGGAAGAATGGAAATGAGAGTCCTGATATTATTTAAAATGTCATCTTCTTCTCCCGTAAAATCCACCATGCCGGTTTCCCTGCTCTGGTAGTCCGCGGAAGCAGTATTGCATTTATCTGTATAATTTCCCTGAATGGCATTGGGGGAATTGACAAACAGTCTGCCGCCCTTTGTTTCCATAAAGGTGAAGTCTGCCATTGCTGCGGAAACAGCCATGCCGCCGCCGCAAGTTCCGAATATCGCTGTTATCTGAGGAATTACTCCGGATGCCAGGGTCTGGCTCATATAAATCTCACCAAATCCGTTTAAGGAGTCGGTTGCTTCCTGAAGCCTTAAGCCGGCACAGTCCACCAGACCGATGACCGGTGCGCCGGTCTTCATAGCCATGGTGTAGAGTTTCGTAATCTTCCTTGCGTGCATCTCACCTATTGAGCCGCCCAGACTGATGCGTCCTGGCTGTACACATAAACAAGGCATCCCTTAATGGTACCATAGCCAGTAACAACACCGTCAGCAGGAGTTTCCTTCGCTGTCATGTTGAAGTCTGTGTTCCTTGCGGTAACATAGCCGCCAACTTCAACAAAACTGTTCTCATCAAGCAAGGCATGAATCCGGCCGCTTGCCGAGTTTTTCGTTGAATTACTCATTTTGCAATCCTCCATTTTGTAATTTTCTACAGTCATTTGTTATATATTTAACAAAGTACTATGCAATAACACCAATTTCTGCCAATTATAATTGTATAACGAATTTAGGTAAATTTCAAGTACCGGATCGAGTCTTTTTCACATTATATCGGAAAAATCGACTTTAAATATAACACAATTTGCGCAATACAAGACAAAAAATTCTGGTAAAGGAAATCAAACAATCTTTAAACAGTATTTTACCCATTATTTAAGTTTTTCCTCTATCATTAGCCTATGTGATAAAAAGGAGGCAGATTACGATTAAGGAATTTTGGATCGTCTTCTGACCCACACATAGGAAAGAAAGATGCCGGAATCAGATTCCGGCGTCTTTCCCATTTGGATTTTATTTTATGCTTCCAGTCAAGCAGATATTCGCAATCTGCGGACTTACTTGATGAGGTTAAATAGTAAGTACACCAAGTAAAAGGCCAGCCACCAGGCAAACCAGGCTCACTCCCCATATCCACAGGAAGCAGGTCTTAATATGATCTTTAATTTCTACTCCAGCCAAACCGATTCCCAGGAATGTAGCCGGAACAACAGGGCTTATGAAAGTTGCACAGTTTCGGCAGACCACCATAGTGATGGCAATATGGGAAGGATCTACGCCAAATTTGTTTCCGATACCGATCAAAACCGGAAGCAGACCATAGAAATAGGAATCTGTACAGAACAACAAGGTCAGCGGTACAGACAGCACTCCGATGATCAACGGCAGGAAACGCCCCATGGACTGAGGTATGAATGAAGCCAGTGCATTGGCCATGTGTTCATGATCTCACTGTCTTCCAATACTCCAAGGAATACACCAGCCGCCAGAATGGTCGATGCCATCATAAGACCGGGACCGGCGTGGGACTTAATGATCTTATTTTGAAGCTTAGCACCCGGATAGTTGACTAAAAGTGCTGCGACACATCCAATCATGAAAATATAATAGGAAGGCACCGGCATAAAAACAAGAGCTACTATAACAACTAATGTCAGTATTATGTTGAAACCAAACAGCTTTGGTCTTGCCAGTTCTCCGATATCGGCGGCAGAAGCACTTTCTTCCAGGGCTTCGTTATCTTCTATGATCAGAGTGCTGTTGATTCCAGCCCCTCTCTTCTTTTCAACAACTCCCCAGAAAAATGCAGTAAACAGAGCAACTACGATGCCCACAGCCTGCATGGGCAGAAGCTTCATCCAAAGAACATTGCTTCTACCTCCAATACGGAAGCAGCACGCATGGTTGGGCCGCCCCATGGAAGCAGGTTCATAACGCCCATGGAAGTGACGCATATTAAAAGCAGCGTTGTCGGACGCATTTTCAGTTTCTTATAAACCGGAAGCATGGCTGGAATGGTAATTAAGAATGTAGAAGCACCGCCTCCATCCAGATGGCCGATTATGGCGATAATGCTGGTCATGAAAGCCACGCCTACTACATTGTTCCCCACTTTTTTCATAAGCGCATCTATGATGCGGTCAAACATTCCTGCATCGGTCATAATTCCGAAAAACAGCACGGAAAATATGAACAGCGCAGCAGTAGAATGTACTCCGGATACCCCCTTTGAAATAAATTTCCCCACTTCACTGACTGTGAAGGTTCCGGTCAAAACCAGGATCAGCGCACTTACGGTAGATACCCCGATAAACGCCAGCGCCGGAACAGTAACATTTCTCAGCAGTAAAACAATGATCATGATAATGGTTGCAAAACCTAATAATGCAAGCATTGTCTCATTCATGTTTTCTTCCTCCTCTATACTTTTTATTTATGGGAACAGTATAAAAGCCCAACCTTACACCCTTCCTCCTTCTCTCTTTCATTTCTTTAAGAGAAAAATTAAAAGTTGTTAAGATTAGGCTTTTTTTACAATCTTTCCTCACAGTTCTTTACTGCTTTTAATATAGCGGAGTCGGAAACCGGTTTGTCGATGTATTCATCAATTATTTTCCGTTTCTTGGCCTCTATGATTTCCCTCGTCACCCGGTCCGTCATAATGATCCGGATAATATCCGGATACTGTCCCTGAAGGGACATACAGAAATCCGTGCCGCTTTTCCCGTCAATATAATGCTCCGTCACAATGGCATATACTTCCTGCTCCTTCAAAACTCTCCTGGCCTCTTCAAAATCCATGCAGACCGTCAATGGCACACGAAGCCGGCTGAAATTCTTTTCCAGAAGCCGCAATACCTTTGGATTATCGTCAATGATCAGAAGCCTTAAGCGATCCACGCTTTCCTCCTCTGCCTCCTGCTGCCCTTCCTGCCCTTTCTGTTCATTCACAGGAAGGAAGATATGAAAGGCGCTGCCTTCTCCCAGCCTGCTTTCAGCAAAAACATGTCCTTTGTGGGAATGAACAATCTGCTCAACCAGAGAAAGGCCAAGACCCGTTCCTGCCCCATTTTTCTTTGTCGTAAAAAACGGATCAAAGATCTGCTTTAACACCTCTTTGCTCATGCCTTCCCCGTCATCTGCAATGTCAATCCGCAGGTAATACTTCCACTCTTCTGAAACAGAGGTGAGCTTGTATTGTTTTAATTCCTCGGATCTTACTCTGTTCCCTCTTATGGTTATAGTCCCTCCCTTGTGGCCGATTGCATGGATTGCATTCACACAGATGTTTAATATGACCTGATTCATCTGGGTTTCGTTTCCTAAAAAGTATACATCAGATAAGGCAATTTCTTTCTTCAGATGCACGTGGGCCGGACACACGGAGCTTACCATTTTTATGGCACGGCCCAGTACCTTTGTGGCATTTATATTTTTAAAGGCAGTCTCCATATTTTTCCGGCTTAAAGATGAAATCTGCTGAATGATCTCTTTTGCCTTTCTGGAAGCTTCATAAATCTCCGCCGCACTGTCATAGGATTCCGCCCCCTCCGGAAATTCAAGCATCAGCAATTCCGCATATCCCATGATCGGAGTCAGTAAGTTGTTAAACTCATGGGCAATGCCGCCGGTCATAGTTCCCATGATCTGAAGTCTCTGCTGGTGGGCGATGGTTTCTTCACTCTGATGCAGTTCTTCTAAAATTTTATTAAGCTCCCAAAGATAGGCTATCTCTTCCGTATCCTTCCTCTTTTGAACCCGCAGAATTTCAATATAAAACACCATTCCCAGGACCACGGATACAATTCCTAAAAAGACCATGCCCAGCTTGAAAAATCCGGCTGCAACCGGGATATAAATATCATTATAATCAATCACAGCACTGACTACCAAAAAACCGCTTCCTATGATAGCCGGGGAATAAGCGCTGACCTTTTTCACCTCAGGAACCCCAGGGTCCATCCACCAGTAGGAGTAATACTCGGAAACCCCTGATTCTCCTCTGTTCTGATTTTCTATCATCTGCTGTAAGCTGGTTAAATCCTTATTCGGAAACATCTCCTGCCGGCCTGAAATTACATTGATTCCCCACTGACTTTCCTGAGGGTGAATGAGGATGATCCCTTTTGAATCCTTGATTACCACATATCCATTGGTTCCCAGACGAATATTGGAAACAAGAAAATTGTAATAATTTTTTTCATTTAAGACAACGGAAAGAGACCTGCCGTCAGGAAGAACTTTCTTTAAAATCAAATACATTTCTCCATTTTCCAGCTTGCACTGCCGAAAGCTCATATCCTGGCTGATCTCTGTGATGGAATACGCCGACGTCACTCCATATCCATTCACACTTTTTAATAACCTTCCGTTTCATCCTCCAGGATCACATCAAAAACAAACCGGCTGTGATTCGTCACATAACTCTGGAGCATGCTCCAGTCCTCCCTGCCGGTCTTTTTGTTGTTCTCCTCTTCTACCGCGCAAAGGGTATTTAAATCCGCCTGATATCCTTCAATGAAAATCTTTAAATTTTCTCCCATACTCTGAGTTGTCAAAAGCATCTGTTTCTTTTGATTATCTATAATCGTTTCTTTATATTCATTCCAGATGCTGAATACAAGACAGCAGAAAATAAGCAGCACGGATACCATGGCACAAAACATGAATACCGTCCCAAATCTCTTATTTCCCTCTATTTTGCTCATGAATCTATCCTCTATTTGCCTGTTCCTCATTGACTTGTCTCCGGGTTAATATTATAATAATTTAAGAAAGTTTCGATTTATTTCTACAAAAATTTCACTTAGGGGGAAGCTATGTCTGATAAAGTATTAATTGTGGATGACGATCCGGCGATCTGTAAATTATTGGAGAAAGTCATGCACAGCAACGATTTGGAAACCAACGTTGCAGACAGCGGACTTTCCGCACTGAATCATCTTAAAAACCACACTTACGATATGATCCTCATGGATGTGATGCTGGGCGATATGGAAGGCTTTGAAGTCATCAAACGGCTGCGCAGCCAGGGCATCCAGACTCCGATTATGATCATAAGCGGAAGAAGCGAGGATTACGATTCCCTTTATGGCCTTTCTGTAGGTGCGGATGATTACATAACCAAGCCATTCCGTCCCCTGGTGCTGGGCGCAAGGTAAAGGCTTTGATCCGCCGCAACAAAAATCAGGTGTACAGTTCAGAGGTTCTGGAATGCGGATCGTTCACTTACAATACTTCCACCATGCGGTTTTACAAAAACGGAGAAGAGATCGTTCTCTCTTCCAAAGAGAGCAGCCTGATGCTGCTGTTTTTAAAGCATCCAGGCCAGGTATTTACAAAAGACATGATTTACGATCATGTATGGGGAAACAGCGTTGCCGTAGATGATAATGCCATCATGGTGTATATCAACCGCCTGCGTGGTAAAATCGAAGAAGACCGGCAAAAGCCGGCCCATATCTTAACAGTCAGAGGCCTTGGATACCGGTTTAACCCGTAGGCCTCCTGCCCTTTTTTTCTTTTCAAGGTATTCCAGTGTCGTTTCAGGCACCAGGCCCTTTATCCCTTCAAGGTCTCCGTTTTCATACCTTTTCCGGACCTCAGATGCACTGATTGCCTCTCCCTTAAAGCCCTTCCTTTCAATTTCCATTACAGAAATTCCATAACCAGGTAGGATCTTTTTCATTTCCTCATTGTAATGACCGGTTACAGCGCATACCGGTTCTGTTCCCACGAAGCGCTTTGTTATCTTAAGAGCCGGGGCAATGCGCCTGCCGAAAAGCTCTAAGTCCAAATGGCAGCAGGCCCTTTCCCTGCGGACCTTTTCCTTCATAAAATAGGCAGGAAAGGTGGCTGCGGATATGACAAAATCAGCTGCCTGGTGAACGATGGCACGTGGCAGATCCTTAATTCCTTCCCGTACCATAAAAAAGCGTTCCTCCGCCCCAAAACTGCTTCTGTTATCGGCAAGAACCAGTACATGGACATAGTCACAGCAGGTAAGGGCCTGTTCAACCAGATACCGGTGGCCATAAGTAAACGGATTGCAGTTGGCAACGATGGCACCCACGGCCACTCCTGGCTTCAATGCCTCCGCCGGAGACTCTGAGCTCAGGCGGTCCACAAACTCTTCAAACCCTTTCTTCCTGTTTTCCATAAAAAGGATATCATCAGTCATAAGAACCGTATAAAATCCAAGATCCTCAAACATTTCCCTGTTTTCCGGCTTTGTGTACATAAGAATATGGGATCTGCCATTCTCAAATTCATACTGGGTAAGGCATGAGATGACAGACCCGGATAAACCGGACCCCCGTGCGCTTTTATCAACCGCAATGCATTTTAAGACATTCTGCTCCGCTGAGCCGGTGGCAAGGATCTGGTAATTCTCGTCAAGCAGACATACGCTGTATTCGATCCCCTGGTCATAATCCAGATCGTTCCGTTTTAAAAAATCCTTTAACAGTTCCAGTTCTTTTCCTTTAAACGGCCTTCCTTCCAGCTTTACGAATTCCATAGAATCTCCCCCTCACCGGTTCTTTTATCAGTTCATTTATGAAGATTGCCACAGCCAGAAGATCTGCACAGCCTCCGGCACTTATATTTCTCTTTATAAAGTCCGCGTCCATTTGTTTCAGGGTCACCATACTTTTGTCTCCGTAGGCCCCGCCGGAAAGCAGAAAATCCCTTGCCATGCGCTGAACCTTAAAAAGGACGGACGAATCATGTCTTGCAATGATGTTCGAATCCTCTACCTGGCTCATGAGCATAAACAAGGTTTCCAGTTTGATCCGGTTCCATTCCCTGCCCTCCTTAAGGCCTTTTGCCATGGTGGGAAGGGCAATCTTTCGCACAGAAGCATAGCCGGTCATGGCTTCTCCTCTTGCACCGGCAATCCCGTGTTTATTTAAGGACTGCATATTCCCTAATTTCAATTCTTTTACCAGGGTCTCCCTTACCATGGCCTGCTCCATTTTAATCAGACAGTCTATTGTCATAGTTCCATAAACCATCATGCATGCCCCGGCGGCTGCACTTAAGATTCCCATGTGAAAGATCAGCCCTTTATGGTATTCACTCCTGCCGTAGCCTTGTACATGGCTGCCTCTGCGGCCATACCGATCCGGCGGATCCGCTCAAACAGCAGCCCTGGCATATGAGGAAACCTCATGCTTCCAAGGCCATGGAGGCAAAATACGGTTCTAAAGCCGCTGCACTCCTTTCAAAGGAAGTAACGTCCATGTCTTTATGGGCACCTGGGGAATACAGATCCACCAGGCCGGGCTTGGGAGTCGTATAAACCTCCTCAAGCATGGCCCGGTAAGCCATGTTCCCGATGGAAAAAGCCGTCTTTTCAAATGTCTCTTTGGGTTTCACACCAGAACTGACATCCATCGTTTATTCTCCTGTAAACTGAAACTCCTTGATTTTACGCACCACATCCATGATGGTACCATCCCGGCTCTCGATAATCCCTACGATCTTATCATCAAACTGCACCTTTTCCGGTTCCCCTACAATGGAGTATGCGATGTCACGCAATTCCTCAATGGTCTTAAACGGCAGATCCACGTCTTTCATGCACTGGATCAGATCCTGCCTTCTCGGATTGATTGCAATGCCATAATCCGTGATCACCACATCAATGGATTCGCCGGGAGTCGTAACCGTTGTGACATCCGAGCAGACAGCCGGAATCCTTCCCTGCAGGAGCGGAGAAATTACTATGGTGCATTTTGCTCCGGCTGCAGTGTCCGGATGACCTCCCTGAGCGCCGGTAATCATGCCGTCAGAGCCTACCACTACATTGCAGTTATAATTCACATCCACTTCCAGAGCTGCCAGGATCACAAAATCCAGTTTATTTACGACGGCTCCCTTATTAAATGGATCCGCATATTCTCCCGCACTGATTCGAAAATGCTTGGGATTGATAACGGATTCTACTGCATCCAGATCGAAATCCTGGGTATCTAACAGGGCGTCCACCTGATTGTTCTCCAATAAGTCGCACATAGGCTTTGTAAGCCCTCCTACCCCGAAGCGCATACGCACATTTCTCTCCTTCATGATTTTTGCAAGAGAAATGGTGGAAGCGATGGAAGCTCCGCCTACCCCGGTCTGGTAAGAAAATCCGTCCTTAAAATACGGCGTATTGACCACAAATTGGGTACAGTAATCTGCCATCATAAGCTTACGCATATCTGTGGTTGGCTTTGCGGCTCCGGTTGCAATCTTATCCGGATTTCCGATCTCATCAACAACTACCACATAATCTACTTTTGTCATGGAGATATGGGCGGGGAAGTTGGGGAATGGAACCAGGCAGTCAGTGATTGCCACCACCTTATCGGCATAGTCGGCATCTACCATGGAGTAAGAAAGAACGCCGCAATCCGATTTTCCGCCGATTCCCCGGCAGTTTCCATAGTCATCGCAGGTAGGAGCACCGATAAATGCGATATCGATCCTCACCTCTCCGGTTTCAATGGCACGGACTCTGCCGCCGTGGGAGCGCATAACAGCCAGGCCCCTTAATTTTCCTTCGGATATGGCCCTGCCGATCTTCCCCCTGACGCCGGAGGACTGTATCCCGGTAATCGTCCCATCCTCTATGTAATCCACCAGTTTATCGTGGGCTTTCCCTAAGGAGCTGGCACAGATGGTAATATCCTTGATTCCCATGTTGTGGATCTCCTCCATCACCATGTTTACCACATAATCGCCTTCCCGGAAATGATGATGAAAGCCCAGGGTCATTCCATCCTTTATTCCGCATTTCACCAGACAATCGTGAATGCTATCCGCCAGCTTACTTTTCTCCGAATTGATCACGCACTTCGTGACCGGACCGTCTTTTTTATATTCAAATCCATCAAAGTGATGAACACCCATAAAAGGTTCTTTTCCTGTCAGTTTTAAGATTTCTTCCGGAATCTCTCTCCCTACTGCATTAATCATCTTACAAATCTCCTTTATATACACCGGAGCTTGGCAAGCTCTATGGTTCTCTTGGCTCCGTCATAGAATGCAATGTCGATCATCTTTCCGTCTACGGTAAATACTCCGATTCCCTCTGCCTTTTTCTCCTCGATTTCCTTAACCACCTTTTCTGCAAACGTGATATCCTTCTGCGCAGGCGTAAATATCTCATGGACAACCGGGATCTGGCGCGGATTGATAATGGATTTTCCGTCAAATCCCATCAAATGAATGGTTTCCACATCCTTCCGAAAGCCTTCCATATCGTCAAGGTTTGTATAAACCGTATCAAAGCACTGGACCTTTGCTGCCCTGGCCGCAATGATTAAATTCTGTCTGGCTCCCATTAACTCAATACCGGTTCCAGTAATATGGGTCTGAAGGTCTTTGGTATAGTCCCCGCCGGAAAGTGCAATTCCAAACAGCCTTTCGGAAGCCTCACAGACATCCAGCGCCTTTACCACTCCTCTTGCGGATTCTATGGCAGCCATAATGAGGGTCCTTCCTTCCGGAATGCCGAAATCTTCTTCTGCAGTCCGGATCTCTGCTTCCACTGCTTTTATGTCCTCAGGCCGTTCTGTTTTCGGAATCCGAATCGCGTCACATCCGCCTGCGACCGCACAACGGATATCCTCCTTCCAATAAGGGGTATCCAGGCCGTTGATACGGACCACCCGCTCGCAGCCCCTGTAATCGATCTCCTTAAGTGCATGATATAGGGAAAATCTGGCTGCATCCTTCTGGTTTTCTGCCACCGCATCCTCCAAATCCAGCATGAGGGAATCCGGTTTATAAATATACGGATCCTTAATGAGGCCCGGTTTCTGGGCATTTAAAAACATCATGGTTCTTCTGAGCCGTTTCTTATTCGGATTCATCGTTTCTTTTTGCCTCCCCAGAGAATATTTTCAAACTGGTCCATGGAACGGGATACCGCTCCTTCACGCGCGCCTTAATGGTGCAGTCCAGTGCCCCCTTATCAACAACCGTGATTCTCACATTGTCAATACTGAGATTCCTAAGGGTCTCCATGATTACCTTCCGGATCCTGTTGCCATACTGGTTCATTACTGCGCTTTCCAGCACAAATCGATTTACCATCACCTGGCTCAACAGTTACCTGACAGTCGCTGGACTCCAATGTACCGGCCATGGCTGGTTTTTTTATCTCCATTTTGCTTAAAGCCTCCCTTTTATCTTTGATAATTTCATTTTATAGGGAGAACCTTAACCAGGGGAAAAAGGAACCTTAAAATTTATTAAGAAAGAGGCAGATTCTCATCTGCCCCTTTCTATTAACCAGGAATCTATGATACTCTCAATACGTTCATAAAGCTCCTTAACTGTATGGCTCCTGCTGCGGCCGCACAGCTTTGCATCCTTTTCACAAATCAGGCATTTCCGCACAGGGGATCCTAATTCTTCTCTGCTGATCCCGCTTCCTGCCTCATCGTATACGTCAACATCAAACAGCCTTCCAAGGGGATGGGTTTCTTCCATTTGAACCGTTATTTTTTTCACATAAAGGGGATCAGGGCTTTTCACTGCATAGAGCTTAAAATAACCGGCCTTCTCTTTTACTACGGTCTCCTCCATCACAGTCAGCCCATGTTCCGCAAACAGACGGTCCAGCTCTTCTCCTCCTGCGGAAAATGCCAGAAGAATGCCGGGAGATGTTTTCCTTGGACCGGGAATATTCATCCCGAGAGCCACGATAGTGGCTCCATCATGATTTTTTTGAAGTGTTTCCTGCATTCTTACTTTCTTTTCACGGAAAGAAAGCATCTCATCTAAAGTTACATTCTCTTCCATCTTATTCCCTTATTTCTGTTATCCCAAAGCTTCCATCGTTTTTTTTCTGAAAGGTGATCTTTGATTCTCCTTCTCCCATGGTCACGCCTTGATCCGTCATTTTCAGTGAAACCGTATCCACATTGGCCACAGCTACCATAAGATCATCTCCAAACACCATGTCTGGGTTCTGCTTAAATAAGTCTTCCCGGTTGTTAAGGGTGATCGTTTCCTCATCACCTGTTATGAAAACACAGGGATAAATAAGAAGGTCCGCAAATGCCTGTAAATCCCGGTCCCCTACCGCTTCCTGGATCTTCTCGGCAAATGCCTCCACCTTTTTTTTCCGTCCCAGCGCTTTCTTCACTCTCCACGGCCTCTATTCCCGGCCCTGACTGGTCCATATCCTCTTCCGGAACAATCTCATCAGTCCCATTTTCTTGTGTTCCGGCTCTCTCCATCCTGACGGCCGCAGTCTCTGTTTTTGCCGCTTCCGAAGGAGCGCCGCCCAAATCTTCAGCTTGCTTCCTGCCGCAGCCAGCTGCGAGCAATACAGCAAAAGCAACGGCCAAACAAAATAAACTGATTTTCTTTTTCAGCATTTCCTGATTCCTCCCTGCGTCCATTTTTTTTGTCTCCAAGGGTCAGGCAGGAGTGGTCACGCTCCCATTTGACCCGCAAGCACAAAGAGTGAAACGGGTTCTCTTTCACCCTTTAATCAGGGCACAGTATAGCACCTGTCAGGATAATAAGTCAATAGGGTTTCAAAAACTGTAAACCTTAGTCATCTTTCTGTAAGATTCTCGCCGGTTTTTTATCCATTTCCCCTTCCCCGCACTTCATTGACCTGGCTGATGATCATAAATGCGTTAGGATCAATTCCCGCGCCGATTAAAAATCCGGAAAAAAAACACCGGCCAGCAGCCGATCATCAGTCATTGCCGCCTGTGCTCAGTCCACACGGCAGAATAAACAGGAATAATCCCATGTGTATTATGCCATTACGCCATACACATGGGATTTGTTTCTATCTTAGTTTTAAATTTTTATGAAGCCTGCTGTATCCACTCTCCGTTTGCCCCTACTCGATAGCCGTCCGGAGTGACCACATCCTTAGCAAGCTTTCCTACTGTTTCCTTGTAGGCTGGCCCCGATGGATAGAAATAATACCATGTTCCATCGATCATATTCCAGCCTGTATACATTGCTCCGAAAGAAGCATCGTTTTGATTATGTAAGAAATAAGTATTTCCATCAGCATCAGTAAACCAGCCGCTTCTCATATATCCCTGCTGGTCAAAGAGATACCATGTTAAAGTGCCGTTTAAATCAGCCCGGTACCACTCATTTTTTTGGATAAGAGCCATCTGGTTTTACAATCCACCAGCCAGTCTCATCCCGTTTCCAGGTACCGCCTGTTTGAACAGAATGATTCCTGGAAGATGATGCGTCTCTGGCTGTAACACTGCTGCTGCCTGATGAGCTGCTCCGTGGCTGCCGCTGCCATTGCCGGTGCTGCCGCCTTCTTCCACAGTGCCGTTGTCTTTTTCATCAGCTTTAAATCTCACTTCGCCGGTTTCTTCATCATATTCAAACTGACGCAGGGCAACGTTCTCTATGCCGGCCAATCCGATTTCTTTCAAAATGGCTTTTGCTCTGCCCATCATTTCTGCATTAGACTGATTGCTGTTAAGCAGTTTTGCAAATTCAGCGCTGTTATACTCAGAAGCATTTCTGCCTTCCAGATTTATCACAGTACCTTTGCCATATTCTTGTCCTGTAACGATAGTTCCTGCACCCTTTTTGGAAGCAATCTCTTCCAAACCGCTGATCTGCGGCGCATTTGTATTGAAATAGGCATTCTCTACATAGCCAATACCAGCCACACGGCCTGCGATGCCGCCTATATCTACAGTCGTTGCAGCCGTCTCTAATACCATATTTGCAAAGCTGTTGATGACAATGCCTGCATTCATGCCTGCGATACCGCCAATGGTCATTCTGGCCCCGTTGCCTTTGGCATAGATATTTCCTTTGGCATAGTTGTTGATAAGAAGTGATTTGTTCGGTATCGCGCTGATTCCTCCCCCATAAGCCCAACGCTCTTTGCTTTCGCTTTTTATACTTACATCTGCATATGAGTTTGCGATGATGCCCCAGTTTATATTGCCAACCAGGCCTGCGGTGTCATTTTGCTTTGATGACCAGCTCTCGATCACGCCTTTTGCATAGCAATGATCTATATATCCGCCTGTGTTTGACGGATTTTCAAAATATCCGGAAAGCAAGCCCGTATATGATATGTTGCCGTCTCCCATATATTTGTTATAGACAGCCGCATTTTCAATACCAAGATTTACCACACAGGCTGACTGCAGTTTTGCAAACAAGCCTGCAGATACGCAGTATGTTTCCGGACTTTCCTTTGTTCCAATGGTCATGTCACTGATCACGTGCCCATTTCCGTCAAATGTGCCTGTGAATCCATATGCGCCTGAGCCGCCTGCCGGTATCCACTGGATCCCAGACAGAGAGATATCTGCATCAAGTCTTACATGTTTTCCTTTATAATGCTCGTCTTCATTTATTGATGCTGCAAATGCCGTCAGCTGTCCGGCAGTTTTGATCATGTAAGGATTTTCTTTTGTACCGTTTCCTGCTTCGAAAATTGACGGGTCTGCATTTCCGTATCCTGTTAAATCACGGATAGATGCTTTCTTGGCCGCTGCCGCTATAGCAGATTTAAGTAATTTCGCCAAATCGCTGTCGCCTGCCAATTGAGAATAATCTTGTGTGGAAATAACATATGCGATTACATCATCTGCTATGGCCTCTAAAGCCTGGCCCTCGTCATTTCCAGTCACTTTTATGCCAACAATCTTCCCAGCCTTTACAGTTATTTCTACATAAACATATTTTCCTGAATCAGTCTTTGCTCTGCCATAGTATGTGCCGTCTGCTCTTTCTAAAGTGTTTGGCTCAAATACAGGTGTCATATCTGAATAAGTGGTTTCTGCTTCTTCACCAGTAGGACGTACTGTGCCGTCTGTAAGTTCCCAGGTTCTTAATTTCATGAAAGAAGGAAGCCCCATCGCATTCTGGTCGCCAACGTTTACACTGGTGCCATTCTTTAAATCCATAGGGAATGCAGTGAAATTCTTATTCAGTAATGCAGCAAAATCCGCCTCCTGCATCTGTGCTGATTTCTTTGAATCAATACCTACATGGTATACGCCGTCATATGGCTCGCCCTCATCATTTATACCCGCGCTGACCATATAACCTACAGGGATAACCGGGTTGCTGATAACGCCATTGCTGTTTTGGCGCGCATCTGCATTATAGTAGGATAAAAATTGTCTTGCAATACCTGTTGACCATCCTGCAAATGAACCTACGTATGTAGAAAATGACTCTGATTTCATATCACCTGTAGAGTAGCAGTTTGCCACCTTTCCCCCATTTACACCAATGAAGGAACCGATAGATGGCATGCCTTCATTACCATCTTCACGGCTGGCTTTGCCTGTGACATCGCCTGCAGCATAGCAGTTTGCAATTACGCTCCTGTTGACCATGCCCACGAAGCCGCCGCCCTGAGACAGACCGCCTATGGCTTTGCAGTATACGTCTGCTTCTGACCAGGAGTTGATAATGCCGCCTCTGATCGTCTGGCCTGCCAGTCCGCCTGCCCAAACATTGGCTTTCTTGTGTTTTGTTTCTGCATATATGCTTCCCTCTGTATTGCAGCCGTCTATAAATGCTTTTTCTGTAAGACCTGCTAAAAGGCCCGCATAAGCGCTGGACGGATGGACTACTGCTATTTCTGCATCTGCGATACTTAAATTTTTTAACTACTGCATTTTTGCCTAATACACCGAAAAATCCATAGAAAGTGGTCATCTTTTCAGTATCATTCGTATCTGCCTTATCTTCTATATGGGGATTCTCAACGGAACCAATGTTCATGCCTGTAATCACATGGCCGCGTCCGTCAAAATTACCCATGAAGTCATAATGTCCCTGTCCGATAGGCATCCACGTCCCGCCGGATACGTCCACATCTTCATCTAAAGCGATATACATTCCTGCATATTTCACATCGTCTGTAAGTGAAACGGCAAACTTACGAAGCTGCGCTTCAGTTTTTAGAATATAAGGTGATTCTTCTGTTCCGTCTCCGCTATCAAATATCGATGCATCTATGGTGTCGTCTACGAAAATATTGTTAGTGATAACTAACACATGATCAAAACTCCAGGCATAGAAATCCCCTATCGTGCGTACTGCCGCTGACAAATCTCCCATATTTGCCTGCTTTGCCGCTGCAATGGTCTCAGATGCTTTTGCAATCTCAGACCGTGTAAGACCATTATTTAATGTATCTGCCATAGTCTCGCCAGATAGCTCCTCCTCGGCAAGAGCTTTCACATTATTGGTGACGTAGCCTGTTATTGTATCATTTACCATCATAAATGGTTTTTCAGTTTTACTGCTGTAATATCCATTTACTATTGCAGTAACCGCGCTGCCCATACCGCCGATACCGCCAACTAATTCTTTGGCATCTGCTGCACTTTCAGCTGTAATCATTGCGCCGGAAAGCACATTGTAATATGTACCTGCTGCAATACCTGCCATACCGCCTGCAACTGCAAATAACTGTCCGCCGGTTTCTGCCGATACGCTTCCAAATGTTGCCGCATTGGCAATGATGCATTTATTATTTGATGCACCAACGACACCGCCTGCATATGTCACACCTGACTGGGACACGGCTGATACATCAGCATTAACAGATACATTGGCAATTACAGATTCTCCTCCCAAAATTCCGGTGACAGCACCAGCGTAGCTTTTGGCAGAATGGCTTTCTATTTTGCCTGTAATAACTACATTGTCAATCAATACGTTTTTTTCTGTTTTTCCTGCAACTGCGCCTGCACATGCTTCAGCGCCAGAAGAAGTAATACTGATATCCACATCTTCCAATTTGATATTCCTGACTTTGGCACCTGTTTTCATGCAGCCAAAAAGACCTGCGTATGCAAAACTGTCACTTGCGATTGTAAGTCCGTTAATGGTATGGTTCCGTCCATTAAATGAACCTGCAAAACCATTCGCTCCAGTACCGATCGGTGTCCACTCATCTTCCAATTCAATGTCAGCAGAAAGTTCAATATATTTGCCGCTATAATCATTTCCTGCATCTACCTTGTCAGCAAATCTGGCTAACTGTGTACTGGTTGCACGATAAATGGATCTGACTTGCTGCCATTACCATCCTGGAATACCTGGTTTTCTTTGATGACAGCTTTGGAAAGAGCGTCATTAACTGCTTCTTTGATACCATTTGAACTCTTTGTAGCACCGGATACCCCATCTACATCCGTAGAATTAGCATCTATAATAATTGCAAACAATGCTTTTGCTTTCTCCCAATTAGCTAGTGTATCTCCTTGTGACACTTCTTCTATGTTTACAATGGTGTTATCTTTTATAGTGACGAGCAGTGTAATCGTGCTTTTAAACCCCTTGCCTGTCCCAGTGTACTCTCCATCTGCATAATCGCCTGCAAGTTCTATGGTTCTGTCAAAGTTAAAATCGGGAAGTACCTCATTTACGATTTTCCCTGCCTGTGACGGAGTGGACTTGTCAGCCTGTGATGGTGTGGATTTGCCGGACTTTGATGGTGCAGAATTGCCAGCGTGAGATGGTGCGGACTTGCCGGCCTGTGATGGTGTAGCCACGTTTGATGAAACTAACTGATCATTACTAAAATCTGGCAGATCAGCAGGCTCTGCATATGCCGGTATAGCTGAGGACATAAGCATAATCAGAGCTAACGCGGCGCTTGCCTTTCGTTTCATACTTTGTCTGATTCGTATAAAATTCAAAATACTCTCCTCCTAAAAGTGTTATTTTGAGCTAACTTGAAGATTGTAATCATGCTATATTTTTTTCATATTATTAAAATTACCTATAGATAAACAATAATGAAAGCACACTGCCTTATTAAGCTAGCACGGTGTTGCATTTTATCATATTCAGACAAATCTATCAATTATATAGATAATAAAATAATTCATTAGGGAATTATTGAGAAATTATATTTGTTAAGCATAGCTGATTGCCATATATATGGTGTATTCTGATATAGGTTTCCCCCGCCTGGCAGATACCGCTGCTGCCATCGGCTTAAGCTCCATAGTTTGTGATGCAGCATTGTCAGAGATAAATCACAAAGCCTGTGATACAGCAATGATCAGCGATAAATCACAAAGCTTGTAATACAGCATGATCAGCAGAAATAACTGGGCTTTCATACTTAAAAGCCCAGTTCCATCAGTTTTCCCTGATCAGACAGGAATGATTCCCATGAGTCCCGGCATGGATAGATATTTGCTAAAGATATCTTTTAAGCACCAGATTGTTGTCAGACGGTCTGCCCCTTCGTTCAGACAAACCGGATATTCCTTAATAACCTCTCCGTTTAAGCGGTAAACGACACTTCCCACCGTCTGCCCTTTACGCACCGGAGCATTTAATTCCTTTGGAATGTCTGTCTGTACCGTGACTTCTTCCTCATCTGCCAGAAGAAGGTTTAAGGTCTTCTCTTCCTCCCCGTCTATGCCGCAGGATATCATGACCGGTTCATCCAGGCGGCCGGAGGAAGGAATCCCTTCCTTTACCGGAATATCAGGAAAACTGATGTCTTTATACACGTTCCTGAAATGAAAGCGTTCCATCCCATATTGGAACAGCTTTCTTGCATCCGACCATTTATATGCCTTATGGGGGGGCCAGCCGCAGCCTAAGAGGGCGATGGTATAAGTTCTTCCGTCATCCTCTACTGCTCCCACATAGGAATATCCGGCTCCTCCGGTGAAGCCTGTTTTTCCTGAGAACGCCCCGTCCATCATGGCCAGAAGGGTATTGTGGTTATTGCAGGAAAAGGATCGTTTTCCTTGAAGATCAGCAAAGGAATAGCTTCTCGTTGCCGTAATCTTCAGGAACTCCTCCTTCTTTGACGACTGGCCGATGCAGTAGTTCATGATCCTGGCTAAATCCGCTGCCGTAGTGGAGTGTATCTTCACCTGTCCATCCTTTTCTTCTTTGGCATCCAGTCCATTGGGTGTGATAAAATATGTATCTTCACAGCCTAAATCCCTTGCTTTTTCGTTCATCAGCCTGGCAAATCCCTCCTGGCTCCCTCCGACGTGCTCTGCGATCATCATGGCGGCATCATTATGGGATTCCAGCATCAGACTGTAAAGCAGATCCTTAAGCAGAAACTTTTCTCCCTTATAGACCCCTAAATGGACCTTGGCTGGGAAGCCGCATTCTGGCTGGCCGTTACTGTGTCAGATAAATTCCCATACTCCAGGGCAAGGATGCAGGTCATGATTTTTGTGGTGCTGGCCATGGGACGGACCAGATTCTCATTTTTTTCCGTATAAAATGCGGCCGGTGGAGGCATCCATCAAAACTGCTGACTGGGCATAAAGATTTAGCTCATCCTTTGTCTGAATCGGTGCGTTCTTTTCTCCTTTCTCCTCTGTTACTGTTGTGTTCTCATTAACGGCCTCTTTTTCTGAAAGCTTAACCGCAGCAGTTCCTGTCCCTATGAGAAAGACAATCACTGCTGCCAGCAGTATTCCTATGGCATGCCTCATGAAAGAGCCTCCGACGTGGATTTATTTTATCCTATTCCGCAGTTTTTTTCAATTATTCCCTTTACTTCCCGAACATATTTTCGGTATAATAAGAGAGAAGGAAGTTCGATTCTCTAAGTGCCCCTCAAGGTAAAATTCAAACTGCACCAAAACTTGCCTTTATTAAGTAAATTTTATCAAAGGAGAGACGGATATGTACCCGAGCCCTTAGTTTTTCACATAGACGTAAATTCCGCATATTTAAGTTGGGAATCTGTCAGCCGGCTGGAAGCTGACCCAGAAGCCCTGGATTTACGCACCATTCCATCAGCAGTAGGCGGTGACGCCTCTTTAAGGCATGGAATTGTTCTGGCAAAATCCACGCCCGCAAAAGCATTTGGGATCACAACCGGGGAACCCATCAGCCAGGCCCTGCGCAAGTGCCCTGCCCTGACCGTTGTTCCGGCCCGGTTTGACGTGTACCTTGAAAAATCCCTGGAACTGATGGAGCTTTTATCCGATTACACCCCTGACATTGAAAAATTCAGCATTGACGAGGCCTTTCTCGACATGACCTCCACCATTCACCTATTTGGCTCCCCGATTGAGGTGGCAAACCAGATCCGGGAAAAGATCCGGAAGAATCTGGGGTTTACGGTGAACATCGGTATCGCTCCCAACAAGCTCTTAGCCAAGATGGCCTCGGATTTTAAAAAGCCCGATCTCTGCCACACTCTGTTTGCCCATGAGATACCTTCCAAAATGTGGCCCTTACCCATTCGGGAACTGTTTTTTTGTGGGCCATTCCGCCCAGAAAAAGCTGGAAGGCATCGGCATACACACCATAGGGGAGCTTGCAGCCTGCAATGTAAGCCATTTAAAGCACCTTCTGGGGGAAAAGTATGCCCTGCTGATACATGATTATGCCTTGGGCATTGATACCTCTCCCGTGGCGGAACGGGAGCCTTTAAACAAGGGCTACGGCAACAGCACCACCCTCTCCCATGATATTGACGACTTTGATATGGCCTGCCAGGTCCTCCTGTCTTTAAGCGAAACCGTGGGCGCCCGTCTTCGTTTAGATCATGTCATGAGTGACTGCGTCTGTGTGGAGATTAAGGACTGGAATTTTCAAACCAAGTCTCATCAGATGACCTTAAACAATCCTACGGACTCCACCACAGTGATTTATGAAAATGCCTGTAAGCTGCTTAAGGAGCTTTGGGACCGCACTCCCCTGCGCTTAATCGGCGTGCGTACCACCAAGATTTCTGAGGAAGGCTTTTGCCAGCTTAGTCTTTTTGAGTCTGAGCAGTCCCGCAAGATGAAGGAAATGGAAAAGGCGGTGGATCATATCCGCAGCAAATTCGGGACCGACAGCGTCAAAAGAGCCAGCTTTTTAAAAAAGGATGCCATTGTAGACCATACATCCGGCCATGGGAAATCCGGCATAAATAAGGGTGTATCTGAAAACTGCCATGTTTTCAGATACACCCTCAGCCTAAAACTGTCCTCCAATGGCTTTAAACCCTTCACCATAAACCTCATTGGAATCCGTGATAATAAGAAATGCTTCCTTGTCTGTTTCGTGGATTGCGCGGCGGATTGGCACCACCTGGCTGTTGTTGCAGGCGCACATGACCACCTTCTTTTCATCCAGGGAATAGGAGCCCTGGCCCTGAAGGAAGGTGCTGCCCCGCCCGGTACTTTCCTCGATTCTCTGAGCCACCTCTTCCGCATGGGAGGTGACCACAAAAACCAGCTTTCCGGCTCCCAGGCCAATCATGATCTTGTCGATTACCATGGTGGTCACAATGGTAGAGAGCATACCCAGGATAACTGCATCCAGATTGCGGAACACGAAACCTCCGGCAATGATCACTATGGCATCCACCACAAGGGATATTTGTCCGATAGTCAGGTGAGGAAAAAGCTTCCGGATCGCCATGACCAGAAAGTCCGTGCCTCCTGTGGAACAGTTTCTTAAATAGACAATAGTCAGTCCCAGACCTGAAAAAAATTCCGGTGCAGGCGGCAGCATACAGGGGATTTCCCTGATAAACCGGCAGATAAGGGACTACATAATCCAGCACAAGGGCAAAGATAACCATACTCTTCATGGAACGGAGCAAAAAAACGCCTTCCCAAAAGCTTATAGCTGACTAACACAATGGGAATGTTAAGGACCATGCTGGTAATGCCCATGGGCAGACCGAACAGATGGCGCAGGATCAATGCGATACCGGATACTCCTACAGGAGCGAATTCCGCGCTTACCGCAAAATTATAGATTCCAATATTGAATAAAAATGCTCCCGCCAGATCGCTCAAAAGATCGATCCCCAGCTCCTTTGGCGAATATTCCTGTTTGATTGTCATCATGAGTATGCTGCCTCCATTTCTTCCGCCCTGCTTTCACCTTATAGGAAATAATCATTAATTTCAAATTCTTTTTTTACCGATCCGTACCTGTTTAATGAGAACGTTGGCTTCCCCCTCTTCTTCGGAGCAGACTCCGGTCACCTGAATCTGTACCTTACCATAGGATTCCGTCAAAACCAGTTCTTTATCCATAATTCCCCTGTCTGCGATTGCTTCTGCCAAATCCAGCAGAACCTCATCCACATCTTCCATTATGTTGTTTCTTTCAAATTCAATTTCCAATGCCTCATAAATATCTTGATCAAACATCACCAAACCCCCTTTTTTTCATTTTCTACCAGCTAATTATAACCTATAGATTCTCCTTGTCAATCACTACCCGCCATGATAGAATCGGTTTATGAAAATGACTATGACTTATACCATAAAACAACCCTTTGAAGGAATGACCGTGAAGCAATATCTCCTAAACCTTGGATATTCCCAGAGCCTGATCCGGCAGCTTCGGAATACTAAAAACGGTATAACTGTGGAAGGAGAGCCTGTCTATACGACCCGCGTCCTTAAGCCGGGAGAGCTTTTATCTGTCTTTATCTGTGAGGAAGAAAGTTCCAAGAATATTGTACCCACTCCCATGCCAATTCAAATCCAGTACGAGGACGAACATCTCCTGGTCATTAACAAGGCAGCCGGCGTCCCCATCCATCCGTCCCAGGGTAATTTTGATCATACCCTTGCCAACGGGATCGCATATTATTTTAAAGAAAAGAACGAAACCTTTATCTACCGGGCCATTAACCGTCTGGACCGGGATACCACCGGACTTTTAGTGCTGGCAAAAAAATCCTTTAAGCGCCTGCATTCTTTCGGATATGGTGAAAAAAAGAGAGCTTCACCGCCGTTACCTTGCGGTTGTCCAGGGAAAGCTTCCCCTAAGCGGAACCATTGATGCTCCCATTGCCCGGGCAGACGGCTCCACCATTGAACGGTGTGTGGACCGGATAAATGGGGAAGAGGCACGCACTCATTATAAACGGCTTTATTATGATCCTGTGACAGGACATTCCCTTGCGGGTCTGACTCTGGAAACCGGCCGTACCCATCAGATCCGGGTCCATTTAAATTCCATCGGCCATCCCCTGCCGGGAGACTTTCTTTATCATCCGGATTACCGTTACATCACCCGCCAGGCCCTTCATTCCTTCCGGCTGGATTTCCTCCACCCAATCAAAAAGGAGCCCCTTTTTTTGAGGCGCCCCTTCCCGAGGACATGCAGTTCATTGGAATCACATCCACCGAAGGCCTTTGGGATAATGATTTTTAAGAATTCCCCCGGCAAGCTTGGCAAATCCCATGGAATATCCGCCGGTATTGACAAGCACCCAGCCTTTATGATTGTCACCGGAAAGAAATGCCTCCCCAGTCAGGGTTTCTCCCTTTAAATACTTTATAACTTCCCCTCCGTCAGCCGGCAGGTCGATGAAACGGCTTACCTCTTCCTTTTTAAGGAAAAGAGCAAAGCCATGAGAAGGCTCAAACCGGTTCTTTTTCACAGTTCCCAGGTGAAGTCCCGGACGGAGAATTTTCATGCCCTTAAAATCAATCATTTCCGGCGGGATCAGATACAGCTGGTCCCCAAAGAGAATATATTCCTTTCGAAGAAGCAGAGGGGCAGGATTTACCAGGAAATCCTTTAAAAACGTTTCTAATTCTTTTAATACGGACTTATCCCTGCTGTACTCCGGAGTGGTCTGCTTTTTTTCAGAAATCCCATCTCCGCTCTTCTTTAATACTGCCAGGTAATGGCCTTCCCCTTCTGATCTGTCAGGCCAGATGCGGAAGGTCTTTTGTAAGTCTGCCATACCGGATTTACTCCATTCTGGGCGGCCTGGATAAAGTCCCGGACGTCCTGCATCCGCAATGGAAAAATCGGGGTGAGAGAAAAGGAAACCTTCAATGACCTGTTCATTTTCCTCCGGGGAAAAGGTACAGGTGGAGTAAACCATGGTTCCGCCGGGCTTAAGCATTGCCGCGGCATTGGATAGAAGCTCTTCCTGGCGGGCTGCGCAGGCTCTTACATGCCCAGGCGACCATTCCAGCCTCGCCGCCTCATCCTTACGGAACATTCCTTCTCCGGAACAGGGTGCATCCACCACGATCCTGTCAAAGAATCCGGGGAAACGAAGGGACAGGCTCCCTGAATCCTCGTTGGACACAACCCCATTCCCAATCCCCATGCGTTCTACGTTCTGGGAAAGGATCTTTGCCCTGGCCGGATGGATCTCATTGCTTAGAAGAAAGCCTTTGCCCTGCATCCGTCCTGCAATATGGGTTGTTTTCCCCCCAGGCGCAGCACACAGATCAAGAATCTTCTCTCCCGGCCTTGGGTCCAGCAGTTCCACAACAGCCATGGCGCTTGGCTCCTGGATATAATAAAGGCCTGCTTCATGGTATGGATGCTTTCCAGGCCGCTCTCCTGCCTGGTAGTAATACCCTTCCGCTGCCCATGGAATCTTTTTCAACTGAAACGGGCAGATCTCATCAAATTTCTCAAGGGATATTTTTAAAGGATTTACCCTTAAGCCCTGAACCCGTTCCTTATCATAGCTTTCTATAAAAGAATCATACTCTGCTCCTAAAAGCCCTTTCATTTTTTTCTCTGAACTCATCTGGTAATTGAATCATTATTTTTCCTCTGAATATTAATTTTATAAAAATAACACTTATCTGTCATTATTTTTCGAAGTAAGAGCCAAAATAGGAAGAGACCAATGACTGGAGGTGTCTTATGTCCTTAATAACCATTACCGCTTACTTCATTATACCCATATATACCATTTTGTTTGCCTGGGGAACCGACTGGTTCACAATGAACTTTTCCGTATTAGGGAATTTATCTTCCAGAAAAAACCTGTTTCTTTTATGGGGTATTGTTGTAGGAACGTATTTTTATTACGTTTTAAAACGGATCATAGGCGGACTTCCCCGGAACAGAAAAGAAACCGTGATCAGTACCACTGCCCTGTTGCTTCTGGCTCTGGCGGTCATCACGCCTTATCTGCCGGACTCTCAGCCTATTCATGCGGTCCTCCATGTTATTTTATCCTTTTTGGCATCAATTTCTCTTCTTATCTGCCTTTATATGATCATCTGGAAGCTTTATTGCATGAATCAGGCGCTTTACCGGCCCTATCTGCATGGCTTACTGGTGATAACGGTTTTGTCTGCCTTTCTTTTTTTCCTGACAGGAATCGTGAGCACGGTGCTGGAAATATTTTTCACCCTGTCCTGTACCATACTGCTGGAAAGGCTTTACCGCAGAATCCTGGCTCCAAGGATCACATGGAGATCATTGGGCTAAATGACCCTATAATAAAGCATGATAAAAAAGGAAAGTACCCGGAAGAAAAAAAACTTCTTACGGGCACTGACCTTTTGCCGGGCAAAAGCCCCGGATATAAAAACATACCGGGGCATCGTCAGCGGAAATACTACAACGTGATCTTATACTGGTCGGAGCCTTCTCCATCCACAGCATAATAAGCAATATCTTCTTCCGGTTTTATGTATATCTCAAGGGTTTTTACTGCAGCGTCTTCATGCTTTGACAGATAATCCTTTTTAACTGCTTCAAGCACTTCTCCTGCGGCAATTTGTTTTCCGGAATATTCCAGAAAAAGGATACTTCCGGATCTTTTTTTCTTTACAGCTGTTTTCTTTGGCGCACTGGTTTTTTTCACAGGCGCCTTCCTGCCATTAGCAGCCGCTTTCTCTTCCTGTACCGGAGCTGCGGCCGCCTTGGCTATGGCCGCTGTCTTTTCAGCCGCCGGTTTTCCAACTGCCATTTCTTCTGGGGCTTTCGCTGGTTTTTTTCCTGCACTTTTATTGTTTTCCATAATTCTCCTCCTCAAACAAATAAAACGGTAACAACCATTGCAACTCAGCCATATCATTCATAATTTGGCGGATAGAATGTATCTCTAAAAGACATATGCATAAGCCGCCAAATTATTCATGCCGGGCATCCGCCCTATAAAAATACTTGAAAATTTATGCTTAGTGAGCAAGCTCCTACTCATGAAATATTACAAATATTTTTGTATGGCTTACCTGTAACTACAAATCAAGCCTGCCAGTGATGTTTAAAATTAGCTGAGTGAATTATAGAACGAAACCCCTGTTTTGTCAATAAAAACCATCCTCTTCCCATAAAACCGGGTATTATTAAGGTCTGATCACCAGGCGGGCGCCAGCCATTTTTCCACAATTTCATACATATTGGTTACCGAGCCAACCTGCAGCTTGTCTGATAATTCATAATGATTCAGGCAGGTTCCGCAGGTGAGGATTTCCACTCCCTGGGCCTCTAAGCTCTTTAGATCCTCCAGGGACTGAGAGCCTTCCACAGATAGCCTGGCTCCCCCATTGTAAAGAAGAACCGTCTCAGGAAGCTCCTCCAGCTTGGTAAGGGCATAAACAAATCCCTTCATCAGAATGCGTCCAAGTTCTTCATTGCCTCCTCCCATCTGATCCGAGGAAAGCACCGCTACAAGGCCTTTTTTTTCTGGCATCCGGGAGGCATTCTTCCTCTTTGGCCGTTTCTTCCATATTGCCGGGTTTCCTGTTTACGTGGAACAGGATTTCATATTCCCCTTCCGCTTTTTTTCTCAGAAGCAGGAGCAAATCCCTCATAATTCCCCAGTTTCATTACATTCTGAACTGCAATTTCATTGTCCACAAGGACCTTTAATGTACCCTCTCCCATATCCTTTAATGCCTCTTTTGCTTTAATAACCGGCTGAGGGCATGTCAGACCTCTGGCATCAACAATTTTTTCCATTTTACCGTTCTCCTTTTCTTCTATTTTCTCTTTCCAGTTCTTCCATTACAATGATCATAGAACGCAAAAGCCGCCTGTTATTCTTAGACAGCATTGCTGCCTTCTGTACAATCTCAATGATTTCATAATCATTCTGCCGGGACTGCCCCTCTTCTGCCTCTTGTTCCAGCAAAGAAAAGAAATCCGACATTTTAAGACCAAATGCATTGCAGATCCTGCCGAGTTTTGGCAGGCTGATATTGGCTCTCCTTCCAAACAAACTGGACAATGTGGACTGAGCAATCCCGCTTTCCTTTGATAACCTGTACATAGACCACTCTTTGCTTCTGTTGATTTCCTCGATTTTTTTAAGTACCGCCTCGTTGTCCATACAGATATTCCTCACTTCTCATAGATACAATTATAGTAGTATATGAAACGCAAGTTTTATAGATTGCAATACTTGCTGTATATACTTCTATTATTAGTAGTATCCTATGTTTTGTAAGGTTTTATAAGCACATATTACATATAAACCTTAAAACCGGGACCAGTCCTATTAAGGACCTGCCCCGGCTTTTCCTCTGTCTACTTTTCTTCTTCGTCTTCGCCTACCAGCTCATCATATTCCGCATCGTCCAGTAATTCGTCAAAGGCATCCGCAACGATCTCATATTCCTCGTCATCTTCAATATTTTCAAGATTCGGCTGCCCGTCCTCCTTCTCAGAATAACGGTACAGATAAACTTCTCCCTCTTCCGCTTCAGGGCCGTTCATCGGAAGCAGTGCAATATAATCTCTTTCGCCTGCCGTGAAAATGGTAAGTACTACGCACTCCAGTTCTGATCCGTCATCCAGGGTCAGTGTAACTGTCATTTCCTCCTGCGGTTCCATATCATCCCGCTCTAAATTAGGATCCTGTGCCATTCCGATACCTCTCTTTTTTCTTAATCTAGTTGTAGGGCGCTTTCTTACGCCTATTTCCACTCTATCAAACAATCCGGCAAAAATCAAGGGATTTTATCTTTAATATTCAATTCCCTGCCTTGCTGAAATTCCGCTGTCGTATGGATGCTTCACCTTTCTGATTTCTGACACATAATCCGCCATTTCTACAAGCTTTTCTGAGGGTTCCCTTCCTGTGAGAACTACCTCAAGCCCTTCAGGGCGGGCAGAAAGAAACTCCAAAACCCTTTCTTCCTCCACCAGACCAAAATTGCATACAGCCATGATCTCATCTAAAACAAGCAGATCAAAATTCTCCGTTACCGCCTTGTTTAAAGTCATTTCCAGCAATTGAGAATAGTAGATGCCCGCCTCTTTTTTCTGCTCAGGGGACATTCTGGAAAAAAAGCCAAAACTCCGCTCACAGGGTGTGACCGTGATTCGGTCAAGCCCGCATAATGCCTTTACTTCACCGGAATGATCGGTTTTTAAAAATCGGGTAATAAGCACCCGTTTCCCGCTGCCGCATGCGCGCACGGACAGTCCTATGGCTGCCGTTGTCTTTCCCTTTCCATCCCCGCAGTATATGTGTACATAGGACTTCATATCTCGCTCTCCTTTCCTTGTTTCTGCCCATGTTTTCAGGGCACAAAGGGATACCCGCAGGGTGTTATCATTCCCGTTCCAAGTATTCCCGTACAAAACGGGAAACCTCCTGCTTTTTGCTGTATCTCTCCCGTACATAATTGACGTGAAGCCGCTCCTTGGACCTTGTCATTGCCACGTAAAACATCCGCCGCTCTTCCTCCAAATCTGCCGGAAGCACTGCCTTATGGTGAGGCGTCACGCCTTCATTGGCGTCCAGAATGTAGACGATCCTGTATTCCAGTCCCTTGGAGCTGTGCATGGTCATAAGAGATACTCCATTTAAATTTCCTCCCCCTGACTGGGCCTGGGCTTTTAATTCTTCTCCATATTCTTTCATATGGCAAAACCATTCCACTGCAGTGAGATAACCGGCTGCGCTCTCCTGAAGCTGGTCCAAGACCTCCAAAAGCTCCTCCGGCTTCATTCTCCGGTACTGGGCGTATTCCCGGATGTAATCGTCATACCCCACCGCTTTCCTGATATAGTTTACAGCAGCCACAGGTGCCATATTCCTTATCATCTTTAAATCATATTCCAGCTGCTCGATCCGCTCCACCATCCAGCCCCTGTCCTGATAAAAGGATTTTATAGATTCCCAGTTCACCGGATTGTTTTCTACCGCATCCCGGCTTATGTAGCGGTTCGGACGGTTGATGATCTGGAGCACATTGGCCCTGGATAAATCGCCGGCCGCTGCATGGATATAAGAAATAATGTTTTTTTTGCAATCCAATGATCGTATAGGTTGGGCACTGAATCCTTCATGGAGAAGGGGATATTATATTCCATGAACTTTTCGATCAACAGCCTTGGCCCCAGGTTTGTCCGGTAAAGGACCGCCATCTCCTGCCAGTCAAACCCGGCCTTTGCATAAGCCATGATTTCCCGGACGATTTCCAGAGTTTCCTCCTGGGGATCCTGCCAGACTCTTGTAACAACCGGCTTTCCATGCCCTTTTTTCGTGACGATCTTTTTCGGAAAACGCATCTCATTGTGGGCGATCAGCTTTCCGGAAGCCTCCACAATTTCTTTGGTACTTCTGAAATTAATATTTAAAAGGACCTTTTTAGCTCCTTTATAATCCTTTTCAAAGCCCAGCATGATTTCCGGTTTTGCTCCCCGGAAACGATAGATGGACTGGTCATCATCACCTACGATAAACAGATTATTTTCCGGTGCTGCCAGCATCCGGACAATCTCATACTGCACCCGGTTAATATCCTGAAATTCATCCACCAGGATATACTGATACTTTTTCTGCCATGCATTCAGGATGTCCTTTCTCTGGACAAATAATTCATAGCACATCACCATCATGTCGTCAAAGTCAATGAGATTGGCCCTGCGAAGCCGGTCCTCATACGTGAGATAAAGCTGTTTGAATATTTCCTCAGAACAGTTTTTGGAATAATAGTGATCCAGGTCGATCATCTCTCCTTTTACTGAGCTGATTTCCGATAAAACAGAGGTTACGAATTCCGCCTCATCTTCCACCTCTACCTGGTTCTTATCCATGGCTTCCTTTATGTACTGGATCTTCTGCTCCTCTCTCACAATGCTGCGTGCATCGTAACGGTAGGCAAACTTAAGTATCCGGAAAAATATGGCATGAAAGGTTCCAAAGCTGACCGCAGACGGCCTGCCGCCCACAAGGCTTTCAAAACGTTCCTTCATCTCCCTGGCAGCTGCTTTTGTAAATGTGATGACCAGGATATTTGACGGATCCACACCATATGTCTCAATCAAATGACATATCCGGTGGGTGATGGTAAAGGTCTTCCCGGAACCTGGCCCGGCAAGGACCAGCATGGGACCTTTATGGTGAAGGACCGCCTCCTTCTGGGCTCCTTCATATGTGACCTGTTCCTTCATGATCTCCTCCATTTTGGAATCATGCCCTATGCGGCAGATCCCATCAAACGAAAAGCAGAGGTCCGGTCATATCCGGAGCCTCTGCTTCTATAATTATAACTATTGAGCTCCATTGCTTAAAAGTTCGATTCCCTTTCTGATTCTCATAAGGGTCTCTTCTTTTCCAAGGATCTCCATAATCTCGGTAGCGCCTGCGGGAGTCATCTGCTTTCCTGAAACCGCGGTGCGGATGGGCCACATAACAAAACCGGTTTTATACTCCTTTTCGGAAACATACTTTGAAAGCGTTTCATACAGCGCATCATTGCTGTAATCCTCCTGAGCTTCCAGGATTGGAAGCACATCCTTTAACAGGGCAAGGGATGTTTCGCTGCCTGTCTTCATTTTCTTATTGGTGTACATGGCAGTATCGTATTCCGGCAAAGTTTCAAAAAAAGTCAATGTGTTCTGCAATGTCCGGAAAAACTTCGATTCTTGTTTTAACCATGGCCGCGATCTTTCTTAAGTCCAGATCCTTCTTAATAACAGCCTTCAGATAAGGCTCTGCCAATTGGAAGAACCGGTCAAAGTCCATGGATTTCATGTATTCGCTGTTCATCCACCGCAGCTTGGTCATGTCGAAAACTGCCGGGGATTTGCTGATATTGTGGAAGTCAAATTCCTTTATTAAATCCTCCAGGGAGAAAATCTCCTGGTTGCCCACTGGGGACCAGCCTAAAAGCGCGACATAATTTACAACAGCCTCTGATATGAAGCCCTGCATGATCAGATCTTCATAAGAGGAATGGCCGCTTCTCTTACTAAGCTTTTTGTGCTCCTCATTGGTGATCAGAGGACAGTGTACATATACCGGAACGTCCCAGCCAAATGCGGCATAAAGACGGTTATATTTCGGGGAAGAGGACAGATATTCGTTTCCTCTCACTACATGGGTAATTCCCATGAGATGATCATCTACCACGTTTGCAAAATTATAAGTGGGGAATCCGTCGGATTTGATCAGGACCATATCATCAAGCTCTGAATTGTCCACGGAAATGTCGCCGTATATCTCATCATGGAAAGCGGTTGTTCCTTCTGTAGGATTGTTCTGGCGGATAACATAAGTCATACCTGCTGCCAGATTTGCTTCTACCTCTTCTTTGGAAAGATGGAGGCAGTGCTTATCATAGGTCATGATCTCCTGGCCTTCCACAGTCTTTTTAAGGGAATCCAGCCTTTCCTGGGTACAGAAGCAGTAATAAGCTTCCCCTTTTTCTACAAGCTTTTTCGCGTATTCCAGGTAAATACCGGAGGCCTGGCGCTCACTCTGTACATAGGGGCCTACGCCGCCATCCTTGTCCGGGCCTTCGTCATGGTTCAGTCCTGTCTCTTTTAAGGTTCTATAAATAATCTCGACAGCACCTTCCACAAAACGCTCCTGATCCGTATCTTCAATGCGGAGAAGGAAATCGCCGCCCTCATGTTTTGCAATCAGATAAGCATACAATGCAGTTCTTAAATTCCCTACGTGCATACGGCCCGTAGGACTTGGTGCGTATCTTGTTCTTATTTTACTCATTGTGAACACACTCCTATATCTTCATTCTCGTAATAGGCCGGTTAAAGGAAATCACGCCAAAGCCACGTAGTTCATTATATAACGAACCACTGGAAAAAAACAATGATTTAGCGGAATTTTCCAAATCAATTATATTTCCAGAAGCCTGCAGGCCAGCTGGAAATATATGATCAGGCTGACCGCATCCACGATTGTGGTAATTAAGGGGGCCGCCATGATTGCCGGATCCATGTGGAACACCTTGGCAGCAATGGGAAGAACTCCTCCAATGGTTTTTGCCACGATAACTGTGACTAAAAGGCTGAGCATCACGGTCAGGCAAAGCATCTCCTGCCCGGGGTAAAGGATGATCAGACGGACATAATTCACAAGCCCCAGAATCAGTCCTACAAGGATAGCTACCTTTAATTCTTTAAATACCACACGGAAAACATCTCTTGTGCCGATCTCTCCCACAGCCATTCCTCTGATGATCATGGTGCTGCTCTGGCTTCCTGCGTTGCCGCCTGTATCCGTAAGCATGGGAATAAAGGTCACGAGTAAGGGAATCACCGCAAAGGCTGATTCATATCTGGCCAGGATCCCGCCGGTCACCATGCTGCTGATCATCAGTACAAGAAGCCACATGATCCTGTTTTTTGCCAGCTGGAATACGCTGGTTTTCAGATAAGGCTTTTCACTGGGGATCATGGCAGCCATTTTTTTCGAAATCCTCTGTGGCCTCCTGTTCCATTACATCCACTACGTCATCAACAGTGACGATCCCCACCAGGCGTTCTTCGTGATCCACAACCGGAAGGCTTAAAAGACCGTATTTCCGAAAGCTGTCCGCCACTTCTTCCTGGTCCTCCGTTGTGACCGCCTTTATCACATGGGTATCCATAATGTCGCCAAGGGCCATCTCGTAGGGATTCATTAATAAGTCCTTGACCGTGACCACTCCCTCCAGCCTTCTTGTGGCATCCATTACGTAGCAGGTGTAAATGGTTTCCTTATCCACTCCATGCTTTCTGATATAGTCAAAGGCCTGGGCCACTGTCATGGTCTTCTTAAGCCCCACATACTCAGCCGTCATAATGCTTCCGGCGCTGTTTTCCGGATAGTTTAAAAACTGGTTGATCAGTTTTCTGGTATCAGGAGTCGCATTCCGCAGGACCCTTTTTACCACGCTGGCAGGCAGTTCCTCCAGCATGTCCACCGCATCATCCACAAACAGATCTTCTACTATTGTTCCCAGTTCGTGATCAGTCATGCTGTTTATAATATGTTCCTGCTTCTCCACATCCAGACATGCGAACACATCGCTGGCCATCTCCTTGGGAAGCATCCGGAACACCACCACTGTTTTTTCTGAATCCAATGCTTCAATGAAAGCTGCAATATCCACTTCATTGAATTCCATCAGCACAGCCTTAAGCTTTCGGAACTGACGGCTGTCCGCAAGCTCCATCAGCTCTTCCATATTGTAACTCTCCTGCATTCCACTCTTCCTCCACATGAACTTATTTTTCCGTCGCGGCGATATGGAAGCAAAACAAATGCTGCATTGCAGGCAGTTTCCTGCAACGCAAAATAGCCATAATTACAGAACCAGCCTGTAATTCATGGCTATCATAAACGCAGAGAACCGTACTCTTTTAACGGCAGCGAGACCAGAGCAGACCCGAAGTACAGGATTCTGCTCTCACTGCCATACGCCTATGATAATTGTCTGCTTCCATCTTCTGACTTCGACCTTCCACTCTGATTCACTTCCTTTCCTGAATGATATTCTTAATTAAGGATAACAGCTACCATCATAAAAAGCAACCCCTAACCCTTATTTCGCTGTTAATACATACCCGGCCCTACCGCTTCCACACCGGAATCAGGGCCTCCCGGACCAAAGAAGGGACTATCTTCCTCATCGGAATCTGTATCTCCCGGGAAAATGGGCGGAGCCGTCTCCTTCGGTTTCGTGACCCCCGGACCGATCTCCTGGGGCTTTCCTGAAGGATCCTCCTGCTTTGGCAGGGATGCGGCGCGATTTGCAGCCTCATCTAACTGAGTCTTTAATCCATCATAATATTCGGTGCCGGAAAGCTGGTCTAAAAGGCTGTAAGCGGTACTTATCTTTTCTTCTGTGAAGCTGTCCCGGTGTCCCAGCAGATAGTTCTCCGATCAGGGACTGGAGAGAAGAAACCGTCTGCTCCACCGCCTGCCTGGCTTGCTGGGAAGCCTCCAGGTTTTTCTGGACCTGGGCCTCCTGCTTTTTACGTTCTTCCTCTGCCTTCCATTTACTTCCATTGGCTCTTGCCGCTGACTCTAATACAGAAGAAAACAAATCCTTTCTTCCTGTTTCAGCATCGGTCTTTTCCCCTGTGGAAGTCACATTCCAAAGGGAAACCGTTGCAGGCATATCCCAGTCCAGAACCGGAAGTCCTTCGTTTATTTCGGCCATGAAGTCATGCCAGATCTTTCCTGAATAGGTTTTTCCATAAACTCCTGGCATGGCCTTTGGAGTATCATATCCTACCCAGACAGCCGTGGTGTAATGCTTTGTATATCCGCAGAACCAGGTGTCTTTATTGCTGTTGGTGGTTCCTGTCTTTCCGGCAGCCGGGACTGAAAGCCCCAGGCCATAGCCGGTTCCGTAAGGCTTATCCAGGGTACCCTTTAATACATCGGTGATCATGTAAGCGGTATCTTCCGTAAATACCCTCTCATCCGCCTGGTTTCCATTGTATACCTCACCGTCATACTGGCTTTCCATGCTGACGATACAGGTCTTATTGCTGTACAGCCCTTTGTTTGCCAGAACCGAATATCCCTTTGCCATATCCACACTCTGCGCCTTCCGTAAAGCTCCGATGCTCATACTGCTGTTTCCGTTATCCAGATAGCTGATGCCTGCAAAATGCATCTTGCCCAGATAGCCAATTCCTTTGTCAACGCCGATGTCTCCTAGCACCTGCCAGGCCACTGTATTAAGGCTTCGGTTCAATGCATCTCTCACCGTAACATTGCCATAATATTTTCCGCCGCTGTTTTTTTGGCCCTTTGTCAAACAAATGGTCATTGACGAGCCTGGAGGGATAATAATATCCTGTTTCAAAGGCAGGAGCATAGTCGATCAGCGGTTTTATGGTAGACCCCGCTGACGCCTGCTTAAGAATCCCCGGTTGTACTCATCATCCGTACCGCGGCCGCCCACAATGGCTACCACGTATCCGGTCTGGTTATCAATACATACTGCCGCGCCCTGTAAGGCAAATTTCCCATTTTCCTGCAGATCCTTAAAGCCCTTCAGCCGGTTGTCAATGATTTCCTGCAAGGAGTTCTGGATAGGCGTTTCCAGACTGGTATGTATTTCAAAGCCTCCGTTTCGGATCATATCGCTCTTGGCCTGATAAAGCTCCTGATACTGTTCTTTATAAGAATCATAAGCAGCCTGATTGCCAAACACATACTGGAAAGCAAAGCCTTCGTTCTTCATTAGTTCCAGGGCAGCGCAGTGTATGGCATAGCTTGTCAGATAGTTCTCCTTTGTCCCCGGCTCATAAATCTTAGCAACCGTCAGGGGCTGAGCCTTGGCATTCTCCTTTTCCTCTTCTGTAATATACTTACAAAGAGCCATATTGTCGATGATCTGGTTCCTCTTCCGCTTTGAGGTTTCCGGATGGGCCACCGGATCATATCTTGACGGATTATTGCTGATGCCCGCCAGGGTAGCTGCTTCCCAGATCGTTAAGTCCTTTGCTTCCTTATCAAAATAATAGCGGCTGGCCTCAGATACACCATAGCACCGGTTGGCAAAGAAATTGGTGTTGCAGTAAAATTCCAGGATATCGGATTTGGAATATTTATCCTCCATACGGGGGGCTGCAAAAAAATTCGGTCAGCTTTCTCTGGATGGTCCTCTCCTGGGTCAGATAGGTATTCTTAATGACCTGCTGGGTGATGGTGCTTCCTCCCTGGGTGGCTACTCCTTTGTTTTTTTTAAGTATACGATACCTGCACGCAATAACCCCCTGTAGTCGATGCCATGATGCTTATAAAACCGTCTGTCCTCCTGGGCAACATAGGCATTCTGAAGGTTCTCGCTGATCCCTGAAATCGGGACGTATTCATAGTGACCGGAATTGATGGTTCCGATCAAAGTTCCGGCAGAGTCGTATATTCTCGTATCCGTGGGCTGAGAAAAATCCGTCTTGACCGTCTTGCTTATAATAGCATCTGCCTTTTCCTTGCAGGCTATAATTTCTTTCTGATATTTTAAGAATACAACACTGCCGGCCAGGCACCCCAAAACCATCATTCCCAGAAATACGAAAAGAATGACTTTAATGGGCCGAAAAAAATATGGACCATGGAGTTTTGCGTTTCTTTTTTTTGTTTCCCCATATCAATGTGACTCCTTTTCATCATTTTTGTGTGCAATTGAATCAAGGGATATGACTGCATATCCGGTTGATACCCGGCAAAGCGGGGCACGCTGTTTAAAAGCCCGGGGCCGAAAGATATCTACCTTTCAACCTCAGCATATGACAAAAACGGGAAGCCTCTTTATTAAGACTTCCCGTTTGTTTTCAGAGCTGATGACGGGACTCGGACCCGTGACCTCCTCACTACCAATGAGGTGCGCTACCACCTGTGCCACATCAGCATCTTTACTCGTTCATCGCTGAACCTCGTATATCATAGCATGGGAAAATCTGTTTGTCAACGCTTTTTTTAAATCACTCTCTGATCAGGGTCAATGAACCCGGAAAAGAGCAGAAAACGGTCCCGTTTCCTGCTCTCTTCCACCACTTTTTTATAAAATACCTTCAAAGCTTTCCCGCAGTATCACATGAATTATGAAACTGTTTCATCTCTTCTTCCGTCAATGACAGGGAAATGATTCTCTGAATCCCGTTTTTATTGATGATACAGGGGACTCCTGCGTATACCTCCGACTGTCCGTATTCTCCCCGCAGCATGGCAGATACTGTAAAAACGCTGTTTTCATCTCCAAGGATGGCCCTGGTGATTCTGGTGAGTGCCATGCCAATGCCGTAATAGGTGGCCTGCTTTGCTCAATGATCCGGTAAGCCGCTCCCCGGACCTCGTCTTCGATCCGATTCAGTTCTTCCGTGCATGCCAAGCCATCCTCCTCGCAAAGGGACAGAATGGGCTTTGTGGCGATCATTGCCTGGCTCCAGGGCACAAACTCACTGTCCCCGTGTTCCCCCATGACATAAGCATGGACATTTCTCGGATCCACCCGCAGGGATTCTCCTAACAGATACCGGAGCCTGGCCGTATCCAGGGCAGTGCCGCTTCCAAGCACCCGCTTAGGATTAAAGCCTGACAAAGAATAGGTAATTCTCGTCATAATATCCACCGGATTGGTAGCCACCAGGAAAATCCCGTTAAAGCCTGATTCTGTTACCGGCTCCACGATGGACTGGAATACGGACGCATTGCGCTTTAGCAGATCAAGCCTTGTTTCCCCGGGCTTCTGGGCCACTCCTGCACAGATTGCAACAATGTCTGCATCGGAGCAATCCTTGTACTCACCTGCATAAATCTTCATATGGGCTGTGGAAAAAGCAAGTCCATGGTTCAAATCCATTGCCTCGCCTTCTGCTCTTTTCCGGTTGATGTCAATCAAAACCAGTTCATCACAAACGCCCTGGTTTAAAAGAGAATAGGCATAGCTCATTCCAACCATGCCTGTTCCGACTAATGCGATCTTTCTTTTATCTGTTCTCATAATCCAGCCACTCTCCTCTCATTATTATGGATAGTGTATCAGCCTGGAATGCAAACTATGCACTTTTACAGTGCCCGGTCGATTTTTTTTGCCATTAATTCGCTGTTGCCGCTGTAAATGATGGCGTTTTCCCTGGTAATCTTTCCTTCTTTATATAAATTCAAAAGGCTGGTATCCATGGAAATCATGCCTTCTCCCTGGCCGGTGGCAATCACGGAATCGATCTGATGGGTCTTGGCCTCGCGGATCATATTCCGGATGGCATTGTTGAAAAACATAATTTCAAACGCCGGATAAACACTGCCATCCACCGCAGGGATCAGCTGCTGGGAAACCACGGCCTGAACTACCATGGAAAGCTGCATCCGGATCTGCTGCTGCTGGTTTGGCGGAAAATTATCAATGATGCGGTCAATGGTATTGGCCGCTCCCACCGTATGCAGGGTCGAAATCACCAGATGACCGGTTTCCGCAGCCGTCATGGCAATGCGTATGGTCTCATAATCCCTCATCTCTCCCAAAAGAATCACATCCGGAGCCTGGCGCAAAGCTGCCCGGAGGCCGGTCACATAGCTGTCCGTATCCGTCGTGACCTCTCTCTGGGTCACCACGCTCTTTTTATGGCGGTGAAGGTATTCAAGAGGGTCTTCTAAGGTGATCACATGGGCGTTGCGGGTATTATTGATCTTGTCAATGATACAGGCCAGGGTGGTCGTCTTCCCGCTTCCGGCCGGTCCTGTGACCAGGACAAATCCCTTTGTCATCCTGGCAATATCCATAACAGACTCAGGAATATGAAGCGTCCTGTAATCAGGCAGTTCAAAGGTCACCACCCGGATCACCGCTGCAAGGGAACCTCTCTGGCGGAACACGCTGGAACGAAACCTGGAAACCCCGGGAAGAGCAAAAGAAAAATCATCATCCCCATGCTCCCGGACCTTATCCATGGTCCTGTTTCCTGCCAGCTCATATAACTCCGTGATCAATGTCTCCATTTGAGCCGGAGATAGCTTTTCTTCATTCTGATTTATAATTCTGCTTCCTATTTTATATGAAAACGGCATGCCTGGCACAAGAAAAATATCCGATGCATTCTGTGCCACGGCTGCGCTTAACAATTCGATTGCCTTCATCTTCCAGTCTCCTGATTCTTAAGTCTCCCCGCCTGTCCACACCGGCATGGAATGATCAATTTCGTAATCCTCCGTCTGAATTACTTTCCACTTTGATATCCGGATATCTTCCTGTCCCTCCGGATCCAAAACCAGTTCTATGTAAAGGGCCTGGGACCGTTCCATGGGGATATTTACAGTTATGGTTCCCTTATCCGGCTCATAGGCATCTGAAAACTCCCGGGCCAGGAACTCCTTACACTCCTGGGGATCCAGGCCCTTTTCCCGGATTTCTGCCGCCTTTTTTTTAACCATCTGGTAAAAAGCCTCTCCCTCTCCATCTGCCCGGTAGTACTCTGTCACCGCAGAAGCATTGCGTTCTGCCAGATTCCACTCACTTTTGGCAGTGCTGAGGGAAAGCATCCCAAAGGTTATCAGGCACATGACAATGAAAATGAGAATAAGGGAAGGACTGCCTATATTGGCCTTGTAGGCCTTCTCCTGTTTTGCCATGGTTCCACCTCCGTCAATCCTTGGTCTCATGTCTGTTCACCGTAAGGGAATAGACACTTTTCCCGTTTCTGCTTACAGCCACTTCCGCCTGTCCGGGTCCGGTTATTTCTGCCCTTACAACAAAAACAGCCTTTTCTTTTTCACAGGGATCACCGGCCTTGTCAAATCCCATTGCATAGCTTTCAGAACCGTCCTTTGCCCCATAAGCCTGAAACCTGGTTTCAAGTCCCTCCGGGCCATTATCCTTCCAGACCTCCGCTACGCTTTGGGCAATCAGCACGCCCTGGTTTAAATCCGCCGCCTCCCGGCTCATGAAATCTGCTTTAACAAATGTTTTTATGCAGATTCCCGCGCAAAGGATAAAGAAAAAAACAACGGCAATCATCTCCATCATAAATACGCCTGAGGGGTGTTTTCTATGCATCATCCATCCCTCCGCTTCTTAGGGAAAGCCAGAGGCTGCCTCCGCCTTCCGTTTTTATATGTAAAAGCCTGCCATCCATTTCCAGGGTAACGGGACTGCATTCCAGAATTTCATTTCCGTCTCCTACCCCCAGGCCGCTTTCTTCATCAGTAAATAATTCCCACAGCCTGCCGTCCTGATAATAAATAAGAGTAACATAAACCGAATCCTGTATCTCCTGTTCCAGCTTAAGGACAGGGATCCCAGCCATCTCTGTCAGGGAAACCATGCCGGCTTCATCACCCTGTCTCACCTTATTGGCTATGTAGCTTAAGGCCACATCCTTTTGGTAGGTATCCTCTGCCCTGACATTGATGTTCTCATAGACTTTGCCTCCAATGAGCACCGAGAATAAAGCGCAGAGCACAAATACAAGAAACAGCAGTATGGTAAACAGAGCATTGGCCATCTGGCCTCTTTGGTTTTCTTTTCCGCTCAAATGCCCACCTCCCGGTTATTGTTCATGGGGATTGACCGTAATATCCGGCATAAAATTAGAAGCAAAGCCGCTGTAAAACACATCGTACCGGTTTCTGTCAATCTGTATTCCATAATTTTCTTCCAGATATTCCACGTTTGGCGGATATCTTCCCTCAATGGCATAGCACTGCACCGAAGCCCTGCGTATGGCATCCCGAAGAGTCTCGGCTCCCTTTGCATCGGTTTTCTTTGAAAAGACCAGCACCACTGATACAAAAAGGGCCACCGCACATGCAAAGCCTATCAGTGAGATCAGTTGACCAAGAGCGGCACTGGAGGATTGTCCCCATTTTTTCATCAAAATTCCCCCTATCCGATGGCAGACAAGACACTGACCAGAGGAAGCATGACAGATAAAAGCACCAGCCACTGCAATGGCAAGCACAGCCACCACCGTAGGTTCAAACCGGCTGACCATGCGTTCCATGGCCGTATCCGCCTCGTCTTCATAGCTCCTGGAGATTTCCTCCATGACCCGGTCCAGCCGCCCGCTTCTGGTGCCCACCTTTATCATCTGCGCATAGAAGCCTTTGAACAGCCCGGTGTTCTTCATAGCGGTATAATAGTCGGTTCCAGCCTCAAGCTCTTTTCCGCACTGCCTGATCTTTTCTTCCACTGCCTGATTTTCAACCAGCTGCCCTGCAAGCTCCATGCCCTTTTCCAGCTCAAGTCCGCTGTGAAGGGTCAATGCCAGGACCGCGGTAAACCGCCGGTTGGATATTGCAAGAGCCATGCGGCTCCTTCTTTTCAACCACTGGATCAGCCGTTCCGCAACCAGGAACTTTTTCCCCTTCCTGCCAAGAAGCCACACCAGGGCAGCCGCAAGGGCCAGAAGAACCGAAAGAGCCAGAGAAACCCCGCAGAACACACCTCCAAGCCTTGTTGCAGCAAGAGAAACCGGCGACATCTCTGCCCCCAGCTGTTGGTATACGTTTTCAAATATGGGCATAACTCTGGTAAATAAAACCAGAAGAACCACCAAAAGCATGAAAATCATGATAATGGGATATGTAACAGCATTCCTTATACTTTTCATAAGAATATGCTCTTTTTCATAATATCCGGCTAATGATTCCATGATCTGATCCAGGGTTCCTGTTTCCTCCCCAAGCTTTGCCATATGGATCACATAGGCTGGAAAAACACCTGTATTTTCAAGTACTTTTGAGAAAGGAACACCCAGTTCAGCCTCTTCTGCCATCTGCATAAGAATCTGTTTCTCTTCCTCCCATTCGGAATCCTCCGCCATAACAGACAATCCCTCATCAAGAGGGATTGCCGCGTGGAGAAGAATTGATATCTGAAGGCAGAAAGCGGAAAGTTCTCTTGCGGAATATCGCTTTTTCGCTTTCGTTTTCATCTGTCGTATCTCCTTTGAAATGAAGTTCTTTAGTACGTATATTTCGCTTTATAATTGGAGCTGTTTGTGATGTATGACTGTATGGACGGATCACTGCCTCCTGAGGATGCAAAGGTCGGGTCCATAAGTTTCCAGTCATATCCGTCAAAATAGATGATATTATCCACCCAGCCCTGGCCGTCAATATAAACATTGACCCATGCATGATAAAGGCTTCCTGTATATCCCACCACAAGCTTTGTGGGGATATTCTGGGACCGCAGCATGGCAGTCATAACTGCCGCGTAGTCAAAGCAGATTCCCCTTTTCTTAGACAGCACCTGATCTACATTGGGCAGATAGCCGGACTGAACGGAATTTGCCAGTGCCGTATCATAAGTAAAATTATCTACCACATAATTATAAACATTGGTCACAACACCAATATCATCAGGCGCAGAAGCAGCAAGTTCCTCACCCTTTTTCACCACCGCACTTCCGGAGGAAAAATTCACGTACTGATTTGGGTAAAGGAAAGGATCAAACTGATCCGCAAGTGTTACATTGATATCACTGCTGGATTTTATGGCGTACTGGGTACCCTGCACCTGTTCTAAGACCCGGACCGTGTATTTTCCGTTTCCTTCCGTAAGAGGAAATACCTCATAGGCTGATCTGGCATTCAGATCATAGGAATAGGTCTCTCCTCCGCTTTTTATTACCTGAACTTTTATCTTGGAAGAATTTCCGCTATACTGGACCATTACATAGCCATGACTGGCGTTGGAAGCGTCTATCAGTGCAGAACCGTTTCCGTATGTGACCGTTCCCGGAGCCTGAGGGGTTTTCACACTGCTCCCGGAAGGCTTTGAATAAAGAGGTACTGCTTCATCCTCAATGGTCACTACGGTCTTCCACTCAATACTTCCTTTTGTGCTGTCCGCTACAGCAATATTACTGCCTGATACGAAGCCGCTGAAAGAAAACAGTATCACTGCACAAGCAGCTGCCATAGCCGTACCATTCTTTTTCATAATCATCACTCCTCATTATTATCCCAAACGTTGTCTTACAATCTCATAAGCCAGCACTCCTGCTGCAACAGAAGCATTCAGGGAATCAATATCCCCCTTCATGGGTATGGAAGCCACCATATCACAGGTTTCCTTAACCAGCTTTCCCACGCCGCTTCCTTCACTGCCGATCACAAGGCCCATAGGCCCCTTTAAATCAAGCCGGTACATCACTTCTCCGTCCATATCTGCGCAGACAAACCACATTCCCTTTTTCTTTAATTCTTCCATGGTAGCTGTGAGATTGGTCACCTTAGCCACAGGCGTATAATTAAGCGCCCCTGCCGAGGTCTTTGCAACCGTTGCCGTAAGTCCCACTGCCCGCGCTTGGGATTATGACTCCATGGGCTCCTGCCAGATTGGCCGTACGGATGATTGCTCCCAGATTATGAGGGTCTTCGATCCCGTCTAACAAAAAGAGGAAAGGAGGTTCCCCCTTTTCTTCCGCCGCCTTTAACAGATCTTCCACCTCTGCGTATTCATAGGCTGCAGCATGGGCAATAACGCCCTGATGATGTCCTTCCTCGGACATCTGGTCTAAGCGCTCTCTCTCCACAAAATTAATGATGGTATCCTTCTTTTTTTGCTTCCCTGACAATGGACTGGATAGGGCCATCCTGGACTCCCTTTTGTACATACAGTTTATCAATGGTCTTTCCGGAACGGAATGCTTCCAATACCGCATTCCTTCCTTCTATGGTAAATTCCTCTATCATTCCAGTTCTCCTATTCGTTCAAGTCCTCTGCCTACCAGGGTGATCAGACGTTCTAAATTGCCGGTTAAATACAGATAGCCGCACAGAGCTTCAAATCCGGTTGCAGTCCTGTAATCAACAACAGTTGCGTGTTTTGCGGTTGTCACAGCCTTGGCATTGCGGCCCCGCTTATATGCTGCCACCTCTTCCGGAGTCAGATACTCCTCTTCAATAAGCCGGCGGATGATCTCAGCCTGGGCTCCTGCATTCACCAGAGCAGCACTCTTCTTATGCATATTATGCACTTGGGTGCTTCCATGGTTCATCACCTTTGTCCGCACGATCAATTCATAAACCGCATCTCCGATATACGCAAGCGCCAGCGGGGAATAGGTTTTCACATCAACTTCTTTTAACTTTAATGTATCCTTAAAAAAATTCAGAAAACGCTGCCACTGATGTTATACTCTCTTCCATTTTACACCTTCCCTGGTGTCCTCAAGAACAATGCCCTTTTCTAAAAGCTTTCCGCGGATCTCATCGGCAAGAGCAAAATTCTTGTCTTTTCTGGCCTGCTGCCTGCCTGCGATCATGGCTTCGATTTCGTCATCCAGGATTTCTTCTTCCTTTTCCGTAATGATTCCAAGAACCTCGCACAGCCTCTCAATGGTTTTCTTTAAATAAACCACATATTCCTTGGAGCTGTCTTCATTTGTGGTGGAATTGCTTAATTTTACCAGTTCAAATATAGCAGAAATGGCATCTGCCGTATTAAAGTCGTCATCCATTGCGGCTTCATATTTGGAAACCAGCTCCTGTACGGGATTTTTATCCTCATGATCAAGAAGTTTTTCTGTCTTCGCAGATGCTTCCAGGCCCTTTAACTTTTCAACTGCAGTTAAAATTCTCTCTAACCCGTTCTTTGATGATTCCATCAAATCGGCGCTGAAATTAATAGGGCTTCTGTAATGAGCACTCAGCATAAAGAAGCGCAGTACCTGTAAATCATATTTTTCCCCGATGTCCCTGACAGTGAAAAAAATTACCCAGAGATTTAGACATCTTTTTATTATCAATATTTAAGAAGCCATTGTGCATCCAATATTTTGCGAATTCTTTTCCATTTGCCGCCTCACTCTGAGCGATTTCGTTCTCATGATGAGGGAAGATCAAGTCCTCTCCGCCTGCATGAATATCGATCTGTTCCCCAAGATATTTCTTGGACATTACGGAGCACTCGATATGCCATCCCGGTCTTCCTTCACACCACGGAGATTCCCAGTAAGGCTCTCCTTCTTTTTTCGGTTTCCAAAGTACGAAATCCGATGGTTCCTCTTTTCCATCTTCTCCGGTCACCTTAATCTCCCGGAAGCCGGACTGTAAATCTTCCAGGTTCTTATGAGACAGCTTTCCATATTCCTCAAAGGTTCTGGTACGGAAATAGACCGTTCCATCCTCTGCTGTATAAGCATGGCCGGAGGCAACGAGTTTTTCGATCATATCCAGCATGCCGCAGATTTCCTCTGTCGCCAAGGGGTTTTTGGTTGCAGGTTTTACATTCAGCGCTTCCATGTCTTTTTTTGCATTCCTCAATATAACGCTTGGAGATAATGTTTGCATCTACCCCTTCTTCAATTGCCTTTTTTTATGATCTTATCATCTATATCGGTAAAGTTTGACACAAAGTTTACTTCATAACCCTTATATTCAAAATATCTCCTGACCGTATCAAATACGATAATTGGCCTTGCATTTCCAATGTGTATGAGATTATAAACCGTTGGTCCGCAAACGTACATCTTGACCTTACCAGGTTCTAAAGAAACGAATTCTTCCTTCTGTCTGGTTAATGTATTATAAATTTTCATAGTCTCTTCCTTTCCTCTTTACTGCCAATGCTTTTTGGCATAAAGGTATACCCGAAGGGTGTTTCCGCTTCACTGCCAATGCTTTTTTGGCATAAAGGTATACCCGAAGGGTGTTCCATTGATTCTGTTTTATTTTCCGCAGCCTTTGCAACAGCCTCCGCAGCCCTCCGCCATGATCCTGTCGTCATAACAGTAATCTTCCATGGAGGTCAGCAGGACTATGGCCTGGGAGGTTATCCCCTCTCCCTTTCCGGTAAAACCAAGGCCTTCCTCTGTAGTCGCTTTTACATTGACCTTTCCATCAGGAAGTTTTAAAGCCTCCCCAATGTTTTTTACCATCTCTGGGCGATAGGTCAGAAGCTTTGGCTTTTGTGCAATGACAGTGGCATCGATATTTTCAATGACATATCCCTTTTCTTCCAAAAGTTCTCCTACACGCTTTAATAGTTCAATGCTGGATACTCCTTTATATATGGGATCCGTATCCGGAAAATGTTCACCAATATCTCCCAGAGCCGCCGCACCTAAAAGGGCATCCATGACTGCATGGACCAGTACATCTGCGTCAGAATGCCCCAAAAGTCCCTTTTCATAGGGAATCTTTACGCCGCCCAGGATCAAATCTCTTCCTTCTGCCAATTTATGCACATCGTATCCCTGTCCAATCCTCATAATTCTTCCTTTCTACTTTATCGCCCATGTCTTTTGGGCATAGTGGTATACCCATAGGGTGTTTATAATTTATCACCCATGTATTCCGGGCATAGTGGTATACCCGCAGGGTGTTTCTAATTCATTGCCACACTTTCCAAACACAGCAGCACACCCGTAGGGCTTTTCTTCTATATAAAATGTCCATATCTATACAATCATACGCAGCTTTCTGCCGATGCACCGAAGCTGCACGTCGTTTTGGCAAAAACAGCTCTCACCATCTACATGAACTGCCATTGGACGGTCCATATGGATTGTCACTTCCTCACAGGAATAATACCTGAAACCTTTATTTAAGGACTTCCTTCCCATAAGGGAACGAAGGAGCACAGGAATCAGCTTTCTTTTTTTTCCGGTTGTTCATAACACAGACAGACAACTGCCCGTCCTCAAAATTTGCATCCGGGGCAAATTTAAACCCGCCGCCCTCGTAAGGGTGAATGTGGACGGATATAAAATAAGCATTGCTGAATTCAATTTTTTGAACCCCATTAAGGAGAATATAACCCTTTGAGGGCTTGGCAAGAATAAGCTGCCTGATTCCCACCATAAGATAGGTAAATCTCCCAAGGCGTAGCTTATGAAACAACCCCTTTGACTTGGAATAAAGAATGCTATGCAAACGGCCGCATCCATTCCGATCCCCGCGCTGACCAAAAAGCGGCGATGAGATATTTCCTCATCTCCATAGGACAAAACTCCATAATCCATAAGCTTATAATATTTTGGATGCAGTATCTTCTTCAGGCACCGGATCGGATTCTTTGGAAGCCTTAAGCTTCTTGCCAGATCATTACCGGATCCTGCCGGAATATACCCCATAGTAATTGAGCCGCAGAAGGAAATCCCATCCAGGATTTCATTTACAGTTCCGTCTCCGCCTACCCCGATGATAACGCTTGATTCCCGGCAGCCTTCGGTCAGCTCTCTGGCAAATCTCCTGGCATCTCCCGGCTTTTCCGTAAGAAAGGCCTGATACTCCGCATTACAGGCTTTTAACACACTTTCCACCTTTTTCCAAATGTTTCTTCCCCGTCCGCGGCATGAGTTCGGGTTTACAATAAAATAGTACATGGAATCCCTCCACTTTTTGCTATTTGTTAGTATAACATAAAACAGGAGAAATGAATATAAAAATTATGGAAAAACCCATTGGCACTTATGCCGAAACGAAAAAGGAGCGGCTCTGCCCTGGCTGATCAATCAGTCCGGACAGCGGCGCCCTTCCTACATTCCTGTATAAATCCCGATTTTTTATAATATCTCATGCTTAAATGATTCCACATCATCAATCAAAGTCGCCTTTGCCAGCTCCAAATCTCCAGACTCAATGGCAGCTACCAGATGGACATGGTTGCTTCCATCGGAAACCTTACTTTCATTCCACAGCTTTGTAAAATATTGGTTGGATATCCTGGTACAGATATTCATGGCATCTGCCAGTGATTTCTGTATATAACCGTTCCCACAGTAACTGCACAATGTTCTGTGAAAAAGATTATTGGCTTCCCAGTGCAACTTCGAGTCTCTGCTATCGATAAGCCGTACCGCCGCTTCGTTTTGACGCTTTAATTCATCAATCTGTTCTTTGGTAAGGCGGAAAAAAACATAACTCCAGAGCACCTAATTCAATCACTTTCCTGTATTCTATAATTTCTATAATCTGGCTTGGAAGTATGGCGGTAAGCTGGTAGCCAAATCTTGGAATATTATTAAGCACCTCTTCACTGCACAGCTGTACCAGGGCCTCTCTCACCGGAGTCTTGCTGACCCCGTATTTTTCCATGATTGTTCTTTCATTAATAATATCATTTGCCTGGTATACGCCATCTAATATATCTTTCATTATGCCCTCATACACCTGGTTTTTTATCGATTGGCCCTGCATCATGTTTCCCCTTTTTCTTTTCGTTATTAGCCTTTTACAGCCCCTGCCATCATTCCAGCTTTCTGAAATGTCTGCAATATTAAATATAACACAATTATTGGAATAATTACAAGTGTCGTACCTGAAAGAATTACGGGCCAGGGCGTTGAAAGGCCCTCACTGACAGGCAGCAGAGAAATGGTGACCATCAGTGTATATTTGACCTGTTTTCTTAAGAACAGCAAAGGCCAGAAAAAGTCATTCCATCTTGCAATCAGAGTTACGGAGCCCAGGAGGCCAAAGCCGGCTTAATAACCGGCAGGATAATCCGCCGAAAGATCCCAAAATCCCTGCAGCCGTCTATTTTAGCCGCCTCAATCAGTTCATCTGGCACGTCGCTTATATACTGGTGCATATAGAAAATGCCTACAGCGGTCGCAATCCTCGGAATCACCAGGGACCATAAGCTGTTAATCAGATTCAGTTTCTTCATGATGACAAACAAGGGAACAGCCCCCACCTCCGGCGGAACCAGCATGGTTGCAATAACAAAGTAAAACAGGAAATTTCTCCCCGGAAACTTATACTTTGCAAAGGCAAATCCTGCAAGGGAACAGAAGAACAGAGAAGTCACGGTTCCCATAACTGTAGTAAACACACTATTAAAAAAAGTTGGCAGCAACAGGTATCATGGAAAACAGCTTGTTAAAGTTGCTTAACGTAGGATTTGCAATCCAAATGGACTGAAACCCGCTGATGCTTTCTGAAGTTGGCTTAATGGAAATCAGGCACATCCATAAAATAGGAAGAATGCAGATTAATGAGATCATGATCAATGTCCCATGAACCGCAAAGGATGCCAGATTTTTCTTATACTTATATCCCATAATCTATCCTCCTATAATTCTCCCTGTCTTTTTTTCACTGTCATCTGTACCATTGAAATGACAGCCAGTATCACAATCAGGATCACGCCGATGGCGGACGCATAACCCATATTGAAAATATTAAATCCTGATTCATACATATACTGAAACAAGGATGTGTTGGACGTACCTGGCCCAGGCAGAATGTAGGATTCATTAAAAATCTTCCAGCTGTCCACGGTAAGGGTAATGGAGCAGAAAAACAGAATATTGCTCAGGGAAGGCAGGGTAATATAAAAAAACTGCTTCCACTTATTGGCACCATCACAGTGGCTGCTTCATAGTAATCCCTGGGTATGTTTAACAGGCCGGAAAATACGATCATGGTAAACCAGGGGGTATTTCTCCACACATTCAGCATAATAACCGGAATCCTTGAATACTTGGTACTGGTGAGCCAGGGGACTTTTTCCAATCCAAGGGAAACCAGCAGTTCATTAAACAGACCCACATTTTCATCAAAAAGCATTCGGAAAATCAATCCCATGGCAATGGCCGCACAGATATTTGGCAGGAACGTGACTGTCCTGAAAACTGCTTTTCCTTTGAGCAGATCAGAATTTAACAGGCTTGCAATGAGTACAGACAACACCAGTATGAATAGAAGGCCTGTAATCCAGTATTCTACGGTATTCCCCAGAGCATCCCAGAACATATTGTCAATCAGCAGCTTCTTATAATTGCCAAACCCGCAAAACTTCGGCGTCCCGATCCCCTTCCAGCTGGTAAGGCTGATGTAAAAGGTCCAGATGGCGGGGATCAGCTGGAATACAAGAAACAACAGAAAAAAACGGCAGTATGAACAGATAGGGAGCTTTATATTTATTCAATGTCTTAAGCATATGATTTCTCCTCACATTTTTATTCCTTCGCTCATTGCTGGCGTAAATACAAGGGGAAGGCAGTTCCTTCCCCTTATAAAGTTTCCTGCTACTTGATGATTTCTGCCTGGCCGATTTTAGCCTTTAAGTTCTTATCCATATTGGCGATGGCCTGATCCATGGTCTGGTTGCCTGCCACGTAATTCTCAAGCTCTGCCGAAATAATGCCATCCGCCTCTGCATCCTGAGGTGTGACAACCAGATTGACCGCACCGTTCTCCAGACACTTTCCCTCTGTCTCCCTAAAGGACATACCGCCATAGAAACTGGAAGGCTCTTTCCAGAAGTTATCCTGGAGCATTTCTAAGGAAATAGGGTTGGCATATGGAGCATTCTGGGATTCCATGGATTTTACCCATGTATTCCTGGACTGGGTATCAAAGGTAAAATCCTTCCAAAGCTGTTCCAGAAGTCCGGCATATACGTTATCGCCCTTGTTTACGATACAGAAATAGGAGGATACAGGAGCCCCTGCCTTGCCAACGCCTTCAAATACAGGGGAAGACATGACCCGCCACTGCCCTGTAGTCGCCTGGCAGTTCTTTCTCATGAATTCATCCCAGAAAGCGCCAATATAGAAGGTGGCCACTTTCTGCCCATTGATTGCATCATATAATGCAGGTTCCATGATTTCAGATTTTAATAGGAGTCCTTCTGAATATAAGGTGTCCAAAGTTCCCAAAGCCAGCTTTGTTCCTTCATCTTCTCCTATTACAATGCTGCCGTTTTCATCCCAGATTCTTCCATTGGCCTGAGGCATAAGGCCTCTTCTTCCCCAGTACCTCCAGGTCTTGCTGCTGGGGCTGATGTAGGACAAATACACCTCACCATTGCTCTTTTCCTTTAACTGGCGCCCTGCTTCCACATAACCGTCAAAGGTTTCCATCATAGCCGGATCCACACCGTATTTTTCAAAAATGTCCTTGTTATAGAATAACACATTGGGGCGAACAGATTCCGGAAGTCCGTAAATCCTGCCGTTTAATGTCGCATCATTGGCGGCGCCTTCCACCATCTGATCCATGTAGGGCTTTAGAAAGTCTGTCTCATCCTTTAGTATTCCTGCCTGAGATAGATCCATGATATTCACCGGGTCTAAATATGTAGCATCAGGAAGGTCGTCATCTGCGCCTGCCAGTGCAGTCATGGTGATTTTTTTCACGGCTCTGGGCATGTCCCTCTGTCTGCACAATCTCAATCTTCACATCCGGAGCAATATCTTTGTGGTCAGCCAGCCAGGCATCATAGTATTCCTGAAGATACTGGGGCTGTCCCGTGCCGTAAATAGTGATGGTACCTGCCGGATAAACGGTTTTATCCTCAGCCGTACTTTTCTCCTTGTCTGCTATCTGGGTGCTGTCACCAGGGGCTGCCGTTGTACTGTCCGTACCAGCGCTGTTCCCCCCACAGCCTGCAATCATGCCTGCCGTCATCACTGCTGCCAAAAGGCTTGCTGCTGTTCTTTTCATTTTTTTCTCCTCCTTTTACATCTCTCTTGCCGCTTCTGCAATTGCACGGATCCTTTCATAAGGAATCTCTGTAGGAAGTGTACAGTCAGCGCCAAGGATGAATGATGTTTTTCCATAATCACGAATTACCTTTTTTTGCTTCTGCTTTCAGTTCATCTATGGTCCCTTCTACCATGACTCCGCTTCTGTTGGCAAGCCCGCCCATGACGGTTATGCCTTTGAAAAGCCGTCTCCCCTCTTCAAGGCTGAAATCGGTCTCATAAATGCCCCAGTTTACCACATCAGCCAAGCCGTTGTAGGATTCGTATCTCTTCATATTTAAATTATTTTTGCACATATGAAGGAAATTGATACATCCTGCTTCTTTGGAAGCTTTTAATATCTCCTTGTCAAAAGGCTCAATCATTTCCGAAAACTCTTCATCCGTAAAGTAATGCTTCTCTCCCCCTAATGCTGCGTAATAAATTCCATCCAGTCCCAGTTCCTTATATTTTACTGCCAGCTGGCACATGCCGTCTGCAATTCTCTTAAATGCTTCCAGAACCGGCTGCTTATTCTCCCTGATATGGGTACAGAACAATTCTCTTACGCTCTCATAACCATAACGTGCTTCAATGGGATGAATGGCAGATGCACAAATACCGTGAAGCGTGCCCAGGGAAAATGCATCAGGATCTGCCTTATCCAGGATTTTCTTTACCATTTCAATCTGGTTTTTCATAAAGGCATCATTTAAGGAATAGTGGGGTATTTTATTCCAGTCCTCAGGAGTCCTGATTTCCCCTGAATCAGGAACCAGGTTCTCATTCATGATCTTGATAATATCCGTATCTGTCTGACGGAAAAATTCAAGATGGGACTCCACTCCCTTTTCCCCCTTTGCCTCGTTTTCCGGAAAGTGTAATGAAAATCCGGTGGGTACATAATCCACCTCTCTTCCCTGGATGGCTGCTAAAACCCGCTCTCTCTTTGTCATAACCATGTCTCCTTTGCTCTTCTGTTTATACCACTGATATTATCACTGTTATTATCACTTGTCAATATAGATACCGTCACTTTTTACACTTTTCCTGATATATTTTTTTTATTTTGTGCACTTTGTCCCTGTATTCAGCTTTCCGGCCGCGGGAAGATGAACCTTTCTTTACAATGTTACACCTCATTACAATCCTGTAATTGTAGCAGTTCCATAAATTTTCTTGTCAAGCGGATATTCGCAATCCGCGGCCCTGCTTGCTCACAGCGTCCCCCGCTCCACCGGGCATAACCGAATAGCAGCGTTTGCTGCTTGTCAGGCGGAGAGTCCCCACCTACCACTTACTGCTTTTCGCATTTGAAGTAGGGAACTTACTTGATTCGGTTAAACTTCATGGACCAACTCTGGTTTTATACGGGATGCAAAAAAAGACATCTGCTATAAAACAGATGTCTTAAAAAGTAGCGGAAGGGAGATTCGAACTCTCGACACCACGGGTATGAACCGTGTGCTCTGGCCAACTGAGCTATTCCGCCATATTTAATTGGTGATAAGCGATTTACTTATCAATGGGACCTACAGGGCTCGAACCTGTGACCCTCTGCTTGTAAGGCAGATGCTCTCCCAGCTGAGCTAAGATCCCAGTGCTTGTCTTGGTCAGGAGCTCTTTTTTTTCTCTCGTTCCCGACTGCTTCATTAGTATAATATTAATTGTATTAATTGTCAACACTTTTTTTGTCAATTTTTTTCATTAGATGTCTTTTCCCAGCCTTCATTCCCCATGCAGGATGTCAAACAGCTCCTTATAATAGGATTTATAAATACTTCCTTTCCTCCATATAAATGTAAAATCATGGGTCAACTGAAAATCCTCCAATTCAACTTTTTTTCAAAATGCCCCTGTTTAATTCCTCCTTTACCGCAGCCTCATAAAGAAATGTAATTCCCTGCCCTTTTGCCACCATTTGTTTCATAGCGCCAATATTGCTGATTTCCATTATATTAGGGAAATCATGGAGCAATAAATTCTTCCCTTCCAGATAACGCTCAAAGACATACCTGGTTCCTGAACCGGGTTCCCGGATAAAAAGCCTTTCCCCGAGAAGATCCTCCACTTTTGCGATCTCCCGCTGAAACTCATAGTCCGGCGCACAGACAGCTGCAAAGGGCTCCGAGGCAAAAACCAGAAAATCATACTCCTTTTTCAGGAAAAATCCCTCCACCAAAGCAAATTCAATTTCCCCTTCATTCAGTTTCCCAAGCAGCTCCTTCGTATCCCCAACCACCATCTGAACCGCTGTCTCCGGATAAACATGGAGGAACCTTGTGAGCGCTTCCGGCATCACGTACTCCCCTATGGTCATGGTAGCGCCAAATACCAGCCTCCCGCCTTTTCCCGATTGCTGCTCCATGATCTTTTTTAAATGCAGTTCATCATCCTTCATGGTTATGGCGGCAGATAAAAAGACTTTTCCCGCCTCCGTCAGATTCACTTTTTTTCCGTTGTATTCAAACAGCCTGACTCCATACTTGTTTTCTAAATAATGAATATGATGGGACACTGCAGCTGGGTGATATGAAGTTCACTGGCTGCCTTTGTAAAGTTCATGTAACGGCATACTGTAAGAAACGTATCAATCCGAAAATCCAGCATGAATTATATTCTCCTTTTGATTGCTCCATTAACCATAACATATTTTTATAATTTAATAAATATAAATAATTTTATTTTATTGTTATTATCTAATATAATAAAGCCAAATCAAGAAGGAGGATTAACTCATGAAAAAAATACGCCCCAGGCGTTCTTCTCTGCCTTTTAATATCCGCTCCCGCATGGTTTTTAGGAAAAACCTTCCCAGTTGTCGGCGGCCCTGTTTTTGCCATTCTCATCGGCATGGCAATGGCACCCTTTGTAAAAGGGAAGGAAGCATTCCGGCCGGGAGTGGCTTTTGCTTCAAAAAAAATCCTGCAATACGCCGTGATTCTCCTGGCTTCTCCATGAATCTGGCCACAGTTCTTCAAAAGGGCAGGGAAGCCCTGCCCATCATCCTGGCAACCATCTCCACTTCCCTGGTGATTGCATACATCCTTTCTAAAACGCTGCGGCTGCCAGGTAAGACCGCCATTTTAATCGGCGTTGGCTCGTCCATCTGCGGAGGTTCGGCCATTGCCGCGACAGCTCCGGTTATTGACGCCGATGACAGTGAGATCGCCCAGTCCATATCTGTCATCTTTTTTTTCAACATCATAGCTGCTCTGCTTTTTCCTGCCTTAGGCTCGGCTTTGGGACTTTCTAATGAGGGCTTTGGCCTGTTTGCAGGAACTGCCATTAACGATACCTCTTCTGTGACGGCTGCTGCTTCCGCCTGGGATGGCATGCACGGCAGCAATACCCTGGAAGCGGCTACCATAGTAAAACTGACCAGAACCCTGGCCATCATTCCTATTACGCTGTTTTTGGCATGCTACAAAACCGGAAAAGAGAAAAAAAACTTCGGAACGCTCCATCTCCATTGGAAAAGTTTTTCCCTCCTTTGTACTCTTTTTCCTGCTGGCCTCCATAATCACTACGGCATTTCCCATACCAGCAGGTGTTACCGGTTCATTAAAAGACTTAAGCAAACTTTTTATCGTCATGGCTATGGGAGCCATTGGAACCAATACCGATTTAATTAAGCTGATACGGACAGGCAAAAAGCCCCTTTTATTAGGCTTTTGCTGCTGGCTTGGAATATCTGTGGTAAGCCTGGCCCTTCAAGTGATTTTAGGAATCTGGTAAAATAAGATGCAGGCATGCAGGCATTTTTTGCACCTTGCTCCTTGCATACATAAATAAGGCAGGCCAGGAAACATGGATTTCATTTTCCTGGCCTGCCTTATTTATTCTTCTTTTTTTCAGATACACTGTCTTATTATTGTTTTTATTCTCACGGACCTCTAATTGTGCAATGCTGTGGACAAATTTAGAGAAGGTGGAATACCCGTAATCCTTTACCTTGAAATCAGCAAATTTCCGGTGTATGCCATTCCCCAAAGCCGCCAGCTCCATACCGTTCTTTCCGCAGCCCTTTACCAGTCCCACTGCAAAATCATCCAGCTCCTGCTTTCTGGTACGGTTATCCTTCATCCGCACAGTTACCACATTATTGGATTTCTTAAGCTCAAAGCCTCCCATTTCCTCCAAAAATTTGGACAGGGAGCTATAGCCGTAGTTTCTTACATCAAAATCAGAGTATTTTTTTCACAAGGCGGTTGCCGATCTCTCCAAGGCCGGTTGCCTTATTCTTATCTTCATTCTCTAAAAGAATCGAAGTGATATCCTGCTCGATCACCTCTTTTCCTATGGCGCCTCCTCCTGTGCCTTCCTCTTCCTGGTCAAGGAGAACCTCCAGATTGGTGAAAACCGTGCAGGCCGCCCGGAAAGATTTGGGAGTCTTATCCTCCCCCATTCCGATGACTTCCTTCCCCGATTCCCGAAGCCTGCTGGCCAGGCGGGTGAAATCGCTGTCACTGGATACGATGCAGAATCCATCCACATTGTCCGTATAGAGCAAATCCATGGCATCAATGATAAGGCGGAATCGGTTGCATTCTTTCCTACTGTATTGGAGAATTGCTGGATGGGAGTGATTGAGTTCTCTAAGAGCTCCATTTTCCATTTTCCCATCTGGGAGCTTGTCCAATCCCCGTAAATTCTTTTGTAAGTAATGACGCCGTAGCGGGTCATTTCATCCAGAATGCTCGTAATATACTTTGCGGAAATATTATCCGAGTCAATCAATACTGCAAATTTCTTATCGCTCAATACTCTGCTCTCCCGTCTTAATTATTTTCTTTTTCTGTCAATTCGATCCTGCTTTACCATTATATTTCATTTTTCTATTTATTACAATATCAATACAGTGGATAAAATGGGAGAATTTTTGCAACGTATTTTAATTTATTTCAACCATACTAAAGAAGAAAGCTAAATGAACAGCTAAAATACCTTACAGGTATTCCTTTACACCCGGTAAAGCAGGGTGCACTGTGCCCTGAAAGAACGGGCAGGAAAGAAGAAAGGAGTGTTTTTATGAATTCAATTAACTCATGTGGATGTGACACATCAAATGCCAATTCTGCAACACCTTCAAAAACGGTTCAACTGGCTATTGCTACGATTCCCATGCAGCCCTGGGAACAGCCTTATGATCCGCAGACAGCTTTAAAGCATGGGACCATTTTTCCAAGCCTTAATCTGCCTTTTTATGTTACAGGAGGTGAACAGTAATGGCTGATCAAAAAAACTCTTTTAAAGCAGATCACAGAAGTAAGCTTCACTGTTAATGATTTAACATTATATTTAGATACTCATCCATTGGATGAAAATGCATTAACAGCCTTTAAGCAGGCTATGGATCAAAGAAAACAGCTTTTAAAAACCTATGCGGAAAACTTTGAGCCTCTTACCATAAACTGTGTCTGCCCTGATACCAACAACAAAACAGAAACCAATACAAAATATCCGGGACAAAAGCATTTTACCTGGACAGACGGCCCGCTGCCCTGGGAAGGAGGTAACGTATAATGTGGAATTACGAAAAAAAGACTGCAGTTCCCTGTAAATATCAAAGAAACATGCCCGAAAACAGCCTCTCTCATTATCAGCCAGTTTGGCGGACCTGATGGTGAGCTGGCAGCTTCCATGCGTTATCTTTCCCAAAGATATTCCATGCCATGCAAGGAAGTGGGGGGACTTTTAACAGACATTGGTACAGAAGAGCTTGGACATCTGGAGATGATCTGCTCTATCATTTACCAGCTGACGAAAAATCTGACCGTGGAACAGGCAAAGACAGCAGGGTTTGATGCCTATTATATCGACCATACAACAGCCCTTTGGCCCACTGCTGCGGCCGGAGTTCCGTTTAATGCCTGCGAATTCCAGTCCAAGGGCGATGCAATTACCGATTTGATCGAGGACTTAGCAGCTGAGCAAAAGGCAAGGACAACCTATGACAACCTCATCCGGATCATACCGAATCCTGATGTAAGGGAACCATTAAAATTCCTTCGGGAAAGGGAAATCGTCCACTTCCAGCGGTTTGGTGAAGCCATTGAAAAAAATCAAATCCAATTTAAATCCTAAAAACTTTTATTATTATAACCCGGAATTTGACAAACAATTTGTTAAGACCCCTATGCAATAAGCAAAAAGAGCTGGAACAGGTTTCTATCCTGTTCCAGCTTTTTTTATTTTTTGTCAAGCGGATATTCGCAATCTGCGGCCCTGAATGATTCGGTTAAATCCGGGCAATATCAACCAGTGTCAGTTCTTTTGCTTTATTCTCCATACTGGTCACTAAGGCTGCCGCCGTATCCAGAGAGGTCAAAACCGTAACACCGGTCTCTATTGCATTTCTGCGGATCACAAATCCATCTCTGCTTCTGTCCGCTCCCTGCGTCGGAGTATCAATGATAAGATCGATCTCATGGCCCAGGATCAGGTCCAGAAGGTTTGGTGATTCCTGTTCCAGCTTACGGACCATAAAAGCCTTTATCCCATGGCTGTTAAGCGCCCTGGCCGTACCTGATGTGGAAAATATCTTATAGCCCTGGGCCTGGAACCTTCTTGCAATGTCGATGATCTCTTCCTTATCGGAATCCTTCACGGTTATGATCATGTTCTTATGCTTTGGGAGCTTGATCCCTGCCCCTGCAAACGCCTTGTAAAGAGCCTCATTAAAGGTCTTTGCTATCCCTAAGCACTCTCCGGTGGATTTCATCTCCGGTCCAAGGCTTACATCGGCGCCCCGGATCTTTTCAAAGGAGAATACAGGCATTTTTACAGCGATATAATCTGCCGGCCGAGCAAGTCCGGTTCATACCCCAGCTCCCTGATGGTGTGCCCGCATATGACCTGGGTTGCTAAAGGAACAATGGGGATCCCTGTCACTTTGCTGATATAAGGCACAGTACGGGAAGACCGGGGATTTACCTCAATAACATATACTTCCTCCCCGCTTACAATGAATTGAATGTTGATCATGCCCTTAACATGTAAGGCTTTAGAAAGCCTTCTTGTATATTCCACCAGCTTTTCCTTTACGGTTTCACTTATGCTCTGGGCCGGATATATGGAAATGCTGTCACCGGAGTGCACGCCGGCTCTTTCCATATGCTCCATGATTCCGGGAATCAGAATATTCTCACCGTCGCAAACCGCATCCACTTCAATTTCCTTGCCCGGGATATATTTATCCACCAAAATGGGGTGTTCCTGTGCGATCTGGTTGATGATCCCAATAAATTCATCGATATCCTGGTCAGAAATGGCAATCTGCATGCCCTGGCCCCCTAGCACATAGGAGGGCCTTACCAGTACCGGATATCCAAGCTCTCCTGCCGCCCTCTTGGCTTCTTCTGCCGTAAATACTGTCTGGCCTGCTGGCCTTGGAATCCTGCATTCTTCCAGAATCTTATCAAACAGCTCCCGATCCTCTGCCGCATCCACATCCTCTGCAGCCGTTCCCAGAATGGGGACTCCCATATTGATCAGGGCTTCCGTCAGCTTAATGGCCGTCTGGCCGCCGAACTGGACCACCGCTCCGTCAGGCTTTTCAATGTCAACAATGCTCTCCACATCTTCCGGGGTAAGGGGTTCAAAATACAGCTTATCCGCAATATCAAAGTCAGTGCTCACGGTCTCCGGATTGTTATTGACTATAATCGTCTCATAGCCTTCCCTTCTAAAGCTCCATGTGCTGTGAACCGAACAGAAGTCAAATTCAATTCCCTGTCCGATGCGGATGGGACCGGAGCCAAGAACCAGCACTTTCTTTTTTCCAGAGGTTTTTACCACCTCATTCTCACTTCCAAAACAGGAATAATAGTAAGGGGTTTCAGCGGCAAATTCGGCTGCGCAGGTATCCACCATTTTGAATGCTGCCGCAATGCCGTTATCCTTTCTCATCCGGCGGATTTCCTGCCAGGGTATTCCTGTCAGCTTTGAAATGACCGTATCCGGAAATTTAATCCTCTTTGCTTCCTTTAATAAATCCAGGGTAAGAGGCCCTTTCTTAAGGCTTCTTCCATTTCCACAAGAATTGCCAGCTTATCAATAAACCATATATCAATTTTTGTAATATCATGAATCCTTTCATAGGAAAAGCCTCTTCTTAATGCTTCGGCAATGACCCATACCCTTCTGTCGTCTACACGGGAAAGGGTCTCTGCCAGTTCCTCATCCGTAAGCCCTGTAAAATCATAGGACATCAGGCTGTCCACATTCTGTTCCAGGGAACGGATAGCCTTCATGAGACCGCCCTCAAAATTAGTACAGATGCTCATGACCTCTCCGGTGGCCTTCATCTGGGTCCCCAGATTCCTCTTGGCGCTTAAGAATTTGTCAAAGGGAAGGCGGGGCATCTTGACCACGCAGTAATCTAACATCGGCTCAAAGCTGGCGTAGGTCTTCTTTGTTACCGCATTCTTTATTTCATCCAGGTTATATCCCAGAGCGATCTTGGCCGCAACCTTTGCTATTGGGTAACCGGTTGCCTTGGAGGCCAGGGCCGAGGAACGGCTGACCCTGGGATTTACCTCGATGACGCAGTACTCAAAGCTTTCCGGGTGAAGGGCATACTGTACATTACAGCCTCCTGTGATTCCCAGCTCGCTGATGATCCTTAAGGCAGAGGTGCGCAGCATCTGGTATTCCTTATCCCCTAAGGTCTGGGAAGGAGCCACCACAATGCTGTCGCCGGTATGAACGCCTACCGGGTCGATGTTTTCCATATTGCATACGGTGATCACGTTGCCTGCACCGTCACGCATCACCTCGTACTCAATCTCCTTCCAGCCTGCGATGCAGCGTTCCACAAGAACCTGTCCAACGCGGGATAAACGGAGACCATTTTCCAGGATCTCCCGGCACTGCCCCGGATTTTCAGCAATGCCTCCCCCGGAACCTCCCAGGGTATAGGCTGGCCGAAGCACCACAGGATATCCAATCTTTTCCGCCACCTTAAGGCCGTCTTCCACATGTTCTACTATATCAGAGGGAGCCACCGGTTCGCCGATCTTTTCCATGGTCTCTTTAAACAGCTCCCGGTCCTCCGCCTTCTTAATGGTAAGGGCTGTGGTTCCGATCAGGCGCACCTTATGCTCTTTTAAAAATCCCTTATCATCCAGTTCCATGGCAAGGTTTAAGCCTGCCTGGCCTCCGAGGGTGGGAAGGACACTGTCCGGTCTTTCCTTTAAAATAAGCTGTTCCACCACCTCTATGGTCAGAGGTTCAATGTAGACCTTATCCGCAATGTCCTTATCCGTCATGATGGTTGCCGGGTTGGAATTTAGCAGGACTACTTCGATTCCCTCTTCTTTTAAGGAACGGCAGGCCTGGGTTCCGGCATAATCAAATTCTGCTGCCTGGCCGATGACAATAGGGCCGGAGCCAAGAACGAGCACTTTTTTTAATATCCAGATTCTTTGGCATTATTTTCCTACCTCCATCATTTTAATAAACCGGTCAAATAAGTAGCTGGAATCCTGGGGTCCCGGACATGCCTCCGGATGGTACTGTACGGTAAATATATTTTTATCCGTATATTTCAGTCCCTCATTGGTCCCATCGTTTACGTTGACAAAGGCAGGAACAGCCACTGCCGGATCAATGGTATCCACATCAACCACATAGCCATGATTCTGGGAGGATATGTATACCCGCCCGGTTTCCAAATCCTTTACCGGATGATTTCCGCCCCTGTGGCCGTATTTCAGCTTATGGGTATCCGCTCCGGCAGCAAGGGCCATAAGCTGGTGTCCCAGGCAGATGGCAAAAACAGGTACATTGGATTCGTATATTTTCTTTATCTCTTCAATGATTTCCACGCATTCCTTGGGATCACCAGGCCCGTTGGACAGCATAATTCCATCAGGGCGGCTGGAGAGAATCTCTTCTGCTTTCGCAGATGCAGGGTAAACCGTCACTTCACAGCCTCTCTCCTGTAAGGAGCGGGCAATATTTTTCTTTGCCCCAAGGTCCAGAAGGGCTACTTTTTTTTCCGTCGCCGGGAAGAACATATTTTTCCCTGCAGGTGGCTTTCCCTACCACACCGGTCACAGAATATGTTTTCATACGCAAAATGACTTCGTCAAGGTCAAAACCTTCATCGGTCGTGATCATGCCGTTCATAGTACCTTTTTCTCTTAGAATTTTTGTAAGGGCTCTTGTATCGATACCACTGATACCTGGAATGTTATGTTCTTTTAAGAAATGCTGAAGGGTATCCCCGCTTCTAAAGTTGCTGGGAATTCTAGATAATTCTCTGACAATGTAGCCATCCGGCCATGGTTTTAATGATTCCATATCTTCATACATATCCCGTAATTACCAATCAGGGGATATGTCATCACAACCGCCTGCCCCGCATAGGAGGGGTCGGTGAGGACTTCTAAATAACCTGTCATGGAAGTATTAAATACGATCTCACTGATCACTTCCCGGGTTGAACCAATGCTCGATCCTGTAAATACAGTACCGTCTTCCAGTATTAAAAAAAGCTTTCATACGCAAAGTCCTGTCCTTTCTCTGTTATTGCCATGGTGTCCGGGCATAAAGGTATACCGTAGGGTATTTCTCTGGTATCTGCCCAAATTGTATAGATTATACATGATTACGCGACATTTTTCAACTGTTTTTTTCACGCTTTAGGTCGCTTTAAAAAAAGTCACAAAATTTAATAAAAAGCGTATAGCCTATTTCTTAGACTTTACGCTTTTTATATAATACAATTCAACTGGTTCTGATATTTGTTATGTTTTTATAATAAATCCTCAAAAAATATGGTGTCATATAATTGTTATAGCCAATGCTTATGCGTAACCGCTACGCTTGTTTGGGCAAAATATTTTTTTACTTCCAAAACTGTTATTAACGTTTCTATTTGATCGTTATTCTTTGTAAACTCCTTTTTGCTATAATGCTCCAAACTGGCGACACGATACGTAAGATCTTCAATTTTACGTGATGTGACATCCTGCTTGATTTCCAGAACTTCTATTCTGTCGGACAACTTATTGATATCAGATTTCATATTAATGATATCTGTCTTCATATCATTAATGTCTGACTTCATATTATTAATGTTTGTCTTCATATCATTAATGTCCGTCTTCATATCTTGTATATCAGTCCTTATGGGATTAACTTTTTCGTCCATTAATGCTGCTATGGCCTGTAAATCTTCATTGGTCAATGCCATGATATCACACTCCTTCATAATTATTTTATTACACACCAAGATTATATTTTTCCAATAATAATGTTGTCTTTATTATACCACATTTGATAACGCAAAGTCTATTCAATTTCACGAAGCTGTCGAAACTTCTTTGGTGGAATAAAGGAATATCTGACTAAATCAATTTTTTTAAAGACCAACAATCCTTTTAAAATTCTTTTTACCGTTATCCTACACCTAATGGCTTTGACATATTCCGGTTGTGTCAGACACACATCAATGTCATGTTCAAAATAAGCAGCAAAATTCCCAAGCTGCGACCCTACTTGCTCACAGCGTGCCCCGCTCCGCCGACCATAGCCTCATAGCTGCTATCCCAGCTTGTCAGAAGGGGCAAGCCCCTTCTGACATAAGTGAATCCCGACCGCCACTTATGCCTTCCCGACATTGAAGTGGGGACTTACTTGATGAGGTTAAAATGGATTATAAAATCTCCCTTTATTTATGTAAGATAATAAAATGGTCATTCCCAAAATCAGAAATGCAGAAATAACGGTTAAATAGTCCAGCTTTGAAAAAGGTTTTTCACTGTAAAACGTGCGTTTTTCCTTTTCACCAAAACGGCGAAGTTCCATAGCAGTAGAGATTGTCTCTATTCTGTCCAGGCTGGATAAAATCAAAGGCAAAACAATATTCGCCGCGCCTTTGATTCTTTCTCTCAGCTTACCTTTTTCAGATATTTCATATCCTCTTGCCATCTGGGATGAGGATATGCTGAAATACTCTTCCTGTATGTCCGGAATATATCTTAATGCCAGAGATACGGCATAGCTTATCTTATAGCTTACTCCGATTTTCGATAAACTTCCTGCAAATTCTGACGGATCAGTGGTCAATAAAAATACTACGACCAACGGAATCGTTGCAAAATATTTTAAACACAGATTTATCAGATAAAATAATTCCTCCAGCGTAAGATAGAATCTTCCGAAACCTTCAATTATTACGGTCTTGCTTCCGTATAAAATCTCCCCATAGGAAGGCTGAAAAACATATACTGCCAAAATATTCAACACAGAAAAAAACAGGATAAATTTAATAACAAAGGATATATCTTCCCAGTGTATATCGGAAATTTTAATTAAAGCAAGAGAACATATGCTTATAAAAATAATAAGCCTTGTATCATATGTAAGCATTGAGGAAACTGAAACAATCAAAAAAAACAACATTTTTGATGTTCCGCTTAAATGATGTATGATTGTGTTACCCGGATGATAGCCTAATGTTTTATTGCCTGTCACTGCGCATCCTCCTGTCATAGCTGATAAATTTCCGGACAAACTCCACAGGATTTTTCAAATTCATTTTTTTCCCCCAATGTAAATAAGCTTGTCTCTTTCAGACTTGCCTTCTTAATTAAATCTCTGTCCGTCAGAACGGAAATCGGATCAGTATCTGCAATTACCTTGGAATTTGCCATAACTATGGTTCTGTCAGTATATTCTATCATTAAATGCATATCATGTGTAATCATTATAATCGTCTTGCCCATGGCATTTAATTCTTCTAAAAATGCCATGATATCCGAATAATTTTTGTAATCCTGACCCGCTGTCGGCTCATCCAGAATGAGAAAATCCGGCTCCAAAACCAGAATGGAAGCTATGGTCACCCTCTTTTTTTGTCCGTAACTCAATGCAGCTATGGGCCATTTACGATAGCTGTACAGTCCGCACACCTGTAATACACTGTTAACTTTTTGTTCTATTGTATCTTCATCTGCTCCCCGAAGGCGGAGCCCTAATGCCACCTCATCAAAGATCATCTTTTTACTTATCATCTGATTGGGATTTTGCATGACAAAACCAACTTTATCTGCCCGTTCTTTTATGGAATCAGAGCTTATATCATTGGATTCAAGCAAAATTCTCCCGGAATCCGGAGTTATAAATTTGCATATTGCCTTTGCCAGCGTAGTTTTACCTGCCCCATTTTCTCCGACAATGCTTATCATTTCCCCTTTCTTAAATGATAAGCTGATATTATCCAAATTTATCTTTTCCTTATTGTAACTGAAGTTTATATTTTCCAAAACAAGAGAAGCTTCATATTGATTCTCTTCCGGCTTTTTTTCAACGCTTTCCGCAAACTGCTCCAGCCTGCCTGCTATATTCCCATCCAGTGCAGCACGATCCATGCGTACCCTTTCCATGGACTTTATATCTACTCCTGCATACTTCATAGCTGTAATATACAAAGGTTCCCTTAATCCGTGTTTTTTTAAGATATCCGATTTCAGCAATTCCTCTTCTGCCATATTGGCAATTATTTCTCCATCATAAAATACTACAATTCTGTCAACAGGTCTGTACAAAACATCTTCCAGCCTGTGTTCCACTATAATGACCGTTGAACCGCCTTTTTTATGAATGGTATCTATTATTTCTATTGCCTCCTGTCCGCTTTGGGGGTCAAGAGCTGCCAAAGGTTCGTCAAAAAGCAAAACAGGGCTTTCGTCTATTAATATTCCGGCCATTGTAACTCTCTGCTTTTGACCTCCTGAAAGATCCTGGGGACGTGACGACAGAAAATTATCAATATTAACCTCTTTTGCCCAATGCCGGACCCTGTCTTTCATTTCCTGCTGAGCCACATTATCATTTTCCAGTGAAAAAGCTATATCCTCGCCTACCGTTAATCCTATAAACTGTGAATCAGTATCCTGAAGAACTGTTCCTGTAAGAAATGACAGGTCAAAAAGGGAATAGCCAGGCAGACTTTTCCCTTTTATAAGCACTTCACCAGTCAATGTGCCTTCCTCCTTATTTGGAATAAGACCATTGATGCATTTGATAATCGTTGATTTTCCACTTCCTGACGGACCTATTACAAGCACCTTTTCCCCTTCATATATGTCCAGGTTTATATTTTTCAATGTAGGTTCTGCCTGAGATAAGTATTTAAATGTAAAATCCCTGAATGAAATAATAGGTTCTTTCATGTGTACTCCTCATTTTTCTTTGTGAATCCTTTGCTCATTAATCTTTTTTTAAGACTTCCTTCCTTTGTTTTTGTGGAAGCGTAGGCTTTCATCAGGATTCCGCCAACCACTGCCGTGACTACAGTATTAACGACACCTGAAATAATACCCTGCAGATATACTTTGTTTGCAGGCTCAGAATATACTAAAATATCCAGGGTTGGAGCAAGGATTCCCCATACTGCCATATTGGTTATGGCCTCACATATCACAAAAAAGATCAATTCCTTTTTACCAAAAATCCCATGCTCAATGTCAATTTTTTTACCGATCAGGCCATAAATCACGCCCATGATACCGGAACACACAACCCAGGACCACCATGCCGAACCATATGTAGTAAAATCCTTTAATGCATGTCCGATAAGTGCAATGAGTCCGCCTGCAACAGGTCCGAATATGGTAGCCATAAGTGCCACAAAGGATGGGTCAACTCCATGTTTGTATTGGGAATCCCCGTAGGAATCACAAGAAATCTTCCCAGGATCACAAAGACAGCCGCTCCTATTCCAATGGCCACAACGGTTCTTACTGAAAATTTATTTTTCATTTTACCCTCCATTCCGCCGCTAATGTCTGCAGCATTTGCCGGTTTTTATCAGTCCTCTTCATATATAACTCTCGGAGCCTTTCTAATCTCTATGGTCCAGTCTTCCCCTGTTCCTATATGGTATAGATTGGAAAAAGAGTCCTGGTTTACTGCCACGCCTATATTTACAAGAGAATTGATGTAAACCAATGGTTCGCCGACTTTAACATCTGCAAAACTTTTTGCAAATAAAATTATATTCTGGTACACTTTTTTTATCTTTATGGTATATCTTAACCTCAAGATTATCACCATGCTTTATACCGATATTTTTTATATACTCAATTGGAATATTCGTCCAGATCGATCCAAATCTGACATCTAAAACATCGATACTTCCAAAGGCCGACTTTCCGTCTTGTCTTGCATCCACCAGCTTTAATCTTTCTATACTTCTATAGGAATTATTTTACCCAGATCTTCAAAAGCAACCTCCCCTCCTGCAAGCCGGGCTCCGTTATATGCATAGATATCTCTTCCATGGAATGTGTGGCTCTCCTCTGAATATGGCAGCCTGCTTTTCACCTCATCAATGGCTCTGACTTCTGTAAGTCCATCATAATGCATAATGTGAGTCAATGTTCCATTGTCAGGAGTGATAATATAGTGATTTGACTTTGTCTTAACTGCAATTGACCTTCTGTCCGAGCCTACTCCAGGATCTACAACAGATACAAACACCGTATTCTCCGGCCAGTATTTAACAGTCTGATACAGTCTGTAGCTCGCCACCCAAATATCGTATGGCGGGATCTCATGGGTCAAATCCGATACAACTATTTTGTCATTTACAGAATACGCAACTCCATACATCGTAGATACAGCGCCATCCCCCTGTCCAAAATCTGTTTGTAATACCAAATTATTTACCATAACGTCACCTCTTGTTTTGTAATATATCCTCTGGATTTTACATGATGTACATAAAAAGCGATACCTTTAGATATATTATACATTCTTTTTCAGCATAGTAAAGAATTATCACAACTAAAAAAAAGCACAAAATACATGGCTGTTTTTTTCAAAAGTATACTTTCGGGACAAAACGCACAGACTAAAGCTGAGGTGATAAAATATGATTGATAACAGCGAACTGCCCATTGGGTTTACCATGGAGTTAGCACAGCACTCGGATATTCTGACACGGTTTGCCGGCCTTACGGAACATGAGAGAGACAGGATTGTAGACGGGGCAAGAACCATTGAAAGCCGGGATGAAATGCGTAACTATGTGGAGTCCATGTTTCAAGAACCAAAATCATCCTTTTTTTTAAAAAGCTTCCCGCAGGATTAAATTTTATATTTAACCTGCGGGAGCTTTTGTAATTATTCCCTTTATCCCTTAATATATTTAATAATAATCAATTCATTAAGGGGCATTCTATGAAAAAATACATGACAGTTGTGGCACAGGAAACCGCTGCTTCCGGCGCTCTTCAGGTCGATGTGGTTTCCGAGGAAAATAACTTTCCCATCCGGGACGCAGAAGTTTCCATTTCTTACAAAGGAGATCCTGACAGTACGGTGGAACATCTTACCACTAATTCATCCGGCCAGACGGAGCAGGTCAACCTTGCCGCTCCTCCCATTGACTATAGCTTATCCCCCGGCCTTGCCCAGCCTTACTCCGAATACACACTCTTTATCCGGGCCCAGGGCTTTGAGCCCGTCGCCATCTCCGGCACGGAAATCCTTCCGGATACCACAGCCATACAGCCGGTGCGCATGATTCCCATTGAGGACGAAGTATCTCCGGACGTTCCCATTGTTATCCCGGACCACACCCTATATGGTGAATATCCTCCTAAAATTGCAGAAGCCGAAGTAAAACCTACGGCAGAGACGGGAGAAATCGTTTTAAGCCGTGTGGTAGTTCCTCAGACAATCGTGGTTCACGACGGAGTTCCAACCGACCCGACAGCTAAAAATTATTACGTTCCTTACCGTGATTATATTAAAAACGTGGCTTCCAGCGAAATTTACGCCACCTGGCCCCGTGCTTCCATAACCGCCAATGTACTGGCAATTATGAGTTTTACCTTAAACCGGGTTTATACGGAATGGTATAGGAACCAGGGTTATGATTTCACCATAACATCTTCCACAGCCTTTGACCATAAATGGATTTATGGACGAAACATTTATGACAGCATTTCCCAGGTTGTGGATGAAATCTTCAACAGTTACTTATCCCGCCCCGGCATCAGGCAGCCAATACTTACCCAGTACTGTGACGGCAACAGTCCAGTGCCCCAACTGGATGTCCCAGTGGGGAAGCTGCACCCTTGGAGAACAGGGCTATTCCGCCATTGAAATACTGCGGCATTATTATGGAAGCAATATGTATATCAACACCGCCGAACAGGTATCCGGGATCCCCTCATCCTTCCCCGGTTATAATTTAACCATCGGTGCCAGCGGAGATAAGGTCCAGCAGGTACAGGAACAGCTTGATACAATCGCTACCGTCTATACCGCGATTCCCCGTATCACAGCCGACGGAATCTACGGTCCTGCCACCGCCGAAGCAGTCCGGCAGTTCCAGTCCATTTTCAGGCTTCCCGTAACCGGCATCATTGATTTTGCCACATGGTACAGGATTTCCCACATTTATGTAGGGATCACACGAATCGCAGAGTATTCATAAAAAAGGAGAAAGGTCTTGTTGCACTAAAAAGACCTTTCTCCTTTTATTTTCCTGTCCTTTGCTATCCTTCTCCCCCCAGCAGCTCGGCCGCCACATATCCAAGTAAAGCCAGAGCGATTCCTCCCAAAAGCTCATACAGCTTCACTCTTTCCCACGGCATATCCCACAAGATGACAAAAGGAGAGGAAAATACCAGACCTATAATAACCCGGTACATTTGGTGTTCATGGCGGGTAAGCAGACGTTCCACCACCTTGGCAAACAGAAAAACGCCTATGAAAAGACCAGTTACGTAAGGCGCCAGCACCACTCCATTGGACAAAAGGCTTTGGAAATCAAAGGTAGAAAGGGCTCTTATGCAGGCATTATTTGTTTGCAGTATGGGTTCGTAAAAACCCAGCATCATCATAATCATGGACCCACTCACCCCCGGAACCACCATGGTGGCCGCAGCTACCAGGCCCACGAAAAACAGCGTGATTACCCAGAATTTTTCAGAAGAAAGATAAGCCGCGCCGGAAGCCATATTCATTCCCTCCCCGCTGCTGCCGGAAGTAATGGTTGTTTCAGCGATAAAGGTGATGAGAATGACCGCGCCGCAGGTAAGAACAGCCGTTAATATCCCTTTCCTTCTGTCTGCCCGGTCTTTTGAAAATGATTTTTGAAACAAGGAAGGAAGCCCGCCGCCGATCATGCCTAAAAAGGCCATTTTGGTCTGGAGCGGATATGTATGAAAAAGATATTCAAATGCCAGAGAAAGAAAAACAATGCCGGCCACTGCCCCCACCCCATAGGGAAGGAGAACCCGAATGCTTTTTAAAGGCTCCTTAAACAGCTGCGTTACCGCATGAATAATCTTATCATACACTCCCATGGTAATGGCCAGCATTCCCCCGCTGATGCCGGGAAGTATGTTAGCCACACCAATGATAACACCCTTTAAAAGTTCACTGATATACTCCAAGCAATTCCTCCTGAATTTTATATATATGGTATATCCTATGCCTTTTTAACCGCTTCTAATACATCTTTCCCCTGGTTCCAGCCATTACTGACAGTTCTTTAAACGGACGTCAAAAAGCCGCAGGGCGTTGCTTTTTCCAAAAGCCTGCTTCCCTGCGGCCGGATTTCATGACACAGCCGGTCTTTTTACCATGAACGTATTATATCCGAACCGCCTGAGAGTCTGCTCCATGCGCACCGCATTATCAATATTCCGGAAGGCTCCTACACGAACCTTATAAAGTCCGTCTTCATAGACTACAAATGCCGGGAACCCCTGGGCCTTTAAATTATTAACCTCATTTTCGGCCAGAGTGTGAACCCGGAATGCTCCTGTCTGCACCTGATAATATTCGGGACGTGTATCTTCCTGTTCTTTTATGGAATTCAGGATACCATCTGCAATGGCCTGGGCAATATCCTGAAAATTCTGATCAAACAAATCATTATCCATTTCGTTATCAATAAATCCAACTTCCACCATAACTGTTGGAAATTTTGTCCGCCTGAGAATTACCAGACCCGGACGTTCCACTGTGCCTAAATTGGCGAATCCAGTTTTATTTAAGCTTCGCCTATGTTTTTGGCCAGCATGCCCGGTGCCCCTTTATCTTCAAATACAATAACCTCTATTCCGGAACCGGTACCTGGAACCGGCATGGCATTTCTGTGAATGGAAACAAGGAAGTCTGCTTCCGTTTCGTTGGCCATGGTGGCCTTCTCAAGGGGCGTATTATAGGTATCGTCAGTTCTGGTATACCTGACATCAATTCCGTTGTCTGCAAGAATTCTTCCCACAGCCATCGCAAGCCTTAAGTTATCATCTTTTTCCTGCCGTCCGCCATAGGACGCACCTGGTCCGTGCCGCCGTGACCGGCATCTATTACTACGATCATTCTCTCAGCCAAAAGAAAAACTCCCTTCACATACTTCTATTATATAAAGTATGTAAAAGCAGCCTTCTCGGTACCACTTTTTTTGTACCACATTTATTCTTTTTCTCCTAATTCCGCCATTACATCCATATCTCTTGGCCCTACCGGAGTAGAAAATACGATCTGGGTGCTGGTCTTTCCATATTTCTGCAGCTGCCCAATAAAAATGTCCAGCTCCATGGTACTTGGAAAGGCCACCTTGACCAGCATGGAGTATTCTCCTGTGACGCAGTTGCACTCCAGCACATTGGAAATGGACTCCATTTCCCCATAAAACCGGATCTTATCCGCCGGAGAAACATCAAGACTTACAAATGCGGTAATGTGATATCCCAGCTTCCTTGAATCCACCGCAGCATGATATCCGGTGATGATTTTTTCCCGCTCCAGCTTTTCAATTCTGGCGGAAACTGCGGGAGAAGACAGAAAGGTGGTTTCCGCTATATTCTTTAGGGATGCCCGGGCATTCTCTTGTAATGTCTTCACTATTTTCTTATCGATGTCATCCATTTCTTCCTCCCAAAAAGAAGAAAAGCGTCAGTACCGCCAGGGCACCGAACGCTTTTGTTCTTTTAAATCAAACTCCACTTTTATGGATCTTTCTTAAATTTATCATAACCAATCATCAAAAACTTGTCAATGCTTATTTTTTTAAGGGATGGCATTTTCTTAATCCGGTCAATGGCCTCCAGGGTATTCTCATAGGTGCCAAATGCGGTCAAACGGAAGTATCCTTCGCCGCTTGGCCCAAATCCGCTTCCAGGAGTTCCCACCACGCCGGCCTCTTCAAGGAGGCGGTCAAAAAAATTCCCAGGAGGTCATTCCCGCCGGTACCTTTAACCAGATATATGGGGCGTTGACGCCGCCGTAAACCTGGCAGCCAGCTTCCTTTAGTCCCATGTAAATGACTTTTGCATTTCTCATGTAATAGGCCACCTGTTCCTTTAGCTGGGCTTTTCCCTCGGCCGAATAGACCGCTGCCCCTGCCTTCTGAACGATGTAGGGGGCACCGTTAAATTTGGTTCCATGACGTCTGGCCCATAGAGAATGAAGGGAAACCCCTCCCCTTTTCAAGGCCTTTGGAATGACGGTAAAGCCCAGGCGGACCCCGGTAAAGCCTGCATTTTTGGAAAAGGAACGAAATTCGATGGCACAGGTGTTCGCACCTTCGATCTCAAAGATGGAATGGGGCACATCATCCTGAGCGATATAAGCTTCATAGGCAGCATCATAAAGGATCACTGCGCCATTGGCATTGGCATAATCCACCCATACCTTTAACTGGTCCCTTGTCAGGGTCGTACCGGTGGGATTGCCTGGAACGCATAAGTAAATGAGATCCGGTGTCTCTTCAGGAAGCTCCGGCACAAAATGGTTCTCAGCCGTACAGGGCATATAAATCACATTGCTCCACTTACCTGCCTCTTCCTCATATACCCCTGTTCTTCCTGCCATGGCATTGGAATCCACATAAACCGGATAAACCGGGTCACAGACTGCGATACGGCAGCTTTCATCAAAGATCTCCTGGATATTTCCGCAATCGCTCTTTGCCCCATCCGAAACAAAAATCTCATCAGGGGATATGTCACAGCCTCTGGCAATGTAATCTTCCTTTGCAATGATTTCCCTTAAAAATCCATAGCCCAGGTCCGGCGCATAGCCATGAAAGGTCTCCTTATGCCCCATCTCATCCACAGCTTCATGAAGAGCGTTTATAATGACTGGCGCAATGGGCTGGGTCACATCGCCGATTCCCAGCCTGATGATCTTCTTTTGGGGATTTGCCTCAGTAAAGGCATTTACCTTTTTTGCAATGGTAGAAAAAAGATAGCTTCCCGGAAGCTTTAAGTAGTTTTCATTGATTTTTACCATAGGTTCCTCCTGTTACCTTAAAGATTATTTATGTCGAATTTTCCCTCAAACACCTCTACTGCCGGTCCGGTCATGAACACATGGCCGCTTCCTTCCCGGTCCCAGTGTATGGTCAGATTGCCGCCTTTTAATTCCACCTCCACAGTGTGGGAGGTGCGGCCGCTTAAGGCAGAGGCAACCGCGCTGGCAGTGGCCCCTGTCCCGCAGGCCCAGGTTTCCCCGCTCCCCCGCTCCCACACCCGCATGCGGATGTAATTCCGGTTCACCACCTGGATAAATTCCGAATTCGTCCGTTCCGGGAAGCGTTCATGGTTTTCAAAAGCAGGTCCAATGGCCTCTAAATCCAGGCCGTCAATGTGATCCATATAGTAAATGGCATGGGGATTTCCCATGGAAATGCCGATGAACTCATAGTCCTTTCCGTCAATGCAGATGGGCTCCGGTACCTGACTGGTGATCTCCGGCACTCCCATGTCCACCGTGATCTGAACAGCCCTGCCATTCTCAGGCTTAACCTTTAAGTGCTTGATCCCTGCCCCTGTCTCCACATCGAATTCCGTCTTTTCCACCAGATGATGATCGTAAACATATTTTCCCACGCAACGGATGCCATTGCCGCACATCTGGCTCTCCGTGCCGTCGGAGTTGAACATCCTCATGCGGCAGTCCGCTGTTTCTGACGGGTAGATAAGGATCAGCCCATCAGATCCAATGCCAAAATGGCGGTCGCTGACCTTTTTCGCAAGCTCCTCCGGAGCTTCCACGGATTCTTCAAAACAATTGATATATACGTAGTCGTTACCGATTCCCTGCATCTTTGTAAATTTCATCATTCTCTCCCATAACTATCGATTGATCAGGCTCATGATCATCTGGGCGGTTTCCACCATATTGGTTCCGCTGTCCATGCTGCATTTCTGGATGTACCGGTAGGCATCCGTCTCAGACATATGGTTCCGTTCCATCAAAAGCTCCTTTGCCTCTCTGATCAATTCTTTCTCTTCGCCGCTCCGCTCTTTTGGCTGGCTTTTTAACTTCTTCCGCCTTTTGGCAAGGGATTCCACCATCATTTCCAGGGTGCTTACCAGGTCCTGTACCTTTAAAGGATGGCCAAGACAGACCACACCTTCAGGCGCTCTGCCGCTCCACTGGCTGGGGGACACCAAAAGAAGCATCTGCATGCCTTTTGGAAGACATTCGTAAAGCTCGTAAAATACCATATCTGCAAACCTGCAGCCACATACAACGATTCCACTGCCCAGCTCGTCGGCGCTGTTTACCGCCTGGGCACCGGAGGTGCAGACCGCTGCTACCGTAAAGCCGTTTCTCACAAGAATATTTTTAATATTTTTTGCATCCTCTTCTCTGGAAAATGCCACTATCACATTGGTCAAACACTCTCACCTCCAGATAATCGTACCAGAAACATTAATATTTATACAGGTATTCTTCTACTTCCCAATCTGTTACCTGGGCCCGGAACAGATGCCACTCGGTTTCCTTGGCTTCCAGGTATTTGGTAAAGATGTGTTCGCCCAGCACTTTTTTCATAAAATCGTCCTTACGGAAGGCTTCGATGGCTTCTCCCAGGGTCTCCGGCAGATGCTCAATTCCCTTTTCCAAAATCTCCTCCGGCAGCATGGCGAAAATGTTCCTGTCAACGCTCTCCGGCGGAGTCATCTCCTTTTCGATCCCATCAAGGCCGGCAGCCAGACAAGCGGCTAAAGCCAGGTATGGGTTGACGGCAGGATCCGGGCAGCGAAGCTCGATCCTTGTTCCTGCTCCTCTGGAAGCCGGGATGCGGATTAAGGGGCTTCTGTTTGCCTTGGCTGACCATGCAATGTAAACCGGGGCATCGTATCCGGGAACAAGACGCTTATAGGAATTGACCAGCGGATTGGTGAGTATGGTCATCCCTTTCATATGATAAAGGATTCCGGCTATGAACTGGTAGGCAACCCTGCTTAAGCCAAGCTCATCGGATGAGTCCTCAAACATATTGCTGCCCTTTAAATCAGACAGGGACATGTTGATGTGCATTCCGGAGCCATTGACGCCTGCCTTGGGCTTTGGCATAAAGGTAGCGTGAAGTCCGTGGCGCTTGGCAATGGACTTTACCGCCATTTTAAAAGTCATGATGTTATCCGCTGTCACCATGCCCTCTGCATACTGAAAATCGATTTCGTGCTGCCCCGGCGATATTTCATGGTGGGAAGCCTCGATCATGAATCCCATTTCTTCCAGATTCAGCACCATGTCCCGGCGGACATTCTCAGCCAGGTCAATGGGCGCCACATCAAAATAGCTTGCCGTTTCATGGGTATCCGTTGTGGGACGTCCCTCTTCATCCGTATGGAAAAGAAAGAATTCACATTCTGGTCCCGCATGGAATTCAAATCCCATGTCTTTTGCTTTCTTTATCACCTTTTTGAGCACGAATCTGGGGTCGCCTTCAAAAGGCGTCCTGTCCGGACTATATACATCGCACATCAGGCGGGCAACCTTCCCCTGCTGGGGACGCCACGGAAAGATCTCAAAAGTATCAAGATCCGGGTAAAGATACATATCGGATTCTTCTATTCTCACAAAGCCTTCAATGGAAGAACCGTCAAACATGCAGCGGTTATCAAGAGCCTTCCCAAGCATGCTTTTTGTAATGGCAACATTCTTAAGCATACCGAAAATATCAGTGAACTGAAGACGGATAAATTCCACATCCTCTTCTTCTACTATCCGGAATATATCTTCTTTGCTGTACTTGCTCATAATGCTATCTCCCTTCTTAAAAAACCATAAAAACCCCGCTTTCCTGTAACAGGAAAAAAAAGGGTAGGCGAATACAGTCTCACATCAATGGACCATCTTCGCACCACCCCGTCATATGTGTAAAATATAACAGCTAGAAAAAAAATTTGTCAATATTTTTATTTATTACTTTGATATGCTAAAGCCCGGATGGCATTTAAAATAGCAAGTACCGAGACGCCTACGTCTCCAAATACGGCTGCCCACATAGTCGCAATTCCTGCCGCCGACAACAGAAGAATGAGCACTTTCACACCAATGGCAAAAATGATATTCTGCTTAACAATTCTGGCGGTTTTTCTTGCGATTGCAATGGCATCAATAATCTTTGACGGTTCATCTGTCATGATCACCACATCCGCGGCTTCTACTGCCGCATCGGAGCCGATTCCTCCCATGGCGATTCCCACATCTGCCCGGGCAAGGACCGGAGCGTCATTGATACCGTCGCCTACAAAGGCCAGGTTAAGCCCTTCCTGTTTCCTTGATAACAGCTCTTCTACCTTTCCAACCTTATCACCGGGAAGCAGTCCTCCGTGAACCTCGTCAAGACCCAGCCTTTCTCCAACCGCCTGACCAACCTCCGGCTTATCACCGGTCAGCATCACCAGCTTCCTGACTCCGGCCGCCTTTAATCCTTTTAAGGCCATGGGCACATCTTCGCGAATGGTGTCGGAAATGGTAATGGAGCCAAGATAGCGCCCTCCATCCGCCACATAAAGAGATGTTCCTGTTACAGGCCCCTGGTCAGTGATTGCAATTCCCTGCTGCTCCATAAGCCTTGCATTGCCGATATAAAGTTCATGCTCTCTGTCATCCTCTTTAATCTCTGCTCTGATGCCATATCCTGCAATTTCTTCCACACTGTCGATAAAACTCTCATCAACAGGTTTTCCATAGGCTTCCTTCACCGATAAGGCAATGGGATGGTTGGAATGAAACTCACCATAAGCCGCCAGCCTTAAAAGCTCTTCCTTTGTTCCTTCCACAGGGTCTACATCTGTAACCTTAAATTTCCCTGTTGTAAGGGTTCCTGTCTTGTCAAAGACAACTGTCTCCAAAGAAGCCATGGCTTCCAGGTAATTGCTTCCCTTCATAAGAATTCCATGTCTGGAGGCAGCGCCCAGACCTCCAAAAAAGCTTAGAGGCACGGAAATCACCAGCGCACAGGGACAGGAAACAACCAGGAAGCTGCAGGCACGGTAAATCCAGGTTCCCCATTCACCGCCAAATACAAGCGGAGGAATCACTGCCAGGATAAGCGCCAGGCCTACCACCACCGGTGTATAGATTTTTGCGAACCTGGTAATAAAGTTTTCGGCCTTTGCCTTTCTAAAGCTGGCATTTTCCACCAGCTCCAGAATCTTTGCAACCGTAGAGTCATCAAAGATCTTTGTTACCTCAACCTCCAAAACACCGTTTAAGTTGATGGAACCGCTGAATATCGCATCCTTTTCCTTCACTTCCACAGGCATGGATTCTCCGGTCAGGGCCTTGGTATCCAGCCCTCCGTTCCCCTTTACAACGATGCCGTCAAGGGGTACCTTTTCTCCCGGCTTTATTACGATCCTATCCCCAACAGACACTTCATAAGGGTCTACTTTCTCTTCTTTCCCATCCCTAAGAAGGTTGGCATATTCCGGATTAATATCCATAAGCTCGGTGATTGACTTTCTGGACTTGTTTACCGCGTAGTCATTAAAGAGTTCACCCACCTGGTAAAACAGCATAACTCCTACCGCTTCTTCCAAAGCCCCGATACCGATAGCGCCGAAGGTTGCCACTGACATGAGAAAGTTTTCATCGAAAATCTGGCCGTTTTTAATATTCCGAAGTGCTCTTAAAGGAATATCATATCCTGCTGCCAGATAAGAGATCAAAAAGAGCATCCAATACCCGGCGGTTTTTTTCTTCCACAAACATTCCTGCTGCAAAAAACAAGGCGCTGACTACAAGTCTTATTGCCATCTGTTTCTGTTTCTTTGTCATAGCCTCTCCTTTTCTCTTACCGCAATACCTTAAATTCTGCTTCCGGCTCAATTTTATTTGATATCTTTCTTGCCGCTTCCATAATTTCATCTGATCTGTTTTCTTCGACTTCCATGGTCATCCGCTGGGTCATAAAGCTTAAGGATGCGCTTTCCACACCGTCTAATTTTTTTACCTCTTCTTCAATCTTGGCTGCACAGTTGGCACAGCATAAACCTTCCAGCTTAACAATCTTTTTCATAACCTATACTCTCCTTTTTCATTTATTATTATTATCTTAATCACTCATTGATATGCTCCATCCCTGGGCCAGAATCGATTCGATATGGCCGTCGGCAAGGGAGTAAAATACGGTCTTTCCTTCTCTGCGGAACTTCACCAGACGCATCTGCTTCAAGATCCGAAGCTGATGGGAAATGGCTGACTGCCCCATTTTCAGAAGATTGGCAATATCGCACACGCACATCTCCGACTGACTGAGTACGTAGAGGATTTTTATCCTGGTAGCATCACCAAACACTTTGAAAAAATCCGCCAGATCAAGAAGCTCCTGATCCTGGGGCATGGCCTTTAACACCTGATTTACCACGTTTTCATGAACGCAGATAAAATCGCATTGGTCGATTTCATAATCCTGAATGTTTTTTTTGTTATCCTGCTCCATTTGGTACCTCCTTAATCCTAATATTATTATATGAACAACTGTTCATATGTTTATATTATCACTTTTTCATGATTTGTCAAGCATTTTTTTCTGCCCACTTGACAGCCTTTAACGGCGGTGGTAGACTAAAGTTCCTTTTCCAATCTAATCTCACATCTGATATTCAGGAAAAGAGAATATTGATACCACGGTAGAGTCCCCGGAAACGGATAATTTCTGATTTCGGAGAGCAGCGTTTTCATTGGTTGATCCAATGGCGCTCACCGCTTGGCAAGATATTGGGATCCTCTGACTGGTCATGACAAGTTTCTTATTTTAATAAGAACTGCCCGCTGCCGGAAAGAACGGATTCACAAATATTACTACCAGGAGGAACCTATATGATTCAAGTGGAACACATGAACAAGACCTTTAAGGTCTCAAGAAGAAGTGCCGGCTTTTCAGAAGCTTTAAAGGCCCTTTTTCACAGAGAGGCGGAAATCATCCACGCTCTTTACGATATTTCCTTTACCATAGGAGACGGAGAAATGGTAGGCTATATCGGACCTAACGGAGCAGGTAAAAGCTCCACCATCAAAATTCTAAGCGGAATACTCACACCGGATAACGGCACCTGCCTGATCAATGGCCGTATCCCATGGAAGGAACGCAGGGAGCATGTAAAGGACATTGGCGTTGTGTTCGGCCAGCGCAGCCAGCTTTGGTGGGATGTCCCCATCCTTGATTCCTTTGAACTGCTCCGCGACATCTACGAAATCCCCACAAACCAATACCAGGAAACCCTTGATGAGCTGACCGGGCTTTTATCCTTAGGTGAGCTTTTGCGCACTCCGGCCAGGCAGCTGTCATTGGGCCAGCGGATGCGCTGTGAGATCGCAGCCTCCCTTCTCCACAGGCCTAAAATCCTGTTTCTGGATGAGCCACCATTGGTCTGGATGCAGTATCCAAGCTTGCAGTCCGGGACTTCATCCGAAAGCAGAACCGGGAACACAAGACTACGGTCCTTCTTACAACCCATGATATGCAGGACATTGACGCTCTGGCAGACAGGGTCCTCTTAATTGGGAGAGGACGGCTGCTTTTGGACGGTACTCTTTCCGATTTAAAATCCCACCGTCCCAGGGAAGAGGCCACACTGGATGAGATCATTGCCGCCCTTTACCGGGATTACCGGATATAGGAGGAAAAATTATGAAAAAAATACTGGTCTTTTTTTCCGCATCCGTTTTATCCACGGACTTCAATACCGGGCAGCCGCCCTTTCCGGCATTGTCACCCAGTTCATATGGGGAACCATGGAGCTTCTTTTATTCCGGGCCTTTTATGAAGCTGCACCGGAAAGCTTTCCCATGGAATTCCAGGCACTTTCCACCTACATATGGCTCCAGCAGGCATTTCTGGCCCTTTACATGACCTGGTTCTGGGAAGCTGAGCTGTTTCAATCCATTACCACCGGAAATGTAGCCTACGAGCTATGCCGCCCTGTCCGCCTTTACCATATGTGGTTTACCAGGAGTCTTGCGGTCCGCCTTTCCAAGGCAGTCCTGCGGTGCATGCCTATCCTTTTGTTCGCCTGGCTGCTGCCGGCTCCTTACGGCCTTGCACTTCCCGGAAACATCCACACATGGTTTTTTTACCCTTTTGTCCATGACCCTGGGGCTTCTTTTTGTGGTTGCCTTTGGTATGGTGGTATACATGTCCGTTTTTTTTACACCATTTCCTCCCAGGGAATCAAACTGATCGTCACCTCCCTTTCCGAGTTTTTAAGCGGTGCGGCCATCCCTCTTCCTTTCCTGCCGGACGGGATCAGGGAATTTGTGAACTTTTTGCCTTTTGCATCGGCCCAGAATGTTCCTTTCCGGATATTCGGCGGCGACTTGAAAGGATATGATATGTATGCAAGCCTTCTGGGACAGGTATTCTGGCTGGCAGTGTTCCTTGTTATCGGTCAGGTCATGGAACGGGGTGCCTTAAAGCGCCTTGTGATCCAGGGCGGTTGAAAGGAGGGATACCATGAATTCAATCCGGTTATATGAAAAATATCTTCTCATACACTTAAAAAGCATGATGCAGCATAAGGCTTCTTTCCTTTTAACCACCATAGGACAGTTTTTAATATCCTTTAATATATTTCTTGGAGTCCGCTTTATGATGGACCGTTTTAAAGAAGTAAAGGGCTTTTCCTACGGAGAGGTTCTGCTCTGTTTTTCCATTACGCTTATGGCCTATACGATTGCTGAGGCCATCTTCCGAAGCCTGGACACCTTTGAAACCATCATCGGGAACGGAGAATTTGACCGCATCCTTCTCCGGCCAAGAGGCAGCCTGTTTCTGGTCCTATGCAGCAAAATAGAGCTGACCAGAATCGGCCGGCTTTTACAGGCCGCTGTTATGCTTGCCTATGGCCTGAATTTCAGTTCCATCACCTGGAACCTGTCCGGGTTGTGACCGTTATCCTTATGATCACAGGAGGGGTGGCGGTGTTCGCAGCCATTTATCTGATTTTTGCCTCCATATGCTTTTTCACCCTGGAGGGACTGGAGTTTATGAATGTATTTACTGACGGAGCAAGAGAATATGGGAAATATCCCATTGGCATCTATGGGAAAACTCTTCTGACCATCTGTACTTACCTGGTTCCCTTTGCCCTGTTTCAGTATTATCCCTTTTATATCTTACGGGAAAGGCGTCTGATCCCCGGTACAGCCTTCTTCCTCTGGCCGCCTGTCTCTTTTTGGTTCCTGCCGGCCTTTTGTGGAAGTTTGGACTGTCCCGTTACCAGTCAACCGGTTCTTAATCAGAAATGAAAAGACCGTGGAGCAAACGGAATCTTCTGATTCCGTTTGCTCCACAGTCTTTCTTTAAGGTTTAGTGTCCGTGTTTTCCATGATGGCTGCAGCACGCTTCCAGGTTATAATTTAAGCTTCCGTCCAATAAAGCTTCCACCGCAGGATCCGCAGCGCCGGATACTCCGGGATATAACCGGATTCCTGCCTTGCTTAAAGAGGTTCTGGCGCCCTCTCCGATTCCGCCGCAAATCACGGCATCAGCGCCCAGCCCTTTTAAGAACTCCGCCAATGCACCATGTCCGCTTCCCTCTGTATCAACTACCTCCGCGGATGCTATCTTTTTCTCTTCTATCTGGTAAACCTTAAAATGCTCTGTTTTTCCAAAATGCTGGAATATTTCCCCGCTGTCATAAGTTACTGCAATCTTCATAAATACGACCTCCATTTCCAGGATTCATTATTTCCTGCCATGTGTCAACAGTTTTCCGTCTCTTTTTTTCTAATGACCCGTTCAAACACCAGTAAAGTCACGGTCAGTGACACGGCTACGCTGATAAAATCCGAAACAGGCTCTATATAAAATATTTTTTCAATACTAAACCAGACCGGTATAAGAGCGGCACCGCCTAGAAATATCACCTTCCTGAACATGGAAAGGGAAATTGCGACTTTTGCGGCTCCCATTCCCACAAATCCGTCTACGACCGCATACTGCAGGGCCAGAGGTATGATGCCCATGGTATAAATCTTAATAGCCCATACCGTCAGATTCACGTAAGCCTCATTTTTAGTAAAGATGAGTACAAAATACTCAGGAACCGTATGAGCCAGGATAAACATTATGGTGGTAAATCCAAGAGCCAGACCTGAAATATGAAGGCTTGCCTTTTTAATCCTGTCAGGCCTTCCCGCTCCGTAATTATACCCTAATATGGTCTGGGTCCCGCCGGTGATCCCTCCAAGAGGCATGGTAACCATCAGCATAAAGCTTTGTACGATGGTCATGCAGGTGAGAAGCATGTCTCCCTGGCCCTCTCCGCCGTAATGCTGGATCATCATGTTTAAGAATATGATTAAAATATTATCAAATGCAATGATGAGAAAAGGACTTAAGCCCAGCAGCAGAACCCGTTTCATGATCTGCCAGTCATAACCGCCAAAGGTGATCCGGATAGGGGGCTTATTTCCAAACAGGAACCGGAGCACATAGATGCAGGAAGCCATCTGAGACAGAACCGTGGCGATTGCAGCTCCCCGTACCTCCAGGCCAAACACAAACATAAACACCGGGTCCAGAATGATATTGCATACGGCCCCTAAAAGAACCGACTTCATACCAGTTTTTGCAAAGCCCTGACAGATGATGAACTGGTTCATCCCTGTTGACAAAAGAGCAAAAATAGTGCCCAACAGGCATATGCTAAGGTAATCATTGGCATAAGAAAAAGTCGCTTCGCTGGCTCCAAACCACATCAAAAGCCTTTCTTTTACCATAAAGGCAGAAACGGTGATCACCACCGACAGAACCGTTAAAAGCAAAAAACAGTTTGCCAGGATCTGACTGGCCGCCCGCTGGTTTTTCTCCCCCATGCGGATGCTCATTAAAGGAGAGCCTCCTACGCCTACTAAAAAAGCAACAGAGGAGATCATGGTCACAATGGGGCCGCAGATTCCTACCCCTGCCAATGAAATCTCACCTGTTCCGGCGATATTCCCTATGTACATTCGGTCTACAATGCTGTAAAAAACACTTACAAACTGGGCCAGCATGGAGGGAATTGCCAACCTCCACACCAATCCTCTGATTTCATCTGTATCTAAATTATTTTCTGTCTTCACGTCAAAACTCCATTAATCCTGTCATTGTACCATGGCTCCGTCAGAGCCAAAGGTGTAGGTAACTCCGTCTATATCCATGGTCGTATCATGAATCATGATGCCATTGGAATCAAGATAATACCAGGTGCCTCCCACCTGGATCCAACCGGTCTGTTTTACATAATTTTTGGTATAATACCGGTTTCCGTCAATACTTTTCCAGCCTTCCGAAGGAATCAGGGCGCTGTAATCCGCAAAGGAGAACTCAATGGTAACATCTCCATCGATCCCTTCCACTCTTCCCTGGTCCGTGCACTGCCAGATGGTACGGTTCTTATAGTTGTTTACAGAGCCATATCTGGCATACCAGACATCATAGGGTATCTGTTTCATATCAATGTAATTGGTCAGCCATTTGTTGTTGGCATAGACCACCGGCCGGTATCCTGCATCCGAAATGGTCTTGCAGAATGCATTGATATTGTCCGTAATCTGCTGCTTTGATAAACGATTATCAAGAAGGTGCTGGGATTCCACATCATATGCAATGGGATAGGAAATCTGGTAATCCTTCACCATCCGAAGGACATACCTGGCTTCCTCTATTGCAGTCTGGGTATCAAGAGCCTGGGTGTAGAAAAACACACCGGTCTTTAGCCCGCCTTCCGCTGCTCCTTTCATATTTATGGAATAATAGGGATCCATGTCATTGAGATAACCGATCCGCACCATGCAAAGGAAATTCCATCCTGTGCCACCTTCTTCCAATCGATCCCAACCTTTGACTCATTCTGGCGGTTCTGATACTTTGATACGGTAATTCCCTTTTCCAGAGCGCCTTCAATAGGGATACCGGAGGCATCCACATATTGTCCGTTTTCCAGCTTCCATGCCTCCGAAGAAAATCCGTCCTTGGGTACTGCGGTTGCTTTTAAGGTCATAATACCGGCTGTAAGGCATAACGCGATTCTCAGCTTTGTATTCTTTTTCATCGTTTCCTCTTTCCTGCCCATGCTTTCCAGGTATACGGGCATACCCCCATGGTGTTTCCTCCATCAATGATAAAATTTAATCCGGTCCCTTGCGGAACGCATTAATATCATGGATCAGTGTTTTTATGCTGCCAATAAAAGAATTAAAGGCCCCGAACTCATACATATTTAAAAACAGCATGCCAACAGGTACTGCCAGAATCATCCCGGCAATCCCGCTTATCTTAAAGCCCAGGTATAAAAACAGCAGCGTCATAAGAGGATCAAGCCCCATAGTGTCGCCTACGATCTTGGCTGAATGACCTGCCTTAAGACCAGGGTCAGAACATAGATAACCAGCAGGCCCACACCAAAGGCATACTCACCTGCAACCAGGCGGATCAATGCCCATGGAATCAGAATAGTACCGGTTCCTAAAATCGGCAGAAAATCAAGAATGGCTATAATAACTGCAAGAAGCAGAGCATAATTCACTCCCAGTACCAGAAATCCCACCGCTAATACGGAGGCAATGACAAACATGATCTTAAACTGGGCAAGAAAATAACCGCCCACAAGACGCCTGGCATCTTTTTTCAGATACTGGTAATATTTGGTTCCTCCATCCGGTATATACCGGCGAAGCACTTCCATAATCCTATCTCTGTCCACAATGAACAGATAGGATGAAAAAAATCGTCACAATGGTATAAACCAGTGCTGCTGGAATGCTCTTTACCATATTTCCCGCCACCGTTACCGTAGGAGAGGCGATTTTCTGAACCATCACATTTAAATATTCGCCCATATGGGTAAAAAAACTGGTTCACAGAGTCCTGAATGTTCTGGGGAAGGAACTGCAAAAGCCCCTCCACTTCCAAAAGCAGCTTCTGGATCTCGATCCAGGCAGCTTCATAATACTTGGGAATATCTCTTGCAAATCCGGCGGTTTCGGAAATAAGCTTGGAAACCAGGAAATAAAGCACCGTTATAATAACCGCAAGCACCGCAACCACGATCAGCACAGAGCTGTGCTTCCTTACGATCTTTAAACGTTTCTCTAAGAAACGCACCAAAGGATTGGCAATCACCGCAATGACCCAGCCAATGACAAAGGGAAGGAAGAAATTTAAAAGCTTCGGTCCCCACACGCATATTAAATATACAAATAAAATCGGTATCACAATATTAAGAATCAGTCTGCAATATTTTCTAACTTGTTCCATTTTAATCACCCGCTTATATGATACTCCCCAAAAGCCTTCCTGACAAATGAATAAATTCTAAAGATATTCTTTCAAAAAACGGTATAACGCCTCCATCTCTTCATCCGTTCCTATGGAAATACGCAGGTAATTGTCAAGCCTTGGCTGCTTAAAATACCGGACAAAAATATTGTTTTCCCGAAGAGCCTTGTATATCTCCTCTGCCCTGCGTTCTCTATGAGTGGCAAAGATAAAGTTTGCCATGGAATCCGGGAAGGAAAAACCCAATTCCCCAAGCCTTTTTTTGGCCTGCTCTCTCGTGTTTATGATCTTTTCCAGGGTTTCCTTAAAATACGTTTCATCTTCAAGGGCTTTTGCACCCAGAACCAGGGAAGGAATATTCATGGTATAGGAATTATAGGAATACTTCACATCGTTTAATGCGCGGATCAGGTCCGGATGCCCGTAAGCACAGCCAATTCTCATTCCTGCCATGGAACGGGATTTGCTGAAGGTCTGCACCACAAGAAGATTTTCATATTTTTCAGTCAGCCTTAATGCACTTTCTCCGCCGAAATCAATATAGGCTTCATCCACAATTATCACTGATTCCTGGTTATGGGCTATGATATCCTCTACTTCAGAAAGAGGCATAAAAAGGCCGGTAGGCGCATTGGGGTTTGGAAATATGATTCCCCCATTTTCCCTGTAATAATCTTCCTTCCGGATACAAAATTCCTCATCAAGGCAGGTGTTTCATATGGAATCCGGAATAAATCCGCCCACACCTTATAAAAGGAATAACTCACATCAGGAAAGAGGACAGGCTTGCCGGAATTAAAAAAGGTCATAAAAGCAACTGCGAGCACATCATCAGAACCTACTCCTACGAAAATCCTGTCCTCTTCCACCTCGTAAGCTTTTGAAAGGGCTTTAACAAGAACTGTGGCTGCCGGATCCGGATATTTGCGAAACAAGCCGCAGTCCATCCGGGCCAAAGCCTGGCTGACGTTTTTAGACGGCGGATATGGGTTTTCGTTGGTATTCAGCTTAATTAACTTTTCTCCCTTGGGCTGCTCTCCCGGCACATAGGGAGCAACCCTGCGGATGTTTGCTTCCCATGGCTTCATTATGCTTCCTCCCCTTTTTCTATCAGGCCATACTCTTCTGCAATTTTCTTAAATGCCGGCAAAGAGCGTTTGATCTGCTCATAGGACACGCAATAAGCGATCCTTACATAGCCCGGACATGCAAAGGAAGTTCCAGGCACCAAAAGCACCCTGTGCTCTTTGCAGAACTGACAGAATTCCTTATCATCCACCGGTGTCTTTACAAATAAGTAAAAGGCTCCCTCCGGCTTGATGCAGTCAAACCCATATTCTTTTAAGCTGTTATAGAGAAGCTCCCGATTCCTGTTATAGGCTTGCAGATTTACCTGTTCATCCACGCAGCGGACGATTACCCGCTGCATAAGGGAAGGCGCGTTGACACAGCCCAGCACGCGGTTGGCAACGGCTGCAGCAGCTATGACCTTTGGAGAATCCTCACTTCATCGGGAATTACCAGATATCCGATCCGTTCCCCAGGCAGGGACAAAGATTTACTGTAAGAATAGCAGACTATTGTATTATGATAAAACGGTGTCACATAGGGAACCTCCACCCCATCATAAGCCAGCTCCCGGTAAGGTTCATCAGAAATCAGCACGATCTGGGTGCCAAGCTCTGTTTCCTTCTTCTTAAGGATGCCTGCGATCTGGCGGAGAGTCTCTGCAGAATAAACTACGCCCGTAGGATTATTGGGAGTATTAATGATCACTGCCTTTGTCCTGGGGGTGATCCGTGTCTCAAACTCCTTTAAATCAGGCTGAAAGCTGGACCTATCGGGAGGTACAACCGTAAGCACGCCGTCATAATTGCGGACATAGGAACCATATTCCATAAAATACGGCGCAAACACCAGCACTTCATCGCCGGGATCCAATATGGTTTTTAATACCACATTCATGCCGCTGGCCGCCCCAACGGTCATAAGAATATTTTCCAGACGAAAATGAGTCCCAAACCGTCTGTTTAAGGACTGGGCAACTGCAGCTCTTGTATCCTCGAATCCTGCATTGCTCATGTATCCATGGATTAAAGTGGTTTCCTCTTCCCTGATAATGTCAAGAATGGCCTGGTTTACCGCCGGCGGAGCCGGTACATTGGGATTTCCAAGGCTGAAATCATAGACATTCTCTCTGCCATACACGGCAGCCATCTTTTTTTCCTTCCTCAAACATGGCACGGATGGCGGAATTGTTTTCTACAAGGGGTCTCATCTTGTCTGCTATCATAATCTTATTCCTTTCCCTGAAGTGATTTTATCTTCGTGCTCTTGCGCTCATTATATCACAGGTGCCGGAAGTGGTCTATTCTTATTTCACGCTTCCCCTGTCTGTAAGCTTCCTGGACTGTACAAGAGCTGATCTTGCCTTATCACGGCAATCTTCAAAATCTTTATCCTGCGCCTCTATTATAGCAAAAGCAGCATTAATCGAGAACAAATGCTCTGTCTCATTTCCCGAAAGTTCCTGGGTCAAAGCTTTCGCCACCCGCTTAAGCTTATGCTCCATATCATTGCTCCGGATATTTTTGCACAGTACCATTGCTTCATATACACCGTTTAAGCAGATGATATCATCTTCTCTGAAAAAGCGTTTCAGGCATTCCACATAAGGGGCAAAAAGGGGCTTTACCGTCTTCCCTCCTCCACATCCTTCTCCCGGTCCCAAAATCTCAAATAAAACCAGGGCCGAAGGCTGGAAGCGGCGGCGCATCACATAGGTCTCCATCATGGAAACAGCAGCATGACGGTCAGGAAGCTTCTCAAAAGAAATATCCCTTCCGGAAAGCTTCAGCATATCTCCCAGAATTTTCTGGGAGTCCTCCAGTTTCTGACGCTGCTCCATCTGTTCCGTGGCATCCCTTACTGCTCCATAGTACAGACGGTGTTCATCCTGCTCCCTCAAAAAGAATACGCGCAAATGTACCCACATCAGTTTCCCGCTTAGGCGGTACTGCCGGAAAATGCCTTCGCCTCCCCGGATTGGGTTGTTGTATGCCTTTTCAAAAATGCTCAAAACCCAGTCCCTGTCATCTATATAAACTCGGTTTAATAAAAACCATCTGTGTTCTTCCATATCAATGGGATTATCCCCTGTAATGTGGTAATATTCCTGATTTACCCGAAGAACCTCGCACTGGTCCTCATACACTTCATACAGGGCGATTGCCCCCAGCATGTTATTTAACATCGCCTCGCTGGTGATGTTTTCATTAAACAGGTCCTCCAGTTTCAGCTGTCCTAACTGGCGGGCCTGGATCCCCCCGTAATCCACCTGATCCTCCTGCATTAAAAGCTGTTCCGCCTCTTCCACGGGAAGCGGCTTATAATAATAATATCCCTGCCCGTAAATACAGCCGATATTTCTTAAAAAAGTCCACCTGGTCCTTTCTTTCGACCCCTTCGGCGATGATCTTCATCTGCATGACCCTTGCCATTCTCACAATGGTCTCTAAAATCCCCATTCCCCGGCTCTGGCTGTTTTCATTCATATCCAGGAATTTGGTGTCGATCTTAATAACATCAACATTGACATCCTTTAGCATGTTAAGAGAAGAATAGCCGCTTCCAAAATCATCCATAAACACCGGGAAGCCTGCCCTGCGCAGATCCTCAAGAACCCTCTGCATCTTATCATCATCCTCTGCATAGGCGCTTTCCGTAATCTCGATTTCCAAGTATCTTGGATCAATCTCGTATCTGCTTACCAGCTCCTTGAATTTTTCCACAACATCAATGGCATAGATGTCCATGCGGGACATATTGATGGAAATGGGAATCAGTTTTTTTCCCGGCCTTTGCCCAGCTGTTTAACTGCCTGCAAACCATCTCCCAGATATAAATGTCCAGATAGGTAATAAACCCGTTCTGCTCTAAAAGCGGTATGAACTCTGCGGGTGAGATAAGCCCCCGAAGCGGATGCCGCCATCTGACCAGGGATTCCAGGCCGATGATCTTGCCTGTAAGCATGTTGCACTGGGGCTGGACGTAAAAAATAAATTCTCTCTTTTCCAGGGCGCTCTGAATTTCTGAGAGAAGGATCTGGTCCTTTTCCATTTTCTGTTTCATGCCAGGATCGTACCAGCCTATTCTCTTGGCATAATTCCCCTTTACGGAGTTTAAGGCGATTGCCGCCCTGTCATACATCATGCTGACCGAAAGCCTCCGGTCCTCAATCCGGTAAACGCCAAAAGCCGGAAGAAATCCTGCATTGCCGCCGTACTGTCTGGCATAATGATTAATCTCACCTTCCAGGTTTTTTAGTATGGAAATGTCTTCCGGAAGGATGATGATAAAGTCATCTCCGCCCATATACCCTGCCAGGGAACCATACAGCAGCTCCAGGGATTTTAAATATTTTCCGATTTTAATCAGGAACCGGTCCCCTTCCTCTTCCCCATACCATTCATTAAAAAGCTTAAAATGCTCAATATCAATGGCCACCATAAAATATCTTGTGCCGGATTGTTTTTTTCAAAAGCTGGTCCGCTTTCTCAAAAAAAGGGCCGTAACGGAAAAGTCCTGTTAAGGAATCCGTTTCTTCCCGCTTCTCCTGAAGCTTTTTCTGGGCTTCCACTTCCTGCTTCTTCCTGCTGTCAATATCCTGGACATAACTCATGATGATTGGATCCGCACAATCCCCGCACCGGAACAAAACGGCAATCACACTGATCCAGCAGTAGTTCCCGCCCACCAGCAGCCTGCGGAATTCACCCTTAATGATCCTTCCGCCTGCATGAAGACGGTCTAACAGGGTAGCCCTGTTCCAGAATGCCAAAAATTCCTCCCTGTCTTCCGGGTGAATTAAAAAATCCGCCGCATCCTGGAACATGGAGTCTAGCTGTCCTTCCAGCTCTGGAATCCTGAATTTATCTTTCTGATGAAACAGGATCCTATAAGAGTTTGTGGCAATGTTCAATTCAAAAAGCTCATCATAAACGGTGTTATCCGTCAGATGATAAAAAAAAGATTCTTATTCTTCTCATCCACCGGCTTGAACATGATGAGCCTGCAGCCTTTGTGTCCAGGCCAGTCAATCATACCAGAGGATACATCCATCCAAAGCTCTGAGGCAGAATTATAAAATATCACATGCCCGGACTTTTCCCCTGTACCCGGACAATCTTTACAGGGTCCCAGTCCTTTCCCAACCCCCTGATAACAGTACATTCCCTCTCTTAAATCCGGATAGTATGACTTAGCCGCTTCATTGAGATAAATGATCCTGTAATCCTGGTCAACTATGTAAATACCGGCTTCACCCGTTTCAGCCGACGTAAGATTCATAAGCCCCCGCCTCTCCTGCATCACATTATCTGCGCACCATATAAATTATTGTAATATTATAGTATGAAAACGCTGTTTCCGTCAACAGGTTCAGACCCACATCATGAAAACAGGAAAATGCAAAAGGCACAACAACCTTCCGTTTGTCTCAGACAAAGCGGTTCCCGCCTGCTTTGAAATAACGGTTGATTGCCGTGCCCATTTTGCCAGCCTGTTATATTTTATTACCTGAGTGCGCGCAGCTGCTCCGTCATCTCATGAGAAAGGGTGAATCTTCCTACGTAACCAACTTCCCCTGTCATCAGCACGCTGCCATCCTTTTCAATTTCCACTTCAAGCACGCCTCCCGGCATGTGTACATACATCTTAGTCCGTAAGCCCCATACGGTATGCCGCACCAGCGGCCGCACAGCCGCTGGTTCCCGAGGCCAGGGTATATCCGGCTCCCCGTTCGTAAATCTCAATTTCAATATTGGTCCTGTCCACAACCTTCAAAAGCTCCGTATTTATTTTTTTCCGGAAATAATCGGCTGTTTCCGAATGCTTTCCGATCCGGCAGGCCAGTTCCTTTGATATATCGTTGAGCCAGATGACGCAGTGAGGATTGCCTATAGAAACACAGGTGACCCGGTAAGGGATGCTTCCAAACATCATGGTTTCATTTAATACCTCTCTCCTTGGCCCTGTTACAGGAATTTCGTCACTGTAAAAGTTTAATTTTCCCATGGATACCTTTATTTTGGTTCCGCTCTCATTTAAGTACTGGATCGTCTGCTGCCCGCTTAATGTATTGACAATAAAGCGGTTTTTCTGCACATATCCGGCATCCTTTAAGTATTTCCCAAAGATCCGGACTCCGTTGCCGCTTAACTCCGCTTCGCTTCCGTCGGGATTTAAAATCTTAAGTTCCAGCTTATCCTGACCAAGGACAGGCCCTACCAAAAGCCCGTCAGACCCTACTCCGAAATTCCGGTTGCAGATTAAGCGGACACTTTCCTCTGTCAGCTCCAATTCATTTTTATTGGGGTCAAAAATCAGATAATCGTTGCCCAGTCCATGATATTTTTCCAACGTGATATTCATGATAAAGCTCCTTTCCCGTGCCTTGCAATATCCTCACATAATTCATAATATGAAATTCCGGCAGCCTTAGCCTCCTGGGGAAGAAGGCTGAAAGGCGTCATTCCCGGCAGTGTATTGGCTCCAGACAGTAAAGGCTGCCATCTTCCTCCATGATGAAATCCACCCTGGAATAATACCCCAGTCCCAAAGCGCCATGGACCTTCAAAGCCATCAGGCTCATGGCCTCCTCCTCGTTCTTTGTCAGCCTTGCCGGACAGATTTCTTCCGTCATGCCTGCCTGATACTTATTTTCATAATCATAAAACCCTGCCTTAGGTATGATCTCAATTGCAGGAAGGGCTTTTTCTCCCAGGATCCCAACAGAAAATTCCCTGCCAGTAATTTTTACTTCCGCCAATATCCGGTCTTCATAGGCAAAGGCAGAACAAAGGGCCTCTTCCCACTGTTCTTCCTTATCCACCATGGCAACACCTACGCTGGATCCGCAGCCGCATGGCTTTACCACACAGGGGAAAGAAAACGGCTCCAAAGGCTCCCCTCTTGTATAAAGGCGCCAATCCGGAGTTGGTATGCCGGAGGCTCTCATCAGGAGCTTTGCCAAAGGCTTATCCATGGCTTTTAAGCACCCTTCGTAACCAGTTCCTGTATAGGAAATGCCATAGGCATCAAAAACGGCCTGCATCTGCCCGTTTTCTCCGGCGCCTCCGTGTAATGCCAGAAATACTACGTCAGCCTGCCTGCAAATTTCAATGACCCGGTTTCCTATATAGCCTTCTCCCTTCCGCTCTTTGGCAGAAGGTCAAGTTTGGGAACCGTTCTTCCGATCTCCCAGGAAAGGTCTGTACCATCTTTAAGGCTTTTAAAACAGACCCCTTCCCCGTCCTCAACTCCCAGGTAAGAATCCAGCAGGTAAACCTCATGTCCATTCCTCATCAATGCGTTTGTGATCATGGCCCCTGAGGATAATGAGACTTCTCTTTCCGGGCTGAAACCGCCCGCTAATACTACTATTTTCATTCTTGTCTTCCTTCTATCCATCCACTTTTGTTTTATATATTTAATTATATACAGCACTATTTATCATTTCCATCAATATAATGCTTTTTTTATTGCAAATTATGTTATATTATAAAAAGCAGTGGGCAGAAAGGATAAGATTAAATGGATAACTACGAAAAGCGGGGATATTTAAACAGCGATTTCCGTCTGTTTCATCTGACCGATACAAAAAAACAGGATTTTGAATACCATTATCATGATTTCGATAAAATCATCATTTTCATCCGGGGATCCGTAACCTACCGGATCGAAGGCTGTGCTTATAAACTGAATCCCTATGACATCATACTGGTCCGCCATAACGATATTCACAAGCCTGACATTGACCCGTCAGTGCCTTATGAAAGGATCATCGTCTATCTTTCCCCAGGATTTTTACTGGCTTACCGGTCTGACAGCTATGATTTGAGCACCTGCTTCCAAAAATCAAAAGAGCTGCATTCCCACGTCCTGCGGATTCATTCCATGGAAAAAAGCGGCCTGTACCGCACATTGTCGAACCTGGAATATGCCTGCACCCATGACGGCTATGCCAGGGATCTGTACTGTCAGGTGGTGTTTCTGGAATTCATGATCCAGTTGAACAGGGCTTCTTTAGCTAACCGGGTACAGTATCTTCCTCCTTCCACCGGTGACCGGCGTATTTTAGGAATTATGGACTATATAAACAGTCACTTGATGGAAGATATAACCGTGGACGCCATTGCAGAATCATGCTATATCAGCCGTTATCACCTGATGCACTTATTCAAAGGGGAGACCGGTTATACTTTGTTTGACTATATCACGGAAAAGCGCCTTCTTTTGGCAAGGGACCTTTTAAAAACCGGAATGCCAGTTACCGAAGCCTGTTTTAGCAGCGGCTTTAAAAACTATTCAACCTTTTTCAGGGCCTATAAAAAAACATTTTCACCTTTCCCCTTCAGAAGCTGTAAAAGAGCATGGAAATATATAAGTTTTTTCTTAAGCTTCTCCGCCTTTGTTGAAATGGTCCAGGCACCATGCTATTCTAAGGATATCACTTGATTCCTAGAAATATGATGATAAAAGGAGGGGTTCAATGAGAAAAAGAAAATGGGGATTCGTCCTGTCTCTTCTGGTAATTCTCTGCCTAAGCGCATGCTCCAATAAGTCCGCAGCAGTGGCTCAGAACGCTGTATCGGATTATGGGCCTGCCATGACTGCAGAGACCAATGTCCCGGTCAGTCCAGACAGCCAGTATGAAAATGGGGAAGAAGAAAAAGCTGTTACATCACTGGCCGGCGAAACCGGAAGCGGCCAGGTGCTTCCGGCCGGAAGGAAACTCATAAGGAACATATCCATGAACGTGGAAACAGATGGATTTGAAACACTGCTTCATAACCTCCAGACCAGGATCACCCAGCTTGGCGGATATGTAGAACAATCCGACATGACAGGCAGCCGCTTAGACAGCCTTGGAAAACCGGTGCCAAGGTATGCCAATATGACCATCCGGATTCCCGTGAACCAGATTGACAGCTTTATAAGCACAGTGGAAACCAATGGCAATATCACCGATAAATCTGAATCCACCCAAGATGTTACGCTGCAGTACAGCGATCTGGAAAGCAGAAAAAAAGTCCCTGGAAGTGGAGCAGGAAAAGCTGTGGGAATTCCTCCAAAAAGCGGAGTCAATTGATACGGTCATCACCCTCCAGCAGCGGCTTTCCGAGATACGCTACCAGTTGGAATCCATGGAATACCAGCTTAAGCTATACGACAATCAGGTGAATTACGGCACGGTTTCCCTAAGCATCTGGGAAGTCACCACATTTACCCCCACTGCCCCGGAATCAGCCGGTACCCGCATAAGAAATGGATTCGCAGGCAATCTTAAGCTTTTTAAGTCCGTCTTGTTAAATCTTACGATCAGTGCCATTACAACCAGTCCATTCTGGCTGCCAATTGCCGCAGCAGCCTCTGCCATTTTCTTTTACCGGCGGCGCAAAAAGAAAAAGCGCCTTGCCATCTCCCCTCCCATGGAGGAAAAGGAGCCTTCCGGCACACCAAGGGCCTGATTTCAATTCATACATAACAAAAAGCTCCCGGAAAAACTGGTGTGCTGCCGTCAAGCAGAACACCAGTTTTTTCCGGGAGCTTTTTATATAGTCAGCCATGTGTTCCATTATTATTCCACGAACAAAAAGCAAACAAAACTCCCGTCATTCCAAAGTAAAACCAGGTGGAAGGATTACTGAACCAGGTGGTGAAAAAGGAAAGAATCATATACATGGCAAACTGGGCATAGAACAGATAGCCAATGGGATTGCGGATACGCTTTACCATCCGCATCAGGAAAAACGCAACTCCACCCAGAATACATCCAAATAACAGGACACCCACAATGCCAAAATCATAAAACGAATCATAAAACAGGGTGACCGTGGTCAATTCCTCTTTTGTCACATAGATGGGGAAATCCACAAGAGCCGGGACAAGGAATTTAAGCCCTGTAAGCGCCATAAGGGAAAGAGCATCCGAAGGCCAAAAGTATGGGACGGAAGCCACTCTACCAGGCAGTTAAAATTGTCGTAATTGTTTGCAATGTACATATAAGGCTGAGTGATGAATATGGGCATCTGGCTGTTTTTCATCTGAAAAATGCCGTTTAAATAGGAAACATCATGGCCTCTTGCAATGGTTAGAATCACATAAATGGGGATCATACCAATCATCAGGCCCACCCCATACGCGATCTTCAGCCTGTGCTCCATAGCAATATAAGTAAGAACCGCCAAACCAACAGACAGGATCAGCTGGAAACGGGACACGCACAAAATCGGAATCATGCATGCAATGACGTCCATAAGCACGGCCAGAATGAGCCTTAAGCCGTTTCTCCCCTGTTCAATGCAAAAATAAAGGACCGACAGCGCAGGCACCAGCACACAGGATACGGTAAAATAGTGAATTCCTGTTATATGAAACGCAGAGTAAGCATGAGGCACTCCTTTCACAAAGAAGGGAACGAACCCCAGCACCACCGCCTCAACAATAAAACCGGCAAGGGATACAAAGGTCACAAAAACCATGGACAGAAAAAGAGGTCTTTCATAGCCCTTAAAACTGAACCAGCTGGAACGCTGTCCTCCTGATTCACCCTGCAGCTTTGCGAAAAATTCAAAGGTGACCCAAAATCCCAGGAATGCTACCAGAAAACAAAGCCACGTAATAATATTCCAGTCAAATGAAAGTTCTGAGAGCTTTAAACAGGCAATGCCTTCCCCTCCTACCCAGAACAGGGAAAACACACCCCTTAAGTGAATGATATTCTCGGTCCGGCCGTAATCCCGCCAGTACAGGAAAAGAGCTGCCAGTATTAAAATAATACCAGACAGCCAGTAAAAGCCTGCTCTTGCAAATAAATAAGACGCTCCATAGCTGATCAGATAAACACTCATCGTAACATATCCCCTTTGGCAAATAATCGAAACGCCGCCTTATATGGAAAAAGCAGCCGCCGCCCTGGCGACAGCCGCATTTCCCCTTTTTCAGTCCACTATATACGGCTAATGAACTCTCTCATATAGTCTTCTACTTCTTTTGCAGTGGAATAGGACATTGCCTGTTCTGCCACTGCCTGCAGTTCCTTTGTGCTGTAACCGGTAATCAGCTTTCTGGCGTTTAAGATAGCAGACGCACTCATGCTGAACTCATTTAAGCCAAATGCCAGAAGCAGGGGAATGAGCATGGGATCGCTTGCAGCCTCCCCGCACATACCGACCATAATCCCTTCTTTCCGCCCGCATTCAATGACATGGCGGATGCTTCTTAAAACCGCAGGATTTAACGGGGAATACAGATAGGATACCTTATCGTTTCCTCTGTCCACAGACATGGTGTACTGGGTTAAGTCATTGGTTCCGATGCTGAAGAAATCAACTTCCTTTGCAAACACATCCGCCATTAAGGAGGCGGCAGCTGTTTCCACCATGATTCCCACTTGTATATCTTTTTTATAGGCAATTCCTTTTTTATCAAATTCCTTTTTAAGCTCTTCAACAAGCGCCTTTGCTTCTCTGAACTCCTCTAAGCAGGTCACCATGGGAACCATGATGCGGATGTTGCCAAAAGCACTGGCTCTTAAAAGAGCCCGCAGCTGAGGCTTGTACACATCTTCCTTCCGGTCCAGGCAGAAACGGATCGCCCTGTATCCCAAAAATGGATTTTCATCCTTTTCAAGGCCCATATATGGAATTTCCTTATCTCCTCCGATATCCAGAGTGCGGATGATCACAGGCTTGCCGTTCATGGCAGCCGCAACCTTCCGATAAGCTTCAAACTGCTCGTCCTCTGTGGGCATTGAGGTACGGTCCATAAACAAAAATTCTGTTCTGAACAATCCGATCCCTTCCCCGTCATAATGAAGGACCTTTTCCACATCCTCAGGCTTTCCGATATTGCCGACCAATTCAATGGCAACCCCATCCTTTGTCACGGTTGGCTTGCCGATGTATTGCTCCAGCTCCTTCTTTTCCTTTAAAAAGGCTTCCTTCTTTGCGGCATATTCTGTCTTTAATGAATCTTCCGGATTCACAATGACAATTCCTTTCGATCCATCTAATATCACATCATCCCCATCGGACACCTGGCTTAAAAATCCCTCAAGGGCAACCACTGCCGGAATCTCCAAAGCTCTGGCAAGAATGGCGCTGTGGGATGTCTTTCCTCCCAGTTCCGTAACAATACCGGTTACCTTGTTCGGATCGATCCCGGCTGTCATGGAAGGCGTTAAATCTCTTGCAATGATCACGCTTCCCTCCGGAAGATCGGAAATATTCACAGAATTTACCCCCATAAGTATCTTCTGCATGCGGGTCTTGATATCATGCATGTCCGTGGCTCTCTGCTGCATGAGCTCATCTCCCATGGATGCGAACATATTGGCATAGGAATTGCATACATTTTCAATGGCATATTCGCTGTTGACATTCTCCCCTGTGATAGAATTCTCAATCTCACCTGTCAACATTGGATCGGAAAGGAGCAGCAGATGACCGTTTAAAATCTCCGCTTCCTTTTCTCCCACTTTTGTTGCCAGATCCTGTGCCAAAAGGCCGGTCTCTTCCATAGCCTGCTTGACTGCCGCCTGAAAGCGGGCCTTTTCAGCCTCCGGATCTGTTATTTCCTCTCTCGTGATCTTAAGCTCTGCTTCTTCTACGTTAACGGCCTTCCCAATACCGATTCCCGCAGATGCACTTGTTCCTTTAAACATAATTAGCCTCCTTATTAATTATTAGATAATTAATCTATTCGCCAAGACCGTCTTCAACAGCCTTGACCATGGTCGCCAGAGCCTCCTCCTCATCTGCTCCCTCACAGACAAAAGTAATCTCATCCCCGCTTTTTACGCAGGCACCCAATACGCTAAGCACGCTTTTCGCATTGGCAGTGGTGTTTTTTAAATTGAAAACTCACCGAAGAATTAAAGTTCATGGCTTCCTTACAAAGAATCCCTGCCGGCCTTAAGTGCAGGCCGGTAGGATTCTTTATAACAACTTTAGCACTGACCATACTGAATTTCCTCCCTCCATTCTTCCATCATTTTCCCTTTTGGGAAAAGAAAGACTTTATCATTGCGACTCAGGAACTTCCGCAGAAGTGGCTGTGGTGCTGCTTTCAACCGTTCCGGGACCCGGATCTTTATGGGCAACCATCACATTGAAAGGCGTATAACCAACCACCTCAAACCCTGCCGAAACCTCAAATGTCACCATTCCGGGATGGGGGCCAGCCTCCTGGTCCGATACGTCGAGAACTGCATTCAAGTTCTTTTCTGTCAGGGCGTCTAAATCTTCCTTCAGCCTTTTACCGTAACATCAGAAGTTTCTTTATCAAAACTGTAATCGTAATCAGCTTCTGCACCCTTCTTATCCAGATTCTTCAAATTCAAAGTGAATACTCTGGTAGTCAGTGGTTCTACCTTCAGCTTCACGGTTACATTCTTATATTCATCCCCTGCAACAGAGGTGCTTGGCGGCAGATACTGGCTTAGATCCAGCTGAACCACCTTGTCAGAAGTGGCGCCGTCAATATTCAGCTTATCCGAGGAAACAGACAAGCTGGTCAGGGTGGCAAGAACTGACTTGGTGCCTACCACCGGTACGGATTTGATGCTGCATTCCAGTCCCGTATACCGGTATCCTTTTGCCACTTCTCCTGAAACCTCAAAGTTGATGGAAAGATTCTTAGCCTTCAGCACGGATACATTATATTCGATCTCGTGCCTGTTGACAGTTACTTTATTTGCCATGTCCGGCATCTCGTTGCCGTTGGCATCGTAAAAGACCGGAGAGGCCACGGCATTGATATCCGCATTGGCATTATCCACATTGATCTCTATTCCCATATGGTTGATCTGGCCGATCTGGGACTCAGGGCCTTCCACAGTCACAGAATCCGGCAGCAGTGTGACCATGCCCAGGGCATAGCCTTCCTCCGGGGCTCCTTTTATCCGGAACTGAAGATCAAACTTCTTGCGCTGAAGCTCTTCCGTATCGATCCGGATCACCATTGGCTTAGCCGTAATGGTGTCGCCCTTGACCAGGTTTTCCTTATCTCTATTAATCTCCACGGTGATGGGAATTGCTCCTGTCACGTTGTAATCCTTTAAATCAACATAGGCATGAAAGTCCGAGGCCTTCACCAGGGAACGGTCTCTTGTTCTCACCTGGTAGCTGACTGTCACCGTATCCTTTCCCACAATTTCATAGGTCAAATTGGCAGCCTCCAGCACGTCCTCATTGCGCACTTCTATCGCAACCACCTGGGAATCGTCAATAATGGGATTGGAAATGTTGACAACTGCCATCCATACTGCAAAGGCAAGCACCAGGGACGCAACCTTCAGTCCAAGATTATTTAACAGCTTTTCCTTCATTCTTCCGCCTTCCCTTCAAAATCCTGAATCTGCTTCCTTCCTCTGCCTCCCGTTTTACACCTGCAAGGACTGACCGGAGCATATCCGCATCCGCGATCCGTTTAAGGCCGCCTTCCAAAGCCACAGTCACACGCCCGGTTTCTTCCGATACCACAATGGTAATGCTGTCGCTGACTTCGCTGACGCCTACTGCGGCCCTGTGCCTTGTACCCAGGTCCTTGCTGATGGACATATTATCGGACAGAGGCAGGTAGCAGGTAGCCGCTGCCACACGATTCCCCCGAATTACCACCGCTCCGTCGTGCAGCGGCGTATTATGCTCAAAAATATTGATAAGAAGCTGGCTGCTGACAACTCCTCCTACTTCTATTCCGGTACGCTCGATCTCTTTTAAAGAGTCTCCCCGTTCAATTACCATGAGCGCTCCGGTCTTGACCCTTGCCATCTCAAAAGTAGCCTTCACCAGCTCATTGATCGTTTTATCCGTAAAACTGGAATTGTCCCTGCCATCATCAAAGGTCAGGATCCCTGTAAAGGGATTCTTGCTTCCCAGTTGCTCTAAAGCCTTTCGAAGTTCAGGCTGGAAGATCACAATCGCCATGGTCACTGCCGGTGTAGCGATTTTATTGAGAATCCAAAAAATATTATCCAGCCGGAATACATATGCAAAGACATAGAAAACAAGGATCACGATGATTCCCTTTAAAAGCGTCCATGCCCTTGTATTCATGATCCAGGTCAGCAGTTCATACAGCAGAACGGCTATAATAATAATTTCAACTAAATTTGTTTTCGATATCCTGGGCAGGAAAGATACCCAGGAGTACATTCCGTCTAAAAAATCTGCTATTGTCTCCACCTCCCTTTTATCTTTACCTTATTATTGCCTATGCGAACCGGGCAGGATCCCTCCCAGCCTTAGAGCCCGCCCCGCTTTATCGGGCACCGGGTGTAAAAATATGCCCGTAAGGTGCTTCCTACCTCTGCGGCCTTTGGAGCTTTCTGGCATTGATTTTCTGAACTTTCACATCAGGCGCGCTGACTGTCAGCTTTGGAACGGCCTTGACATAGTAATAATAATCATCATCTTCAAATTGTACGTATTCTGTCCGGGAATAATCCACTGCAAAGACAAAAAATATATAAATTCCTGCAATCACAATGGAAATCAGGATTCCTGCCAGAAGCCCGATAACCGACACCGATACATCCGCAGCAATATCTCCGATAAAAATTACGCCCAGCTGGGCAATGGTGCCTGCCACAATGGCAATGATCCAGGAGTAATCCACAGATAAGCTCCGGGTGACCGCCACCACCACAAGAGAAAGGGCAAACGCCGTAACCATCACAAGCATCAGCTTATTGGACATCAGGCTCTTCATAAGCTGCATGAATTTCACCACCTCGTCCACCGACATATCATTGGTCAGGACTCCTGCATTCTGCTTTACATATAAAAGCGCATAATAAATAAATACACCGCAGCTTACCGGTATCACAGACACAACGCTCCCTGACAGCCCTACGATCAGCGGGATCGCATAAGGGATTTTTAAAAGAAAAAAATACAGGGGTCAGCACCAGCAGATAGCTGTCACCCGGCTGGAATCCATAATAAAGAAGTCCTACCACCAAAATAAAAACAGCCATGACCAGAGTGATTTCAATGGAAATTCCCGAAAGATGGACAAGCATAAAGCTTGCCGCCAGAAAGGAGATGGCTCCATAGGGCAAAAAGGAGCACACCAGAGCCAGCACCAGTGGAATATAGCCTGCCGTCAGCTTTGACATAAAACCGATATTTTTATTCATCAGGGCAAATGCCAGAAGGCTGAATATAAACTTGATCACAGGCGTTATATAAATCTCAAACCTGGCATAAAACTCTTTCAATCGTTCTTTAAATACAAGAAGGCCCATCATGATGTCCGTCCTCCCTTTGTTCTTTTTAAAGGTCTTGTATTTCCCTCGTACCGCTTGTCCAGCCGTTTTAGTTTGGCCAAATATACTTTTGTTCCACGGCTGGCATATTCGTACTTCTTCATATATATAGCAGCGCTGATTCCCAGGTAAATTACCAGTCCGATGAGATAAATTATTCCAATCCGCAATCCGGCTGCCGTCAGGCCCTTTAACTCCATGGTATTCATCCATCGTTCCATATCATATAATCCCCATAAAGCCAGACATAAAACAAAACTCAGCGTATAGCTGAAAAAAAGAGCGGATAAGCTTACTACTGATGTAATCGCTTTTAAAGTACCGGTTAATGGGAAATATCCTTTTTCCTTCGTGTTTTTCAAACATTGCAAGGCTTGTCATGATCTTTATTTTCTCTTCACTAAGCATACAGTTTCCTCACTAAACCATAAGATATCACCCTATTATAGCATAGAACCTTTTACTTGGCGAGTATAATACGGAATTTTTATTTTTTTATAGTATTCCAGGATAAAAATCCGTAAAACGCAATTTCCTGGAAAAGAAAGAGCGCAGCGGGTCTGCTGCGCTCTTTTATTCATACCTCAGGGCGTCAATAGGATCTGCCTTTGCCGCCTTGGAGCCGGATAAATGCCAAAAAAACAAGCCTACCAAAGCCGAAAATCCTACCGCCACCAGGATGACCGCCGGCTTTATGACCACCTTCATGCCAAACAGCGCTCCTCCAGCCAGCACTAGACCTCCGCCTGACGCAACGCCCAGGATTCCTCCCAGGGCGGAAAGAATGGCTGATTCCGTTAAAAACTGGATTAAGACATCCCTTGTTTTAGCGCCTAAAGCCTTACGGATGCCGATTTCCCGGGTCCGCTCCGTAACGGATACCAGCATGATGTTCATGATTCCGATTCCGCCAACTAAAAGAGAGATGGCTGCGATTCCTCCCACAGCAGCAGATAAGCCGCCCATGATTGCATCCGCACTTCCCATTTCACTTGACACAGAATAGAAGGTGACATCCTCCTTGTTCCGTTTCTTGGTCTTTGCAAGGTAGGAAGTCATCATGTCAGAAAACCCTTTCATATCAGTTCCTTCTTTTGCATAGAGACGAATACCGTAAATGTTGTCATTGGGCCAGGTCAATAAGGAATCCGGCACATATCCAGCCCTGGTAGCACTGGTTCCCGCCATCATCGCCTCAAAAGGATTCTGGTCTGCCCTGTAGACTCCAACTACATTGTAATCGTCCGTATTGCCATAAATGGTGGTGCGGAACGACTTTCCAATGCAATTTTCCGTGCCGAAAAGATCCTTTGCCCCCTTTGCCTCCAGTACAACGTTGTTCTTTCTTCCTTTTACATCGGCTTCGTTTAAATTACGTCCGTAGATCATATTGATCTTCTGGACCTGGGGATAATTGGAAAGAATTCCTTCAAACTGGTATTTGACCTTATTGCGTCCAAAAACGGCTTCTGCATTTGTTGAAGCATTGCTGTCAATGTAGCTGATTTCGTCTCCGAACACCTCTTTCAGCCGGTCCAGTTCATCAAGGGTAAAGTAATCGCTTTCCCTCATATCTTCTCCGTCCTTTGGCCAGACGTAGACATAGGCCAGGGTTACTCCTGCATTTTTATAAAGATCGGATACCATAAACCGCATGGTATCACCAATGGACACGATGGCAATGACAGACCCAATGCCTATGATGATCCCAAGCATGGTCAGAAAGGACCGCATCTTATTTGCCTTAATGGCGTGAATCGCCATATTCATATTTTCAAGCAGCATGATGTTTTCCCCTCCTATTCATACCTTAAAGCTTCAATAGGGTCTTTTTTTCGCTGCTTTGGAAGCCGGATAAAGACCAAAGAAAATACCAACAAGAGCCGAGAAACCAACTGCCAGGAACACCACAGAGGGTCTGATGACCACGGTCATCTGAAAGGCAGCTCCCCCTGCTTTCACAAGGGCCACTCCAAGAACGATGCCGATAATCCCTCCACAGGCCGACATAAAAGCGGATTCCGTCAAAAACTGGATCATGATGTCTCTTGTCCTCGCGCCCAGGGCCTTCCGAATTCCGATCTCCCTGGTCCGCTCCGTAACAGAGACCATCATAATATTCATGATTCCGATTCCGCCTACCAGCAAAGAGATGGCGGCAATTCCACCCACGGCTGCCGCCATGGCGGAAAGGCTGGTATCCACGGTCCCCATTTGTTCTACCACTGACATGGTCCGGATCTCTGATTCCGGACGGCCCTTTAATTTTGCCACGTACCGGGTAAGTTCTGCTAAGAATGCTTTCATGTCCACTCCGTCCCGGACGTAAAAATTAAGACCTGAAAAGTAATCATTGGATTTTGTAAGGACCGTATATGGCAGAAACCCTGACTGAGTCTGCCCGTTTCCCATAAGCATGGCCATCATGGGTGAGATATCCTTATGATAGACTCCCACAACCATGTATTCCTGGGTATTCTTATTTATGGTCATTCGGAAGGTCCTGCCCACGCAGTCAGCCGTACCGAACAGCTGTATTGCCCCTTTATCCTCCAGAACCACGTGATTTGCAGCTCCTTTTACATCCGCCTTATTGAGGGCCCTGCCGTAAATAATATCTAATGGCTGCACTTCCGTATAATTGGAATCAATTCCCTGGAACTGATACTTTACCTTTTTGCGCCCATTGACGGCCTCTGCATCGGCGCTGGCATCGCTGTCAATATACTGGATCTTATCCTGGTACACTTCCCTGACCCGGTCCATTTCATCTCTGGTAAAATAATCCGACATGCGGAAATCTGTTACTTCCCAGGATACCATGATAACGGCCCGGTTATAGCCCACATCCTTATAGGCATCGGTAAATAAGTTTCTCATGCTGTCTCCCACAGATACAATCGCGATCACAGCTCCAATGCCAATGATGATTCCCAGCATGGTCAAAAAGGATCTCATCTTATTAGACCGTATGGCGTGAAGCGCCATACTCATATTTTCTATCAGCATGGCGCCTCCTCTTTCTCCATTGTTACGTCTTCTTCCTGTACCTGATCTGGGGGAACATTAGGCAGATCGCTGACCAGCTCTCCATCCCGGAACCGTATGATCCGCCCTGCAAATGCCGCAATATTCTCTTCATGGGTTACCAGCACCACAGTGGCACCTTCCCTGTGAAGCTGGGAGAACAGCTCCATGATCTCTACCGAAGATGCGGTATCCAGATTACCCGTAGGTTCGTCAGCCATGATCAGAGGAGGCTCATTAGCCAGTGCCCTGGCAATGGCCACTCTCTGCCGCTGTCCGCCGGATAGTTCATTGGGCATATGTTCATACCGTTTTCCAAGCCCTACCCGTTCCAAAAGACTTAAGGCACGCTCTTCCCTTGTTTTTCTGGAAATATGGGCATAGGTCATGGGAAGCTCCACATTCTTTAATGCAGAAGTCCTGGAAATCAGGTTAAAGGACTGGAATACAAATCCTATCTTGCGGTTCCTGATCGCCGATAAGTCATCAGCAGAAAGCTCTGCCGTATCAATGCCGTCAAGATAATAATGACCCATGGTGGGCCGGTCCAGGCAGCCTAAGATATTCATAAGCGTTGATTTTCCAGAGCCTGACTGACCCATGATGGCTACAAATTCTCCTCGTTTAATGGTTAAGTTTATCCGCTTTAACCCCAGCACCTTAATGGAGCCGGTATCGTAAACCTTCACCACATCCACCAGCTTTATCAAATCTTCCTGATATTCTCTGTCACACAGGCGGGAAGCTTATCTTTCTTTTTCCACATACTGCCTCCCTCTTACTGAACGGTTGGAATCACGGTTACTGTCATTCCTTCTGTAAGCATAGAAGACGGAGCGTCGATCACCTGCAGCCCTTCTGTTAAGGCCCCTTCTTCCTCTGGAATGATTTCCGCCTGAATGTCACTTTCCACTCCGGTCTTCACCGGAATGAATGTTACGATATTATCCTTTACACAAGCAATGGCCGTGCTTCCATCCGGCTGCTGGATAACAGCGGAAATCGGAACAACCCATACATTCTCCGCCTTTTGCAGTTCAATCTTTGCCTTGGCGGTAATGCCTGCGATCAGTTTGGTGTTCTGGTCTATAATCCGTATGGTGGTAGGAATGACTCTTTCCGTGGAACCATTTCCCTTCTCCTCTCCGGTTGGAGAAATGACGGTCACCTCGCCTCTTGCGGTTTCACCGTTTAAAATATCAGCACTGATTTCCACCGGCTGTCCGATGGCAACCTTTCCGATGGAATACTCGCTTACATTGATCCTCATCTCCAGCACATCCAGATTATTGATGATAAACATTGGTTTATCATCATCGGTTTTATCCGCAAAACGGCCCACCTTGCAGTTGACCCTTACAACGGTTCCTGCAATAGGGCTGATAACCTTTGTATTATTAAGTGCTTCCTTCTTCTGTTCCAGTTCAAAAGCCTCTTTTTCGATCTGCAGGGCATAGGACTCATTTGCCACAGGTCTTCCGTTCTTTAACGTGTATGTACTTATTTCCCTCTGAGCGTCATTCATGGTATTAGAAGCAGTTTCGAGCTCCACCTGGGAAGCACTTCCTCCCTGGAAAAGAGCCAGTGTCCGGTTATAATTGGACTTTGCTGTATCAAAATCCTGCTTTGCCTTTGCATATCCGTTCTCAGCCTCCAGCTGCTTATCCTGATAGGTGCTGACAGCCAGATCATAGGCATTTTGGGCAATGTCCACTTCCTTTTTTTGCATCCTTGTCATCAAGCATTGCCAAAACCTGTCCTTTTTCCACCTTATCCCCTTCCTTTACCGGAAGCTCCAGGATCTCCGCATGAAGGTTGGAAACAACTTCCACGCTGTCTGTTCCCTGGACAGGGCCGCTGACCGAAAGCATTTCAACCACCTCTCCCTTTGCCAGAGGGGAAACAGTTACCGGCAAAGCTGCGCTGCCGCCTCCTGCCAGAACTTTAATGGCAATAAAAAGGCCCCAATGGCCGACGCTCCAATGGTTATGATCTTCCTCTTCCTGCTCCATTTTTTTCCGAGGGCCTTTTTTCTTCTTTTTTTCCGCCCTTTTCCTCTTTCATCAGGCTTTGCAGCTCTTTGTCAAACGTTTCATCAGACATTGGCTCCATTGGCTCCATTTCCGCCGCTCCGCCTGTTTCTTCCACATTGCGCTTAAATCTATTCATGCACGTGTCCCTCCTGTACTTGGTGCCACTTCTTTTTTTCTTTCTATTATAACGGGCTGATATAACTTTTTTTTAAGTATAAAATTCTTATAAATTTCTAAACTTTTCTATTTTATGGTGTTTTTTATGATAATGGCGCCATAAATAAAGCCTTTTTGGTAATTTTCGATACAATCCCCGGCTGCTGCATAGAAGAAATAAACGGATATTTTTCAGACAAACATGGAAATAAAAAACGAAAAGTGGCTTTTATTCCTCACGAGCCTATATTTTCTGAATATATTTATACAAATGAACAAAAAAGGAATTATCAATGAATGAGCATTATCCATTTGTAAATCCGCCCCTTCCTTATGCTTACGATGCCCTGGAGCCGTGCATCGATGCATTGACAATGTGCCTCCATCATGACAGGCACTTACAAACCTATGTGAACAACCTTAACGCAACACTCAAAGACTGTCCGGACTTACAGGACTGGCCGCTGGAAAAGCTGATCTGCAAGGCAGACTGCCTGAAAAAGGATGTTCAGAAGTCCATCAGGAATAATGGAGGCGGCGTTTACAATCATATCTTCTATTTTAATGGCATGTCAGACTCTGAAACCCGCTGTCAGGCAGGCATGCTCTATGACGCCCTTGTGGAAGAGTTTGGATGTGTGGAAGCTTTTTACCATGAATTTGAGGAAATGGCCCTGTCTGTTTTTGGTTCCGGATATGCTTGGCTGACTGTGGACCAAAACGGCAAGCTTAAAATCATAACCACGGCAAATCAGGATACCCCTATTGTCCAGAATCTTTGCCCGGTACTTACCATCGATGTTTGGGAACACGCCTATTATTTAAAGCATTATAATGAAAGGATCGCATACATTTATAACTGGTTCCAGGTGGTAGACTGGGAATGCGCCAATATGCATTACCTGGAATGCATGAAATGCCGGAACTAAGTCCCGGTCCTCCTTCTTTTCTAACGGGAAACGGAGCCTGTTTACAATGAAACGCACCGCCTCATGCATGTCTGGCCGAATATAAGCCAGGCATGCATGAGGCGGTGCGTTTCTTATGTTTTATTCTTTTTGATTTACAAAAATTCCTGTTCCTGATTTAAGTCTACTTTACTGTTAACACCTGTACCCTTTCTCCGTCTTCCAGAGAACTGCTGCTCTGCATTACCACTTCATCCCCTTCGGATAGTCCCTGGGATACCTCATAATAAGCATTCTTTTTCTTTCCTTTCGTGACCGCTGTCCTGACTGCGGTTCCATTGGAAACCTTATACACAAAAGTACCGGAGTCATCGGATTGGATGCATTTAGCAGGAATGTATACAGAACTGTTTTCCTTGTTTTCAGACACCCTTAGATCTGCCGTCAGGCCGATATAGCTGACCTTGCTTGCCTCTTCCAGCTGTACGGTCACCGTGAACATCCCTGTGGAAGCATTGCTGACTGCGGATATTTCGGAAATAGTTCCCTGGCAGCTCTCACCTAATGGCTGAAGGCTGACATTCATGGGCATTCCTGTTTTCAGCTGGTCTATGTCCATGTCAGCCACCTGGATCTTTACTTTCTTGCCGCTGTCGTCAATAACCGCCATTGCCTTCACCTGGGGGGAAACCATTTGGCCCACTTCCACATAAACACTTGTTATCATTCCGGTTATGGGCGATGTGACCGTACAGTCATCATATTTTTTTCTGCACTATATCCAGTGCAGCCTTGGCACTGTCCATCTGGGCCTTTGTGACCTCGTAATTGCCTGTCTGCCCGTTTCTTGCGGCCTGGAGCTGTACGGACGCTGAATCCATCTGCGCCCTGGCTCCTTCATACTCTGCCTGGGAAACAGCTCCGCCGGCAAACAGGGCTTCCATTCGGCTAAAATTATCTCTGGCTGTGTTAAAGGCAATTTCCGCCGGCCTTACGCTTGTATTTTGCTGGCTTGCCTTCTCTGCATTTTTAAAAGCTGCCTCCGCTGCCTGGTAGCCTGCCTTTGCCTGTTCCAGCTGAAGCCCTGCATCCTGATTATCTACCTGGAACAAAACGTCTCCTGCATTTACCCTGTCCCCTTCCTTTACCGGGATCTCTAAAATCTTTCCATTGCTGTTTGGCATTACATCAACGCTGCTGAGCGCTTCCACGGTTCCCTGCCACACCATGGTGGACAAGTCCTTTCCTGATTTCGCTGCTGCGACTGTTACCTCGGTCTGTTTGCCCTCACCTGCACAGCCGGTAAGAAGGCCCACCAGCATTGCCATTGTCATTAAACCTGTGAACAATTTTTTCATCTATTCTGACCTCCTGTAAGCCCAATTCATTTCAGATGTATTTTAACTGATGCGTTCATGCCAAATACAAGGGGAAGATCTTCTTCATTTTCAATCGTCACCTTAATTGGTATTAACTGTGTCACTTTTGTATATTCTCCGCTGGTGTTAAAGCTGGTATTATTGGAAAAATAGGTCTGAGTGGCAGGATCGATCTCCGTCACCTGTCCCTTAAAGGTTTTTCCAGGATAAGCATCTATCTTCACATCCACCCGCTGTCCTAAGCGGACCTTCATGATATCCGTTTCTTCCACATTTACCCCTATGTAAAGATCCGAGGTATCGGCTACCAGCGCCAGTTCTGATCCCAGGGCCACCGTCTGATTTATGGCTCCGTCATTTTTTACTACAGTTCCTGTAATGGGGGAACTAATATAAGGAAGAATCTCCTGCCGTCCCAGCACCTGATCCTGTTCTACCAGGTCCCCATTTTCCACATCCCATGACAAAAGCTTTCCACTGGTTACCGCTTTTACGGAATAGAGCTTTGCCGTTACTTTTGCATTATTTGTTTTAAAGTAAGAGACGCTTGAATTATAGATATAATATCCAGCCCCGCATCCGGCAAGCACCAGCAGGACCAGGAGGGGAGCTATGATCTTTTTTAGTTTTCCTGTTCCTGTCTTTATTTCCTGATCCTCAACATTTATATGTTTGTTTTCCTGCATATTTCTTTCTCTCCGTTCTGTTATTTTTGCAAAGGCAAGGAGCCAAGGTCAAGGGTATTGACTAATCTGCAAACTGGCTGTGATACAGATCTGCATAAAATCCTTTCTTCTCTAACAGCGATTCATGATTTCCCTGTTCTATGATATCGCCATCCTTCATTACCAGGATCAGGTCTGCATCCCGGATGGTGGAAAGGCGGTGGGCGATCACAAAGCTGGTCCTGCCCTGCATCAATTTACCCATGGCCTTTTGGATCAGCACTTCTGTTCTCGTGTCAATGGAGCTGGTGGCTTCATCCAGGATCAAAATTCTGGGATCCGCCAAAATCGTCCTTGCAATGGTCAAAAGCTGCTTCTGCCCCTGGGATAAGTTGCTGGATTCCTCGTTGATCACCATGTGATAGCCTCCCGGCAATGCCCGGATGAATTCATCGCAGTGGGCCGCTTTTGCAGCCTCTATGACCTCTTCATCTGTTTTATCAAAATTTCCATACCGGATATTATCCATAATGGTGGCATTGTACAGCCATGTTTCCTGAAGCACCATACCGAACATGGACCGTAAATCCCCTCTTGTAAAATCCAGGGTATCATGACCGTCGATCAGAATATGCCCGGAATTTAATTCATAAAATCTCATCAGCAATTTCACCACCGTTGTTTTGCCCGCTCCTGTGGGTCCTACGATGGCGACCATCTGGCCGGCATTTATGGCAGAGGAGAAATCGTGGATGATCATTGTATCCGGCGTATAGCCAAAACAAACATTTTTAAATTCCACATTTCCATGGACCTCCTTAAGCTGGATCGGCGCCTTACATTCCGGTACCTCATCCTGCTCATCTAAAAACTCGAATACACGCTCTGCCGCAGCGGCTGTGGACTGCAGCGTGTTAGATACATTGGCGATCTGGGAAATAGGCTGCATAAATGAACGCATGTATTGGATAAACGCCTGGACATCTCCGATCTCAATCACCTTTTCCACCGTCAGATATCCGCCCAGCAGACAGACACAAACATAGCCCAGGTTACTGATAAAGGACATGATAGGCATCATCATTCCTGATAAAAACTGGGACTTCCATGCCGAACCGTATAATTTGCGGTTGATCGCCCCGAATTTTTCGATCGCTTCCTTTTCTCCGTTAAATATCTGCACCACATTATGGCCGCTGTATATTTCTTCAATATGGCCGTTTAAGTGTCCCAGACTTTCCTGCTGACTCTGAAAATATTTCTGGGATTTCTTTACCACCGCCATGATTAAGGCCATGGAAATGAAGAGGACCAATACAGCCACCAGGGTCATCCGGATGCTGATGGATATCATCATGATGACGATTCCCACCAGGGTCGTCACAGAGGTAATGATCTGGGTGAGGCTCTGGTTCAGCGTCTGGCTCACCGTATCCACGTCATTGGTGATCCTTGACAAAATCTCTCCGTGGGTCCTTGTATCATAATAATTAAGGGGGAGACTGTTCATTTTTGTGAAATATTTTTTTCTCAACTCATAGGTGACCTGCATACTGATGCCGGACATGATATAGCTCTGCAAATAAGAAAATACGGCAGATACCACATATAGCACAACCAAAAGCAGGAGGCGGTTCCGGATGTAGCGGAAATCCGTTAATAATCCAGTGCCCATCATCCAGGCAATCAGACCTTCAAACAGCTTTGTCGTGGCTTTTCCTAAAATCTTAGGCCCTGCAATGGAAAACACGGAGGAACAGCAGGCAAACAGGATTACCACAAATACCGAGCTTTTATATGGCTCTAGGTAACGGGCCAGATGAAGCATGGTTCCTTTAAAGTCCTTTGCACTCTCCGCTTTGCCCTGCATTCCACCGCTCCCGCCCATGGGGGAACTGGATGATTTCTTTTCTGTCATTTCAATTCCTCCTCGCTAAGCTGTGATAATGCAATTTCCCGGTAAACTTCGCAGGTTTTCATCAATTCCCGGTGGGATCCTTTTCCTGCAATCCTGCCATGTTCCAAAACAATGATCTGGTCCGCGTTCATGATGGTACTGATGCGCTGCGCCACTAAAAAGATGGTGCTGCCACCGGTTTTTTTCACGAAGAGCAGCCCGAAGCTTTGCATCCGTTTTAAAATCCAGGGCAGAAAAGCTGTCATCGAACACATTCACAGGTGCTCTTTTTACAAGTGCCCTGGCAATGGAAAGCCGCTGTTTTTGTCCGCCCGATACATTTCCTCCTCCCTGGGCAATGGTTGTTTCAAAGTTCTCCGGCTTTGATTTGATAAATTCCATGGCCTGAGCCGTATCTGCCGCTTCTTCAACCTGTTCCCTGGTGGCATTCCGGTCACCGTACATTAAGTTGCTTTCAATGGTTCCAGAAAACAAAATCCCCTTTTGGGGGACAAATCCTATGATATTACGCAGCTGATGGACCGGCCAATTCCTGATATTGACTCCGTCAATGAGGATCTCCCCTGCTGTCACATCATAAAATCTGGGAAGAAGGTTCACCAGTGTACTTTTTCCGCTTCCAGTAGCGCCGATAAAGGCTGTGGTATGTCCTGGCAGCGCCGTAAACGTGATGTTGTGCAGCACGTCTTCATCTGCATCCGGATACCGGAAGGATACGCCCCGGTATTCCACAACGCCTTTTGGAACCCCTGGGATTTCAGCCGCATCCTCAGGGTCTGCAATGGAAGGTTCTGTCTGGAGAACTTCCACAACACGCCTGATGGACACGATAGCTCTTGGAATCATGATGAACATCATGGTCATCATCAAAAATGCCATGATGATCTGCATAACATACTGCATGTAAGCCATCATATCTCCCACTTCCATCCGGAAGGAGGATACTGCCTTTGACCCCACCCATATGATCAGGAGGTTGGTCAGATTCATGATTAACATCATGGCCGGCATCATGCCGGAGGTGACACGATTGACAAACAAATTTGTCTGAGTCAGCCTTAAATTCACCTTTTCAAACCGTTTTTCCTCAAATCTCTGGGTGTTAAAAGCCTGATCACCAGGGTCCCTTCCAGGCTTTCCCTTACTACCAGGTTCAAACGGTCAATGAGCTTTTGAACAAATTGGAAACTGGGCATGACAGCTGCAAGCATGCTGAAGACCACCACCAGCAGTAATGCCACGGAAAGTGCAATGATCCATGACATTGATTTGTTTTTGTCCAGCGCGTGTATTACACCTCCGATTCCCATGATGGGAGCATAAAATACAATGCGGATCACCATAACGATCAGCTGCTGGATCTGGGTGATATCGTTGGTTGTTCTTGTAATAAGGGAAGAAGTGGAGTATTTCTCCAGTTCCGCATTGGAAAAGCTTTCTACCTTGGCAAAAATGTCCTGACGTAGATCTCTGCTGACACCGGCTGCGATCCTGGCGGCAATAAGACCGACTAGAATCGTACAGCAGGCACTGATTAAGGCTATTCCAAGCATTTGAAATCCAATTTTAAGTATGTATGAGGTATTACCCGTTGTAATTCCCTTGTTTACAATATCAGACATAAAATCAGGAAGTGACAAATCGCAGGTTGCCTGACCAAACAGCAGCGCCACTGACACTGCTATAAATAAAAAATACGGCTTAAAATATCGGAAAAATAATTTCAAATTTATCCCCTCCTTTCCGTTCATCTCTCATACTTTTTTTTAAGTTTTGTAATCCTGTTTGTTTTTTCAAAATCTGTCCTTATCTTCCTCTGTCCTTATCTTCCGCAACTTGCTCTTTTCCTCACAAATCCTTTTCTTTCATCATTAGATCCACTTCTTTTTCCATTAGTTCAGAAAACTTTTTCCATAATTCAATCAATTTGCTTGCTTCTTCTTCTCCCATGCCAATGATTACCCGTTCCAGCAAATCACTCATACTTTCTGAACACTTCTTCCATAGTTTCTCTCCCTCTTCCGTTAAGGAAACACAGATATTCCTGCGGCTTTTAGGATCTATTTCCCTGCAGATCAAGCCCCTTTCTTCCATTGAGTTCAGCATCCGGGATGCTGCCGATAATGCGATATTCATCCTTTTTGCCAAGTCAGATACATGAATCCCCTTCTTTTCCGGATTTTCATTCATGCTGGTCCGTATTTGATGCAGCGCAAAAATTCGCTTCGTGTGACGCCTTCCGGTACGCAGTTTCTATGGATGTTTTGTTTTCTTCCCATCATCGTGGCTAATTCTGATTTAAACTTCTTTATGTATTCTTCCTGTCCAGCCTTCATAACAAAAAAACCCCCTATTTTTTCTTTACTTAACATTGTTAACAATTTTCAATGTTTATCATTCTACATCCGTTTAAATCATGTGTCAATTATTTTTTCCGTTAAAATTTAATTAATAAATGGGAGAGCAGCCAGCATTATCCTTACTCTGGTCTTTGATTTCTTTCCTTCATTATCCTGGCCAGGGATTTATTAACTGACACAAAAAAAGGGACTGCCTGCGGTAATACCCAGGCAAATCCCTTTTCTGAATCTATTGTAATATTAAGCTTTCTTTTCTATTTTCAACCCTGTTTTCTCTGCACCGTTAACTTAGCCAGTGCTTCCACAATATAAACTGCCGGTATCTGAGAGGTTATATCCACCTTCATCTTCTTATAATCCATACGTTCCCCCTGGATATAATAAGAGATATTGTAATCAGAAATCCTGGCCAAGGTACTGTTCTTACGGTTGGTAATGGATACCACTGTACTATTGCATTGTCTGATGATCTCCGAATTTTCAATAAGTATGTCCGTTTCTCCCTCCACAGAAAGAATGATAATAATACTTTCTTCCGGAAATTCCAGACTGATAGGAAACATGGGATTATTGATCCCTGTGGCAAAAATTCCGATATTGCAGAAATACCGGCTTGCATATTCGGCAATAATTCCCGAATTGCCTATTCCAAGAAAAATAATCTGTTTCTTTTCTGCTATAATATTGGCGATAGACTTAAGCTGTTCATGAAAGGACTCTGTCCCGATCTTTTGAAAAAAATCCAGGATTGAGCTGGAATCAAATCCCTGACGGATTGTTTTTGTACTCTCCTGCTCCATCTTAAATCTGATCTTAAATTCAGAAAATCCATTGCAGTTTACTTTCCTGCAGAACCGGGCTATGGTCGTTGTGGAAACATGAGCCTCATTGGCAAATTCCCGAATGGTCAAATAAGGAATCTTCTCACTGTTTTTCAATATAAAATTATAAACCTCATAATCAAGTTCACTAAACTGGTTCAATACCTGATTGGAAAACATCATCATATTCCGCTACCGCCTTTTATATTTATTAATCAACATCTGATATTCCAATTTACCGCTGCAGGTTGTCTCTTTTATTTTAACATAAAAAGGGGGTATTTTCAATGAACAGGAATTCCTTAACCACCAAAAGAAGCCATTGCAGCTGACTTTTATATCAGCATGCAACGGCTCCTTTCACAGCAGAAAAGTAATAGAAATATGGTAATTTAGCTGTTCTTGGCTTCCAAACGATCAATCGTCTCTTTAAACTGCGGTAAATGTTCCTTATGGGCGATTAGCAATTCATCCAGCACTGTCTTGGCAATTTTGCCGCTGGGAACCAGAGGATTTATGGTAAATGCCTGCTGGGCGGTTCCGTAATCTCCGGTTACCGCCGCTTTAATGGTAGTTAACTCCATGTCTTTCATTAACTGCAGCAGACCTCTGCTGGAAGGATCAAAGGAACCCCAGGAAATCGGAACCGGACCGCCTGATGTTATGATACTGCTTACTTCCACTACCACATCATCGGGCAAATCTGAGATGGCTCCATTATTTCTCGTGCTGACTACCATATGGGTACGCTTGTCATTAAAGATGGAATTAATTAACTCACAGGCTGCATCTGAATAGAAAGCTCCGCCCCGTTTTTCTAACTGAGGCGGTTTAACACTCAGCTCAGGATTTTTATACAGCTCAAATAATTCGGCTTCCGTACGTTTTACCAGTTCGGCACGGGTCTCGCCTTTTGCAAAGGCTTCCAATTCCTCCTGCAGCATATCATCTGTAATATAATAATATCTGTGGTACATACAGGGGATAATTCCCAGATTTAAAATCTGTTCCGGTAAAAACGAGATATTGGGGATATTTTGTACACCTGAATTTGCGCTTGTAAAGCTTTTCAGCGCATTTTTCATATTTTCAACACTGGTATAAGCCGTTTCAAGTACCTCTTTGGTCTTTTCCTCACCGGTTTTGTCCCATACTCTGTGCCAGTGAAAATGATTCAGGCCTCCAAAACGGAAGAACAGATCCTCCTCGTTCTCCTTTAAAGCTCCTGCTGCGATCTTTCTGCAAAGAATGGGAACATTACACAGACCTACTACCTTATTCCAGTTGCCATAACGCATAACAGCTTCTGTTACCATGCCGGATGGGTTGGTAAAATTAACAAGCCATGCATCGGGACACAGTTCTTTCATGTCCTTTACAATATCTAAAATAACCGGAATGGTACGGAATGCCTTGAACATTCCACCGGCGCCATTGGTTTCCTGGCCCAGAATTCCGTGGGATAATGGAATTCTCTCATCTTTAATCCGTGCGTCCAACAGGCCGACGCGGAACTGAGTGGTAACAAAATCAGCATCTTTAAGAGCTTCCCGCCGGTCTAATGTCAGATGGACCTCCCAGTCAAGTCCTGCTGCCTTTACCATGCGCTTTGCCAAATTGCCGACGATCTCAAGTTTTTCTTTTCCTGCTTCAATATCTACCAGCCAAATTTCTTTTATGGGAAGGTGATCTTTTCTCTTAATAAACCCTTCCATTAATTCAGGAGTGTAACTGGAACCTCCTCCAATGGTTACAATTTTAATTTTTTTGTTCATATATAAGCCCTCCTTTTTATAAGAGAATTATAATACAAAAAAAGAAGGCAGGAAAACAGAGGCAGCGCATTCAGTGACATTACAAACCGTTTAGGTACATGTTTCTCACAAAAGACACCTTGTATTTTTTCTGCAGGAATTACTTGATATACGGTAACATCAGACTATTAAATTTCATTTGGTGAGCCAAATGCCCTGGCAAAATATTATTTAAATTCAGCTTCGTTCCTCAGCCAAAGCCCTTGGCAAAACCATTAGGCATTTAATTAACATTATTGCTAATTGGTTTTCAATCTCATAGATTTGTTTTTATACTTTACATATATAAAATGGCAGACGTATGCTTTTGCTGGTATACTATTCAAATGATAAAATTGTCAAATATCGTAAGGCAGGATGAAAGTGAAAATGAATCCAGGCAAGAAAAAAGATGTTTATTTCTAAGTGTCCGGTCAAAGGAAAAGAAGTGTGATTTCACTATATTTGTTTCTATAGTAACAATTTCGTGCTTATTGACAAAAGGAGGTTCCAATGGTACCCTTTAGGCATTGCGTAAAATTTTTGTTTGCCAAATGAATTTCCCTGCCGCAATTAACAAATTGAAAGGATTTTATGGATAAACATGAATACTACAAGAGATCTGATCAACGGCAATGAAACAAAGGTCATGATAAATTTCGCCATTCCCATGATCATAGGAAACATATTTCAGCAATTATATAATGTTGCAGATACAGTGATTGTGGGAAAGTTTATTGGTTCCAATGCTCTTGCTGCAGTAGGCAGTTCATTTTCCGTTATGGTTTTGTTGACCTCTATCATCATTGGGTTCTGCATGGGCAGCAGCATGGTGTTTTCCATGATTTTTGGTGCAAAGGAAATTGATGAACTAAAAAACTGTTTTTTTACAGCTTTTATTTTCATTGGAATCGTGACCGTTGTTATCAATGTTTGCTCCATCCTTTTTATTGATGAAATTTTGGCTTTTATCAATATTCCTGAGGAAATTTTCTTGGACGCAAAAACTTACCTGCAGATTATTTTTTATGGGATCAGCTTTACATATATTTATAATTACTTTAGCGCTGCTATGCGGAGCATAGGTAATTCGGTAGTGCCGCTTATCTTTCTTATCCTATCTGCTGTTATCAATATTGTGCTGGATATCATATTCGTTGTTCCTCTTCAGATGGGGATCGCCGGTGCTGCCTATGCCACTATTATTGCACAGGGATTTTCAGCCATTGGCATTGCTCTTTTTTGCATACTGCGTGTTCCTTTGATCCGTCTTAAACGGGAGCATTTATATTTTAATAAAAATATTATAAAGAAAATATCCAATTTCTCCATACTCTCCAGCATCCAGTATTCAGTTATGAATTTTGGAATTTTGATGATACAGGGTTTGGTGAACAGCTTCGGTGTTTCTGCAATGGCAGCTTTTGCAGCAGTCGTTAAAATAGAAAGCTTTGCTTATATGCCGGTTCAGGATTTTGGCAATGCTTTTTCTACCTTTATCGCACAAAATATGGGGGCAGGAAAGCAAAAGCGTATTTACACTGGGATTCGCTCCGCAGTTAAAATTATAACTATTTACTGCGTTATGATTTCCGTCTTAATATTATTGTCTGCAAAGCCTTTGATGTACATTTTATTAATAAAAATGAAACAGAAATATTGAGAATTGGTGTACAATACCTTTCTATTGTAGCTGGTTTTTATTGCCTGATCGGGTATTTGTTTATGTTTTATGGCCTATTCCGCGGGATAGGAAAGCCAGGGGTATCCATTATACTTACCGTTGTAAGTCTTGGTTCCAGAGTTATCCTGGCTTATATACTATCCGCTGTAAACTGGATCGGAATTGTTGGGATATGGTGGGCGATTCCTATTGGGTGGGCTCTGGCAGATGTGATCGGTGTTATTTTAATCAGGTATTATTATGTGAATAATCGCTGATCCGGTTACGGCTTGGCAACAGGTTTTATTCTTTATTATTTAAATAGAATTGGACAAAATTATTGATAGAAAATTCCTTAAGTTGTGATATATCGTCACTGATCATATGAAAGAAGCATCCTGGGATTTCTCCTTCTTTTAAATTCTTTCGGATACATGGATCACAGCCCAGATTGTGATTGCTTGGGTTTAGTTTGCAGGTGGTATCTGTGCAGGTGCAGAAATGTTTTTGGTTTGTCATTGGTTTCGTTCCTCCAGGTTGTATTTTAGTAGTGGATCAGAAAATGCTTGGTGGCATTTTATTCTATAATAAATAGAAACTTTCCAGAGTGCCATTCCAAACATTTAATCAGAATATTCTTCCTTTCTTGCATACCTGGGCGCTATCATTGGATAATCAATGCGAGTAATATTATAATTCCACAAAGAACGATAACGCCTCCTGATACTTTTATCATAACCGGCGATATTGCGTTTGGGAAATAACTTTTAAATTTATCGTATGGAACAAGTAACAGATACAGGCCTGCTGCCAAAAATAATAGACATTTTATTATATTAATTATAGTTCTCATAATTCTCCTTTTTAATTATTAATAGTTTTACTGTTGCACCTTAATTTTTTTATAATTAGACATTAATTTGATTTAAAAAAATTGTATTAATTAATACGAACCCTCAGTTGGGGTACTGGGGTATCCGACTAATAAAAATCTTTATTCAATTTTAAAAATTATAGTACGTCTTTGTTCTAATATAAAAATTACTGTTCTTCTTGAATCACTTATACAAACTACCCCTTTCGAATTCTTTGTTTAGAAATTTACACTGATAAAGTTGGGTTTTTATAATATTATATCAAAAAAACCGCGCATCAAATTACTTGATACCGGCGGAAACATAAAAAAACGAGATTTCTGTGTATCCGGTACGTTTTTTAACCATTTTAAGCCCTGTACACTGTATGTGTATAACGGTTTTAAAAATTCCAACTACAACATCGCATAATCAGGATTTTCTTGAAACAGATTCATTAGTAAACTTGTGGGGATGTCCTATTGCTGTTTAACATAATTCTTTTTATGTCTACTTTTCTATGACTTATCCAATTATATGCCAGCTTTTTTATCTACTAATTTTGTTCTCAATAATTCCAAGTTTTCTAATATAATATTTCCTTTTACTTCATAACGTTTGGAATCCAGATTAATGCTCTCAACGACAAGCTCTTTAACTTTATTTTTAAAGCTATCGGAACAATTACACAACATATGAGAAAATTGTAGAATCGCCTCTTCACTATAACTATTAAGTAACATTCTCAAATACATTCCTACTAAAAACTCTTTTACCACCATGATTTCTCCTAACCCCTTTATCAATTCAGGGAGAGCTAAATTTATCCCATATTCGTTAATAACAAAATAAACCATATCCATAATCTTAGATTCCTGATGAGGTTCCATATAAGGGGAATTTTGTATCTATAGTTCACATTAAGAAACGATATCCTCTAACCGAAATGTATAATTGCCCTCCGTAATACCATAAGAAATTCTATCGAAATTTTCCAAATCTTCGACTGTCTCGTTTCTAGCATATTGATAAAGACATTTTATATCAACAATTTCCTTCATTTCCTGTTTCCTTTCTTTAATAATATTATGGTTATTAACATTTAGTGCCCTCGATTTTCTCCGCTTCTGTTTTCATTGCAAGATCATACTGCTCTTGTAATTTTTGTTCCACAATAGCGTTTGGAACATTCGGTCCAGTTCTTGCATTAATATCTTGGATATCAGCTCTATCAAATTCCAACCTATCTGCGTAAGTTAATGACTCATATAGTGCATTATCATATGGTCTTGAGCTTTCGCTTAACCCATAAGTAAATGTACCTGTGTGTACTCCCCATTACGTTAAGGCAAGAACCATCACTATGATCAATAACATCCATACCTATGAAATAAGTAGACGGCATATAATAAGGAGTTACACCATCACCCGTTCTTGGTACTGTGCTGTATGAATCAACTTCTAACTCATTTGTTCTCAATGGAGTATCAGAGACAACTAACTTACCATTATCCACCTCTCCCTGAACATACTCTTTTTGCCTGGCATACAATGCATCTATCTTTTCATCATACGTCATTCCAGACACAGTAGAAGCCAAACTTTTTTTACGAGTCAGGCCCACTAGGATCAAATACATCACAGGGTTATTATGGAAATAAGCATACAGATTCTGGAATTGTAAAATGAAAAATGGAGATACTGTCAAATACCTATAAAACAGTCTCTCCATATTTTTCACTTATCTTATCTGAATACTTTTCCTACCAAGGAGATAGTAAACCCAAATTTAAACCTACTGTTCATACTTATTCTTCTCGTAACGCACATAAAAATTTAAAATGCCCAAATTCATTATTTTGTATTTCTTTAATGTCACCTTCATAGTTTAATTTTCCCACTACAATAGCAGCATTATAAAAATCCTTCAAATTATTAGGATAACTTGCTTTAAGCTTATCAATATCAAATACCTTTGCTTTTGAAAATATTTCCTCTATATTATTTGAGGACTTTGTATTTACAACTGCAACTAAGTAATCTTCATCATAAGTATTTATTCCAAAATCAATCCCAAATTCAGAACCAATGCAATCAACTTCCAAAAGTTCATAATCTTTTTTTAAATACCTATTAAGTAACTCTTGCGAATTACAATTTCCAACAAAAACAGAAACGAATTCATCATTGCTATAGGTATAATTTTTTTGCTCAACTTCTCTCATATTTCATTCTCCTTATTATTTTTATAAAATTATATTTTCATTTAATATGTCACAAAAAATATCGATAATTTATTCACAACTCCGATTGAAATCATAGCCTTTAACATGACTGAACAATTATAAACTTCATATCTTTTATCTACTATCTCAATACAATTTCAATTATCACATTTTTCTTTACTTTCTTCTTTCTGATTTTTTTTAAATGTTCAGGTATCTCCTCTCCTCGTTTAAAATATCCAGGTAGCTCCTCTGCACCACCATCAATATGGACATCAGCCCAATTTCTTACCTTTTCTACATATTCATCATAATTATTACTTGTTTGAAATAATTCATTTAATTCTTTATGAGCATAAGAACTAGCCGAAGTACCTGTGTGTGCTCCGCTAATCAACTCTCCCGTTTTAGGATTCAAAATATCCTTAAACTCTAAATCTTTTGTTGGTGTAACATTATCCATAATATCAGAGGCTTTTAATCCATATTCTTTAAATTGATCTGCATTAGCTACCATATTCCATTCATGATTTCCACCATCTCCTCGAAGTCGATCTTTTATAACATCTTTGGTAGTCTGCGTCTTATAAAGTTCATCCAACTGCCCCGTTGTTAAACCATCGAACCAACCTCGAAATCCATCATTGTTAGTAGGAATATTAGGCGACCCAGTAACCCTACTAGCAACAATTGCTTTTTCAGGCCATTTGCTTGGATCGACCTTGGTATAATCAATAGGCTTTCTAGCAAATCCACTCGGATCAATATACTTAATTGGATTATTTCTACAGTACGCATAAAGATTTAATCCATCTCCGCGGTACACATCTTCCTGCATAAATCCACCTAGTACTGGATTATAGTATCTCGCCCTTAAGTAATACTGCCCCGCTTCCTTATCATACTGCTGTCCAGTGTACAGAATGCGATTTCGTAAATCTCCTGCCTGCCCTCTTAAATTACCAAAAGAATCATAGGCATAGGCACTTTCTACCAAACCACGATTTCCTGTGATGTACATTGTGCTGATCTGCTCATCCAGATGATAGGCATGGTAGCCGGACTGTTCTTCCACCTCATTAGCTGCCACTCCATATCCCAAGATATATCGGCTTCTGAATGCTTCCCCGCTTCCAGATTCCGTCAGTAGTTCTCCATTGTAGAATACAAAATGGGCACTGTCTTCCTTGGCCGTTATCCCTGCCCTCAGTCCTTCCCCATCATAGCGGTGTTCCTGGACATATCCGTAACAGTCTTCAATCTTTATCTGCTGATTGAATGAATTATAGGAATATCTCCTATTCCCTGCTCCTGTCTCTTCTATCAGATTCCCCTGAAGATCGTAGAAGAAAAACATTCTATCTTTTGAAGTGGTATGTTCTATAAGCTGGTTTCTTTTATTATAATGGTATGTTTCCTGTTCGGCAAGGCTTTCCTTCTTCAACCGGTTTCCGCATAGGTCATATCGGTAGCAAATCGCTTCCCCATCATATTCCTCTTCCAGCAGACGGTTCATGCTGTCATAACGATATTGTATTACTGTATCCTTAATGCTGTCCTCTCCTGGGAAAAGACAGGCTCCTGCTTTTGCTGTACGGTTTCCATTTAAGTCGTATTCATACTGGAAATAGCATAAAGGTTGACCAGAATTTAATAGCGTAACCAGGCGGCTGATGTTTCCGTCCGTATCATATTCATAAGAGGTTCTCACTCCATTAAAATGCACGATCTCTTTTAGCTTTCCATCCGGATAGTGGAGATACTGGACAATCATTGTTCCTGCTTCATCCGTAATGGATGCCAGTTTTCCCCTCCAGTCATATCCGTAACTTACCGTTTTCCCGCTTTCATCCGTTAAAGTCTTTAAGCTGCCATCTTCATGGTAGGTACAGGAAACAAGAATTCGTCCCGATGCCGTTTTTTTAAGAAGCTTCCCATCCGGTCTGTATTCGTAGGCATAGCAGAATCCTCCTGCCGCTGATTTTTCCAACTGGCCAAAGGTATCGTATTCCCAGCTTCTGCTTTCCCGGTTCTTTCCTTCCTTGTCGCATCCAATCTCCAGGACACGGTTGGAGTCCATATTGTAGGCAGTCTTTACCTGGTTTCCGTTGCGGTCAGTGTGCAGAGTCATCCGGCCTTCCTTATCGTAACGGAACGTTTCACTGTTCCCTTCCTGGTCGATGATCTCACAGACTTTCCCCTGGCTATTATAACGGTAGGTGATGACTCCGCCATTGGCATCAGTCGTACTGGTAATGTTTCCGGCATAGTCATAGGTGCAGCCTTCTTTTCCTCCGTCTGCTCCCTGTATCCGGCATATTCTTCCCCAGTGGTCTACATCGTAACCGGTCCGGTTCTGGTTTCCATCAGCCAGTCCGGTGATCCTTCCTCTGGAATCATAGGTGTATGTTTGTAACGCCCGTCCCTTTTCCCGGCTTCTTAAGGTATGGATTTCTGTCTCCTGCCCATTGGCGCCGTATATGAAATTCAGTTCATTTCCATCTGCAGTGATTCGTCTTGATAGATTCCCATCTGGAAGGTATTCGTTTTTCTCTAATACGGTTCCTGCCATATCAGCCTTTTCCAGCAGGTTTCCGGTAAAATCGTAACGGTAAAGGTAACCCCTTTGCTGCTCATGCTTCTCTCCCGCCTGTGGTTGAATTTCTTTCCGGGTCCGGTCATTTTTATCATATTCATATTGGAATACCGGGCCAAGGCAGTCCTTCACATGGGTAATCCGGTCTTTTAGATCATAGGAATAGCCGATCTCCCATGCTTCCTTTCCTTTTCCCTGACGGGCAACCTTTGTGATATTCCCTGCCTTGTCATAAGAGATATGGACGGTTCTGTCAATTCCATTTGTCTTGTCCACGCTTCGCTCTGATATCAAGCGGTCACAGGAATCATACTCTCGTAGGATATGATATCCTTCCGGCGTTATAATCTCTGTACGGTTTCCGTTCTCATCATAACGGTAGCGGGTGACGGCAAACCGTTCCTCTTTGGGTATCGGTGCCAACCCACTGCTTAATTCTTCCTTCTGTTCAACCAGACGTCCAGCTTTGTCATATTCATAGCAGATGACCTGCTTAACCTCATCACTGATCTGCCTCTCCTCATAAACGCGGTTTCCTCTTGCATCATAACGGTAGCGGACCACAGCACCCAAGCCATCTTTTACATCGGTTAAGCGGTTCCGGCTGTCGTAAGCAAAGGACAGGCACAAATCTGTCCCCTCTTGGGAAACCAGTTTTCCTTCTTTATCCCAGTACCCTCCATGTCGGACTTCCTTCTTTTTGTTTCCCTTTTCATCGTAAGAAAAAGTTATGCGCTGATAAAGGATTCGAGTTCCTTCTTCTTTTGCAGGGTGCAGCATCTGAATCAAGTGGTTCTGGAAGTCGTACTGGTAAAAGGCAATGCGGCCCATGGCATTCTGATGAGAAAGCACGTTTCCGCATAGATCATAGGTATATTCCGCTTCTGTATTCTCTTCCGGAGCCACGATTTTTGCCAGGTTACCAGCAGTATCATATTCATAGCAGTAACCAGTTCCATCATCTGTCTCTTCCTGATATGCTTCCGGCAGGACATGCTTAATTCGTTTTCCGGCAGCATCATAGAAAAACCGTTCACACCCTCCGTCAGGATAATGAATGCGGATCTGGTTTCCGTCACTGTCATACTCATAACGGATTCCTTCCCCATCATCGATTTCCTTTTCATAGGCATTAGGGTGCACTTTCTTAAGGATGTGTCCTTCCCCATCCCGCATCTGCCTCTCATGGCTTCCATCCGGACGAATGGTATCAATCAGGCGGTCCAGAAAATCATACTGGTAGCTGTACTCCCCTTTCTGTTCCTTCCATGCCTTGGGAGGATACATGGCTAAGAGCCTTCCCATACCGTCATATAAGTAACGGGATTCATTTCCTTCTCCATCCCGCACCATGGTCCGGAAGTTTTTAGCATTGTATCCGTACTCCATCCGGCCGCAGTCATCCTCTTTTGCCATCAGCCTGCCCATGATATCGTATTCAAATCGGCCCTCTTCCCCATCCGGGTAGGTAATAACAGAGGGTTTTCCGGAAGCCTCTTCATAATGATAAAGGGTCGTATTTCCCAATGCATCCCTTTCCTCCAGGAGCCTTCCTTTCCGGTCATAGATATAGGAGCAGGTAAGCCATTCCCCCGCTTCTCCCGCCTTTTCCTTTGCTTCAATCAGGTTATGGCTTCCGTCGTATTCATAGAGGAACTTCCTGCCGGCATTGTCTGTCTTTTCGACCAGGTCATCGGCTTCATCGTAACGAAAACTCGTCTTAAGCCAGCCCACTCTGCCTTCCTTTATGACCCGCCCTGCTTCGTCATAGGACCATTCTTTCCCATATCCCAGGCGGTCTGTTTCCCGTATCCGGTAGCCTTCTTCATTATAATCATATCGAGTCGCACTTCCATCCTCATAAAGGACCGACAGGATCTCCAACTTTTTTCCATACTCATAGACAATCGTCTGATCTCCTACGCTGCTGTGTACCCTGACTTTCCTTTCCTCATCCAGATATTCCGCTTCATAGGTATCTCCGTTGGCAAGAGTTTGAAGCACCATTCTTCCTCTTCCATCATACCGGTTTTCCAGATAGGTGACCTTTGCCTGGTCTACCGCTTTGGTTAAATATCCCTTTTCATCGTACTCATAATGAGTGATTCCCTGATCCATGTGGATTACGTCGGTTAAATATCCGTTTTCATACCGGTACTGCATGGTTCGCCCCATGTTATCCTTCATCTGAACCAGACGCCCATTTCTCATAGTCAGGCTTAAATGATAACCGAGAGCGGTGGTGATTCCCTCTAAGCCTTCCCCATGATAAGTAAACCGGACAGCCTGTCCGTTCCTGTCCGCAATGGACTGGAGCACCCCATGGGGATTATAACGATAAGTCCTGTGCTCTTTCCGATCCTTAATAAACCAGCCTTCCTTGTCCTTTATAAGCTGGAACCAGCCGCATCCATGAGTCACATTACAGGCTTTTTCCCCGTCCCATTCAAATATCACATGGTATCCGGAATCAAGTACCGTATGAAGCTTTCTGCCATCCTGATAAAGCTTTCCTTCGTATGGGAAGCTCCACCCGGCTCCCAGTATCCCTTCCTGAATGTTGGTGGAGTTGTACTTCCTCTGAATCCGGATTGCTTCCCGGATATCTGACAGGACAAAATCCGTAGCAGTGATCAAAAACGCGCCGGAAGCCACATCCACCGGTTCGGCAAAGAGCTGGCCAAGCCCGCTGGCAATCAGGTTATTCTGGAATGACTGTTTTAAATTAACCTCTCTGCCAGGGAGCAATGCATCCGCAGTAACATCTACAGCCGTACCAAATACGGTTCCTACCGCAGTTCCCACCAGCTTGTTTACAATCTTGGAATCGCTTCCCAGTAATTTTTGTGTCTTTCCTATCAGTGATGTTCCTGCCGATCCTTTAAACATACCAAGTGCCATATTGGTTACCATGTTCTGCACATTGACGGAGCCTGTAGTCTGGTATTCTGTGATTGCCCCAAATATGACAGAGCCTCCCGTCTGTGTAACAAAATTGGCCACCTGAGATTTGGGACACATGAACTTGCTGAACTTTCCTGCGGCAGCAACATTTTTTTAATGCCTTTCCGGTAACAACATCAAACACAATATCAGTTACCATGGACGCAATGTTATAGGCATCTTCATTTCCCTTAAAAACCGTATCCCTTAAAAAGTTTGCCGGCCTGGAGGCATCCAGTGCATTCACCTTGCTGTATCCGTCAAGCCCTTCCGCCATATCCGCCACGGCAAAGGTTGCCTTTACACCTGCTGCAACCAGCAGGGGGGCAGTTGCGCCTCCGGTACATACAGTCAGTGCTGTCAGACCAACTACCGTGGCAATACTTATTACCCCATTCAAAAACTTCTGCTTGCTCTGTTGTTTTCTTGCTACAAGCGCCGAGGTCAGGGCACTGTTATTGGCCTCACGGTCAGCCGCATCGTTCTTTGTTAATTCTGCTTCCAACTCCGCTGCCGATGGTACTGCTTCCGGAAAAGAATCCGCTTTATGGGTTACAAGGCCTGACTTGATATCCGTCTTTTCCTCTAAAGTGACCACATCATCGCCGCCATCTCCAACCTGAAGCACCACCTTATTCTCTCCGGAGATCATCAGGTTCCGTACCGGGGTTTCTCCTCCGGCCATCATCCCTTTCTGGCTTTTATATTGATGTTCTTTCCAGTCAGGGATAGGAATCCTCCCTTATTTAAGTTCAGCAGAATGGAACCACTGGAATCCGGAGCATAGCTTAACGTATCGGAAGTCATGTTCATGGCGCTTCCGCTTGGGTCGGAAAAGCTTTTATTTTCAGGATTTTTGCTTTTTCCCCCGCCGCTTCCGCTTCCAATGGCATGAACAGCGACTGCACTTTGTTCATCATGCTCTGGAAAATAAATATGTACCCTGCTTCCCTCTACCGGCATGCAGTAAAAACTGCTGCTCTCAATGGCATAGGTGAAATACTTTGTCCCAGACCCAGCCTCATAGACCGGATCAATATCAAAATGCACCCGGATCTGGTTTCCGTTCCGCTCTTTTACAGTTGCCGGAATGCTCATTCCATAGATTCTGGGATTCTTCTCCTTTTCTCTCCTAAGACCTTCCCGTCTGGAAAGTGAATACCAATAAACCAGCTCCCCGTTTGTAGTGAAGATTTTCATTCCAGTGACCCAGGTCAGTATTTTATTAAAAGAAACTGCTTCTCCCATCTGCAGATACCGGCGTGTCTGAATATTCCACTTAGAGGCCTCCTGGGATAAAACCCCCAATGGCTCCAGAATTCTTGAATAGTGAAACAGATCCTTTTCCAGAATATAGTCTTCTTTGCGAAGCTCTGTCCCATAGTTGATATCCGGAATGCCAAAATACACCTTTCCGCAGTCGGCAGAAGGCTCAACAAGAAGGCTGGTTCCAAAATGGCTGGCAAGCCTCCGCAGGAAAACCCAGTCGCTTTCCTCATACTGCAAAAGCATTTCAGGGATCAGAGCGTTCCCTGTGATCTCATCCTTAATGTCAAACCGTCCATAATCAGCAAGTACCTTTCGTGCCACATCCATATAGGTCATGGACCCATTCAAAAAGCTTCTGCTCTTTTCCGTACGCTCCCAATCTTTCGTATAGGAATAAGCTTCCAAATACAAAAATGGCAGTCCTTTCTCCACTTTTGTATAGACCGTTTCCATCTTTCCCTGGAAAATCACCCTGCCCCCGGTACATTTGGTTTCCCGGATTATCACTGGAAGGATAGAAGCCATGTTTACAAAATTCTCCGCTTGCTCTCCATCTACCAGCAGTTTCATGGTAAGGAATGCATGGCTGTTAAGTTCCTGTGTAAGCCGGAAGGTTTCCACTTGAATCACGCCTTCCAGTGCCAGCTCAATTTCTAGTTCTTTATACTCCAATATCATATTTCATTGCCTCCTTTATCATGAAATAGAAGGTCATTCTCATCATTTGGCAGCTATATCACACTTTTTTTTAATATTTTCAGTTGTTCTTATTCCTCAACTTTATTCATTGTCTTATTTTGGTATCAGTATACTTCGAACCACCTTCACTTCACTCGAACCTAATTCCATTTCTACCCACTGCTGTGCTTGCCTATTTATAGAGACTATTTCTGTTCTCTCATCGCGAGTAAAACATTACTCTCTCCTCTCCTTTCCACGATTCCAGCTTTACTCAGGAAAGGTAAATGTATGATCAATAAATGTACAATTTTTCATTTTCTCTCGTTCTTTTTCTTTGTTTTTTCCTTGTGCATCTGACCAGGTATTGACTACCACGTCAAATAACATATATTCCTGATACTCTTTGATATTCTGCTCAGTGACTTCATATTTTTTCAGAAGTTCGTATATAGTTTTTGAATCATGATAATGAGTGCCTAATTCTTCTCCCGGCTGGTAGTAAATATCAAGCGGTTCTAATGTCATGACCCTGTTTTTGCGGTCATAGCTCATATACATAATAATAATCATAGTTTCATTAGCCATGTTTACATTTCCACGTATCTTTATCGTATCTCCTTTTGAAGGAAAAAAATAAATCAACTTCAAAATTTTCTTTTAAGTATTCTTGCTTGTACGGAATGGAAAGTCCGCCAAAATTTTCAAAATCGTACAAATCTTCATAATTTACCCATTTTAATTCTGGCACTTTGTGAAATAATTCAAACGCATTTTTTTTGGTTGCCGCCTCATAAATTTGGTCCATAACATTCATACCATTCACCCTCCATAAAAAATGTTGGAATAACCCTATCATCAACAAGCTTAACAATATAAGTACAATTTTGCGCTTCGAAAAATCTTCATCTTTCTTTTTTTAACATGCTTTCTCCCTTTATTTTTTTTCTTAAATTTTTTTTAACTTTATGAGAAAATCGTATGTTCCCTTATATGTTTCATTGTCTTTCAGATCCTCCACGTTTTTTCTTACCATCATGATTTTTATCCTCTGACATAATACGGTCAAAAACAGCTTTCTCTATATCCTCATACGAATTATTTTCAAGAAATTCCTTTGTTCTTAATTCATCTTGATTTCCCGATGAAATATCGCTGTAATACTGTTCCATACAATCCAACAATCCGGTATCATCAGCCGTCCTATATGCAATGTTATCCGCATCTAAGTCTACGATATAATCATCCATTCCAAAAGAAATTTTATTATTATCCCCAGTGTATACTGCATCTCCAAGCCAACCAGTTACATCTTTGCGTTCCTCCGCATTCTTCCAGGAAAGAGACTTTGCTCCTATATTGTTCCATTTATTATCCACTTTATGGCGATTGTCATTTAAGTTTGCAGCGATTGTATACATCATATGGGAATAATCGCCTTTTCCTCCAAAACTCTGATAAAGTTCTTTATAATAATCTAAATATTCCTGGTCAGAGAACGTTTTTCCAGTAGCATTCTCCATATTGCTTTTCCATGTATTGAAATCATCAGTCTTTTTTTTATGTTTTTGCTCTAATGCATCATAGCTGTATTTCAAAGGATCACTGCTCATAAAGTGCTGCAGGCGGACCATCTGTCTTAAATATTGATAATCTTCTTTTTTTATTCCTAAACTTTCAATAAAAAAACTTTTCTTCCTTATCATATTTGTATGCCCACCCTGCTCCTTTCCTCCATGCATGAGTTTCTATTTTAAGAAATAATACATTAACCGTCTTATTATTATAATCCCCCAGCTGACTAATCGCTCTTGCAAACAGCCAGTTCCGTTCCATTTGAGACAATTCTTTGTATTTCTCCTGAATTTTATCATAAACCTCTTTCATGGTTTTAGATGCTTTCTCATCAAATCCAAATTGTCCCTGCATAAAATCAGCATTGCCCATTGCCGGATTATTCTAAGGCATGGTCGATGTCCCGCTTCCTGCCTCAGGCTGTCCCGGATCAACAATTTCAATCTCTCCCCCATATATGCAATGCAGCTTGGCTCCGCCCATCAAAGGATGTTTTTCATCCGTCTCCACCCCGTCCTTACCATAGTCCCATTCCGAAGCTATAATACGGAGCATACATTCTCCCAATACCTGAGGAACTCCTTCCTCCGCGGGCGCAGCTCTTCCTTCTTTTTCTTCCCTCCAGTGAAAAAACCCATTACTTTATCCAGAAAAGTATTCGGGCAGGCTTCCTCTACATCCTTACGCACCTTTTCCGCCGCCTCCTGTGTTTTAGGATTCTCCATGCTGTAGCATCCTCCAAAGCAGATCACATGATCATTTGCCTTACAGTCCTCCACCGTCATCTGAGCCTGCTCTTTTAAGAAAACTCCGTGTGTTTTTTTGAAGAACAATCTGGCTTGGCCTCATTCCCATACTACAGGTCGCACATGCTCCATGGACAACAAACGTATCCTTTAGCTCCGCCATTCTACCTCAGCCTCCTTCCAAGTAATTCCGATCACTCCCCTGCGCAGCAGGCTCTCCACAACCTCTAAACTTACAAAAGGATTAGGAAATCGTTTATCATTTAACAAAAACACTTTGTGTTGCCCAATCTTTTTCGAATCCAAAACCAACCTTTTTATGCTTCCATTGGAGTAAAACTCCGTCTGATCGGAAAACATGTCCATGCGGTCTAATAGAAGATGGTGGTAAACCATAATTGTCTCCCGTTCTTTACTTGCAATGGTCACTGTCTTGAACACCATCTCATCCTCATACATATCAAGTACCTTTTTCACCTTATCCGAAACTAAATACACCGGACTCTGTATGAAATCAGGTGCTGCTTCCCCGCAGTCTGGCGTCAGGTACATCATATTGGAATCGTCTATTTCCGCTGCATCTTCTTTATAGAAAATATGCCTGGGACCGCAGATATCAAAATCCCGGAATTGGATCATATCCTGCAGGGATTTATCCTGCTCCATGGTAAAAACCTCATTCCTCACCCCTCCTGTCGATCAAAATGGTTTGAAGCTGCTCTGGATCCAGGTGAAGAAAAGGTACATCCTTCTCCATAAAGATGGAATACTCCAGGTCTGCTCCTTTAAAATCATTATCCTCCCACCGGCAGTTCACGAAATCAGCCTGGCGGATCACCGCATTCTGAAAGCTGCACCCCTTTATGGTACAGTTTTTAAATTGTGCCCCGGACAATACGGCTTCCTCAAAGCATAGATTGGTTAAAGAGCAATTCTCAAACTGGCTGAAAAGAAGCGCCTTTCCCCTGCAGTCTGAATTCTTTAAATCAGCTTCATACCAGAACTTGGAAACCATAGCCCCTTCCTGTTCCTCTGTCAGATGCAAGGCTCTGTCCCAATCTTTTTGTTCCTTCTTCTCCCGGTCCACATTGGCGATGAGTTCATTGGCATCCCTGTATTCCCCCCAGTAGATTCCCCAGGTATCAAGCTTGGGAATATCTGCAAAATCCCTGTTCTCTTCTATATCCCGAAACAGAAACCGAAGTTGTCCTGCCAATATCTGATTCCATTCCATAAGAATTTCCTGCAGAAAATTGGATATATCATACTTGTTGATCTTTCCCATATATTTTCTTCGGTCCAGTTCCAACTGCTCTTTTATCTCATCCATCATGGAAAAGAAAAACCCGATGGAACATGTCACCTCTGCTGGTTCTGTGTCCAAATACCACCTGGCATCCAGTGCCTGGGCCAGAACATTATAATCTCCGTTCAATGTGTCAATCCGAAGAAGGGAAAAATAAAAAAACATGATTTTTTCTTTCCCTTCAGCCTTTTCCCGAAGAGCGGAGACTGCCTGCTGGATTGCCTTTGACAATTCCAATGCCTTATCCTGTATTTCCAGAAAGAACTGTCCTTTTTTTCTCTTCCAGATATTCCCGTTCTTCTTCTCTGAATCGTTCCAATGCTTCCTGTCTTGTCATGCGGACCTCCTAATTCACTTTTACTTCAGTTCCCTGGATATACAGATTTCCATCAGCAGGCATATTAACGGTGCCTCCTTTTACGCAGGATATAACCGCCGCCTCAAGCGCCTGAAGAGAAACAGCCTCTTCCGCTTCAATTTTCAAATCTTCTTCAGCAGCAATATTGATTGTACCCATGGCACTTAAGGAAATGTCACCTCCATTACTGATCTTCACACTGGCTGCCCCTCCGCTGCATGCAAGAGTAATCCCATCTTCCGCCAGCTTCATTTCCTGCCCGTAAGGATTGCTTAAATATTTTGTAGAGGGACTTCCCATCCGGTCGGGCACTCCCCCGCTTTTTCCATCATATGAACTTACGGCACTGACTCCTATGACATCTTTTGTATATTTAGAAGGAAAATAGACCCGGACATTATCCCCTTTCTCCGGCATATAATACCAGCCGCTCCCGTCCGGGGATTCGGACAGGGTAGAAAATGGGAACCAGTACACGTCCTTACCCCCGGCTGCATGATCTATATCCAGATGAATCCTGATCTTACTTCCTGCTATTTCAAGAACGGTTCCGCAAAGAGCGGTTCCGATTAAATGCATGGGATACTGGACTTTAGCCAGTATTCCTTCTTTCTTCTGCATTTCCATGCGGCAGTGAAGCAGCCCCCGTTCCAATTCATAAGACAAACGGCGGAGAACAAATTGCCTGCCTTTATCCCCTACCTGTTCAAAGAGTTCCGGTATATGCCCGGTTTCGATTTTCATGATAAGAAAGTCATTATCATTGACCGATGCACCCTGCATAAGCCAATAGCTGTACTCTCCCATTTCTTTTTGAAACCCTGTCTTTTTGTAATTCCACTCCCCGGACGGTATATCCGGAACCCCTCCGTACAGTTTCATGGATTCCTCACCAGGGTGACACGCCAAAACCGCATTTAGCATAGAGAGCATGCGCTTTAGAAATTCCCAGTCCGTTTCCTTATACTGAACTGCAATTTCCCCTAAAGGCCTGTCCGGTATGGACAGTTTGATATCACTTCCTGGGTATTCAGACAGGATGATCTGAAACAGACTGCCGTAAGTCATGGTCACATCCTGAAAAGACCGGGACTTCTTTTTTTGGTCCATCAATATGCTTCTGCTTTTGGCCTCCGCCGATATTTTCACCGTGTCCCCTTCTCCTTCTACACTGACCTTAGTCAGTATTCCGGAAAATATGGGTTTTCCTTCTCCTACATATACGTTTATGGAGTCATTCTCCGAAAAACCAAATAATGTCTCTTCCCCATTTTCTGCTGCCAGATAACCACAAAGCTTCAAACTTCCATGATCACCTGGTAAGCAGTCTATTTTTAGTTCTGTCAGATTTTCTACCGGAATTCCTTTTATTATGATCTGTTCCAAGCCATATGCCATAAAACCGCCTCCTAATTCTCATGAATCTCGCTTCCATGAAGTCCCACTGTTCCCTTTTTCACCTCAATATCAGCACCTGACCCACAGGAAACCTGGATGGAAGTCTGTGACTTAACTGTCAGATCTTTTTTTTAGCCGTAATGTTTAAATTTTCTGCAGCTGATATGGTGATATCTTTCTGTGCGTCCAAAACCACTTCTCCGCTTTTTTTCAAGAAGATGCTGCCCTGGCCATTCCCTGCTTTAATAAGAACGCCTTCCCCCGTCATCTGGACCTGGTTCCCCTGGGCTGTCTGAATATTTCTATGGTTTGGATTTCCCATGGAGTCCGAGGAATTTCCTGCCTGAGGCTTATGGCCTTTTACATTGGTAACCACATAGGCTTCCTTTTCATCGTCTATTGGGAAATAAACCCTGACACTTTCCCCGTTTTCCGGCATACAATACCAGCCGCTTCCATCCGAAGAGGCTGCCACAGTGGAAAATGGAAACCAGTATTTTTCTCCATCCCCTGCCTCTATCTCCATGTTCACCTGCACCTGGCTTCTCTTTACAGAAGCAATATTACCCTCAATGGATATCCCGGTAATATTCCCATTATAGTAGGGCAGCACCTTAAGACTCTCCTTCTGCCTGAGGCAGTAGCGATTTTTTAGCAGGCCGTCCCTCAGCCTTCGCTCCGCTGATTCAATATACCAGGGAGTACCTTTATATGTAATCTGGCTTCCAATGGAAACAATGTCATAGGATTCTATCTGATACACCGTGTTTTGAGATCTTGTGAGCTCATGAATTCCATTTTCTTTCATGGATTCAAGCCGAATAAAATCCTGAGAAAGCTTATATGGAAGCTTGTCCCAGTTCTGATTCTCAGGTTTTGGGGACAGCCCTGCCTCAAACCGGATATCAGGAAAGGCCGGATCCGGATAAAGGTTTTCCTTGTATTTTGATAAAAAAACGTCTTAAAAATTCCCAATCTGTTTCCTCATACTGAACCAGAAGCTGTCCGACCGGTTCATCCGGCAGATGGACCATGTGGTCAGACCCGGAATAGCTATCCATGACCTTGGAGATTAGCTGGCGGACACTCATCTGAGGGTTTTGAAAGATCCGCTTTCTTCGTTCCACATCCATCTGGCAGGTTCCATCCCTGGCTTCCAGCCTGATCAGCCATTCACCACCATCCTTATTCATGAAAACCTTATCCACCACGCCATAAAAAAGCACATGTTCTTTCCCTTCTTTCCGGTACATCAGGGAAACCGTATCCTTAATTTCATGAAAATCATTTTCGTTCGTATCACTGTCTAAGACGGCTTCTACGTACAGGGAAGCATGTTCTCCGGCCTTTTCCGTAATCTTGATCCTGCGAAAATAAACCACTCCAACTGACCCCAGAAACATATCCTTGTAAGTAATGGCACTCTTATCATTCTGATGATTGCTTCTTGTTATACTCTCCACTTAAATCTCCCCTTTCCCTATCAGCCAGCCAGTTATTAAACGTTATAACCATTGCTTCCAGAAAGATTCCATAAGTATCCTTTTCCGCCTTCATGCAATTATAATTTCCCGTAAGCTGCCCTTCTCTGACCCGGAACACAATGTTATAAAGCCAGCCATTTCCTGTTGGTACGTCAAAACAGATATATTCCACGTGATCAAGCTGTTCTTTCTTCCCGATTTTTACATGCATCCCATTGGCTGCCATACCATTGACAAGCATGTTGGCCCATTGATTCAAAGTCATAGATTTTACTCGTTCCTTAGGCCAGGATATGATTTGGCTGACTTCATGGGCACGATTTAAATGGATAACGCCCTCGTCGTCTTCCTGGGTTGCCTGATAAAAGTTTTTTAAATAAGACAAGAGGCATATTTTGGTCCGAATATTTTCGCGTTTCAAACTCAAATAAATCTCCATTCACAAGCCTCATTTTCCCTGCCTTGATTCCATCAAGAGCATCGCTTAAGGTCAATGTTTTTGCCTCTTCCTTCCGTTGTTCTGCCTGTTCCTTTTCTTCTCTTACCTTCTGTCTTCTGGCACGCTCCAACAGTGCAATCTTTTCATCCAGATTCATTTATTTCCCTCCCGTCTACAACAACATAACACTTCTCTTCCCCCGGCTGACTTCACCTTTTCTCACTTCCCCATTCCTCTGATTTTTTTTAAAATCTCCATAAGTCCCCTATAGAGCCCTCCATTTCCCCTGTCTCCATAATCTTCTCCCAATCCGGCAAACAGATATTCCGGATGCAGTCAACCGTCACAACTCCATGAACGGCCAGGGCCGTCATGGAAAAGCTTGCATCAAGGGGATCTAAAGGTCTGCTTCTTATAATCTCCTTTGAAAACTGCCTGATGATCCTGGGATTTAAAGTACTCCCCCTTCTGCCGCATAGGGCTGGTGAATTAAGTTCACTGTGTCATACTCTGTGGAATAATCCTGGAAATTCTCATAACAGCTGCGAAGCCTTGCTCCTTCCTGAAGCCGGAACCTGCACAGCTCCATTTCACAGGCCGGATCCGGCTTCTTATCCTCCAAAAAGATCCTGGTATTTCCCATGATCTTTCCTGCCTCCCTGATTTCGGTCAGAAACTGCACCTTTAAATACCGGATCTTATCCTGGGCACTGCACTCCATCATATAGGGCTGTTCCATAAAATAAAGCTTTCCCTTCCAATAAATCATGCCGGGGGAAATGGTCAGCTGTCCGTCATCCCAGACAATGTCACATCCATTTATAATTCCATCACCAAATCCCTGAAACTGCAGATCCAGAAAAACCTTAGGATAGTCCCTAAGCTTATCCAGCATCTCGGCCCTTAAAAGACGCTTTTTTTCAAATTGGGGATAATCATACTGAAACATTTCACTTCCTCCATCAGCACAAGATAATTTCATCTATTTCCATGGTTTCTGCCATTTCGATAATTCCAAAATGGTATTCATAATAAATATCCACATGATAAGGCAGCTCCAAAAACATATTGATTAAAAAAATCCATTTTCTTTACAATTTCTTTCTCTTTTTTTTCTGTCCGATATAAATCAGGATCTCATAGGAGTTTTGGTTGCTGTGATATACAATGTTGCCTGGAATCAGCGCCTCCATCATGTCCTTAAACATATCCAGGGAGCTCCCGGTTTCATACTGCTTTAGCAGGCCGCTTAAAATAATTTCCTGCTCTTCCCGCAAAAGAGAGCCATGGTCTCTCTCGCCTGAGTTCCAAAAGCATGGTCTTCCAGATCCTGGTAAAGCAGCTTCTTATAATACTCTTCCCTTGACATTCCGGAAACTGCATCATTTTGCATCAACTGATGAAAGATCAAATGAAACAGGTTTTCTTTAAGCTTGGGAAATTCCTTTTGATCCGGCCGGAAGAAATCCTTAAATATGTTGTAAAACCGATAGTGGGGATTAATTTCAATAATCTCTCCCTCCTCTATCTCCTTTTGATTCAGATAAGAACCAGACAGTTCCATATAGGCACTGAATTCACGGGGCATCTGAAACCGAATGCTTTTTTTTCGGCACCCCACTCTTCTTTAACGCCAACATAACTTCCCATAAATAATTCATACAAGCTTTCCTCCACATTCGTACTCAGGAAAATATTCCTGAACCTCAGAGGAGATAAAGCTTGCCAAATCCCGCAAAAGCCATGTTTCCTTTCCTTTTGGCTTAAAATAGAGGATCAGCTGCTTTTTTCCTTCCCTGTCCCGGATCTCATCCTCTATAAAAAAGTTCATGGAGTAGGTTTCTAAGAATTCCATTCCATTTTCCTTCAAGGCACAATCCTGGTATTCAATAAAATCCTCCAGGCCAAACCCCCGGATAAAACGTTCCAGTTCTCCTTTTGTTTTTACTGCCTGCCCCATTTTTCTCTGAAAACGCTCTGCAAACCCGTCTTTTCTTAAGTTTTCCATAAGAGGATAAGTATAGCGGTCTATTTTATGATCCCCGCCGCTTCGTATCATATAAATGTCCCACTTTTTTTGCATTTTCAACCTGCCCGGTGACCAAAAGCTTATCTCCGCTCTGCCTGACGCTTCTAATACCGGCCTTTTCTTCTACCAGATAAGCGTGTTCTGTTCCATAATCCCGGATGGATATCACATGCTCAAAATTTTCATGATCACTGCAGGCAATGGGAAAGCCTACGCTTTCCAGCTTTAAATGGCGTACATTCCATATGGGGATCATGTCGTAATGGACAAACCGGTTATACTTCCCGAAATCGGCTCCGAAATTTGTCACAGACTCCCCATCCCCCGCCTCTTCCGGGAGACCGGTAATGCAAATGTCCGCCATTTTAAAAAGATAGGGAGCATTGATGGTTTTCCATGGGATTCCATTTTTCATGAACAGGTGATAGAGATGCTCTATTTCTTTCCCATAGCGTTCACTCCGTTCTAAGCGGATATTAACCGGATACTCTTTGCCTGCCCGTAAAATTCCTGTGAAGTCTTCCTGGTTCTTTAATATCTCTTCAACCGTCAAAGCATCACATTCCAAAAACACGGTAGCCAGGCAAAACTTCCCCTCAGTCTTAAGCGTCTCCCTCACATCGTAAATCTTATAAGAGGCCGTTTCTAAATCTTCTTCACATATGGGAGACATTAAATGATGGGACTTATCCAGATAGGTTCGTTCCATAAGTCCCGTACGGATAAGATAACGGTTGATGTCATACGCAAGGTCATTCATCACCCGCTCCTCTAACATCCGGTACATCTTTACGTTTGTTTCATACAGTTCTAAAAACACGCCTTCCATTAAGCTTTTAAATACGATCCGCTCCTCTAAATTGCTGATTGACTGGATCTCATCCCTGATCATTGCTTTCATTTCTTCTATCTGATCCATCTTTCCTTCACCTCCTTATTTTGAGGATAGCTTATTTATTGAACCGGTACGCACGAACTTATGATTTCGTCTAACGTCGATTTATTTTTCTCAAAATTACTTGGAAAGCAAGCTTGTAATGTAACTGCAAATTCCTCAAACTCCTTAAATTCTACTAAAGAGAAAACATAATAATATTTCACAGAGTCCAAATCACCGGAGTACACAACAGTTTTTATCCTCTTATCTCCAATTTCTACATCTTTTATTTCCTCAATAAATTTGAAATTTTTTTCTTTTAGATTGTATGTCATCAATATGATAAGTTAAAAAATCTTCAGGACTTGCGCTTTCCGAAAGATCTGTTTTTTCATAAACAAAAACTCCTGTTGATAAGTCTTCAAAACGTGAAACGCACTGCAAATCATAAGGATTTTCCTCTTCATATAATTTCCAATCATCAGGGAAACTAAATACTAAATCATTTGCTGTAAAAGATTTAGACTCCGCCGTCTGTGAAAAAAATTTCATTCTCTTCTGTGGGATAAAAGGCAATTCCAACTATAACCGCAATGGCAAGAGAAACAGAAATCAGTATGGTAATGAAAATGCTTAAAACGCTTGTACCGCCGTGCCTGCTTATGTACTGTTCTGCCTCTCCCGCTGTCATTCCTGAGGTTTGAACAATGATTTTCATTCCTTTTTTGCGGTAATAAGAGTTTGCAAATATTCCCACAAGTATACGAATAATCAGTCCGCTCCCCGGAATGATCACTGAAAAAAGAGAGATCACCACATACAAAAAAAGCCTCTAAATACATTTTTCTGTATGCCAGCCAGTAAACCGGAAAAAGGAAAGCAGGCCAGTTCCAGCTTGAAAAGCTTTGGCGTTCCGGTTTGTCACGCCATTTGTTTTTGTAATATTCGTAATTATTCCCCACGAATAATTCAGTACTCCAATCATCTAAGATCTTGTGTTCTTCTGTCATTGATAATCCTCCTGCTATATTAAGAAATTCCTTACTTTCTACCGTCAAAAAAAGTTCTCTTCCCATGTGTCATCCTCAAAATCAAAGAAGGTTTCCTTCCCCTTATAAAGCACTTCATTTTCCCGCAATACCGGAAGCACCACAAATCCCCAGCGCTTTCTTGATACCCATACAAAGAACTTCATTTCCCCTTCCAGTATGGTATCCGTTTCCTCCTGAATCACGCTTCCTCCATACTGTTTGTCAATCTCCTCCTGTGTCGTCCGCTCAAATGTTTCAGTATCATACTCAAAGTAATAAGGTTTCAGGCGTTTTCCTTTGTCATCATTTAAGTAAAGGTCCAGCTGCTTTCCAATCATGAAGCGGGAAATGCACCCGATATGTTCCTCCGGATCCAGACTGCGGATCAATATCTTTTCCTGATTTTCATGAGTATGTGCCACAATTTCATAAGGAAGGGTCCTCACCTGGTAATCCTGATTTACCTTCATATAACCTCGTTTGCAGTTCATAAAATAAGCAAGAGCCCCCTTTAAGCAGCACATCTTAAGCTCCGACTCATCCTGTCCCTTTTTTGCACTTTGGATCAGCTTACCGGGAACATACTGCTTCAAAGCCTCCATAAACAAGCTGGATCTGCAGGACTGTCCGGTCAGCTTGATCATTTCATATTCCTGCAATTCTCCCTGTTCAAATTTTTGATCCAGAAAACGCTCCATCAGATGATAAATATCCGGTCTTAAAATCGTCTCAATCTCATTTAAATACAGGGGAAAGCGTATTTCCCGGTCAATATGGGTAAAGCAGCCCTCATCAAGTACTGACAGCTTCCATTTATCCAAAAACATTCCCCTGCTTTCCCTTTCCCTGCTGGTTTCAATCCAAAGCTCATACTGGAACCTGGACCCAAAAAAGGACTTCTTCACCTCTTCTGCAAGCTGAAACAGATAATAATAGTTGTTCTTCACATGAAAATACTGCTCCCTGCTTTTCTCCTCATAATCCTTAAACCGGGTCGGAAGGAATCCCTCTGCCCTGTGATAGTCCTCTTCCAGCTTCTGCCCGTAATTTACATCAGACGAATCAGAGGAATCCTCCTGTTCCAAATATCCCAATGCCCGTGAAATCTTAATTTTCAACATCTGCAGGAGGCGAAATGTTAAATTATTCCCACCAAAATTCGTATCTCCATTTTCATACCGGGTCTCCAAATCAATGGTATAAGACACCCGGCTGTTATCAATACGGAATCGCCCGGAGGTCAAATCTGTAGTTCCCCCTCCGCAGTCAATGATCAATGCATGATACCATCGCCCTTTCTCATAGCGATTCTCACCTACCATCCCGTAGATGCTGTTAAAAAGTACAGCCATCCCTTCATCCAGCTCACAATTTACATGAAATTCCGGAAGCAGCTCCTCAAACAATTCCCGGAACTTCTCCTTTTGGCGGATAGGGGCCAGAAACTGAATGTTCTTAAACTGGCATTTAAACTGCTGTTTCGCCAGGTCGATTAAGTATTCCAAGTATGCTTTCAGCATGTCCCTGCGAGGAATCTGGTATTTAAACCCGCTTTTTAAAATGACACTTTCCATCCGTTCTGCATCGCTGATCCATCGCTTAATATCAAAAAAACACGGGGACATCTTCATCTAAGTACCCTGGCCACCCATGCAAGGGCCTCGTTTCCAAATTTGAATCCGTGCCCGCCTTCCCGGCATTCCTCCACCCCTATGACACTGGGGATGACAGAATGTTTTCCATCCATGGCAATTTTCACACTTCCATCAGGGAGGCAGATCCCCATTGTCGTATTGGAGCTTCCAAAGTCAATGACCAAAGGAAGATCTGTCTCCGCCACTTCCCGTACCTCAATATCAAGAAGAGGGATCCGGATTCCATCCATATGGCCCGGAATGGATGAATAATCTCCCTGATAACAGTCATAAAGGAATTCCGAATCTCGTTCATTGGGAAAATATAAAATAAAATACTGGTGCTTCCCAAGAGGCAGGACCTGCATATCTTTCCCCTGAAACAGATAGAAGGTATTTTCCACCTCTTTTATGTAAAAACAGGTATAAATCCGGAAATTCTCGTCTATGAGCAACAGGTTTCCTTCATATAAGGTCATGTCCGATTCTACCTTGTAATGATCCAGTTCATTTAATCCGGTTCCACGGTAAATTACCATGGTTCCCGGAATTCTCACCTGCTGGTTGGAACGGATATCTATGAGATTCCGGTCAAAAAAATTCCTGAAGACGTTCCAGCCCGCCTTTGCATTCTGCATCAATATGCCGATAATCCTTCTGCCCCCTAAACCGCAGGATCAGCCGAAGGAGTACTTCCCGATCCATGCAGCCTCCGGAGGGCATGACCAGCTTCTCCTTTCGGCAGATTTCCTTAAGCTGAAAGGTGGTCATCGTTTCCAATTTGCTTCTTTTATAAGTATTTTTTTCCGGTTCTGTCTTTCCCGGGTGTAAGGTATAGGTATATCGGCTCATTTGTATTCCTCACTTTGTCATGTATTTCCCGTAAATGGTTTCCGGCAGCTTAACGGCCCACTCCCGGACCGTTTTTTTCCGGCATCTCCATTCCCGGTTCCCGTCCCGCTGCCTGACTCGGACGTTTTCTGATCCCTTGTCTTTATACCGGCCTTTGCTGCCGCAATCTTATCGTTGATCCCATCCGCCAGCTCGTACATCTCCAAACGGATATAGATCGTTTTGGCCGTCTGATAATAGGTAATGGCGCTTTCATACTTTTCCTCCGCCAGAAGTTCATTTCCCTTATTTTCCAGATCAATGGCATTTTTCTGATCATTCAGCTTCTGCTGGTTTTCCAGCTCCCGCTTTTCCTCTTCCTCTTTCTTCGTCTTTTCTTCGTCTGCCTGCTTCGATTCTTCTTCCGACTTTTTAGCCGCCTGGGATTCTTCCTTGGCCGCCGCCTCTGCGGCTTCCTGCTTTTGACTGTCCTTTTCCATTTTTTCCTCGGCCGCCGCCTGCTTTGCCAATGCTTCCTCTTTTCCAGATGAAAAATAAAGGCTGCCGCCTTATCTCTCGCCTGGCCGTAAGCTTTCACGGCTCCTTCCATGTCACCGTATCCCTCTTTTTGCTGTCCCATTTCAATCAGGTCAAATACATCAATATAATCTCTTGTTTGCTTTAACCCGGCATCAATATATCCTTTTCCCGTATTTCCTGCTTTTATGGACAGTTCCCTGGCCTTTAAGTATAGGTTTTGGGCCTTCTGATATTCTCCGCCCATCATTGCCTCATCCGCTAAAAGAATCTGTTCCGCCAGTTTTTTATACTGGTCTGCCTCCTCCCCTTCCCTTTTTTTCTTTAAACCAGCCGCCAGCTTCTTTGCCTCTCCATAATCCTCGGAAGCTTTCAGGTAATTATCATATTTCAAATATTCCTGGCCGCTGTTTAAGTGTTTTTCCAAATTGTATTCCTTGTTTTTTTTATGCTTCTATGATGCAGATAAAGCCCAAGGCTGATCCCGCCCACCCCCAAAACAATGGGTATGGCAGCCATTAAGATTTTTTTTAAGGACAACTTCTTCGGAGGCTGGTAAACCTTTTCAATAAAGGTCACCGCAAGGCTGTAATTGTCTACCTCCCCGGTCTCCTGCTGCCCTAAGATCACATCCTCGGCCTGATCCAGAATCTCCTTAGGCTCCTTGGCTTCTTTTGCAGCTTCCAGAAACTCTTCCTCGCCAAAGTTCTCCCAAGCCCCTCTTGTAAAAAGGGCGAAGATATCACCGGCTTCCAGCCCGATCTTTTTTTGATACAAGGATTTCCGGCTGTCCCCGCTCTCCCAAAAAGGAATAAAGATTATTTCTTTCCTCATGGGCCGCCGCCTGATCCAGGGTGATCCTTTCTTCTTTCAGCAGATTCTCAGTCAGGGACTGGTCCCTTGTCCTGGCCAGGATCCTGCCGTTCCGGAGCAGATAAAACCTGCTGTTTCCCACATGGCAGCAGAGAAGCTTTCTATAATCCGTGACCACCATGGTGACAGAGGCCTTTAAGTGCATTCCACCCCTGTGTTTTAAGAGCTCCCTGTGAGCCTGATTCATACTGTGCTTCAGTTTCCCTGGATTCATGGAAGGTCCTTCTACAAAGCTTCGGATCAGGCTTTCCACCACAAATTTTGCGCTGTTGGTCTCCTGTTCTCCATCCAGGCTGTCCGCCAGCACATAGCAGGCATAGTCATCCATTTCTACAAATCCAAAATAATCCCGGTTCGTGAGCTTCTGCCCTTCTTCTGAGATATACTGTGTCCGAAAATCAGAATTCATTCTTCTCATAAGTCACCTCCGCTCTCAGAAGCAGAACGCTCCCGTTTTCTTTCTCCATCCCATTTTTCTTTTCCGACTCCATGACAATGCCGTCTGCTTTCTCCTTCAAAGTAAGGTCCTTTAACAGGATATCTTCCATCTCCGCCCAGGATACCGTTTCAAAGATTCCCTTTGTCGCAAGCACCACCACATCACCGGGTTTTAACCGGATAGGCCTTTCTCCAATCTCAATTTCATGAAAACCGTCTATTCCCAGATAGTTCCATACCCGTTTTTCTTCCATGGTCCAGATGGTTTCAGGCTTTGATAAGATTCCTTCCTGATAAGCGTTTAAGGCAAGCACATTAAGAGTCTGGCCTTTGCTGATGGGGATCAATTCCTGATTCCGAAACAAAGCAATCCGGATATCTCCCGCCAGACCGTAATGCATAGACCCTCCATTGACAAATACCGCTGCCAGGCATGTACCTCCCCGCCGTTCCCCAATGGTCCTCTGAATCCTCTGACTTGCTTCACGAAAAGAAGTCTTAAAGAAATATTCAGGGTTATTCAGCACATGGCAGGGCTGGTATCGATCCAGTAAAGTATCCACTGCAATCTGGGCACACACTTTTCCTGTGTTCGCTTTTCCAATCCCATCGGACAAAATTGCCAGGGTCCCTGCGTTATTTGTTTGGATTCCCGCTATATCCGCCTGAATTTCTTTGCCGCCAGTGGTCTGGCTGACGGCAGTTTCATCTGAAGGTTCTCTTTTTTTATTTTCTTCTTTCCTTATATCTGAGGCCGCCAGAACCAGCCGGCCTAACACAGAGGCCGACAGCATGATCCCTAGACCTCCCATGATCATCACAGTCATTTTTTATCATTCCATTCAAAATTTTCTCCGCATAATGGGGCAAATAAAAACCGGCTTTTCCCCAGCTCAATCACATCGTAAGGCTTTAATTCCGTTGGCACATAAACAGCTTCATCATTCAAATAAGCAAGCCCTGCTGCATCTCCCGGCAGGATGACCGTATTCCTCTTTTTCTCATCATAGACAATGATGGTATGGTTTTTCCGGTTGATCTCGTTATCTCCCAAGATCTGTATATCCATATCATCTCCACGGCCCACAAAGTTCTTTCCGCTGTGTATCTTATAATCCATTCCAACCCTTGCGCCGGAGATACACACGATCCAGCCACAGACGGGCCGGACCTCTTCCTGTAAAACTTCCATAGAAGGCTCAAATCCCACAGGTTTCTTATCCTCTGTCTCTTCTTTTAACTTCATCTGGCAATAGGGGCAGGTCTTTCCATAACGTCTTGCATTAAAAACGTGTCCATTGGGGCATCTTACTAAGCTCATATTTCAATCTCCTATCTATGTATTTATGTCAATAAAAGGCGAGTGCTGGCAATATAAATCACATCTCCCGCCAAAATTCTGCATGGCCTTCCAGTCACCTGATAACAGATGCCATCCTCTGCCTTCCTGATTCTTACACCGTTTTGTGAACCTAAATCTTCCAAATACCAGGAATCCAGGCAGTAATTCAGTACTGCATGCTGGTTGTCAATGAAGGCACTGTACTCGCAGTCCTCCAAATCCACATCCACATCCTCCTCTTCGTTTTTCTTCCCTATAATAAGAGCTGTTTTTTTTCTGCTATATCCCAAGATTTTAAGGGTTTATCATGCTCGTCCAAAAGCATGAGCTGAGTAGCCCTGACCTCTTCCGAGTATCCAACTGAATTCTCCTTTGGCCTGACCCCTTTTTCCCTTATCTGGCCCAGCAGGTCAGCGGCCGCCGCCAGTCCTGCAAAGACCAGCACCCCGATCCATAACCGGTCATTTCCCTTGGAAAAAAGGCCAAAAATTAAAAGTATTGCACAAATCAGGATGGAGATATCCAATCCTATTTTTATCTTTCTTCTGCTCTCCATGCTTTACCTGGTTTCCTCCTCATTTTCTCATATCTGGTTCTCTCAATGATCTCCTGTATTTCAAGCATCGCACGAAATCAATACCATTGCGTAAGGGAATCGCTTTGATCCAACAACTTAAAAGAATCCGTATCCTGATAATGTTCAACCAAAAAGGAAAAACACTCCTCTGGTGTAAAAGAACCAAGCGGAGAACTGGCATTCAAGCCATAAACTTTGGTCCTCTCTCTATCTAAAAAGCATTCTGAATCCTCAATTTTACTCCAGCCCAAGTAAATCTCAAATGATACCTCACCCGTCGAATGTCTCATTGCCGGTTCACCCCCGCCATTCTCATCGGCAATCGATTCCAGCACTTCTTGCATTGCCGGGTTCTGATTCCGGTTGGTTTCTCTATCCAAATTCTTACATGAGCTTAAAAAAAACTGTTGCAAATACAAAAATTGTCGCCATAGCAATATCCAGACACAGCCTTTTTTTAACTTATTTCTCATTAAATACCCCTTCAGCCTTTCGTATCGTTTCAGTCATAGCAGCAATACTGTTTTTCCAAAATGCATAACTTTCTTCTCTCATATTAAGATCAAAGATAACTGTTTTATTATCTAAACAGAATAAAATGATCTAGTTTACCTGATTTTGATCCGGCATGGAATGAATTGCAGTAAAATAAAAGATTTCTATTCCAGCACCATCCTATTTCCGGTTAAATCAAACCGGGGTTGTTGTTCTGATAGAATCATCTGCTCCTGACAATTTTTTTCACAAGTTCTAAATCTACCGGCTTCCTCCTCATTTTTTTCACCCCAAAAAATGCTGAAAACAGCTCATTGGTATTGACTGGCCCATCATGTTTCTTCGCCCCGTCCCCGTTCCCACGGTATGTCTCCATCCCTTTTCCCGGCTGAAATCCAAAGAAGCGTTCAAACTGGCTCATATCCGGAGCTGCATTTCCCGGTTTCTCTCTTTGTTCCCGGGAGTCTTCCCTTTTAGCCGTTCCTCTTTCCTTTTTCTCTTTTCGGAAAGAATCATATTGTTTCCTTTTCTCTGCATCACCCAGAACCCCATAGGCTTCCTGGATCTCATACATCTTTTTATTTCCATCCGGGTCATCCTGCACCACATCCGGATGATATTCCTTAGCCAGCTTTCGATAAGCGGCCTTAATATCTTTTTCTGTTGCCTGAGGAGGGACCCCAAGGATTTTATAGTAATCAAGCATCTTTTCTTTCCTTATCAAAAGGGGGCTGCCATTTCGGCAGCCCCTGCATGTTTACACGCTGTATCCGCCTTCCACAGCGATCTGCGCCATCTTGTCCTTTTTCTGTTTGATGATGAGCCGGAATGTTCCTACACCTTCCGTATCTCCGTAGTTTTCTTTATAATCCACTACAAATGCATTGGGATATGTATATTTTCTCACTACCTGAGAAGCTGCAATCACCTCAACGGTCACCTTACGGTAACAGTCAGACTTTTCTGCGGGTACTAAGGACCAGAGTCCCAACTGTCTTGTAGAATCAAAAGGATCTCCATCTACTGCAGTTAAAATCTTTCCTGAAATTTCCACAGTGCTCCCCAGATCGGTGGAACGTGCGTTGGAATCAAGGGGAATATCTGTCTTAAACTTTACTCCTGTAATACTGATGGTCCCTAAGTCAATGGTAGACGGGCCTTCTACTTTTAATGTAAATCCCATAATCTGTTCCTTCCTTTCTTTTATTCTTCCTGATTATTCTCCGCTGAATCCGCCTTCAAATTTAAGGGAAGTCATCTTGTCCTTCTTCTGCTTAATGAGAAGCTTGAATACTCCGGTTCCTGTTTCATCAGTAAAATCTTCTCTGTAATCAACACAAATGCATTGGGTACCGTTATCTGACGAACCACCTGGGAGGCACTTACCACGTCGATCTGAACATTCCGGTAGCAGTCTGAATTTTCTGCCGGAACTAAAGACCATCTGGCCAGCTTGCTGGTATCATCAGCGGCCTCACCGCCTACTGCCGCCAGTATCTTCCCCTCAATTAACACGGTTGAACCAAGATCGGTTGATCTGGCATTGGAATCATGGGGAATGTCTGCTCCAAATACTACACTGGTAATGCTTGTCTCACGCAGCTCTACGGTTTCGCTGCCTGTGATTTTCATTCTAAGTCCCATATTACGTCCTCCATTCTTATTAAATAATTTTTATAATCCATAAAGCCGTTTTATTACCGGCCTTCGGATGCCTGGTGTTTAATAATAAAGCTTTTATTTTAATATAATCGCCACAATTGTGCTGACGTTTCCATACATGGCTGTTTCCACCTTCCATATAATTGTGTGTGGACAATACCTGGTATTATTTACGCAGTCTGTCCTTTTCTTGTCAGTTCTACCTTAAGATTTCTGGTTGTGTTGCTGAAGGTCAGCTGTATGTTGCAGATGCCGTTTTTCTCATCGATGCTGAAATCCAGCTCATCTCCATCCTGGAGCAGGGAATTAACATACTGGCGGTTTGCATCCCATTTGCTCTTCTGGCTGCTGGGGTTATTGCTGAAAAACTGTAAAATCTTATCCTGTTTAAAGTCTCCGCTGTAAAATCTGAGCATTCTTTCAATATAAGTAACCAGAAGGGTTTTATAAATGGGTTCAAATTCCGTCCCATTGCTTAATAAATTTCTGGCTTTGTAGACCATGACATTCTTAATTTCCCTGCCCTTATGCTGAGCATTGTCCGAGGTGAAAACAAATCCAAAGCCTGTGTTGTTAATGGAATTTTTAATGGCATTGGTAAATCCGGATATCTCCTTTGTCATGCTGGTCGTGACTAAAAGAGCATTGTCTCCTGCTTCTATGTCATAACGCACTCCAGGGTATTCCATGGTGGTATTAGGAAACCTCTGCTTTAGGTATTCCGGGCACTGCCATGCTGCAGCAATACCGGCAGCCCCGTATGCAGCTCCCACATATACTCCCTCGATCCACATCTTCATAATGTCCTCTTTTTCCTGGGAAAGAGTCACATTTCCATCGTCATCAATGACCATCCGCTTATCCAGGATAAGTCCTGACTTATCCTTTGGAATGATGGTAACATTGGGGATGCAGGGAACTACGAATTCACTGTAATCCCTCTTCATGAGAGGAGTACATTTGTCCTTAAAAATACCAATTCCCTCAGTGGCTACATAATTAAACGTACTCTCTTCTCCGGTAGCGAAGCTGAAAAATGTTGTAATCTTATAGGGGTTAATGGCATTCATCAAAATAGCAAGGTTTTCCATGGTATTGGTTCCCGGTTTCTTTACCTTCTGGTTTCCGGCAAACCGCATTCTCTGAAGCTTGCCATCTCCTGACTGATTTAGTTCTACATCCGGAACAATTCCAAACCAAAGTGTATTCTCAAATTCATTCTTATCATTTGTCGTATTTAAATAAGTTAAAAGTCTTGGCAGATTGCTGGATTTTATCATCATTTCCAAAGGAGTGTTGGTGATCAGAAGCCTTGGCTGCATCCCCTTTTCTTTTACCTGGTACTGATCAAAGAACGCCTTTACACCCAGGATTTTCTCAATCAATGGTTTTACCGCTTTTATAAAATCATCCTTGCTCTTTTTATAAAATTCAAGATAGGTATTGTAATTTTGTACTTCTACCTCCCGGTCTACAGAGCTTTCCATGGTGGAAGAAAGGGGGCAGAAAGTCCTGACCACCAGCTCTCTGACATAGTCAGACTTGTCCTCATTAAGGGCATCGTAATCATCCCGGAATGTCTGAATCAAACTGGTATTGATGTGGTCATCCACGATCGCAAGCTGGGTTCCTTCCTCCTGCTTCATTTCCAGGATTTTCAGTTCTCCGTCATCTCCCATGCTTAAAAGCCCAGCCTTAAATTCCTGGCCTCTTTGTGCAGTTTCCCCATTTCCAAGAAGCAGGCGGGTCTTGATATCTTCAATCGCAAGAGGGAGCATAGCCAGCACATTATTGTAATTGTGGCTTGCCTGTTCGAACTGGTAATTCAGCTTGTCCCCCAAATCAAGACGCTTGGGATCTTCCTCATCTAACTCCATGTAGTTCCCATAAGTATACTGGATCTCTCTCCGCACCTGACGGATATCCTCCATAATCTTTTTAGGGGAGATCATCTCTAAAACATTGCTGAATTTAAAATCTACATTTGCAACTCCCAAAGAGCCTCTTGCATCCTGCAATGTAATGAGCATATTGAGTAAATCATTCATTTCATTAAGCGGTATTTCTGTAATGCAGTTATCCGGTATATTCTCCGGTTTAATCAGACTGTACTGAATACTGCCGGTATTCGCATCGCACCATGAATAAACAACTGGGGCAAACTTTTCCAAAAAATCCTCAAAACTTTCTACCAGAAGCGTTTCATTAATTTCCTTAATCTTGTCATCATCAAGGCTTGTCTTCCCTCTTACATCCCCAATCAGGGTCAGAAGATTCAGCTTTTCAGGATTCATTTCGGAAAACAGAATAGTCCGGTTGGTTTGTGTAATAGTTTCCATACGCTTTTGCTCCCTCTTTCTCACTTTTATTCAATCGTTTCCATCAGCTGCCGCCAACGGAAAACGTGAACATCACAGTTCTTATTTCAGGCTGTCTCAGCCTCATTTATTGAATCATAGAAATATAGTGGACCTCCAGATCATAAGCTCCATCCGGAGATGTAATGGATATGATATCACCAAAGCTTACGCTATACTGTATCTTTCTGCACACAATGGAATTTCCGATCATAAGGGAAGACTCCGATGAATGATATAAAATCATCCGCCTGTCCTCATCCGCTATGAGAAATATGTGGTCCAGTCCCAGAGATGCAGAAGCATCCGGATATTCTTTCATTAAGTCTCCAAGGCTTACTCTGTTATCCTTGATCTTATACATAGGGAATGTAAGGGGCGGGATCTCAGCTTCTCCCTCAGGCTGCTCCATAAAATAGGCATCCATCTTTCCCTGGAATCGGTTCTGGGCTTTCTTTTCCGTAATCACTTCCAGTTCAGGCTTTGGTTTATGGAACAGTCTCCAAAGGCCAGCACCTGCGGCTGCCAGAATGAGAACAATAACCCACCAATATGCCTTCCACAATGGGATTATCTCTAAGGAATAGGTATAGGATATTGCTGCCTCTCCATCGGATATCTTCAGTATCAGATTCCGGCTTCCTGCTTTTAATGGTTTAATAGTAAGGATTCCATTATTAAGACCGACCTCTGCCAGATCACCGGCCTCCTGTTCCAAAGTGTAAAGAATACTGTCTCCATCCGAATCGGTAAAATAATCGTTAAGTACCAGCTGTTTTTCCCTGGTTAAAGGATTATAATGAACGTTCTTTGGAAGCTCTCCTGCAGGAGGCGTGTTAATCACCTGAATTCTTGCTGTATTAAAGATGCAGGACTCCATCCTGTCATCCAAACGGGCTTCTATGTAATAAGTCCCTGACTGGGGGAAAACCATTTCTCCTGCAAGAATCCCTTCCTTGACGGCAGTTTCAATATCTCTTCTGCTGCTGTCCGACTGTCCGTCCGGATAAACCACCACCTTTGGAGTGAAGTTGGAATAAAAGGCTTCGTCTTTAATTACAGAACCGCTTTTATCCTTAAAATAAATCTTATAAGACAATGGATTGTTTCTCGCAACCGTTGTTTCTATTTCCATAACAGGAGTCAAGTCCCTGTAGCTGATCAAATAAATCTTTAGTTCCTGATTCTTTCTTGTGTTGGTCTGTATGGTCATTTCGCTGATATCTCTTTTTATGTCCGATACCTTTGCCACAGAATAGTGAACCAGATTAACCGGTTTTATCTGCTGCTCTCCGTAAACAACCGTAGTATCTCCAATTTGCTGAGGCGATATCATCAGGACATCCATCTCATCTAAATGGGAATCATCAAGCTTAATGCGCAGACTCTGACTGCCTTCCCCATAAATGCCGCCCGCAATTTCCTGAATGCGGTAAGCCATGTTGTCATGAAAAATCCCATACAACACATCAATTAAAGTCTCCGGTTTTTCAACCGTATAATTTTGTCCGCCTGTCTGGCTGGAAATTTCCTTCAGGATCTCCTTGCTGCCGTCATATTTGCCGAAAGCCACCGTATAAAGCGGTATATTCCGGGACCGGCTGGCCTCTACCGTATTTCTCAAGTCCTGATCAGAGATTTCTCTGGTCCTTCCGGCCTGGGAACCTTTTAAATCCGTTTCTCCATCCGATATTAAAACAATCATGCACTTTCTTCCGTTTTCCTGTCCGGTCAGGCCATATGCATAATTTAATCCTAAACCAATGTCCGTATTGCCCGAATACCCGGCGGAATCCATCAGGGCTTTTAATGAGTCCCTTTCTTCCTGAGTCCTCACAGATACCGGAGCAGCAGATGACACAATTTGGTCATTATATGCCACAAAACCGATCCGGATATCAGCACTGTGCACGGTATCAATAAACGCTTTTACCATACCGATGGCAGTGTGATCCGGATCATTGGCAGACATGGAACCGCTATAGTCCATGACAAACATGACATCCAGACCGTTTTTCCCACTTGCTATTTCCTCCCCGGACGCACAAAACGAGGCAGAAATAAAAACAAGAAAACTTAATAAAAATGAAACTGCCTTTAATCTTTTCATAAATTCTTACACACCTTTATTTTATGGTCTTTTCTTGTTTGTTCTATTCTCAGAATTTTGTTCTGTGTAATGCAGTCAAAATCATTAACCTGTTTATTAAACAACATTCATATCACTTTCTTATTTATCCACTTTCTTAAAATCTTAAGTATGGATAAAACTTAAACTTTCTAACATCCATTGTCATCTTTAGCTGATGAAATATCCAGCAGCAGCCGTTTACACTAAAACGAATTACCGGCAAAATCAAAAAAATCAAACACCGAATGACTCTTTTTTAACTTTTTCATGACCCCCAAAAAATCGCCTCCCCTTTGTTTTATTACAATATACTACAGTTTTCGCCATTTTTTTTCGTTATGTAATTATTAACGGTTTATATGTAATAATTAGACATGCCATTTAAAAAATAATAATGAAAAAAAAGCCTTTTGCAGCATCCCCATGTACCCAATAAAAAAGACAAAATGACATCCGGTTTATGCTCCAATGTCATCTTATCTTTCATACAATCTTTCTTTTTTATTAATTTTAACTATATATCATCATATAATATGGTTTCCAGTGAAAATATATCTTCCTCCCAATTCAGTTCCATATGCCCATGATATTTTTTTGCGATCTTCTCCATCGAATATATCCCCCAGCCATGAAAAGCCTCTTCTTTCCGGCTTACCAGTCTGTGTCCCTTAATATGCTCTATTTTCCCCTGATAGCGGTTTCTGACAAAGATATACAAATAACCTTTTTCATGGGTTATCTCTATCCAGATTTCTCCCTTACCCTTTTCTACATATTCAGAGGCCTCTACCGCATTATCGAAAGCATTTCCCAGCAATACCCCCAAATCTTCATCTTTTATGTTCATAACCCGAGGCACTTGAAGCTTTGTATGCAAAAGAATCCCCTTTTTACAGGTTTTTTCCCATACATGGTTCACCATAGCATCGATAATCAAACTTCCGGTTTTTGACTCCAATCGCCCAATGCTCCCTGATTTACCTATCAAATTTTCTAAAGTTGTTAATAGTTTTCTTTTTGGCCGGATTTCACAAGCTCTTGCAAATAGATCAGGCGCTGTTTCATATCGTGCTTCATTTCCTGTATTTCTGCCGATGCTGCTTTCTCCAAATCATGCTGCCTTCCATAGTATTCCAATTGCTTTACATACATATGGGCATTTTTCTTCACCTGAATCGTTTCAACTAATCTTAAATAAATTGGATAGATGGATAGATTCATAATTGTTAATATCAATCCTGCCATCAGCAGCCAGCCAAAGGCATCCGTTCCTTTTCTATCCGATGTTTCTACTAACATGTAAAATACAGGATACAGGACCAGTCCTGATAGAAGAAATAAGGTTAAATAGGCACCTCCGCTATAGGGCATCCTTCCGCCTCCATGGCGGTTCATGAACCAGCGGATTCCCATTACTGCTAAAAACAGTAAAAATTTTGCAAAAATAGAATTAAGGATAAATGGCGGACTTTGCCCATTATTCAGAAACACATAGCCAGCTTCTCCCATTCCCTCCAAAAGCATCCACATCATTACGAATGTAATGGGGAATATACACCGCTTCCACAATATCCCTTCATAAGAAATAATACCAACTATCAAAATTGTCGTTAATGATATCATCAGGTTTATTACCGGATGAAAAAAATACCACTTTCGTATTAATGCCAAACTGCCAAAGGAAAAAAAGAGACCAGCCGACCAGCCGCACATATCGGCTCTTCTTTACAAGAAAAATATCCAGATACACTTTCAGTAAAAGTGTAGAAAACAACGACAAGCTTAAACTTGTAAACATCATTTTAACTGTATTCATTTTTCACCTCTTTTTGAACTGCCTCAATTTATCATCCACCGTTTTTTTATACGCCCTGCTTAACGGTAAAATGATTCCATTCGGCATTTCAACCTCTTCATACCCCATTCGGATAACATGCTGGTAATTTACCAGATAAGACTTATGTATCCGTAAAAATCTCCCCTTGCCTTGATCCAGACTTTTTTTCTATCTTATTCAAGGCTTTATATTCTTTTAAGCGGCCATTCTGCAAAACAATTTCCGCCACTCGAAGCTTGCTTTCAAAATACAGAATATCACGTATTGCCACTTTATAATCCGACTTCATATACCGGAAACGATAATACGAATCCTGTTCTTGCACAATTCTTAAAACACGATAAAAAGTTTCTTCAAATTCTTTCTTTTTTTATAGGCTTTGTAAGAAATCCAATTGGAGCTGCCCGGAAGGTTTCTTTCATATAACCATCATGGGATGTTACATACACCATCTGAACCATACGGTCAATTTCTCGTATTTTATACGCCGCTTCCAGACCATCCATATATTTCATCCGCACATCCAGATAGATTATATCATACCGCTTTCCTCCGGTTACCGCATTAACCAAATCACCTCCATCTTCATAACATTCCACTTCTACTTGAATTCCGGCATCCTTCCCAAGTTCAAGTAAGCATTCCTCCAACTCTCTCAGCAAGTAAAGCTCATCATCACAAATAGCTATCTCAATCACAATCATTTTCCCCTGTAAATAAAACTTTCCTGCCCTGCCAGCCTGCAGGACATTTTTTCCGTCAAGCTGTAAATAACTTTATGGCAGTCATTTCTTAACATATCGTAGACCAAAACAAACCATAGACCAGAACAAATCACAGATTAGAACAAATCATAGATTAGAACAAATCATGGACCAGAACAACACTCATTTATCTAAAATTAATTCGGCATTTCTTGTTAATTTAATTATCGGCACAACTGCCTGTTTCCATAAATTTCCATGCACCAAATTAATGATACCATTATAAGTTTAACAAAATTCCATGTCAATACGTATTCCGTTTTAGCAGTTTTAGTTTTCCCTATAACGCTTCATCTATTTTACGGTATATAAGGCGCTTTTGTCTCATATACAATATTCTTTTAAAGCCAAAAAGGAACCGTATCTTACAGTCCCTTTCATCTTTCCTTTATATTCTCCTCCTTCCGTTTCCCTCCCTATTCAGTTCCCCTTCAGGCTTATGATGAACTAATTTACCAATATCCAGATGAAAGGGATCAATGCCGGAGGCGGTGAACCAATAACGACAAAACAGATACTCCATATGAGGTATCCACTTAATTATATCTTTAAGACGTAAAAACATTGTCTATTATGTATTGATTTATATCGTTAGTTAACGGATAGCCATTTATATAACCAGAACCTGACCCTTCTACGGCATATACCTGCCCATCAATTAAAACAAGATAAATATGCCTGAACGCCATTTTATCTTTACTATAAACATAAAGTTCTCGTTCATCATATCCGAAGATGGGTGTACCGGCAACCGCTGCTTCGTCAATTTCATCATACTTTTGAAGAATATCAACGCGCACAAGCCCTTGTTCATCATCAAACATTTAGCGTAGTCTTTCAAAAGTTCCAGAGTTTAATGTGACTGTTTTTTCGATATTGATGTATGGGGAGTCGTGCCGTTTGCCTGACCATTGCTCACCATCAGTGTAGACCGCATATTTGCACACGATATTTTGTGTATCGTAATTAGCTATGTCTGCATAATAGCCTTTTATAGAATCGAGTTCACTCTCAGAGCAATAAGTTCCGCCTGCCATAGTTGCACTGTCCGGACTATTTTTGACATAGTAAAATGCAAACCCATTGTCATTGTTAACAGAATATACTGTCGATATATTTTGCTCGGAATAAGTTATTCATTCCAAGTTCTTTCCGGAAAGACAACGCCATGCCTTACCCCAGCCGTCCGGCTGCCCACATGCCAGGCTCAGCTATTATGATGTTTGCACGGGATCCTGCAAATCTCCTTATGTGATTTACAGTTACCGGCCAGCTTCTCTTGGGAAAAAGCCTGCGTTTGAGACCGGCTCGTCTGCCGCATATAAATGAGACGTATCCCCCATTCCCCTGCACCGGAAATAAGCCTCATCCTCTATTCTCTCCTCCGTCTCCAGTGTAGTGACCGATGAAGGCGGCAGAAAAAAAGCCCTGCCACAGCAATGGGGCCGGCATTCCCAGCAGATGAGACAGCATAACACAGATCACGCCAAAATGACAGAACAGGACGACGGTGTCATCACTTCCCGGTACAGCCCGGTACATTCCGCCTTCCCTCTGATATCCATGCTTCTTTAAAATTCCATCAAGACCGGCAGCTACCTTTTCATACTCTTCTTTTACAGGCCCTGTTTTCATTCTCTCATTTTCAAACCATAAGTCTCTGTCATAAAGCTCCTTCTGGTTTGTCCAGTATCCTGGCATAAAATCCCAGGGTATGGTTTTTGCTTCACTAGCCCCGTTATTAACCGGCGCATGGAATTCTCTAAGCCATGGCAATATCTCCGCTTCGGCATGGAATGCCTGCAGTGTTGCTTTTGCAGTATCATTTGCTCTTCCAAGAGGTGAGCAGTAAAAAGCGGAAACAGAAAGCTTACTGACCCTTTGAGAAAGCAAATCAGCCTCTCTCCAGCCTTTTTCTGTGAGAGAGTCAATGGAATAGTCCGGTTCTCCGTGTCTTATTAGAATTAACTTCATAACTGTCCCCTTTTATGCGTTTATTTTAATTCTTTTTATCATAGCATTTATCATAAATAAACACAACAAAACCCTGATAGCTGAACACAGAAATATAGGCTGTGCTTAACTATCAGGGTATTTTTGTATAATAAAATTAATCAATGCATGCATAGGAGTCTGCTCTCCCCTGCTGTCTGTCTAAGGATTCCACTACCTGATCCACAAGCCCACAGCAGCGAAGTGTTCTTTCAGCAGTCATAACCGGGCTCTCCGTCAGGCCCTGTCTGATGCATGCTTCCCCATGTGCTGCCTCATATTTCATTTCAAAATCAACCGTTTTCTCAATCAGCTCAACGCCCTGGCCGGTATGTATTTCACAGCGGTCCGCTTTCCAGTATTCATTGGTCTTTATAAACCCCTTCTCAAAATAAAAAACTGCAAAACTTTCCGCTGGACCACGCATGGAAATACGGCTGCTGATCAAAACATCATCCATTTTTATATTAAGGCTGACAGAGTCCTGCACTCCGGTTTTCCCCCTGGTCCCCAGTGCCTGCACGATTACATCGGCAGGCTCCAGCAGATAATCGAGATATTCAAAGGTATAGGAAGCGCTGCCATAAACAACTCCCCCCTGATCCTTTTCGTGCATCCATGAAGCCTTCGGGCTTTGAAAGGATGCACTCATATTCACTTGATGGAGTTTTCCTAACATTCCTGAATCAATATACGTTTTAATCAGTTCAGTGACAGGGAGAAAAAGGCTCTTTTGCATTTCCATCACAAACAGTCCCTTTTCCTTTGCCAGCTGAAAGATTTCTTTTGCCTGCTGTCTTGAGAGTGTAAACGGTTTCTCACAAAGCACATGCTTACCGTAATTTAAAGCCTCCTTCATTTCATAAAAATGCTCCCGGTTTACTGTGGCAATATACACAGCAGTGATTTCCGGTCCTGATAAAGTTCTTTATAGGAACCATAAGCCTTCCCGATATTATTTTCCTGACAAAACGCCCTTGCCCTGTCCAGTGACCTTGATGCCGCCGCAATCACCGATCCTCCATTGCCCCTCACCGCACCGAGAAAGCGTTTCCCGATGCAGCCGTTGAAATAATTCCATAATTTACTTTCATAATAAGCCTCGTTTCCTCCTGAATGAAATTAATGATTCAACTAATCACAAGAGACTCAAGGAAGGTATCACAATTTCACATATTCCGCATTTTCTTCAGAAATTGTCTGACCGCCTTTGTTTCATCTTCCGGAACGCTTCCGCCCCTTCCGATCCGGTCACAAAGCCCCAGCAGTGCAACTTCATTGATATCTGTCTCCCGCTTCATACCATCAATATCGCCGAAAGGAAGCCCGCCTGTCACATACAGAATGTGCATATGATACCGAACCAGTTTTGCCACTGTCCCGATCCACTTAGCATCGCCGGAAAAACAGGACAAAAAATCCTCTGTGAGATGTTCTCCCTCTGCATCATGATTATATGCGGTAATTTTCTCTTTTCTGATTTTTGTCACCGCCGGTTTGCCGATATCATGAAGCAAAGCCGCCCACATGAAGGTGCGGGCATCCTTACTCTTTTCCTTCTGTTCCGCCGCCTGATCTACTACCATCATCGTATGATTCCATACGCTTCCTTCCGGATGATATCGTTTTGACTGCGGGGTTTCCTTCATCCTGCCCAGCATGGAAAACGGGTAGTCCAAAAACCACGGTTCCCTGCTGATCTGTTCTAAATATTCCGATGGGTGTTCGTCATGAAGCAAATGATAATCCATCTGCCGGAACAGTTCTTCCTTATTATTATTTTCCTCTGCCATAACATCTGCCTTTCTGTTTATTGATTATCACTTTAATATCCAGCTTACGCTAGTATCTATTATTTCAAATATTTACTGAAATAAACAACATACTCACTTTTGGCAGATGCAGATGGGATCTTTCCACATACAGACCGTCAAACGGACTGTTTATAGGCTTAAAAGGAAACAAAAAAATTTAAACATAATTCTTCTTTTTCAATGCTGAAAAAGCAACAATTGTGCTTGTTACCAGTAATAAGGAGAAAATCAGAAGCACAATCCATGCTCCGGAGGCAGTACCGGAAATAAAACCATATTTATTTTGAAAAAAAGAAAAGATAGCGGCGACCAGCGCTGTAGCCACAGCGCCTATAAACTGCTGAAACGTATTTACAAAGGCATTCCCATCTGAAATTTGACTGGACGGCAATGCGCTTAAACTGCAGGTCATCAGATTGCTATAAGAAAGGCCAAGACCTGTCATTAGAATAAGGTGAGCGCCTATGAGGAGCACCAACGAATTAGTATGCAGCAGAGCAATAAGCATAGCTATCCCAACCATGGTTGTAAAAAGGCCTGTCAAAATAGGCTTGCTTGCACCAATTCTATCTAATAGCCTCCCCGAAAGAGGAGCAAGTAAAGCACCCATCAAAGCACCCGGAAACATGAAGGCCCCTGCGGCAGATGAACTAAAGCCGGCAGAAATTTGCAGATAATTTGGCAGAACGAAAGACAACCCCAACAACAAAGCCTGATATATAAGAAGGCTGAATAAAAATGCGGAAAATCTACTGTTTTTTAATACCGATATTTGCAGTAAAGGAGTTTTGCGGTTAAACAACAAAAACAAAAGTGCACTTCCAAACCCAATTACTAAAAACAACACAAAAGCAATCCCTGATCCGGCACTTAGAGCCATTATAAAGGAAGTAAAGGTAATGGCCAAAAAGAAAACACAGCGAAAATGCAGATGCTGCTTTTCTTTTGTAACCTCATTCGGAATAGAGTACAGACCAAGAGCAAGGGAAAGAATCATAAGAGGAATCAAAAAAATATAAATATATCTCCAGTCCAACAGGTTGGAAATAAGTCCACCGTAAGTGGGGCCAATGGCGGGAGCGATTGAAGTTGTCAGAGTCCCAATTCCCATCATCATTCCTCGCTTTTCAGCCGGAGCTTTTGTGAGAATGATGTGGAACATAAGAGGAAGACCTATGCCTGTACCCACCCCTTGCAGCAAGCGCCCCAGCAAAAGCAGGGAAAATGTCGCCGAAAAACAGTTTATCAAAACTCCCAGTAAAAAGAACAGATTTGCTGTGATAAATAAATTTCGTGCTGAAAAGTTCTGGTTCAGATAAGAGGAAATTGGAACAATGACGGAAATCATAAGCAAATAAATGGTAGTTACCCATTGAATTCCTGACGTAGTCACACGAAACTCCTGTATAAGCAATGGGAATGTTACATTCATTGCCGTTTCAATTAATACTCCTGAAAAAGCTAAAATACCTGCGGCGATTATCGCCCCAAACAAGTGAAAAGTTTTGTTTTTATCCATATTGTAACTTGCCTCCTTAAATATAAATAGAGGCGGGATTATTATTTTAAAATAATAATTCCGCCTCTATATCAACACGATACGTGTTCTCTGTACGAAAAATATAACTGTTTGATTATAGCTATTAAGTCACAAAAAGTCAAGTATTGAAGTCATTTGAAGAAATATGCAGAAGAAACACGCAGAAAAAGTATGTTAATTTATTATTTATGGAGCAGATTTTTTTGTACAGCTATTCAGCGCAGGGGGAAGCCTTGGGAAAAAGCTAATCAGTATGGCAGGAGTCAAAGGGGCGGCCCTTTATGAAAGAGCCGCCTCCATTTTTATAAATTCATTAAATCCATATTCAGATAAACTTCATTCATTTTCTTTCTCATCTTCAGGAACTCCTGATTATTCCGGCTGGGATGGATCCGGTTCGTCAGCAGAATGAAACCTTTTCTTCCCTTTAAATCCATCAAAACAGAGGTTCCTGTAAATCCGGTATGATAAAGCGTATCCCTTCCATACTCCTTGCTCCAGCCCAGAGTGCGTTCAAATCTTATGATGCTGCAAAGTTTTTCAAACGTCTCCTCACGAAACAAAAGCCGGGATTGTTCCAGATAAGCCTTAACAAATTTCGCCACATCCTCCAATGCGGAAAACAAACCGGCACTGCCGCACTGTCCAAGCAAATATGCCTTTTTGTCATGAACCTCTCCGCAGATGCAGCCCCTTTGCTCCGTACATTCCGTTGGAATGCAGCGCTCCCTGCTGCCATGAATCAAATAGGAGGTATCCATCATCCCAAGAGGACGGAAAATATTCTCCTGGAATGTTTCCTCAAGAGTTGTTTTGTCCAGATTCTCAATGATCTTTCCCAGCAGGATAAAACCCACATCCGAATACAGGAATCCTTCCCCGGTTTCCCTTTCCCTTGGTGTGGTGAAGAGATATTCCAGAAGATTTTCCCTGCTCCAGCTTTCTTTGTTCCGTATCTCGGCAGGAAGGCCGCTTGTATGAAGCAGCAGGTGTTCCACCGTGACATCCTCATAGGAAAACCTGCCCAGGATCTCTTTTACCGGAGTTGTAAGGCTTATGGCTCCTTTTTCTACCAGCTGAAGGATCCGGGTGGTCGTTCCAATTACCTTGGTCATGGAAGCAAGATCATAATACATACCCGCTTCCACCTTCCTGTCACAATAGGGAACTATTGCTCCCTGCTTTCCGTAGTACTTTAAGCGGCTTCCCTGATCACTGACAAAGCCCAGGCTGGCTCCCCAGATCACCTGATCCCGAATCAGCTGTTCTGTCATTTCTGCCAAAACCATCTCTGTTTCATCATTACAGGCTCTTCTCATATGCCTAAACTCCGTTTTTCACAGCCGCAATGGCTTTCCTCACCTGACCGCCGGACTCTGAAAGAGCTTCCCTGGCTGATCTTTTCTGCAGCCGCATTCGATCATTACAATAGCGGCTGCCACGTCCTTATCTGCCTCGTAAAGCGTCTTAAGAGCCAGCTCCTCTTTCGCACCTGTCAAATCCACAATCATCTTAACAGCCCGTTTCATAAGCTTTTCGTTGGTGGGCTGTACATGAACCATATAATTCCGATATACCTTTCCAAGCCTTATCATGGCTGCAGTGGAAAGCATATTGACCACCATTTTCTGAGCGGTCCCTGCCTTCATCCTGGTGGAGCCGTTGATTACCTCTGGTCCCACTACCGGAGCAATGGATACATCCGCGATCTTTGCCATAACGCTGGCCTGATTGCAGGTAACGGAAATGGTAAAGGCACCTGTTTGTTTTCCGAATTCCAGGGCCGCCTTTGTATAGGGAGTCCTTCCGCTGGCAGCGATACCGATCACACAATCATCGGCCGTAAGCTTTACCCGTTTTAAGTCCTCAACTGCCAGTTCTTCCGAATCTTCTGCCCCCTCCACTGCTGTATACATGGCCTCATCACCGCCTGCAAGAAGGCCGAAGGCCCGGGACGGCGATACGCTGTAAGTAGGAGTCAGTTCCACCGCATCAAGTGTACCCATCCGGCCGGATGATCCTGCACCGCAGTAAATGATCCGTCCGCCCTTTTTGAAACGCTCCACAATGGCATCCACTGCTTCTGCGATCTGGGGAAGTACCTTTTCTATGCTTCCGCCACTTTTTTTATCTTCATTATTTATTAACGTAACGATTTCAAGTGATTCCAGCCTGTCAATGTTCAGGGTGGATTCATTGGTTGATTCCGTTGTAAGCTTTTCTATATTGCACATAAAACTCCTCTATTTTTTTATTTTCAGCCCTTCCACCATTTTTCTGGTTTTGATCAGCTCCACTTCATAATGCTCTAAGTTCTCCTGGATCACTCCCATATACAGAAGATCTGCCATCATGATAGAGGTATGAAGAGAGGTAAACGCACCGATCCGCATGACCCTTTCGTTGTCCGGCACATGAAGGCATATATCTGCAATATCCTGAAGGGGAGAATCTCTTCTGCGGGTGACCGCAATGATGGATGCTTCCTGTTTTTCTGCAATCCCGCAGGCATAAAGGACTTCCTGGGACTGCCCGCTGTAGGAAAATGCGATCACTACATCCCGTTTATCAATGTAGTTGAAAAATTCCACCATCATATTGATATCCTGGTAAAAATTCGCATTGAAGTCGGCCCGCTTCAGTTTATGGAACAGATCATAAGCAGGCAGCGAGGAACTTCCAATGCCCACCAGATAAATGCGCCGGGCTTTCTTTATTTTGTTGATTGCTTTCTTTAATGCATCTTTATTCAGCTGATAGAAAAAATCCTGAAATGCCGCGTCCACCAGGGCATCCATTTTCCGGCACAGCGTATCTAAATCATCTTCTTTGGAAATAATGGGGTCTACCATATCTTCCTTATCATTTTGGGCATCGGCTGCAGCAAGTGCCAGCTTAAAACCTTCCACCCCATCAAAACCAAGTTTTTGAACATAACGGATCACAGAGGCGGAGGATACCCCGCTTTTTCCTGCAATATCCACTGCCGTCATTTCAAGACAGTTTTTGGCATCTGACAATACAAAATCTGAAATTTTCTTCTCTGCCTTACTCATTTCATTGTATTGTCCTCTTATCTTCAACCAAACTGATTCCATTCCGCCTCCTCCTGCATCCGTTTATTTTAAAGCATATTTACTATGGACTGGTCCGATTCATTGGGCAGCATCTGAGCCGTTACACTTACTCCAAGCTGTATCATTTCCCGAATATCCTTTTCGTCATCTTCCGTCAGATTCACTGTTTTTTTTAATGGGTCTGCTTCCTTCTCTTTTTGCCACATTTCCCACATTAAAAGCCTTGATCGGAACTTCTGAACGGATCAGCGCTGCCATATCCGCCACGTTTTTTTGTTATGAGAAATACCTTATCCTCTTCGTAGGCCTTTTCTGCAAATTTTTCAGCAGCCCGTTTTATCGACAGAATGGAAAGCTTTACGCCTGCCGGTTTTGCCATTTTAAGACCTGCAATGATCAGTTCATCCTTTACTGCTTCATCGTTTGCCACAATGATGCGGGACGCTCCTACGGTATTGGTCCAAACCATAGCCACCTGACCATGGATCAGTCTTTCATCTACTCTTGCATGCACAATTGCCATGGATCTTCCTCCTTTTCTTCTCCCTATTCTTCCAGTTCACATGCTTCATCTGATGTTTGAAAATACATCATATGCTGTTTTCCCATCTCCAGGGAGGCATCCAAAAGCTCCCGGATATCCGAGAACATCGCTCTGGACATGTAGGCATGAAGGACCAGCGGAAGGCTGATGCCTCCGACCACCTCCATATTTTCATGGATGCCGGACATTTTCAGTCTGGAAGCCATATTAAAGGGGGAGCCTCCCGTCAGATCCGCAAGCACTGCCACAGCTTCGCAGTCCTTAAGTCTCTGGATCGCTGACCTCAGATTTTCTGTCAGAAGTTCCGTGGAATCCTCCGCTTTAAAATCAACAGCTTCATAACATTCCGTCTCTCCGGCCAGCAGCTTTAACCCGCTGGTCAAACCGGAGGCAAATTCACCATGACCGGTTACTATGATTCCAATCATACCACTATTTCCTTTCCTGTTTCAACTTCCATTTTTTAAAATATACCAACCACAAAGGTAAGCATGGACTGCAGGTTACCAAGTATCATGCCCAAGCCAATGAGAATAAAAATTAATTTTGTAGAATCCACCTTTTTCTTTCCCAGAAGCCAGTAGGAAAACCCTACGATGGCAAGGGGAAGCAGGGATGGCATGATTTTGTCCAGCATATCCTGAAGGGCAAAGGTCACTTCTCCCATAGTAAACTGCAGATCCGTATTGTATTTGATTACAGAAGGGATCAGTGCCCCTACCACAGTCAGTCCCAGGATGCTGGCCGCCTCTGTAATAGGAGAAATTTTATCTGCAAACCCGGTTGCAAGCTTCCGCCCGGACTGATAACCGATACAGGTGAATTTATACCTGATCCATAATACCCCGGCACAGGCAATGAGGGGTATGATAAGCCCAACAGGATTTCCCTGCATGGCGATATATGACGCAATGGAGAACACGATTGCCCGGTAGATGGCGATGAATAACGTATCACCGACTCCTGCAAAGGGTCCCATAAGCCCGGTCTTTAAACCGGTAATGGCCTCCTCTGCCTCAATTCCCAGTTCTTCCTCCAGAGCCATATCAGCACCCACGATCAGATGAGACATTGCCGGCGTGGTGTTAAAATAGCCCAGGTGCATCTTCAGTGCCCGTTTCATCTTCTCAGGATCCCCCGAGTACAGCCGCTTCAAAACCGGCATGATGACATAGGCATATCCAAGCCCCTGCATCTTTTCATAATTCCAGCCAAACTGTATAGTAAACAGATTACGCAGATATACTTTTTTTGATATCGCTTTTTTCTAATTTCCCGATTCCTGTCTGGTTTTTGTCAGCCATCGATTTCTACCTCCTCATCATCCATAGTCTCCACTGCTGCCCGGTCCCTTACTCTTGTAAGATGAAGAGCAGCCAGTGCAAAGCCGATCAATGCGGCAGCCATAACGGTAAAAGTAGCGCCTCCAAAGGCAATCAGTACAAATCCGATGATAAAATATGGATAATATTTTTTAATGGGCAGATAGCGCATCAGTATTGCCATACCCATTGCAGGAAGAATGGCACCTGCGGTTTTAAGACCTGTCATGAACCAGGCAGGGATAATAGCATTTACCCCATTGACCACAGCTTCTCCAAAACACAGTCCCAATGCAACCGGAATCACTCTTGAAAGGACCCAGGGCAGCAGTCCCAGCAGATTTGCACGCTCCACTCCTTTGTAATCCCCATTCTCTGCACAGCGGTCTGCGTAATGCTGGAAGAATGAGTTGGTCATCCTTCCCAGAATATCCATCTGAGTCAGCAGCAATCCGATGGGGATAGCCAGACCGATTCCGTATTCTGCCCCCTGACCCGAAATAATGGCATAAGCGGTACCCATAATCGCTCCTGATAAGTAGTCCGGAACCGTGGCACCTCCATAAGTAGCAACTCCCAATGTCATGAGCTGCAATGTTGCACCAACGATCAGACCTGTTGGCAAATCCCCCAATAATGCCCCGGTAATCACAGCTGCGAACAACGGGGTATACAATCCGCATTGAATAGAAATCTGATCAACCACAGCAATCACGGTATACAGAATCAATCCAATAATAACCAGCAAAGAAACTCCCTGCATGTTTTACCTCCTTTTCCTGCCTTATGCTTTTCACTCCATAGGCAATGTGTATGGTTTTTTATAGTATAAGCACTTATATTTAGTATTATAGCATATATGTAATCATTTTACAATAAGTTTTAAAAATAAGTTCTAAATGTAATCTAATTACATTATTAATTAAAGTTATTTGTTCATTAAGGGAATAAAAGGGCTTATTCAGGCGTCCTTTCCAGGGCAAAATAAAATAAAATGTTTAGTGCACTACCGTGTGAGAAGTATTAAAAAAGGTATCGTCCGGCTGGACCAATACCGTTTTTAACTGTCATATTGAAATGAAATGATTTTTTATTGTATCTAACCGGTCAAGAATCAGGTTTTTCAAGCTGTCCGGCCTGACAGAGAAAATCATTTCACCGTAAATAGTGAAATAATTGGCAATAAACGGTTCTTCTCCTTTGTTATAAAAACCTCTTACATAATATTTCCCGTTTTCCTGACAAAGCTCCATTGATGGATAATGCTCTTTATAGAATACATCCACGCCTTTAGCAGAAACACCCACCTCAAAGTCAATGGAATCATTTTCCCGAAACATGTCTTTCGGGGAAATAAGAAATTCAGAAAGCGGCTTTGCCATATATTTATCGCAGGACTGTACAAAATGAATTTTATCACAGCGGAATACTTGGGGCTTTTTTTGTCTGGAAATTGTACGCCGTTGCATACCACTGTCCATAGGCAGAGGTAATATCAAAGAACTGAACATAATACTGCTTCTTAAGTTCTCCCTTTGTATAGTGGACTTCACACACATTTTCATCAACTGCCATGTGCAGAATATCCTGCAGGCAGTTACATTCATTCTTGTTTTTGTAACTCCCCAGGCTAAAAATCAATTCCATTTTCCGCAGCTTTTTTATCCGTTCTTCTGATATACACCCTTCAAATTTTTGCTTTAGCTTTTGGACGTTCAAATGAAAAGGTGTGGATTGATAGGCGTTAAGCGTTTGCATGGAAAAATACAACGCGTGAACCTCGTCAATCGTAAAGACAATCGGGGATAATAATCGATTGGGGAGTATACCATAGCATCCGTTCCGTCCGGACTTGGAGTAAATCGGCATGCCGATTTCTTCTAAGGACTGAATATCCCGAAGTGCTGTACTTTTGGAGATAGAATATCTGTCCATTATGCTTTTGAGACTGAAAAACTTTTTATCATTTAAATATATCATCATATCATTGAGCCGTTCTGATTTTTTCATGGTTTTTTCCTCTTTCTGATTAAATGGTTCCACTATATGAAACCATTATGCATTATACTGCAAACATAGTAATAAATAAAGCAAAGGAGATTTTAATCATGAATACAAAACAAGAATTCACCCGATTGATCAACACACAAACTGAAATTGCTCTGGCTACTTGTACTGACGGCCAGCCCAATGTGAGGATTGTAAATTTCTGCTTTGACGAAGCCGCCAAAGTAATGCTCTTTACCACGTTTGGGGATAATGAGAAAGTAAAGGAATTGGAACACAATAATAAAGTAGCATTTACAACCATTCCCCACGCAGGCAATGAGCATATCAAGGCCAAAGGCACGGTTAAAAAAAGCAGCAGCACTGTATTTGAAGCAGCGGATCAATTCATTAAAAAAATTCCTGGCTACAAAGATATGATAGAACAAGCTGGAGATTACCTGGTTCTCTATGAAATTTCCTTTGAATCAGCCATTGTCACCTTAGATTTCGAGAACATAGAAACATACAATTTAGCTGACTGATAAGGAACATAAATACAGAAAGAATGGCGCAGCCTCCCAGCTGCGCCATTCTTTCTATCATTTATTCTATCCTGTCTTTTAAGACCTTCTTTTCAAAAGTCCTGAATAAGCCACTTTTAATATCTTAAGCATAGGCTGATACATTTCCTTTATCTTACAGCTCTTCTCCATTGGTTTCTATCACCTTTTTATACCAGTAGAAGGAATCCTTTCTGGACCGGTTTAACGTACCATTTCCCTCATCATCCTGATCCACATAGATGAAACCATACCGTTTCGTCATTTCTGATGTACCGCAGCTGATCAGATCAATGCAGCCCCACGTAGTATAACCCATTAAATCCACGCCGTCTGTTACCGCCTCCTTCATCTGCTTTATGTGCTCACGGATATAATCAATCCGGTAATCATCATGAATGCTTCCGTCTGCTTCCACCTTATCCCTGGCTCCCAGTCCATTTTCAACCAGGAAAAGAGGTTTTTTATAACGGTCATACATTTTATTCAGTGTAATGCGCAGTCCGATGGGATCAATGGGCCAGCCCCACTCCGTCAGCTTTAAATAAGGATTCTTGATCGGACTGTCCAGTTTTCCGGCCAGTTCATTTGCATCCGGCCTGTCTTCCGTAACATGGGTCATGTAATAGCTGAAGGCGATGAAATCCACCGTATAATCCCTGATGATCTGAAAATCTTCCGGTTCTGTTTCCAGTTTTATGTTCTTTTCATTGAAATACCGTAACATGTAGGAAGGATATTCTCCTCTTGCCTGTACCTCCGGATAAAAGAGGTTGATCTGGTCAGCCTTTAGTGCCTGCAGCTGGTCCTCCGGCTTGCAGGTCTTTGCATAGGACTCAATCCGGTTGATCATACAGCCGATTTTTGCATCCGGCATAATTTCCTTTCCCGCCTTCACTGCCAGAGAGCTGGCCACAAACTGGTAATGAGATGCCTGGTAAGCCGCCTCTTCCAGATGATCCACTTTGTCCGGGAAGCTTCCTGCCCCGGTGTAAAGGCTGTTTAAGTTCATATTCATTTCGTTAAATGTGATCCAGTACTTCACATCATCCTTATAACGTTTAAAGCATGCATTCGCGAACCGGACAAAGCACTGGATCAGTTCCCGCTCTGCCAGCCGTTATATTTTTCTGACAGAACTATGGGCATTTCATAATGGGACAATGTAATGAGAGGTTCAATGTTATACTTTTTCAGCTCGGCGATCACCTTATCATAAAAAGCAAATCCGGCTTCATTTGGCTCTGTTTCCAGCCCTGTTGGAAAAATCCTTGCCCAGGAAATAGAGAACCGGAACACCTTAAATCCCATTTCCGCAAACAATGCAATATCCTCCGTATAGCGATGGTAAAAATCGATTCCCCAGCGCTTTGGAAATTTATATTTTTCCTCGTGGGTCCGGTACTCTTCCAGCTCCTTTGAGGTCACATTGAAGGTAAAATTATTCACTTCTCCCGTTGCATAGGGATCTTTATAGGCAGCATAATCCGATGTGGACATTCCTTTTCCATCTTCCTGATAAGCTCCCTCGATCTGGTTGGCAGCAGTTGCCCCTCCCCATAAAAAGCCTTTTGGAAATCCGTATTTTACTTCCTGGTTCATAATTATTCTCCTTTTTTTGAATATTTTTAATAGTATAAATTGCTTGTTTTTATCGAAATATTACTGGAATACAATCAAAACTTCACTGGTTCCCGCCTGAGCCTGTTCCATCGGAAAATCCAGCACATTCACATATTCATCTGAGTTAGTAACAATCATTGAAGTGATGGGATTTAAGTAATTTTCCTTAATAAGTTCCAGATCCACCTTCATCAAAGGTTCTCCCTGATCCACCCACTGGTCTTCCTTCACCAGGATTTCAAAGCCCTTTCCCTGAAGATTCACCGTGTCAATTCCGATATGGATCACCACATTTACCCCCCGGTCGGAAATCAGGCCGATCGCATGCTTTGTAGGTGCGATCATTTTTACCTGTCCCTGAAAGGGTGCTTTCACTGTCCCTTCATCCGGTATGATCGCAATCCCTTTTCCAAGTATGCCCTCCGCAAACATCTTATCAGGAACCTGGGCAAGTCCCACTGCCTTTCCCGTCATTGGGGCGGCAACCAGTATTTTTGTGATGTGCCCTTCCTGGTTCTGGCTGACTGCTTCAGCCTCCTTCTCTTTATCCTTTGTCTTCTCTTTTTCTTCCAGGGGAAGAGCGATAGTCAGGATAAATGCAGTTAAAAATGAAGCAAGAACACCGGCACAGGCCAAGATAAAGTTATTTAATTCCCCTTCTTTTAAATAAGTAGGCAAAGCGGTAATTCCCGGAATGCTGAATGCATAGGCCTTAACCTGAAAGATGCCGTAAATGGCTCCGCCCACCGCTCCGCCTGTCAACGCGGCATAAAAGGGTTTTTTGTATTTTAAGTTCACCCCATATATGGCCGGCTCCGTAATGCCGAACAAGGCAGAAAGGCACTGGAAAATGCAATGGTTTTCATTTTCCTGTCCTTTATTTTAAAGGCCGCTCCCAGAACGGCGCCGCACTGGGCCATATTGCTTACAATACTCATGGGAAGCAGTAAAATGTCGTAGCCAACACCGCCCAGTCCATCAAAGGTGGACGGGAAAAATGCATAATGCATGCCGGTTATAACGATGACCGACATAAGCCCTCCCATCAGTAAGCCGGCCACAGGTCCCGCTACTCCAAACAGGGAAATGAAAAAGGCCGCCACATATTTGCCAACATAGCTTCCCAGAGGAGCGATGAATACAAGAACCACAGGGGCTGTTATCAGAAGGGAAACCACAGGCGTCACGATCAGCTTTAAAAAGCCGGGCACAAAACGGTCTATGAATTTGTATACAATACTTAGCAGCAATACACCCAGAATAATGGGGATCACCGTGGAATTGTAATCCATTACGGGAATATTTAAAAACAGGAATTTCACCGTACTGATCCCCTGTCCGCTTAAATTCACAAACGCGGGATACATGATGATTCCGGCAAGGGTAGCAGACAGATGTTCATTCACCCCGAATTTCTTTCCCGCTGAAAAAGCAACCAGAAAAGGCAGGAAGTAAAAGGTGGCATTGGAGATCATATCTAAAATAAAATAATTGTCTGACTCCGGATTCAGCATTTTAAGAAATATCAGCAGAGCCAGAATCCCTTTTATAATTCCGGCCCCTGTTATTGCAGGTAAAATGGGGTTGAAGATGCCCGAGATCACACCGAAAACAACGTTGATCGGATTTTCCCTTTTTTTATTCTTCCCAGGCTTTTCTTCCGAAGAAACCACAAGATCTCCCAGCTCTTTCTTTACCCCTTCAAATACTTTTAATACCTCATTTCCGATAATCACCTGAAACTGATCCCCCTGAAACTGGGCTCCTAAGACACCGGTTAAAGTCTGTATGGCCTTCACATCTGCCTTTTCCCTGTCCTTCAGATGAAAACGCAGCCTGGTAATGCAGTTCCACGCCTGGGTAATATTATCCTTTCCGCCGCAATACTGGATAATTTCCTGAGCTAATTTTAAATGTTCCATACACAAAGTCTCCTATTCATTTAATTTTTAGTGGTCAAGCGGATATTCACAATCCGTGACTCTACTTGATTCGGTCAAAATAAACCCTGGTTCGCAGACAATGCCTAATTGAATAGTAACACTCTTGTTTTAATCACTTGTTTGTGACATTTGTTATTCTTTCGATATGAAGCAGTAAATAAATGATTTCATCCTTGGAAACCTCCCAGGAATAGGCGTCAAACAGATATTTTGCAATCTTTACGGCACATTGGTAGCTTTTTTTATAACGGATTTTTACCGTTTCCAGTAAATCTTCGTCGTTTAATCCAATCGTATCCTTCATATGAGTTTTCTGACGTATAATAAAATACCGCAGATGGACAATAAACCTGGAGTAGTATAATGAATCTTCATCCAATATCAATTGAAAATGGTAGCTGACAATATCCAGGATCCGGCTTATGATCTCTGTAATCTTTAAGGTATCACTCATATCCTGACTTTCAAATTGTGCATTTACAAAATGAAGGGCAATAAAGGATGCCTCTTGTGGCGGCAGTTTTACCTGAAGACGTTCCTCAATTAAGTTCACCCCCTTTACTCCGATTTCATATTCCCTTGGATATAAGTGAGGGACTTCCCATTGCAGCGGATTATTTACATTCTGGCTTTTCTTCGCCCGCTCAATAGCAAAATACAGATGATCGGCAAGTATGATCAGGATAGAGGCATGAAGCTGCTTTTCCAATATCCTGGAGCCATATTGAATGATTTCTTCCGTGGCGGAAACAATGTCTTCCGACAGGTTCTGAACCATGGGAGCCAGACGTTTATTGCTGTCATTGATGAAAAGCTTGCTGACAGAAGATTCTGAAACCATATCTCCCTTCTTCCGGTTGAAACCGATCCCGTTTCCAAACAGCACGACTTCGTTATGATTCTCGTCGTAGGCAAGAGCAATGTTGTTATTCAGTGATTTAACAAACTCGAACATAAAACACCTCCTTTCTCGCTAAAAATTATTCTATTAAATTAGTTTCAGGCAGCAATCATTAAAAAAGGGTAAAAAAAATCACCAAATACTGATATCCCCTATTATGCGGACATTTGTATTTGATGATGCCTGATCGAGTCAGTAACACTCACTATTAACTTGTCTTCAATATAGCATTTTTCCGTCATATTGTCAAGATAATGATTCTAAAGTTTAAATAGACCTGACAAAACGTTATCTGTAAAATTATAGGACCTGCAATATTATTGCAGTTTTACCGAAATCTTCCCACTAAACAGCCCTCCTGCAAAATATGCCCCTGCATAGCAGCCAATACATCCCGCTTTCTGGATTTGCCTGGCAGGTCCAACAGACAGTCCAGCGCACATACATTAAATTGATAGAGGTGCGGCCAGTTGAAAGGCGGTTTCGGCCCGCGGTATTTCCTTTGCAAAGGCTTGAAACGATGAACTAACCTGCATTCAATTACCTCCCCCTAATTAATTACTGAAATATTCCTTCCATGCAGGAAGCTTTTTCATGCTGCTTTCGGCCATTTGGGCCGCAGCCTTTTGATCAAATCCCTGTGTCTTGATGATAAAGTTTATCATACCTGCCTTTTTTTCTTCAAACGACTGCATGGAGCCGTCAGGGCGGGCGCAGTGTACACAATAGTCTTTTGTTGTGTCACCGCAGGCAAATTCAGAAGGCTCTGCCATCGGCATACCGCAAGCAATACAAACTTTCATGTTGTATCCTCCTTTTATTTTTTTTAATCAATTCTAAAAAAAGTTTCCGTAAGTTCTGAACCATACCGCTCTAAAACCGGCGTATCCGGTGAAAACAAATCTTTGTTTAACAGATAATAATGGATCAATCCCATCCATGTATTAAACAACAGGTGAACCGGAAGGTTCTTTATTGTGTTGTTTTCGCGTTCAAATACCTTGTTAAAGTGGTAGGCAACAATGGATTGAATATTTGAATATGTTAATCTTGCATCCTCCGGCAATAAACTTCTTTCAGCGATCAGCCGGATATAAAATTTCTCATGGCAGGCTAAAATATCCAAATGTGCCTTCAACAGCTCCTCAATATTATCTTTTGTTTCCGCCAGACGGTGTATCTCCGATCCCAAAGCATCACCGAAATCCTGTATCAGACAGCAAAGCAGTTCATCCAGTGATGAGAAATGGACGAATATTGTGCCGTGAGATACGCCCGCTTCCTTTGCAATAACAGCCGTTGTAGCCGAAAAACCTTGTTCGGAATAAATCTGATATGCTGTTTCAAGTATCTTTTTTTCGCGTATTTTCTTTTTGCAGCTGCCTTTTTGATTTCAAATAATGACCTCCAACTCAATGAGCATGCACTCATTATATTTTATTTTTTTATGAAGTGTCAAGATATGATTTTTAAAGGCTCCTGCAAAATGTTTTCTAATGGCCAATCCCGAATTCTGATTTTAATTTTTCATACCTTGCTTTCTCATGTTCCTTAACATCAAAAAGAGGATTATATAAGCAATGCTGTAAAACATCAGCATCTTTTAATACTTCATCAAAGGGTGATTGTGTTATTCCCTTGCTGCTGTGGTTATATATGGCACTGCAAATAATATCAACTTCATTCTCAGTAAAAACCTCTAAATCAGTCGGAATTTCTCTCGCCATAACCGAGCCTTTATGTGAATGTTCTTTTGTATCCATAGCTCCATAGGAATAAATATCATGCAGCATACCAGCGATTGCTGCCAGTTCCGTATTTTCATTTCTTTTTAATGCTATAAGTACGCAAGCCTGTGAAACTCCATACAGGTGCAGATAGCCACATCTTCTTTCCGTGGTATCAGTCATAGTTAAAAGTACATTATCAACATATTCACGAATTTTTTTCGATTCGATTCACGCCTTCTCCTCCCTGCTCAACCATAGATAATTACAAATCAATACTTAATCCCTCACTTAATTTTAACATCAACCTATTTGATCTTTGTAGTTTTCTCTTGCAGTGATACGTAATGACAAGGATATGAAAACACCTGACAAACCTGTAACTCCACCGCAAATATATATTTGTTTTGAATATTCTACCATATTAATGATCCCGCTGTGTGAATAACCAGTTAAAAGAAATTCCTTCTTTCTTATTAAATGCCAAGGTAGAATCATCAAAGACAAAATCATCCTCTTAAAGAATATCGTATATTTTTGAATTCTTCCACCTTAACATTACAAATTAGTTATATATAATTTTAATTATATAACAAAACAATCATCAAGTATTACATTAAACCATACACACTCCCATAATAATACTTGTCTAAGTACACCATTCCGGCTTCTATGCCATAGTTTTGCATAATGTCAGAATAAAACCTCCCAGGTTGTACATTGAATATTCTGTTCCAGCTGCTCTGCAGTAGAAACTCCCCCAATAATAAAAGTAACCTCCATCTCCTGCCTCAACCAGTTAAAACCAACCTCATTCATTGGTTTTCTATATGCTTCTGCAATCTTCTTAATCTGCTCTGCGCCATTAAAATACTGTGAGAATACTTCACTTATTTACTCATTTTATGGAAGCTGCATCATAAGGTATAATCCCTGCTGCTTTCTCTTATTCCATATATCCCTATAATGCTGTCTTATCAGATGTTGACTCCATGCTGCAGAAGATTTCTATAAATGTTTGTGCTGCTGTGGATATGGGCATTCCCCTTTTTGTTGCTGCCACTAAGTGTCTTGGAGGAATCTTTTCTATTAAAGGAAGTTCAAAAAGCTGTTTACTCTGCAATTTCTTTTGCACATAATCTTTTGCCACACAGGCAATTCCCAATCCATTTACGGCAAATTCCACCATTAAGTCTAAATTACTTAATTCAATTCCCGGAACCAGCTCGGCTCCTTTCGAATGGAAATATTCCTCAATGTATTTTCTCGTACTGCCGCCTTTTTGCAGCATGATAAGGGAATATTCCTTAGCAAGCTTCCGTATGCCTATGGGCTTTTGGCAGAGACTTTCATAAGCTTTACCGGCAACAAAGCAGTCCTGCACCTGAATGTCTTTTATGACATCCATATTATTTTCGTCCAAATTGTGATGATTCAGAATGCCTATATCAATTTCCCCCATGTCCAATAATCTTGCTATTTCTTTACTGGATTCATCCTTTATATCTATTTTGATATTAGGATACCTTTGATGATATTCACTGATTGCTCCCAATAATTCGTATTTGCATACAGCACTGCAAACTGAAATCCGCAAATGCCCTGCATTCATTTGCTTTAATTCGTAAAATTTGCGTTCAGCAGTCAGCATCAGCCATATCCCTGTTCAATATACCGGAATAGGACTTCACCCTCAGCGGTTAGGGTAACCCCTCGTGCATTCCTGTAAAACAACTGTCCACCCAGCTTTTCCTCCAGCTGTTTTATGGACTGGCTGATTGCCGGCTGTGATGTGAACAGCTCAGCCGCAGTCTTTGAGAAACTCCCTGATTTTGCAGTAATGTAAAATATCCGATAAAGCTCTAAATTAATATTCATATAAAATTTTAGTATACCTCCTGCCAAAAATTATTATTTTACTTATACCATTTTCCCAATTATAATGATTTCACAGTAAATGGTCAATGGTTTTATGAGGAGGTGAAGAATATGTCATTACTGTATTATCTGCTATCATTCCTGTCGGGAATTGCGTTGACCTTACAGGCCGGTATTAATGGACAACTCCGGGAAAAAGTAGGAAGCCCCATACTTTCCTCCCTGATCAGCTTCGCCGTTGGCATGTTAAGTTTGGCAATCGTGTTTGCAAATATGTTCAGCGTTGTTTTACTGGTTTCAGGTGTTTATATCATTGAGAAATTTTAACTTATATTTAAGGAGATCTTTGCTATGAAAAGAATATGTGTATACTCCGGTTCAAATGTAGGAAACAGGCCGGAATACAGAGAAGCTGCTATTCAGCTTAGTGATGTCTTTATAAAAAAATGACTTTGAGCTTGTGTATGGCGGCTCCAAGGTTGGGCTAATGGGTGAAATTGCAAACCAAATGTTAGAAAATGGGGCAAAAGTAACTGGTGTAATGCCCAAAGGCCTCTTCCCGGAAGAAATTGTTCATAACCGGCTCAGCAGGTTGATTGAAGTGCAGGATATGCATGAACGGAAAAAAACAATGGCAGATCTGTCCGACGGTTTTATCGCTCTGCCGGGCGGAATTGGTACATTTGAAGAACTTTTTGAAGCGCTCAGCTGGGCACAGCTTGGCATCCATCAAAAGCCTATCGGTGTTCTGAATGCGGCTGGTTTTTTTGAGCCTGCCCTGTCCTTACTGCAAAACACTGTACAGGAAGGCTTTATGAACCAGTCTAATCTGAAACTTCTCCTGGTATCTGCTGATCCAAAAGAACTTGTGAATATGATGAAAAATTATGTTCCTCCTGTTCTGGATACAAAATGGCGTCAGTTAAAAATGAATATTTAATAACTTTTTTATATCAAATGTTATTAACTTCAAAACCTAATTATTTTCTGCCCTGCAGCGTTTTTTTATTGCCGCAGGGCAGATGAAATTATTCAGAATATTTTTACCGTTTCTCTATGTCAATGACCCTTTGTGCCCAGTCCTGATAAAATGCTTCTTCATGTGAAACCAGCAGAACAGTCCCCGGAAATTCCGACAAGGCTGTTTTTAAGGAGTCTTTTGCCTGAACGTCTAAGTGATTTGTCGGCTCATCCATAATCAGAAAATTGCATGGCATTAATGTCAATAGACACATTTTCACCTTTGCCTGTTCTCCGCCGCTTAATGTCCCGATTGATTGCATGGCGTGCTTGCTTGAAATACCGCATCTGGCTAAATTTTTTTCTAACGTCTTTTACTGCCAGATGGGGATAGGCATCTGAAACAATCTGAATGGGTGTTCTTGTTTCATCAGGCCATGACAAATCCTGTTCAAAATATCCAAGAGTTACTTGCTCAGAATATTTATATAAACCTTTCATGGACGGAATCTGCCCGACCAGAGTTTTTAGCAGCGTTGACTTTCCAATTCCGTTAAACCCGGTAATCACTGCCTTTTGTCCGCCTTTTATACTAAAATCAATATCAGACAGCACAGGGTAATGGTAGCCAACTGCTAAGTGCTTAACTGCTAAATGCTCTGTATTGGTCAACGGTAATTCTGGAAAATGAAAATATGGCTTTATTTCCTTCTGCTCTAAGGCTTCTATTTTTTTCCATGCGGTCGAGCTGCTTCTGGCGGCCTCTTGCCATTTTTGACTTTCGCCCGGCAATATTTTTTTCTTATAAACTCCTCTGTCTTTTTGATTTCCTTTTGCTGTGATGAATATTGCCTGATATAATCTTCCCGCAACAGAGTTTTCTTTTTCAAAAATTCCGAATAGGAGCCATAATATTTTGTAATGGTATCATTCTCTATATCACAAATACGATTTGTGATTTTATCTAAAAAGGCAAAATCATGTGACACGATCATAAAAGCATTTTCCAATCTGGATAAATAATCGGCAAGCCATGAAACGTGTTCTTTATCCAAAAAGTTTGTTGGTTCATCAAGCAAAAGAACATCTGGTTTTTCCAGAAGTAATTTTGCCAAAATTACCTTTGCACGCTGGCCGCCGCTCATTTGCTCAATCAGGCGGTCAAGACCGATAGCAAGCAATCCTAATCCGTTTGCCACCTGTTCGATATGTGTATCAATGGAATAAAAATCATGTCTTTCAAGTTCTTCCTGAAGTTTAGCTGCCCGTTCCAGGTATTTCATATCCCCCTTTGCGGCCATCTCATAGAATGCGCCCATTTCATTTTCAATCTCATATAGTCTTGAAAAGGCTGTCTTCAAAAATTCTTTCATAGTTAAGCCATGGTCTATTTCTGCATACTGATCCAGATAACCAACAGAAATATTGGACTGCCAGATAATTCGTCCAGCATCCGGCATCACCTGTTCGGTGCAAATTTTAATCAAGGTGCTTTTTCCAGTTCCGTTCTGTCCAACGATACCAATATGTTCGCCTTTGTTAAGGGTCAATTCCCCATTTTTGTAAAGCAGATTATCTCCAAAAGAATGGGATAATCCGTTAATTTCCAGTAAGCTCATGTTAATCAAAATCCTTTCTTTTATGTTGTTAAATAAGCAGCCATGTGTAAAAACGCAAAAAGGCAGAAGACAATACACACAAGTGTATTTGCCTTCTGCCTTTCAGTTCTATAAAAACTGATATTTTAAAAGCAAAAGGCTACGGACAAAACATTGTCCATAGCCTTTTTATACGCTAAATTTACACACGGAAAGAAGCAATAGCATACCAACAGTATCAGTATGAATATTGCCCTGCTTTCCGATGAAATCTTAATGCGTCATCTATACGCTATACTCTGTACAATGTTTCATCGGCATGAATTGTACAGAGTTGAGTTTCTTAACAAGTTGATTGGTCAAATAGAAGTTCATAGTATTTTCTCCTTTACTGAAACGCAATCATTATAGCACAGCATTTTGGCGCTGTCAATTTTCGGTCTGCTGCAACAGGAAAATCAAACGGATATTTGTAATGACCAATGGGGCAGACCCTATCAAAGGTACTTTTAACACAAGGCCGCTGCTCCCTGGTAATGGCTTACCTGGTCTTGCAGCGGCCTTTGAAAATGATTCCCTGTTTTTATAAATTCCTATAAAGCTGCCGCAAGTCTCATGAACAGAAATACAGCCTGTATCACTACGCACAGAACTGATACGCCCAGGCAGGACGGCAATGGGTTTCCAGGTTTCGGGGAAATCGATCTTTTAATAACAAACGCGCCTCCCAAGGTACCAACTAAGATTCCAAACAAACCGCTTAGGATCCAGCCGATTATGATAATAGCAGCTGTGAATATATAAGCCCAGCGGGGTATTTCATTAAGGGGGACGTATGGCTTCTTTGAATTTAAGTATACATCATCCACAGCCAGATCCACTTTGGAACCGATTGATGTAAGATGAAGTGTTTTTCCCTCCAGCTCGATCGGCTCATCAAATACCCTGATAAATATGCTTTTACTTTTTACAGGCGCAGAAACACCATCCACGATCTTTTTTTCCGCGAAAGGCACCGGATTTAAACATAATCTCATGCTCTTTGCCCTCAATCATTACATTCCATTTGTTTTTCATATCTATGACCTCCAAAATCTATTTAATATTTTTTTAGACCAGATCCCTGGATCCCATTACCGGATGCCGGCCGCAACCAGCTGAAGCTTTGAAGCTGTCTGCCCATCCAGATCGGCGGTGTAATCAAGTTCACTGGGAGACTGATCGTATAACACCTGATACAAAACGCATGCCGCCAGATAAGTTCCTGCCGGCGAAGGATGGTTCCCGTCTTCATCCCAGAGTTCAATTTCCGGATAATGGGACGCACAGCGCATAAATGCGATACCGGCCGGTGCCAGCAGCGCATCCAGCTCATTTGCAATGTTCATGTAATTCTGAGCCATTTGAGTCTGCATTTCTTCTCTTGTATTTTTCAATTCCAACCCTAATAAATCAAAAGAAAAACCTTCTTTATAAGCCCATGTCATAAGAAACACAGATTCTCCCTTTGCTTCCCGGATCATACTGTCAAGCGTTCTTGCGGCAGGATACATGTTCTCTTCTGCCTGTATTGTGGAAACACCGCTTTGTTCCTGCAAAATTACGTAATCCCAATCATAATTCTTCAGTGCATCACACGCCTGTGCCCCAACTTCATCCGTTTCATCCGCAAAATATTCAAGACGGTATGAACCTTCCGTCAATTCGTATACCTCCGGTTCGAACCCTCCGCTCTGGCTTAAATTCAAAAATACCGTTGGAAGATCATTAAAATAGGTCATGCTGTTTCCCAGAAACAGAATGGCCGGGTCAGTTTTTACCTGTGCCGGTTTTCTTAAATTCAGCTCCTGGTCAAAATCCATCACCTGGATCTTTTCACCCTTTAATGCGCTGGAGAGTAAAAAAATACCCGGCCAAAAAAACAATAATCAAAACTGCTAAAATTCCAATTACTATCTTTACTAATCTTGATCGCTTCATACTCCTACCTTTCCCTTTGTTATTCATGACATATATCGGTCAAAGTTGGTAATAAAATAGGTTTTATTATACTATTTTTTTAAATTTCAGTAACTGTATACAAAATTCAACCTTATTTTTGTGCTTTATGGTAAAATTTGGATAACCTATAATTTCAATCTGTATAGTGCCCAATGGAAAGGCGGCTAGAGTCAAAAGCATACCAAAACAAAATAATGTGGCAAAATTGTGGTCTAAAAAAAAGAGACCTGACATTTTTCAGATCTCTTTCACTGGTATTGCCTTTCCTTCATTTACACCACTTTCAACGCAAGTTCTGACAGCTTGCTAAAATTCCAATCCCCGCACCCTGTCTCCGCCGCATATCCCACGGCCGCCGTCTTCATGCCGCAGGCGAGAGCCGCTTCAATTCCGCCTTCGAATCTTCCACCACGATACAGTTCTCCGGCAGGACTCCCAGACGCTTTGCCGCCAATTCAAACACTTCCGGGTCCGGCTTGGAGCGTTTGATATCATTGCCATCCACAATCGTATCAAAAAAGGCACCGTAGCCGATCCGGTTCAGAATAAAACGTGCATTTTTACTGGAAGAACCAATGGCTAACAATAATCCCTGCTTACGGAGACAAGACAGGGCATTTACCGTGTCCTCTGTGATGGAATCGGGACTTAAATTTTCCAGATACTCTTTATAGTAGCCGTTTTTCTTATCCGTCAGCTGTAATTTATCCATTTCGGGCACATGGCGGCCTGGCGGGATAATATAATGTTTAAGCTTTCCAAGCGGCTGACCCCCCGCAGGGCGGAATTTATATTTCTGTCAAAATACAGCCCTGTTTCGTCAGCCAAACGTTTCCAGGCAAGGTAGTGGTATTCATCCGTGGAAACAATTACGCCGTCCAGATCAAAGATAACAGCTTTTATCAAATTCAAATTCTCCATTTCACCCTCCAAAATGTTCTTTCATCCACTCATGGTCAAAATGCCAGCGGCACATCGGAAGTCTTTTCACAAGACCTTCCTCATGTGCCGCTGCTGATAATTGTTAATTTTTATACAATCTCACATCGTCAATGTGTACCGTGGTTCCGCCGCTGGAAGAACAATAAAATCCAATGTCAATGGTACCGTTTGTAACCTGAACATTGCTGGCCTCTATTTTGTGCCACCCGCTTCCAGACTTTGGCATATCCACGTAAACCTCATTGCCCCCGTAGTTTGTGATCTCCATGCGTCCCACGCCCGGAGAGGTATTTACCACCTTTACAAAGGCTTCCACCCGATAGCTTCCGTTTTCCACCTTAAGCCCCTGATGAATGCTTTGCTCATAAGCGGATGCATTGTAAAAATACGCCCGTTTTTCGCCTTCCACCGGAGATTCCGGCGGATTCGTGCCGGATCCGGAATCAATGCCATAAGCCAGGGCCTGGCCGCTGGGATGCCACTCCGTCCAGTTGGAAGTAAAGGAAGTGGGCCGCTCGAAACCGCCATTGTCCAAAAGATTTTCCGGATAAGCACCGGAAGCGGCGGCGGCCAGTGTCAATTTGTCAAGGTTGATGTTGCCGGAATTGCCTGCGTCATAACGAAGAGAAATTCGGTTTCTTCCCTGTGAAAGCTCCAGGTTTGTGCTTACGGTCTGCCAGTTGTTCCAGTTTCCGTCTGCACCGGCAAATTGCAGGTTGCCCGCTGGGTTTCCATTTACATATAAGTTTAAATCCTTCGTGCTTTGGTTCCCGTTGCTGTAACGGAAATCTGCCTTATAGGTTCCGCCTTGCTCCAAATCGACCTCAAAGGCCACTTCCGCATTCTGGGAAACCATGGAATCCACAAAACCGCTGCCGCTGTAGAACCAATGATCCTGGTTTGTCTTTGCAGTCCCGTAAAGAGGGGAATTCTCCGCTTCTATTACCATTCGTTCCGGCTCAAAGGGAACCGCCAGATAGTCGATATTTACAAAGCCTGTATCCCCTGAGTCAGGATCGTATTTGAAGGTAATGCTGTTGCTGCCCGCGGTGAGGGGCAGGAGTATTTTCACATCTCCCCAGGAATCCCAGCTTCCGGTGGAATCGATGTCCGCCTGGCCGCAGTATGTGCCGTTGACGTATGCGGATAAGGTTTTTGCGGTCTTTGCGCCGTTGGAACAGCGCAGGGTCACCTCATAATCCCCCGGATTTGCGGCTTTTGCATAAAAGGTCACTGCTGCCTGGGACCTTTCCATACCGTTTACAAAACCAGTACCGGAAAATCCTGTATGATCCTTGCCCACCTTCGGCTGGTCAGCCACTGTTTTACCGGAAAGGGAAGCATATTCCGCCTCGTATTTCTGATCGGACAGTGTGACTGACGTGTTGCCGGATAAAACCAGTGTGTCCGCATTTGACATGCCCGCCTGGGTTTTTATATAAGTAACTTCCCCGTAAATGTCCTTAGATTTTGCAAATCCTCCGCCGTTTGCGGCAATAAGCATTTAAGTCAGCGTATTCCTGTAACTGGGAGGCATTTTTCGCCACCTGTCCGGCGGCGTTGCATGAACAGCCAGATAGTAGTAATCCACACCGTTTGTATAGCTTCCTGATTTGGCTGATATTCCGATCTGAATCTGGCCGGAATTTTCCTGGCCGGATATGGTCTGAGAGAAATACTTCCCATTTTCGTAGCCATAGGTAAGGCCATCGTCGTCATAATACCGGAACTCCGTCTTCTGGGCTGAAGGGAATATGTCTACAAAAACCCGTTCCGTTTTCTTCTGTCCCACATAGTCCTCAACATCCTGTGAAGGGATAATGGCTCCTTCCTTCACAAAAAGGGGAAGGTCAGACCAGGACTGAGTATCCAGGCTGTAGGGAATATATTGTCCGCCCTTATATGCAGTTCCCCTGTTGTAGTCGATCCATTTTCCTCCGGGAGGTAAATCCACTTGCAGGACTGTCCCCGCTCGGTAACCGGAGCCGTAAGGAGCCAGTCACCCAGCATCCATGCGTCAGAATAATCCTTTACCTTATCATCCTGCGGATAGTCAAACAGCAGCGGGCGCACCAGGCCCAGACCGCTTTCATAAGCCTCTCTTTCATAGGAATAGAAATAAGGAAGCAGGGAGTAGCGTAAATGAATGGCTGATTTTACATTTTCCTCTGCTGTATAGCCGTAATACCAGGGCTGGCGCTGCTGGTTTAAGTTGCCGTGCACCCGGAAAACAGGCACAACGGATTCAAACTGGAGCCAGCGGGTGTAAAGCTCTGGACTGGGGTTTTCGATGTTTCCGGAATTCTGATTAAAGCCACCGCCGTCTGAACCCCATTTCGGCTGTCCGTTGTTTATGGTAGAAAGCAGGGCTGCCTTCTGTTCGTTTAAGCCGGCGGCCCAGGAAACCCGCTCCCCCTTGTAAAACTGGGTGGCAACGTCTCCCGACCATATGCTGGTGGCATAGCGCTGTGTACCCGGATAGTAGTTTCTGCCCGTCTGCCACACGCGGACATTATCCTTGGCATACTCCCGCTGTCCCTCGTAAATAGACTGGGCAAGATGCAGGGTATTATAGTTTCCGAACCAGTACTCAGCTCCATTGGAGGAAACCTTATCTGTTTCATCGTTCCACCAGCCAACGATCCCCTTGTTAAATGCATCAATGGAGTTGTTCCACCACCAGGCCCGCTCACCGGATTTGTAAGGGTCAATACTGCGCACGGTAACAGGATAGAAATAATCCACGTATTCGTTGTGTCCCGGATAGAAATACCCGTTATTGGCCGCGTCCTGCCCCTGGGCGGTTGTTGTACCGCCGGAAATCTTTGTTACAATCCGGGGCTTGGTAATGCCGATCATTTTCACTCCCTTTGCGTCCATGATGTTTTTTTAAGGCACCGCTTCCGGCAGAGGGAAAATTCCCTGTATTCCACTTAAATTCACCATAATTATCCTGTCCGTAAAGCTTCCAGTCATAGTCAAAAGCATAGCTGTCCAGGGGAATGTTTTTTGCACGGTAGGTATCAATCATTTCCATCATTTCCTGTTCATTGATCCCCCACTCAAAATTGGAAAAGCCCTGTGCCCATTTGGGAAGCATGGGAGAGGTTCCGGTAATCCTGGAATAGCCTTTCATAATCTCTTTTGGCTCTCCCAGCAAAATGTAATATTCCACATTATTTTTTTCATACCTGCGGCCTTCCACCGGAGTTCCCCCATAGTAAAATTCCATCTTTTTATCCCTGGAATTGGTATAGGGGTAGCCGCCGTCCGAATCTACCAATAGACCATAGCCTGCTGTGGACCAGAGGAAGGGACCGCCTGAATTGCCCTGCTGGCCAGCCCTGGCCGCCTGTGTGTTGTCATTGCGCAGCAGATTGCCATTGTCGTCAAAACAGTCAAAGCTGTGGATTCCGTATAGGTTGGAGGAATCCTGACGGACAAAACGGACGCCATCGTGGAAAACGCCTCCGCTTTGAGGTTCCCAAAACAGGGTCGTGCCGTCGGCTTTTTTTAACCGTCATCCGGCAGGGCTTTTTGTTGATTTCAACCTGCATTTCGTCCGTCTTTATGGTTATGGGATCGGAAGCCGTATTAATGACGGCAGCACTTGCGTCCCATTTAAGATCAGGATCGATCATGGGTGTCTGCTCACTGGAAGAAACTCCGTCAGGCTGGTAGTTTACCCGCAGAATGTCTTCGTCACAAACCTCCAGCGTCAACTTATCCGAAGGAGAGGAACCGCTGTCCACAGTAAGGACCAGAGTGGTTCCGCTGACCTGTGTGCCAGTTACGTCACCTAAAGCAGATACAGCCGCCCTGGCCGTGACCGGCTGGGAGGCCGGCCACAGAGCGTAAATAATAAGGCAAATACTAAACTTAATGATAGAAAACGTTTTTTCTGTTTCATGCTGCTCCCCCTTATTTAACCATAATACAGTCCAGATTAATACCGGCAAAATCCCCGTTTTCATAGGAGATCCGGACGGTGTTTCTGCCGCTGTTTAGGTTTATGGGAATGTCTGCAGTATTCCAGGCGTTCCAGCCGGAAGTAGCAGGCAGGGCCAAAGTGCCGGTGTTTATCCCGTTGACCTTTACGGTACGCTGTCCGGCGGTCACTCCGGCAGAGTAACGGACTGACAGGGAAGCAGTGCGTTTTTCTTTTGAATACACCTCAAATTCCACCCAGTCGCCATTGTCCGCAAACTGGTCCACAAAGCCTTCCCCGTAATAACCGCTTTTATCCGTGTTGGTTGATACATGGTTGAGGGAGGCGTGTTCCGCTTCATAAGGGGCTTTGTTTACGCCCTTTAATTCGATTTTTTTAACAGAACCGGAGGTCGTTTTGATATAGGTAAGCTTTTCATTTTGGTTATAGTAGTATCCGCTCTGCGCCTTTATAAAGCCGTCCAGAGTATTCACTTCCTGTAATGCCTGACCGTTTACATTTACTCCGCCGGGTCTGGTTCCAAAAACCTGGGTGGTAATGGGAATCTGGCTGGCCGGCAGATCAACGGTCACAGTACCTGCCGCAAAATTCTCGGCTGCCCGGACGGTCATGGTACTCCGGTCACTGTGGGACAAGGTATAGGTGCTTTCTCCTTCAGGTAGATACGGAAGGTAAGGTTCTCGTAATTTTCCACATCATTGCCTATGGAACCGCCGATCTCATAGTTTTTGTTTAAGTTAAGGGGCAGGATACTGCCGGACTTAACGTAAACAGGGATAGAGTTCACATCCACATAATAGTCTTTCGTTATGCCGCCCGGGGTCAGGGCATTGTGCCAGAAATCAATCCATTCCCCTTCCGGTAAGTATACGCTTTTTACGGTCTGTCCCTCCTGAACAACAGGAGCCACCAAAAGGCTGCGGCCGAACATATACTGTTCTTCTAAATCATAGGTATTGGAATCCTCAGGATTATCTAAGAACATGGCCCTCATCATAGGCGTTCCAACATAGGCACTGTTTTGCGCCTCACTGAAAATATAGGGCAGTAAGTTCATGCGGGTGTTGATGTATTTGCGGAACATTGGAACAATACTGTTGTCACCGGTGCGGCTCTGAACGTTCCAGGGAGAGCGTTCCTCACTGGGAGAAGGATTGGACTTCTCTGAGTGGAACTGCATAATCGGGGCAAAAGCAGCCATTTGGGTACTGCGCTTATAGAGCTCGGCAGAGGGGAAATTCCCTGTAAACCCGGCCAGATCCCAGCTCCAGAACGGTACCCCTGAAATACCGGCACTTAAACCGGCACTGAGAGCGTCCCGGAAAGCGGAAAAGCTGGAGGTCTGATCTCCTGCCCAAAAGGCTCCGGAGGTCTGAACGCCTGCGGTCCCTGACCGGCTGAAGGTGATTCCTTCCCCTGTTTTTTTTCTTCACAAAGTCGTTATAGCCCTTTATGTAGGCGTTAGGGTATGCGTTTCGCATGGAAAGGTCAGTACCTCCGTTATGGAAAGAGGTGTCCTTACGCCAAACCATTTCCCCGCCGTCTGTTTTTACGCCGTCTATCTTAATGTCGTCAAAAAGGTAAGCCCGCTTGTTCATCCACCATTCTACAGCTTCGGGATTGGTGAAATCCAGCAGCAGACTGTTTCCGAACCACCCTGATTCGGGTATGCGGTAGGCCCCGTTATGACCGTCGGAAACTGCATATCCCTTCTGGAGCATATAAGCCTCGTCATTGTCTTTCTGCCCATAGGAGTAAGGCGTGTATTTTAAAACTGGGATCTGCCACAGCACAAGTTTTAAGCCATTTTCATGAAGGGTGTCTGTCATGGCCTTTGGATTGGGCCATTTGGATCCATAGGTGAAATCCGAGCTGCTTAAAGCAGCCGAGCCTGAAACAGGCGTATAGGCAGCTTCATTCCAGATATAAAAGGTGTTTTCGTCGCTCCACTGTTCCAGCACTAAAACCGTAGCAGGAATGTCGTTGTTTTTAGACTGGTTCATGGCTTCCAGCGCTTCTGACTGGGTATCCCATTCATTGGCGGACATCCAAAGTCCGAAGGCCCATTTGGGAAGCTCCTGGGGCATACCGGAAATTGTGTTGTATTTCCCCACCACTTTCGCAGGCGTACTTGCGCTGATCAGGTAGTAATCCAAAAGGGGAGAATCCACATGTTCCGTGTCCGCTTCAAACACATACCGGTCCCCATTGGCAGCTGCCATATCGAACCTGGAATAACAGGTGGTATTTAAGTAAATTCCGTAACCTTTGCTGGTAACGAAAAAGGGAACCGATAAATAGGTCTTACTTCCCTGGTTCTGATACTGGTTGTAAATATAGGTTTCAACCACCTCTCCCCGTTTCTCCGCACCGTTATAATGCTCCCCGAAACCGTAGAAATGCTCGTCGGAAGGAGAGAGATACCCATCCCGGAACTGCCCGATCACGTCTTTTCCGTCGGTCAGCCAGGACATCTCCTTACCCATTCCGCCGTTTGAAGTCAAAACCCTGTTGTGTTCGCAGCTGTACACCTCTAAGGCGTATGGGTTCTTTGTGACGGTGAGCCGCAGCTTGCCGGTTTTTATTTCCACTTTTTCGGCATTTTCCGTTACAGTGTAACCGGATATACCGGAAGCAAATTTCCCGTCTCCCTTTGGTGAAAGCTGGAAACGCACCGTTTCCTCGTCCGTAAAGCTAAGAGCCAGCTTAGGGGAGAAATTTCCCGTATCAGCCGTCACATCAAAAACCACAGTTCCGTTATTATAGGAATTCAAAGACACGGATTTGACTTTTTCCCAGTCAGTCACGTGAAAGGTAAAGGGACCGATGGTTTTGGCGTTTGTGCCGTTTGCGTCCCCATGGACCGTATACTCCACAACGTCCCCTTTTGCAAAGGAGCCTAAATCCGCCTCCCAGTAGGAATTATTCCCGCTGTTATAGGACCAGCCTGCGCCTATGTCCGTCTTTTTTACGCCATTTACAGTGTAGGAAATCCAAACCTTTTGTCCGGATTCCACAGGCCAGGTGGTGCTGTGTATCCGCACAGACTGGCCTGCGACTGGGGTTCTTGGCGAACGCTCAGTAGGTTCTATTTCATAAATATCATTTAATCCATAAGGATCGTGCCACGTTCCTTCCAGCGCAAAGGCTGGTGATACATTAAGCAAAATACAGCATATGCTCAGTAAAATGGCCATAAGCTTCTTTCTCATATTTCCCCTCCATTTATCATAAGTGTTATTTCCTTGTGAAATGGTTTCTCTTTCAGTTAAACTAGTTCAAACGCCAGACCAATAGTTCTCCTGCCCGGCATTCTTTGTACAAACGGCATGGACCCACCGTTTGTTCTCCTGTCCAATAATCGTTCCAATTTCCTTTTGGCAGATACACCTGCCTTCCTGTCACTCCTTCCTCTAAAACCGGTGCCACTAAAAGCCGGGAGCCAAACATATACTCGTCATCCACCGCGCAGGCCTCTTTATCCTCCGGCCAGTCAATCACCAGTGCGGCCATAAGGGGACGGCCCGTATTTGCACTTACCATTGCTTCCTTAAGAATATAAGGCAGCAGCCTCTCCCTTTCTTTTGTAAATTTTTGGCAAATATCAAGGACCTCTGTCCTCCCTGTTACCTTTGCCATGTTCCATGGGCTTCTGTCATTGATCTCTTCTTCCGAAGCCGCCAGAAGCTCGGAAAACTGGCCGGAAGCCGGTTCTGAGTGCCACTGCATGACCGGAGCAAAGCAGGCCAGGCAGAAGGATCGCAGATACAATTCGGCGGAAGGCAACTTTCCTGCAAAGCCCGCAAGGTCAAAGCCCCAGAAGGGCAGACCCGACAATCCGGCGTTTAAGCCGCTGTCACCACATGGCGCAGTTCTTCCCAGGTGGACTGCTGGTCCCCGGCCCAGTGCATGGGCGTTGTCTGGGCGCCCGTGTATCCGGCCCTGGAAAAGAGCATCCTCTCATCTCCTATAAAGTCTGTATAGGCTCTGGTGTAAACCATTGCATAACCATTTTTCATCTGGCTTCCTGTCCGCCCGTCAAAGAAGCGGGCGCCATCGTCATATACAAACTCTCCGCCGTCGGTCTTAAAACCGTCCACTCCCATGTCAAGCAGGTATTGCCGCTTTCCAAACCACCAGTCACAGGCCGCCGGATTGGTAAAATCCGGTATCATGGAACCGCCGAACCAGCGACCTTCTGGAATCAGATAGGGAGAGCCGTCGGCATTGGTGACAGCAAAGCCCTTTTGGACCGCTTCAGCGCAGTCTGCCTCGTGCTCCGGACAAGTGCGCCCTGGCTCCAGTTTTTTTAAAACCGGAACCTGCCAGAGAATCAGGCGGATTCCTTTTTCGTGAAGGTCCCGGATCATCTTTTCCGGATCAGGAAAACGCTCTTTGTCAAAGCGGTAAAAGGTGGCTTCATCACTCCAGGCTTCAATTACCACCACAGAGGGCTTCATCCCCTGCCTGACAGCCTCTTCCACCACTTCTTCCACCACCGCCTGACTATCCCAGCGGTTAGCGGACATCCAAAGGCCAAAGGCCCAGTCCGGCGGCAGCCTGGGCCGCCCCGTAAGTGCAGTAAACTCTTTAAGAACCTCTAAGGGCTTCCCAGTAAATGTCCGCACATCGTATTGGTCCGGAAGGGTAAAGACGATTCCTTCATCGGTTTTTTTCCGTAAAAACTGTAAACTTTTCCAGTGTATCCACATAAAGCCCTCCGCCCCCGTCCGTCAAGGCAAAGGGAATGGGCAGATAGGTGGAAGCCCCCTGATTGGTAAAGGTTTCATATACGTGGTTTTCCCGGGCAAGGCCCTCCTGATTCAATGCGTCAAACCGTTCTCCAAATCCGTAAACGGCCTGACCAGCAAGCAAACATTTCATCCTTTCACACCTCCTACCTGTAATCCTGCTGCAAAATACTTCTGTGCCAAAGCATAAACCACCAGAATCGGAAGCATGGAAACCAGGGCCCCCGCCATGAGTAAGTTGTATTCGCTTTTGTACTGCCCGTTTAAGGAGCTTAAAATAATTGGCAGGGTAAACTTTGTCTTTGTGGTCAGCATGACCAGCGGCAATAGATAGTCATTCCATGCATCCATAAAGCAGATAATCGCCAAAGTCGCCAGGCTGGACTTGCACATGGGCATATGATCCGTACAAAGACAGTAAAAATTCCCGCGCCGTCAATGGCTGGCGCTTCTATATAGACATTAGGAATCGTCATCATGCGCTGGCGCAGCATAAACACCGCAAACACCTTGAACACGCTTGGCAGTACCAAAGCCCCCAGGCTATCCACCAGCTTCAGTTCTCCCATCAGTAAGTAAAGAGGGATGAACAGTACCTGGGAAGGAATCATCATGGTTGCCAGGTAAACCAGAAAAACGACATTTTTCCCCTTAAAATCCAGTTTTGCAAAGGCAAAGGCAGCCATAGAAGAACTGATAATCGTCACGACTACAGAGCTAGTGGAAACCACAAGGGAATTAAACATGGAAACGGTCATTCCCTCTTTGCTGAATAAATCCGAGAAATTCTTAAAGGTTGGATTTTTTGGTATCCACTGTATGGGCAGGGCCATGATTGCGCCGTAGTCCTTAAAAGAAGTAGACAGCATCCAGAAAAACGGAAGCAAGGTCACCACCGATAGCAGGACAGCCGTCAAATGGTATAAAACTCCAGATACCGCTTTACGACTCATAATACACCCACTTTCTTTGCAGCACGTTCTGCAGTGCGGTAAAGGCAAAAATAATGACAAACAACACCCATGACCATGCCGCTGCATAACCCATACGGCCAAACTTAAAGGCGTATTTGTAAATCCGCTCCACCATAACCATGGTGGCCCCGTTAGGTCCTGCGTCGCCGTTCTTGGTCATGACCATGATCTGCGGGAAAAGCTGAAAGGCATTGATCAGGGACAGCATGATGACGTAGAACAAAATCGGTGACAGCAGGGGCAGGGTAATACTTTTAAACTTCTGAAAATATCCCGCCCCGTCAATGTCAGCGGCCTCGTAGTACTCGGGATTTATGGCCAAAAGGCCGCTAAGGAGTATCATTCCGTAAAATCCCATGTCCTTCCACACGCTGGCCAGGACGATGGAAGGCATTGCCCATACCTCGCTTTGGAGCCATAATGGCCCCTTAATCCCCAGGCCTGCCAAGCATTGTTGATCGGCCCGTACTCCGGACTTAACATCCATTTCCAGATCAGGCTCCCGCCACCCAGCTGGTCAGAACCGGTATGTAGTAAAGCATCCGGTAAACGGGGGCCATGCGGCTCTTTCGCTGAATGATCAGGGCAACCATTAAGGAAAACAGCAGGACCAGCGGAAGGTACAGCAGAATGAAATAGGCGTTATGCCCCAAAACCGCCCAGAATTCAGAGTCTTTGACAAGCTGGGAGTAATTGGAAAACCCCACGAACTTGTCGCCGACAAATTGGAAAAAACCGTGGAACAGCCTTACCCTGCTCATCCCCGACCAATCGGTGAGACTAAGCAGCAACGAGGCAAAAATCGGAATCAGATTAAACAGCACAAGTCCGGCCATACTTGGCAAAAGAAAGAAAAAGGCCTTTACCCCCTGTTTTTTATACATAGCAGTTCCCTCCTGTCAGGCACGATAAACGTCAGTCTAATTTGATCTTCTGTTCCAGTTCCGCCTGACACTCATCCAGTGCGTCTTTAGCGGTAACGTTCCCGGAAATGGAGTTGTTTAAGTGCTTTGTGATGATTTCCTGCATTTCAGACTGCTGTTTTACCACCGGCGGTGTTACCAGATAATCCAGGGATTTAAACACAGCTTCCCGGTTCTCCGGCGGAGTGACCTCTAAATAGGAATCCAGTACGTCCGAATAGGTAACAGGCGGAAGCTCCCAGCTTGCATCCACGCGGATTTGTGCGGCTTCCTTGCTTCCTGCCAGGAAAGCGGCCAAAGCGGCAGCGGCTTCAGGATTGGCGGTTTCTTTGTTTACCACGTAAGCATTTGAGAAAAAGTGAGTGGCTTTTGTGGTATTACCCGGCTCAAGCGCTACGTCCCAGGCAAAATTGCAGTTATCTGTAAAGTCACTGAAGGCCCAGATTCCGGTTACAATCATGCCAAGACGTCCGGTCTTAAACAAATCCCAATCGCCCATGCCGCCCATTTGTGCGTCTGAGGGCATAACATTGCTGTCCTTCACCCAACCGGACATGATTTCCAGCGTTTCCACATTCTGCGGTAAATTGACCGTAAATTTCTTTCCATCCTCGCTTAATAAGCTTCCGCCGTTCTGCTTCACCCCTTTGTAAAATTCATGGAAGCTTACGGGACGGTACAAACCATAGGTGTCCTGGGAAAGGGCGCGGATTTTCTTTGCAGCCTCTAACATTTCCGTCCAGGTCCAGTCGTCGGTAGGATATTCTGCTCCTGCCTTGTCAAATAAATCCTTGTTGTATATAAGCACCACATTGGAGAAGGAATTCGGAATTCCAAATTGTTTTCCCTCGTACTGGAAGGCTTTCAAAGCCGTCTGATTAAAGCCTGAAGCCTCCCCCATTAAACCACCCACATCCAGAAGTACATCTTCCGACGCATAGGCCACGAAATTCTCAAAATTCAGTTCAAATACATCCGCCGCACTGCCGCCGACGATTTTGGACTGCAGCTGAGTGAAATAGTCGTCATAGCCAAAGCTTTGCAGTTCCACCTTGATGTCCGGATACTGCTCGTTGAATTTCGCAATCATCTTTTTCAGTGCTTCCTCAGACGCGCCACTGCCGGAAAACTGATCCAGCCGGATTGTAACTTCTTCTCCGGCTGCGGGTTTTTCTGCAGTTTTGGAACTGCATCCGGAGAGTAAAACTGCTGCACATGCCATTGCACTTACGGCCCATTTATATCTTTTTGCTAACTTCATCATAATAAACTGTCTCCTTAATAGAAAGAATGGATGTTGCTTTGTTTTCGTAAAAGGATCAGCGCACTGATCCCCTTTCTACCAAAGTTAATGGAAATACCTTGTTTTGTAGTGTGTGGTTCTCATTTATCAGGAGTTTCACCGCTTCCATCCCCTTTGCCGCCACATCCTGATGTATGGTGGTAAGAGACGGATCACAGGTTCTGGAAAGCAGTGAATCGTCAAAACCTATGACGGAAATATCCTTTGGAATCCTTACGCCCCTCCCGCGCAGTCCCATACATAAGCCCACCGCCAGAATGTCTGCACAAACAAACACTCCGTCAGGCCGCTCAGCCAGCCCCGCCAGATATTCCCCCATTTTACAGCCGTATTCAAAGGACACCTCTCCCGACAATAGCAGGGATTCCTCTGTACTCAATCCGTACTCTCCCAGGGCCTTTTCATATCCTTTATAACGCAGGAAATTCACGCCCCTGTCTTTGACATGCCCGGTCACGTGGGCAATTCTTCTAAGCCCTTTTTCAAGCAGATACTTGGTAGCCATGTACCCGCCCTGCATATCGTCCACGCTGACCCTGTGAAAGCCGGAAGCTTCGCAGTAACTGTCTACCAGTACCACAGGGATGTTTAAGTTTTTTTAACTGACGGCATTCCTCGTCATCATTCATTCCCACCACGATCACGCCGTCCAGTCCCCGGGTCCTGGCTACTTCCGCGTAAGTCTGGCCGGAATCAGCTCCGGAAATCATAATGTGATAACCGCTTTTGCGGGCCGTATACTCCGCCGCCGACATGAAATCACCGTAAAAGGGATTGGAAAACATTAATTCTTTTCCTGATTCCGTCTGGGGAATCAGCACTCCTAATAAGTTACTTTTGTTGTTTACCAGGGTGCGGGCCGCCAGATTGGGAATGTATCCCAGTTCCTTTATGGCGTCATTCACCCGCTTAATCGTTTCAGTGCTTAAGCTTTGGGAGGGCGTATTATTAATGACATAAGACACCGTAGCAATGGAAACCCCCGCCATTTCGGCCACATCCTTTAAACCGGGCCGCTTCATAAAATCACCTTCTTTCTTATTATTTTTTATTATCTTCTGCTTCTATCCTTCCGCCTTTTTCATCAATTACTGCTAAGTACCGCTTTCCTTTTATATAAAAGTGAAAAGATAAACGTTCCCAGTCCTTTGGAAGCCTTGGAGCCAGCTCCGGCCTGCCGCCCTTTCCCAGTGACAGACCTGCGAAACCAAAAACCACTGCCTGCCAGGTAGCGCCTACTGCTGCCAAATGAATGCCTTCCCGTCCCGTATTCTTCATCCGGTCTTCCAGATCCAGAAACAGGCTTTTATCAAAATATTCACAAGCCTTCTGCTCCAGGCCTAAATATGCCGCCGCCCAGGCGTGAATCCCAAAGCTTAAGCTGGAATCATGAAGCGTCAGCGGTTCATAAAAGTCCCATATAGCTTTTTGCTGCCGTTTCGTAAACAATTCCGGCTTTAAGACCATGAGCAGTATCAAATCCGCCTGCTTTATCACCTGATACCTTTGGAGCCAGTCGAAATCGTACTGGTGGTATGCTGCGCTTCCGTCCCCGGCCTTTCTCCCTGGAAATGCCTCCAGCCGGAGGAAATTGTCGTCCTGAATGTATAAATCCCTGTCAGAATCGTATTCAACCTGGCTTTTTTTCTATGATATCCCGCCATTTTTTCATTTCCGGAGCACTGGCTTCCGCTTCCTTTCTCCGGACCGCCTCCAATGCCAGCCAGAGATTATGGCGGGCCAGAAGTACCGTATAGGCGTTGTTTCCCGAGACGCCGCAGTATTCATCGGGTCCCTTAACAAAGAGCAGGTTATAAACGTCCTTTCTTGGGTCATAGGAAAATCTTCCGGCCCAATACCTGGCAGTTTCCACATACAGCTGCGCCGACTGGTGCCCCAGGGTTTCATCTCCTGAAACCTTTAAGTAGTTGTGGACGGCATAGGCCACATCTGCGGTAATGTGAATCTCACAGCGCCCGATGTCCCAGCTTTGGCATTGTTCTACGCTCCTATGGAGCACATCCACGGATACCTGGCTCCCGGCAGATTCAGCGCCTCTGCGTTCTTCTTTGCGTCCGGCAGGGTGTTTAAGCGAAACAGGATCAAATCTCTTGCTGCCTGCGGGTCCGTATACAGGTAAAACGGCAGCAGAAAAATGTCCGTGTCCCAGAAGCAGCAGCCTTGTACCGTCCATGGGTCAAGCCTCTTGCACCAATGCTGGCCGTGGGATTGTCGTATGGGCAATTCTGAATAAGCTGAAATAAGTTGTACCGCAGGGCGGACTGAATGGAACTGTGGTTCCTTTTTGGGTGATCTGTATGTCAGCCTGGTCCCATCGGGATTTCCAGGCCTCTTCGCTGTCTTTAACAATTCCGCAAAGGAATGGTTTACGACGTGGGGGCGTAAGTCCTGCCCAGCCTTAGGGAGTGTTTGGGAATCTTTGGAAGCTGCTTTTAAATCCTTAAAAACTGCTTCCGTATATAGAATCTTTTCGATTCTCACCATTTCCCCTTTTACCAGCGGAATGTTCAGTTCTTTCGCCGGGCAGTCGGTCACCGAAGCGTCCTTTGCCGTGCCCTTGCTTTGAAAAATGCGGGCAGTCATGGCTACATGCAGACGGCCGGAAGCTTTGCTGTCAGCCTTTAAAAAACAATAGTCCTCTCCTGTTTCCGTCTCTGAAACAGAGAGCAAAGACACGGTATCCAAGTTTTCCTTTGTCTGGTCGTCATCCACAGGCAGGTTCACGGTTTTCCCGTCTATCCCCATGAAAACTGCTGCATTTCCGCTGTAGTTTAAGGCCGTAAGTTCCAGAGAAAGGGCCGATAAGTGTTTGTTATCCATGCTGATAAAGCGGGAAATGTCAATTTGCGTTTCTCTTCCTTCCTTATCTTTCCACACCGACTTCCTCTCAAAAAGGCCGTTACCCATATCCAGGGATTGGGAAAAGGATAGGTAATCTCCTGTCCCCAGGGAAAGCTGAAAGTGAAACAGATCCGGCAAGTTCACCATGTCCGTAACACCGGGACCGATATACTCAAAGCCGCCTGCCAGATAGTTACAGCGCTCGTGGGCCTTTGCCCCGTCCATGTAAAATGCACAGCGGGACCCCAGATAGCCGTTTGCCTGGCTGAATATGCTTTCCAAAAACTTTGGGTCCTCTCTGCCCTCACAGCGTATCTTCCATGGCTCATATTGAATCATTTTCCACACCTCCCTCATTCAACCCTTCCATTAAGCAATAAGCCAAAAATCCGGCACAGGTCGCAAATGCTGCTCCCGTGGTACATTCGCCGGTCATTTCATCCACACTTTCACAGGCAATTCCATTGTCCATGGAAGCCCTGCGCAGAAAGTCTAAAGACGCTTCCTTCCTGCCGCTGATCAGCCCGTTGGCAACGCTCAGTATCCAGGGGTGGGGCGCATGGGGACAGCCAATATCGGAAAAAGGCTTTCCTGCAAAAGAGTATGCATAATCTGGACTCCGCAGGATCTCAACTGTGTTTTGCCAAATGGAATCCTCTCTGGTACAAAAGCCTAAAAAGGGCAAAAGCTCCAGACTTCCCGGCGGTTCGTCGTACACATCCCAGTTCCCTTCCTCGTCTACGGACCAGACAAAAATCTTTTTCCCCTGATACTCCTTAATACAATGGGTGCAAATGGCGCGAAACAAGGTTGAAGCTTCTTCTTCCAGCCACTTAAGCGTTTCAGTAGGCCACAAATTCCGGTACAGTTTCTCCAGATCCCGCAGGCACCGCCAGGTCAGAACATTGTCATATGTGCCATAGGGATAAACCGCATGTCGTCCGTTGGCTGTAAAAAGGTTTCATACAGATGAAGGGCCTCGCTTCGCTTGGTCTTTAAAATCGAAAGGATTTTCTTTACTCCTCTCTCAATATGGCTTTCTTTCAAAATGGAAACCTCTCCCGTAGCATTTACGTAACGGCTAAGGGCCATTAAGGGAGCGCACAACTCATCCAGTTCAAAGCCCGGTTCCAACACTGTCCCGTCTATGTAGCGGCTGTGAATGCCGATTTGTTTGATCTGACGGGTAAATACGTAATCCAGAAGTTCCTTTGCATACTGGGGGTCCGCCTTAAGAATAGAAGGAAAACTCCACAGCAGGCTGTCCCTGTCCCAATAGGCTGCGCTGACGTAATACCTGGGGCTTCTGGAGGTGACCATGACCACTTCCTCCGTATCCATGGTCATGCCCGTGGCATAAAAGAAGTTGAAAAACAAGTTCCTGTTTAACAGGGAATCCACATCCGGTATGCCCACGGTTTTCTGACGCTCCCGCAGCCAGCACAGAGTTTCCTCGTAAACCGCATCAAAGTTCTGCCGCAAAAGTTCTTTTGCCGCCGTGGCCGCGGACACCTCTTCAAAGCCAATGCCCCAGAAAATGTCAAACACCACTGATTCTCCGGATTTTAACCGGCAATCATGGGTTCCCTTATAGCGTATTTCCTCTCCCTGTTCAAATTCCCATTTAACAGGCAAAGCCGCCATGGGCGCAAATGCCATAACCGGCATTCCAATGGACAAATCAAAGACCGGGCCTTCATTCCAGCCGGAGTGATATACTTTTCTCTGTCCCGTAACCGTCTTATCCTCGTTGACGCTGTGAGTCACTTTTCCCCAGGCCCCGCTGAGACCGCAGGAAATCTCCCTATCTTTGCCGGAATGATTCGCGACGGTCAACCGTATGGCAAAGGCCTTCTGACCTATGGGAGCCAGGAAAATGCCCTCTGTGCAAACGCCGTCCTTTTCAGATTCAAATCTGGGAATCCAGTCACATTCCCGCTTCCATTTTAAATCACAGAGCAGATCCCCTTCCTCCGCCCGCACAAAGGGCCGTATGAGAGGTTCGCTTTCACCACCCCAAAAAGCCAGCATCCCTTTGTAGCCCATATGCAGCACCGTAAAACTTTCTATGGACGCTGTGGTCTGGTCCAATGTCGGCAGGCTGACAAATTCATTCCCCGTGGGCATATAGCAATCTTGCATAAAAACACCTCCCCGATTTTCACTGAAACGTTTAAGTAGTCAGTACAAAACTATTGATATTGTATAGTAATTATATACTGTGTTTTCTTTTTTTGTCAATATGTTTTAGTAAAAATATCTTTATTTATATGGGAGTTTTATGCATAAAGAAGATAGTCAAAAGAACCCCCGTTTTTGCAAATCTCCTCTTATCATCATGGCATGGATATCAACTGCAATAGAGAACGGGAAAAGCAATGATGGAATCATTCCCCTGCCTTATTGATATATCCGTAACCGCTGGTCTCACCCGTAAACTACGCTTGGCTTTTGATGCTCACTAATTTAAAGCTGCTGTCATTTTCAAGCTTTTCTTTCACATCATCAATGGAAATAATATATTCCAGATGAGCTGGAACTGTTGTTCCAAATCCCTTTTCTGCTGCTTCCGGCTTATTGCTGCCTTTTTCCGTGCCGTATCCGGCCTTTGCCCAGGCTTCAAATCCGCCATCTAAGTATTTTACATTTTCTCCCCCTGCCCAGAGCAGAATAAATGCGACTCTGTCGTCCGCAGAATTTACTCCGTCCGCTCCATAGCAGATTACAGTGGTATCCTTTGTAATACCGTAATCAGCCATCAGCTTTTCTATTTCCTCCGGTGTGCGGATGTTCCAGTATTCTTCTGATTCTATATAATCCGTATTCATATGATAAGCCCCCCTAATATGTCCTTCTGTATATGCATATTGTAAGTACATCATAAGAGCTAATATTTTTATCTATGGAGCTTGGATCATATTTACTGCCGGGCTGGTATGATTTCTTTTGACGATTTCTTAAAGTCTGCTTGTATATTGTATAACCTTTCTTTTCTGCTTTCCTTTACTTTTAGAAAAAGGCCGTTGCAGATCAGCTTTGCAACAGCCTTTTAAACAAATTATTAAAGTAATGTTCCACATAATCGTCCATCGTCCAATTAGTTGATAAGATGGAGGCACTTGGAAGAGGGTATAGAGTAAATGCGGTAAATAATCTCGGTAATTTATTCTTACCCTATAATTTTATATTTTCCTCTTCCTTATTAACCGGCTAATAGACTGATATGAAACTCCCCTTACCATCTATTATTTCTGCTATTTCTATTATTTTTGTTATTTCTGCTATTTCTCTTCTTTCCAATTATCCAGAATCTGCTGAATTTTTTTCTCCGCACCGTTTTCCTTTACAGCTGCCATTGCCAGTATTCGTCATACTCCATACTTTCTCAACGGTGTCTGCACCTTCTGAAATTGCCTTTTTTATTGTTTGTCTGGAAACGCCTTTACAGATACATACCTTCGTTAATTTATCAATGATTTCCTGATTGTCCATAGATAGATTTTTCCTTCCTTAATCTAAAACTTCATCGTTGATGTTCAATCATGTTAGCACGAAACCTCAGAGAATTGCCAGTAGCTGCACCTCCCCATGCGGCTGCCAGTGCTCTGTAATTAAAATCATCAGCTGCCAGTGTGATTCTTACATTTAAATGGATAATACTACATTAGTTTATCTAATTAATTATAAAAAGGGCCCTGGATATAATAAATATTTTATCATATCCAGGCTTATGTTTCCAACTAAACTTTATATAGAATATTGGTTTTCGATATATCATCATATAATCTTTTTTAATTGACCTTTTACTTACGATCCCAATTACAAACTTATAATCCTCATTGTCTGATAACTGCCGCATTTTATTAATACCTATCCCAGAATAGATAACAGGTTAGATGATAATATCTATATCCTCGATAATGTCAATAGATACAGCATCATACATATTACCATAAGCATCAAAAAAAGCGCTCTGTACCTAAAATTGGAAATTCTCCTGCTTGTATTTTTTTGGAAATAGCAGTCTGCAGTATCCTTTCATACTCTCTAATACTGCCTTCTTGTCCACTTCCAACTTAATATAGAAATAGAGCCACATAATTAATCCTGCAAAAACTGCAATATTGATATGTTATGTAAATAACCAGGCCATAATCCATATGAAAGAACCACCAATCAGAACCAATTCACAGGATAAGTTAAGATAGAAAGTAACCATTCAATACCCCACATCATGCAATTACCGCCATACCATCAACACCGCATGTCTGAGCATACTCACCGCTATTGGTACGATAAAGTTTACCAGTAATGTTTTAAACTCTATCTTTATTAAACTTTCCTGCTGTGCAATCTGCTCCTTAGCTAATGCATTTTTAGCTTCAACAACCTTTATAGTTACTTTTTCATAATGATTCTTATTCATGATAGTTTCGACCTTTATATGCGTAAGGTTATTTATTCTCTTTCCATCTGCTTGTTCATAGCCGGAAGCTACTCCAACGGCAAGCGCTGTTCCTTCCCCTGCATCGCAAACCTGTTTGGTTGTTAAAGTAATATTTGTAATTTTCATATAATTTACCTCCATGGTATTGTGAGTGTAGTATTACTCTGCAACAAAGTATTTATAGTTTCTTAAAATCGTACTGCAATATAAACAGGGAATTCAATACTTAACTTACTAGCCATATGCCTTAAAGCTAACCATTTGTTGGTTAGCATATTATATTCTGATGTTCCAGAACATCTGCCTCAAAATACCCAATTGCGCAGAAACCGTTCGATAAATACTTTCTGCAAGAGTTCTTTTTCTGCAAATATTAATTCCATTTTCTTTTTCTCCTTTTTCTGTTATTATGTTTATAAACACTATTTTGTCTGAGCTCAATTACATGATATGCCCTAATTAGAAATTTCTCAAAGGTCATATATTTTCCGTAAAAAATGAGTAAAATATATGACCTTTGACAAAAAGGAGATATGCGTTGTTTGATGAAAAAAGGGAATATTAAAATTATTACTTCCCAAATCGCCCATAACTGATTCTTTGAATAAGTATGTTTATCTGGAAAAAGCTTTATTAGCAAAGCGAGAAAACAAAAGAAATAATGGATTTTTTTACCAGCAGTGATGCCTTAAAACTAATGAATGCATTTAACATTAGCAAAACTGAACTCTTTGAGACATATTGTAGAATATATTACATAAATGAGAGTACTGACGAACAGGATATACGCCCTAATTTTGATAAAATGTTAAATTCAAAGCGTAACCCAACTGTCCTTTTTATAGAAGCACTTATTGACTTGATTTTAAATGGCGAAGTATTGCAAGATAATGTGGGGAACTATTATTCCACAGATGCAAGAATTCAACGTAATAGTTTATCTTTTCGTGAATATTGTAAAGTAAATTCATATCTTACTTTTTGTTTAGCAATTTCTAAACTCGAAAATAAACATCTTAAACCTTATGAACTTGAAGTCGGAACACGTATACTTACAGAAAAATCTCTTGAAGACATAGAAAGTATTAGACCTCTTCTTCGAACTAATACATTAATAAGCGAATATATCTATCCTACTGATATTGATGAATGGGAGCCACATTATAATGACTATTCAGAATACTATAATGATTTCTGGGAACCATTCCCCTGGGAATCTCCTGATAAGATCATTGATTATATTTCTATTTGCGATGAATGGAAAAATAATGATTCGAACATGTACAATTATTTTGATGATGCTTCAAACGGTTTATTACTATTTTTAAGAAATAATATTTACATGTTGGGAAAACTTGATAAAAATTTTTGGCAATTACTTTTTCTGTTACAGTTCCTTACATATGATAATTTAGGAAGATTAATGAAATATCAGCCAATGTATACGTTTACTGTAAAAAAAGAACATTGCAATGATTATTACAATTATGTTAAACAGATTATTGAGCTTCCAAATATCGAAGAAGTCTTTCCACTATCTTCTGATGTTAGAGATGCCGCCATTAAAGCCATTGTTTTGTCCAAAAAAAGATGCACAACATCTACCTGATTGGACATATTTTGTCATGCACAACATTTCGCAACAGCATTTAACGACTGCTAAATACTTATATTTAACACTTGTTTTAGGATATAGATATAGGCATACAGAACAATATAAAAAAATTACCACAGGAATTATTAAATTTATTTATTGAACTGAATAATATAAATATAAAAGAGTACATTGATGAAATTGATAATCTGAAATTTGATCTGTGATGTATAAAATCTATGAAACTAAGAATCGGGCATCTCTCCAAAAGCCACTTTAATTTATCCCTAGAATGGGAATACCCCTGACAAACATGTATCCTCACATTTCTTTGAAACCTTTCCAATAGAAAGGCCTCTGTAATCTGATGATTCATATCCATCCTGTATTGTGATTTTAATGGAAGATGTCATAACTGGATGGTCAAATACAATCATATCTAAGTATCCTGTATAAGAAGGATCATAGTAATTCGGTGAATACGTATTCCGGGATCCATGCTGTCTGCTCATTCTGGCCGAGTACCTGATCCGGTCCATAAGTATTGGCCGCCCCTGACATCGCAGATGAAAAAAATAACGTTATTTCCGCACTTTTAGCGGAATTGAACAGGGAAAAACGTTTGAATGCAGCTACATCTGTTACCATTGGCGCTGAGCCTTACACGATTGGACTTTCCACTGAAAAACAATGGCTGCTAGACAGCATATGTTTTCCAGGTTCTAGTATTACGAAAGAGAGGGTAACGCCCTTATGAGTACAGATGAAGTTTTAACCTTATTACTCGTGGTTTTTGCGGCTCTGCCTTACATAGACAATCATAACAACAAAAAGAAATAGCATCCCACCGTCCAAAGCAGATGCTATTTCAAAAAAAGATATTTTTACTGAGGGTAATCGGAAAATCAATTCCCATAATCTTTCTAAGTATATACCGGGCCTCCTCAGCCCTTTAAGGCGGCGCCGATTGCACCGGCAAAGCGGGATAAAGGCGAGGCTTCCACCGGATGCTTTATCTGCTGTTCAAGGGCGCTCTTTAACCCGTCCAAGTCAGCCAGCCCTCCGGTTAAAAACACAGGCGGCTCAATCTCTATGCGTGCAGCCAATGCCATCACTCTGGCCACCATGGATTGGACGATTCCGCCGGCAATTTCTTCACGGCTTTTTCCGGCTGCCAGCAGGGATACGATTTCAGAATCGGCAAACACGGCGCACATGCTGCTGAGGGAACAGCACTTGCCTGGTTTCAGCAGGCTGGGAAAATCCGATAAATCAATTCCCAGCCTGTGGGCAGACATTTCTAAAAATCTTCCTGTGCCTGCGGCGCACTTGTCATTCATTTGAAAGGACACCACTTTACCGTTTTCTACTGACATTACCTTTGAGTCCTGTCCCCCAATATCAATAACCGTGTGCACGCCATGGTAAAGATATTCCGCACCTAACCCATGGCAGGTGATTTCAGTTACCGCCTTATCGGCAAAATCAATTCCAACTCTGCCATATCCTGTGGCCACAACAGAGACTTCCTCCCGGGCAGCACCCGTCTGCTTTAACAAATCCTCAAGAACCTCCCGGGCAGTTTCTTTGGGACTCCAGCCTGTGGGCCTTACACACATGGCCGCAACGGATTGATTCCGGAGAAGAACTCCCTTACAGGCGGCTGAGCCGCAGTCAATTCCTACTGCTATCTTATCCATTTCCTATAACATCTCCACAAAAGCACCTGCCCGGGTGGAAAGCTGTCCGATATCAGCGGTGCCGTAATCAGTTTCCAGCTGAAGGTAAGGAATATTTCTCTCTTTCAGGAATGTCTTTACCGTATATGCCTCTACCGCATAGGTATGGCAGGCCTGCAAGGTCATTTCCACTACTCCGTCTACTTTAAACTGCTTGCATAACCGGTCTAAAAGTTCAAATCGGTTGGGATTTGGGGTCATAACCGAGCATCCGATCTGCAAATAGTGGTCTGCAATATTTGTAATGGGATCCCCCTCTTCCTTACACTGACGGTCCATCTGCTTTGCACCTGTGCAGTTTTCAAAAGCAACCACAACGGCTCCGGCGTCCTCAATTGCCTTTACAACCTTTTCTGTCACTCCCCCCATGGGGCATCCGGTAATCAGAATGCGCGGGGCCTCCTCTGATATGAGATGCTCTCCGGCATAGTAGGCTTCTTTTATGCCGTCAATTGCATTTTGGATTTCATCCACTTTCTCCTGCCAGTCAAATTTATACTGTGCGCCAAAGAGAATCTGAAGCTGCCGCAAACCGCTCATAGGCGGAGGGCATAATGTGCTGAGCTCGTACAGTTCTTTTAAAAGCCTGCGTTCAATATTACGTTTATGTATGGCTTCCCTGAGCATATCATCGGTAATGGTAACACCGAAATCCTTTTCCACACGGAACTTTAACCTCACCAGCTCCGCCCGCCACAGGGCCTTGGCCTCAGGCGTATCCTGCCGGTGGGGTAGCTCCAGAACATGGACGTTTTTCTTCTGAGCAAGCAATTCATACATTTTTATCTTACCGTCACAGGTTGTTTCCCCCACCACCAGATCGGCAAAATACATATATGGACATTTGTCCGTAATCGCAAACCCATAGCTGGATTTTATAAGAGGACATAAATTACTGGGCAATACCTTTTCCGCATCAGGAATTGTCTCATCACTGGTTGAGCACAGGCTTACGCTTACCAGGCCTGCTGCCATAAAAATTTCAAGCGGAGTATAAGTGCAGAACTGGCCTACCACTCCTTTCCCCGAATCCTTGATCTTTTTGATGGCAAGGAATCCGTTTTTTCTTGCTTCTGCAAAGCTGTCAAATACCTGGGGTAATTCTGTTTTCATCTCAATCATTGTTTATCTCCCTTCTATACACCAATACATTTCCTCTCCCAGTAAAGCTTCTTCCATCCGCAAACAGAAAAACTTCTCCCACCCGCGGATAACCCTTTTCTTAAAACTGCTTTTTATAACTTAAAAACCGCCGGACTCTCTCATCCTTTGGGGAATCCAGTATCTCCTCCGGGGTTCCGTCCGCAGCAATTGTACCATCGTTCATAAACAGAATACGGGTGGCAACCTGGCGCGCAAACTGAATTTCATGGGTGACAAGAAGCATTGTCGTCCCTTCCTGTGCAACTGTCTGAATGGTATTTAAAACCTCTCCCACCAGCTCCGGATCCAGAGCGGAGGTGGGCTCGTCAAATAAAAGAACATCCGGATTGACCGCCAGTGCCCGGGCAATACCCACGCGCTGCTGCTGTCCGCCGGAAAGCTTGGACGGAAAAAAATCCTGCCGGTCCATCATGCCCACCTTTTCCAGTAAGGAGAGGGCTATTATCCGGGCCTCCTCCTTATCCTTTTTTTGATACGGTAAGCAGGGCTTCCATAACATTCTGTTTTGCTGTTTTATTTTTAAAAAGATTATAGCTCTGGAAAACCATGGAGGAGTGCTTCCGCAGCTCCAATATATCCTTTTTTTGTGTGCTTTTGGGCATCGATTTCTGCGGAACCGATTCTTATAATCCCTTCCGTAGGCTTTGTCAAATAATTCATACATCGAAGCAGAGTGGATTTCCCGGTTCCGGAAGGACCCAGAATTGCAACTACCTCGCCTTTTTTTCACATTTAGATTAATGTCTTTTAAAATGGCGGTCTGCCCATCAAAGGATTTTGATAAATGTCGTATTTCAATCACTTAAAGCACCTCACCCGGCCGTCTATTCACGAATCAGTCCGGTCATATCAGAATACATCCATTTGGTGATGATTTTAGAAGTTGTTCCGTCCTTCATCATTTCATCAAGGACCTTATTGACCTCGCCGCAAAGAGCCTGGCCCTCATCGTTTTTCTGGAAAAAGTAAGCAACGTTATTAGACAGCAGACGTGTATCAAGAATATGGAACTTCATATTCTGTGAATTCTCATACTTATATACAAGGCTGTCTGTAGTTGCCATTGCATCAATTCTTTTTAAATTAAGGTCCTGGAATCCGGTATCGCTTGTTTCATAAACCACTACATCCCAGTCATAGGATTCAGCCATCTTCTCAACAGCCACCTGGGACGCCTGGCCCTGAGTGACGCCGATGGTGACGCCCTTCAGCTGCTCAAAAGCATTGATATCGGACTTATCTTCATTAACAATAATGCACTGGGCATCTCCATAGTAAGGATTGGAAGTAATGTATTTTTCCATCCTGGCTTCTGTGACAGCAAAACAGTTTGCAGCCACATCCACCCGTCCGGTATCCAATTCGCCGAACAGGGAAGAAAACTCCACCTGTTTCGTTTCAATTTCCCAACCGGTCCGTTTGGCAATTTCACTCCACATTTCCGCATCAATCCCTGTCCAGGTCTTGCCGTCACCGCTTAGCAGGCTGTAGGGCTCTCCTGTTCCGCCGGTCGCAATAACAACTTTACGGGACTGCCCCTTGCCCGCTGCTTCACTTGCCGTCTCTTCACTTACCGTTTCTTCACTTACCGTTTCTTTTGCTGCCGCCGTGTCAGACGCGCTGCCGCAGCCTGTCAGCAGTACTGTTGTCACAGCCAGCAATAATGGTATAAATTTTTTTCATTTGAATTTCCTCCCTATATCTTTCATATTAAAATTAATAAATTTAATACATTTTAGAACATTTCACATCCAGAACCTTATGTACCTGAGTAAGCGCCAGAACCAAAATCCAATAGATCAGCATAACTGCCAGATAAATTTCAAAATATCGGAAAGACTGGGCGCCCTCGCTTTTCGCCTGCCCCATAATATCCCTTATTCCCAGCATAAACGCCAGGGAGGTGGCTTTTAACAAATTAATCAGGTCGTTGAACAGGGCCGGCAGCGCCGCACGGAAAGCCTGAGGCAGAACAATCCGCACAATTGTCTGGGGTTCTGACATTCCCAGCATAGCAGCCGCTTCCTTTTGCCCCGGATCAACAGAAAACAGGGCGCCGCGAATGCTTTCGGACATAAACGCGCCCGTATTAAGGCTTAAAACCAGGCTACAGCCGTCATGGGCTTCATGTTCAGCACGATTTCACTGATGCGGGCCAGACCATAATAAAAGAAATACAATTGTGCAACTAAAGGGGTCCCCCGCAAAACGGATAAATATAAGCGGGTAACAGGGTAAAAAAACTTGATTTTGTAATAACCAATAACCGCAATAATAACACCGATGATCAGAGAAAAAACAGCAGCCGTAAGGGTCAGAGTCAGAGTCACCTGCAGCTTTGAAACAATTTTGGGAAATACTTCGAGAAAATAAGAGAAATCAAACAAAATTAAATTCTCCTTCGGAATGTAATAAGAACATTTAGGGATTATAACATCCGCTTATAATGAAAGCAAATTCAAAATCTTGATAGGTATTCAATTTATCTATAAGTTCTCCAGGCTGCAGTCTATACGTAAACGTTAAATAGCGAGAACCTATACTCTTCCTGATAATTTTGAGATAATGAACTCAATTATTATTACTTGGTATAAAAAGTTGAGTCCTGAACTTTTTGTACCGGTCAGGAGGAACCAAATGAAATCTACAACTAGTATGATTGCTGAAGAATACCGTATTCAGCAATGGGCTACCGATATCCAGGCTTGCCAGATCTCCGGTCTTTGCCCAGCTTCCCACCGGATCAGCTGTTGGAAATTCAATGGAGCCGGATGCAATCATTCGCTGCACCTATAAACGCCGAAAACAGAAAGGAAAGCGTGAGGAATACTTAAAGGGCATTGAGACCATGGTAAAGGCAAAACGCCCCTATGATCTTCTGCGCAGCAGCATTGTGACTCCATCTTTAGAAGCTGCCATTATAAACTCGAAATATGTGAATTCCATTGTACCGGTTAGAGCAGGAGTTTGCCCGCAATGAGATCCATCTGTCCCGGCAGAGCATGGCAAACTGGACCATTCGGTGTGCAGAACGCTATCTGTCTCTGCTTTGGGACCGTATGCATAAGGAAATGTGCAGCTGCCCGGTCATTCAGGCAGATGAGACACCCGTCCTGGTCAACAAAGACGGAAGAAAGGCAGGCTCTAAGAGTTATATGTGGGTCTATCGGACGGGAAAACTATATGACTCACCTCCCATTGTCCTGTATGAGCACCAAAAGACCCGTAATGCCAGCCATCCGAGAGAATTCCTCAAAGGCTATCAGGGGATCTGCGTGACAGACGGGTATCAGGTATACCACACCCTGGAAAACACACTGTGCTTTTTGCATTTGAAGTGAGGCTTTTTCTCTGTACTACTTTATTGCAAAATACTCTATTGAAAAAAATAGGAAAGCAATATCATTACAACACACTGACCTATGTTTTCAATTCTGAAATAGCAATCACTCTTAATATGCTGACCATCAAGCAGGCTACTGACGGCAAACGATAATATACTCTACTATTTGAATGCGAAAATCGCGGAATTTGTCAGCGGGACTACGGTTGCAATAGATCAGGTAGTTTTTCGACCCATTGATAAAGAGATTTCATGTTATCAACAATCTCATATATTTTATCAAAACTATAATTTTTAGTATTATATTCATGTCGGATACAATTAAAATCATCGAAGTAAAAATTTCCCGTCAGATCACAATTCACAAAATAATCATTATCAAAGAATATATAAAAACTGTTATCGTCAAATCGCTGAACAAATTGATAGCCACCGGTTTTAGGGCCTTCTTTAACTAAATAAGGTAAATTCTTGCAATCATCAGCGTTATTACATATAATTTCTGAAATATTATCAAACGGATGTCCACTACAACAAGCTATTGTCCGATATCCTTTTTTATTTAGTAAAGCAATGGGCATTGCGATGAGATCGTCAACCTCAAAATATTCATTTTCAGCACCTTCGCCATCTTCTATATTGGTTCCAGCGATAATATCAAATGTTTCATTATGTATTAATGCCATGATAATCTCTCCTTTTTTTCTGTCCTATTTAGTATATTATTCAAGATCAGACTTTGATAAATAGTATAGTGCGTCAGCGACGGAGTTAAACAAACTTTGATCAACTTTACTATATGATCGTGAAGCGAATCCCTTTGCACCGGCTTCCATTACTCCTGCTTTATAACAATTGTGTACTACAGATATATCAGCCATGCATTCATTCAATGATTTAGAAAGATATTTATATTCCTCATCTATATCCTGTTTCAACTCTTTATACTTCCGTCTATTATACCCCCTGTGTTTCATCAGAAAAATCAAACTATAGCACTTATAAAATCATACCACGTCTACAAAAGAAAAATAGGCATATCAGATATTTCTATCCAACATGCCATATAAATTCAAGGTTTTCCTTAATACTATTTTATTCTTCTAATTCTAGAGCACTATCTAATAATTTTTCCGATTCAACTGAAGGAAGTTCAGATACCTCTCTGAGCTTACTATTTATTTTTCTTGTTCTGACACCAATAAGTTTGTCCAGCTCTTCTCCTGTTTGCTCTATACGCTTCTGAGCTGCGGAAAGAACAGTTTCAAACCTAGTAAATTCTGTTTTAACAGCACCTAGTACATTCCAAACTTCGCTAGAGCGTTTCTGAATAGCAAGAGTTTTAAATCCCATTTGTAAGCTATTTAATAATGCTGCAAAGGTTGTCGGTCCCGCTATGTTTACACGATACTGCCTCTGCAACGTATCTATAAGCCCCTTACGTACCACCTCAGCATACAAACCTTCAAATGGTAAGAACATAATTGCAAAATCAGTTGTATATGGCGGATCTATATATTTATCGTGAATATCTTTCGCGCAGCCTTTAATTCTTGTCTCAAGAGCAGCTTGCGCAGACATAATAGCATCATTATCTCCTGACTCATAGGCATCAACTAATTGACTATATGTATCACCTGGGAATTTGGCATCAATCGGTAGATATACACAGACGCCATCTTCTCCACCTGGTAGCTTAATTGCATATTCAACACGATTCATCGAGCCTTTCTTTGTGACTACGTTCTCCTCATATTGTTCTTTTGTCAGTATTTCTTCAATAATAGCCCCCAATTGATATTCACCGACAATCCCCCTTGTCTTAACATTGGATAAAACCTTTTTCAGATCACCAACACCGGTAGCAAGCGTTTTCATTTCACCAAGTCCCGTATATACCTCCTGAAGTCGATCATTAACCATTTTAAATGATTGTGTAATTCGATCATCCAGGGTCTTTTGCAGCTTTTCATCTACTGTTGCTCTCATTTTTTCAAGCTGCTGATTATTATCGTTACGTAAAGATTCCAATCGTTCCTGTACAGTATTTCTGATACTGTCTATGGACTCTTTATTTTGTACTGTAAAAGTTTTAAATTGCTCATCTACCGATTTCAGTCTCTCAGATACAGAAGTTTCTAAGCTTGTCTGCGCCTCCTTTAACATTCGAGATATTTCACTCAATCGTTTGTCCTGCATCTCAAACTGCTTATTCTGTGCAGCTGAAAGCATTGAAGTTGTCTCTTTCACACTATTCTGAAGCGCTGTAATGCTCTCTGACTGACTAACCTGAAGCAACGATAACTTTTCAACAATATCTATTTTCATTACGTTCTGATTCTTTGAAATACTATCGGTCAGTTCTTTTAGCCTGATATCCTGTCTATCGGTAGTCTGACTTTGAACAGCTGTAAAGGAATCCGCGAAACTCTTCATCGTATTTTGTACTGTTGCGCCCATCTCTGCCCTAGAAGAACGTATTTCATTCAAAATTTCACTTTTCATAGAGCCAATTAACACTGTTTGCTGATTGGCAAACTCACTTAATAATTCTCTCTTGATTTTTTCAGTATCTACAGATATTGATTTTTGCATTGTTAAAACAATGTTGATAATAATTGCAATCAGAATGATAATACACAAAATCATTAATATAGCCATACTCTATTCCCCCTTGATTTTATTCCATATATTTAATTAATTTGTTCCAATCATTGCATTCCCTGATTTCATTTAAACACTTTACAAAAACATCATGCTTTTCTTGGTCATTAAGTCCAGGAAAATAGTTATCAAAAAAACCATCTCCCAGAAATGTAGAGCCTTTTTTACATACAATGGCGGTCAAATATGGTAAAGCAAGTTCTTTACAAACATCTGCAATAGCATACAAGTGACTTCTTAAATTACGATGAAAGATAGCATTATCGGTTAATCTAGACACCTCTCCATATGTAATAATTAAATTATCTTTATTCTCAGATACATGCTTCACCAAAATTCTGGCTACCAACTTTGTCTTCGGATTATCCATAAGTGACATAATTTACCCCCATAAAACATTTTAATTAATCATACCACATCCATAATAAAAAAACAGGACATATCAGCTATTTCGCATTGTCCTCCCTTTTGCAAATTTGCTCTGTAGCTCTCTAAATAGTAAAGCCACGTTCATGTGTTTTCTTATTCATTCTTATCCTCCTGTAATTTATTATCCCGTATAAAATTGCCATTTGAACTTGTGCCTATATATACCCCATGTGAAGCACCAGAATGTCCATATAGCCATGTGCAGCTAGAGGTGATTGTTTACGTTTGTAATTTAAGGCACTAAAATAAGCCCACATACTCATATTTTTTATACAAGCATATGGACTTATTTAGATGTCCAAATTATATTAAGTTTACGTTTTTATCTTACCAAAGCTCTTGTGTTATTGGTGTCAAAACATCATTTTTACTGTTTACCAAGTTAAAAGAACCCTGTAAGGTCAAGGGATGTAAACTATTTTAAACGTCTTTGCTCTTCATCGTCGGGAACAACAACACATCCCTGATCGCATAAGAATCCGTAAGCAGCATAACAAACCTGTCAATACCAATTCCAATACCGCCAGTCGGAGGCATACCGATCATAAGTGCATTTACAAAATCATCATCCATAGAATTGGCTTCATCATCTCCCGCCGCAAGAAGTGCCTCCTGAGCCTTAAAGCGCTCAATCTGATCCAGAGGATCATTTAATTCAGAGTAAGCATTTGCCATCTCACGCTTCGTAATGAACAGCTCAAAGCGCTCCGTATACTCCGGATCATCAGGCTTTTTCTTGGTAAGAGGAGATATCTCTACCGGATGGTCCATAATAAAGGTAGGCTGAACCAAATGCTCTTCTACAAATTCCTCAAAAAGCAGGCTCAAAATATCGCCCTTCTTATGGCGTGCCTCATACTCCACATGGTACTGGTCTGCCAGAGCCTTAGCCTCTTCGTCCGTATGAATGGTAGTAAAATCAATGTCCTTATATTTCTTTAAAGCGTCTACCATGGTAATGCGTTCAAATGGCTTTGATAAGTCAATTTCCACACCATCATAGTTTACAACAGCTGTTCCAAGAACCTTAAGGGCAACAGACCGGAATAAATTCTCCACCAGGTCCATCATGCCGTGGTAATCGGTATAAGCCTGATATAATTCCATCAAGGTAAATTCCGGGTTATGACGGGTATCCACGCCCTCATTTCTGAAAACGCGTCCGATTTCATAAACTCGTTCCAAACCGCCTACGATCAGCCTCTTTAAGTAAAGCTCAAGAGAAATACGCAGCTTTACATCCTCGTCAAGAGCGTTATAATGAGTTTCAAATGGTCTTGCCGCTGCACCGCCTGCATTGGCAACCAGCATTGGCGTCTCCACCTCCATGAAGCCCTGGGCATCCAGGTGGTCACGGATGGCCTTGATGATCTGGGAACGCTTTACAAAGGTATCCCTTACCTCAGGGTTCATGATCAGATCCACATATCTCTGTCTGTATCGAATGTCCGTATTGGTCAGGCCGTGGAACTTCTCCGGAAGGATCTGAAGGCTCTTGGTAAGTAAGTGAACGCTCTCAGCATGGATGGAAATTTCTCCCGTTTTTGTTGTAAACGCAATTCCCTTAATGCCTACGATATCACCGATATCCAGCTTCTTGAATTCCTTGTATTCCTCTTCTCCGATACTGTCTCTGGCCACATAGGACTGAATATTGCCCTTTAAGTCCTGTACATTACAGAAGGAAGCTTTCCCCATCACGCGCTTTGACATAAGGCGTCCTGCAATGGATACTTCCTTTCCTTCCCATGCTTCATAATGTTCCTTGATTTCACCGCTGTGTACGTTAACATCGTACTTTGTAACTTTAAACGGGTCTTTTCCTGCTTCCTGAAGCTCTGCCAGCTTTTCCCGGCGGACCTTCAGCAAATGATTTAAGTCCTCTTCTTTCACCTGATTCTGGTTTTGATTCTGCTGTTCTGCCAACTGTTTGCACTCCTTTGTGAACTATGTTAAGGAAGTTCGATTCGCCGGCTGGCTCATCGAACCGCTATTTTTCTAAGATACTCTCTGGATCTCCAGAACTTTATACTGGATCACACCGGACTGTGTCTCTACGTCTACCACATCTCCCACTTTTCTGCCGATCAGCGCATGACCTACCGGAGATTCGTTGGAAATTTTATTCTGAAGGCTGTTTGCCTCTGTGGAACCCACGATTTTGAATTCCATCTCTTCATCCTCATCAACATCGTAGACTTTTACCTTGCAGCCAATGTTAATCTTATCTAAATCAATCTCATCCTCAACCACTACCTCTGCATTTTTAAGGAGCTTTTCCAGCTCTTCAATACGCAGCTCAATGTCTCTTTGTTCATCCTTTGCGGCATCATATTCAGCGTTCTCGGACAAGTCGCCTTGTTCTCTGGCTTCCTTGATTTTCTGGGCGACCTCTTTCCTTTTTACTACCTTTAAATTCTGAAGCTCATCCTCGTATTTTTTTAAGACCTTCGTAGGTTAAAATATTTTTCTTGTCTACCATGGTTTTTGATTCCTCCTGGTTTCATACTCGCTCATTCGCATTCCAAATATTATAGCGTAAACATCTAAAAATGTCAAGAATGTAACTATTCCTGATTCTATTTCTCTGACCGGGAATTTCCGATCCTTTCTTCCGCAAAACGCCTTAATTCATCCATGGTTCCCACCTGGTTGATATCATTTCTAAGCTTTGCGGAATGAGGAAGTCCGGCCGTATACCATGCCATATGCCCACGCATCTCACGCATGGCCACTACTTCCCCTTTATGCTCCATCTCCAGGGCACCGTGGCGGATGATCATCCTGGAAATCTCCTCCCTGGTGGGCCCTGGAAGCAGTTCTCCTGTTTCCAGATAGTGAAGGGTTCTTTTAAAGATCCAGGGATTTCCCTTGGCTCCCCGGGCAATCATCACCCCGTCACAGCCGGTTTCCTCCATAAGGGCCTTTGCATCCTCCGGCTTAAATACATCGCCGTTTCCAATGACCGGAATTGCGACAGCTTCCTTTACCTTCCTTATAATATCCCAGTCAGCTGTTCCTGAATAATACTGCTCCCTGGTCCTGCCGTGAACAGCCACTGCTGCCACTCCGCAGCTTTCCGCCATTTTGGCAAACTCCGGGGCATTGCAGTCCTCTTCTGCAAAGCCTTTTCTGAACTTTACGGTCACAGGCTTTTTCACTGCCTTTACCATGCAGTCAGGATGCGCTCTGCAAGCTTCATATCCTTCATAAGCGCCGACCCTTCCCCGTTATTTACGATCTTGGGCATGGGGCAGCCCATGTTCACGTCAATGAATGCATAGGTCCCTCTTCCACCTGGGCCGCAATATCCGCCATGATCTCCGGATCAGAGCCAAAAAGCTGGAGGCTTACAGGGCCTTCTCCTTCGGCCACCTTAAGCAGCTCATTTGTATTTCTGTTCTTATATAAAATTGCCTTGGCGCTGACCATTTCCGTTACTGCCATACCGCAGCCCTGTTCCCTGCAAAGAAAACGAAATGGCAGGTCCGTAACTCCTGCCATCGGTGCCAGTATGAGGTTATTGTCTAACGTCAAATTTCCAATTCTAAGCTTCACGTATCCTTTTCTCCGCCTTCCAATTCTTCTCCCAGATAAAACACCCGGAAATACATTTCCAAAGCTTCCAGAAGTTCCCTTTTCTCTTTCCGGTACTGTTTGATCTTCAGCACGCTACCGATCTCATCAAACAGATAATCTCCTTCCTCTGCCGTTACCTTAAATTCCAGGGTGCCATCCTCATCGTATTCCATGACAAGGATTCCTCCCACATCTTCGGTATAAAGCACGCACATGATCTGAAGCTCCTGCTTAATGCTTTCCGGAAGGCCCACAAACTGCTGGTTAAAATAATATTTCTGCTCATAGGAATTGGCGCCGCAAAGCACCACATTGTCTCCATCATGCTCCATCGTTCCTGCCACCGCACTTTCCTCATTATTGCTCATATTCTTCGGGCAGGGCCAACCCGATTTACCGGGTGTAAAGGGATACCCACAGGGTATTTCCTCATTATCGCCCATGCTCCTTGGATATTTCCATTATTTACTGACAATATATTTTAGCATACCGGAAAGGAAATGACAATAGGTCAAAAATCAGTGGTGCACCGCTTGATCAGCCGGCAGGTCACCCGGTTGTTCCTGTTTACTTCCGTTTCTTCTCCCAGAAGAATTTTCATCATATTGTCAATGGAAATATTGCATAATTCCTCGACCCTGTTGTCAATGGAAGAAAGCTCAGGATCGCTGCAGATCGACAGTGCAGAATTATTAAATCCGGTGATGCACAAATCTTCCGGAATCTTTAAAAGCTTTGCATTGGCATACTTGATCGCGCCTACGGCAAGACCGTCATCTGTGGCAACCACGCTGTCAAATCTTAAATCACGGCGCTCTAAAAGGATATCCCTTACCGTATGGATCCGGTTCTTTACATAAAGCTTTAAATCTCCCAGCACCGGAAGCCCGCTGGCTTTTAAAGCGGATTCGTAACCCGCCAGCTTCTGATTCGCGCTGTAAGAGTGGGAGTCACAGAGAAACAGGATTCTCCGCCGCCCTGTCTCAATCATCTGGCTGGTCACATCATAGGTTGCCTGATAATCATCTCCATAAGCGCAGTAAATATTCTCCCCTTCCAAATATCCGTTAATCAAAAACACTGGAACCTGTTTTGCTGCATTGCGGACATACTGTGTATTTTTATCCGCTTCCCCCATCCCTGCATAGGTTGAGCCAACCATAATGAGGGCGTCGATCCGCTTTGCAAGAAGAAGGCTGACATACTTTTCCTTTACGGACTGTTCAAACCCGCTGCAGCACAATATGCAGTCGTAGCCATGCTCGTGCATACGGCTTTCCAAATGGGCTACCGCTGTAGCCATATAGGCATCTGATACATCCGGACATAAAATCCCAATGGTCTTCATGGAATCAAGCCCCAGACCCCTGGCAAATACATTGGGGGTATAGCCGTTCTCTTCCATAACCGTCCTGACCTTTTGTTTTGTTTTCTCACTCACACGGGGGCTGTCGTTCACCACCCGAGATACGGTAGCGATGGAAACTCCTGCAAGTTCTGCAATGTCATAAATGTTCATTCTAGTAGTCCCTTTTATTCATCAAAATTTCCACACACAAAGCAAGCGTAAGCGCTTACACTTTTCTTGCTCCATTATACAGGATAATTTTCCGTAACGCAACTGTTATTACTGATTTTATCTATATAAAAATCAGTTTTATTTCTTAATTTATTCCCTAAAATAAATAGAAAAATCTCTTTTTTTTCTTTCCCTATTGACGTCTGCGCTAAAATAGTGTATGTTTTATGTAAGTACTTACATTACATATACCAACGGAAACTGGTACCAAGAAAGGAAAGGAAGCTTATGCAGGATTTTATCAAAATTAATTCCGGAGATAATGTTGCAGTTGCATTAAAGCCGCTTTCTTCCGGCACTGCCGCAGAGATTGACGGAAAACTCATCACACTTCTGGAAGATATCCCACAGGGCCATAAATTCGCCCTCACCGATATACCTGCCGGCTCATCCGTCATCAAATACGGCTGTGCCATTGGCATGGCAAAGGAAAATATTAAGACAGGGGCCTGGATTCACACGCATAATTTAAAAACAGGTTTGGGGGACTTACTGACTTATACATATGAGAAACAGGAAACGGCGATTGCCTCAACAGCAGAACGCTTCTTTCACGGTTACCGCAGGCCGGACGGAAAAGTGGGGGTTCGCAATGAAATCTGGATCATTCCCACGGTTGGCTGTGTCAATAACATAGCCACTGCACTGGAGCGCATGGCAAAGAAATACATAGGCGGTACCATTGACGAAGTTGCCGCTTTTCCCCATCCCTACGGCTGTTCCCAGATGGGTGATGATCAGGAATATACAAGAACCATTCTGGCTGATTTGATCAACCATCCCAACGCCGGCGGCGTTCTGGTTCTGGGGCTGGGCTGTGAAAACAGCAACATTTCCGAGCTAAAACCTTATATCGGTGATTACGATGAGAACAGGGTCAAGTTCCTGGTAACCCAGGAGTCTGAGGATGAGATGGCTGATGCCATGGAGCTTATCGAAGAGCTGTCTGAATACGCAGGTACGTTCCAAAGACAGCCTGTAAGCTGCAGCGAACTCATCATCGGTATGAAATGCGGCGGTTCCGACGGTTTATCCGGAATCACAGCCAATCCGGCGGTAGGGGCATTTTCCGATATGCTGGTTTCCAAAGGCGGAACCACCATTCTGACAGAAGTTCCGGAGATGTTCGGCGCGGAAACTCTTCTTATGAACCGCTGCCAGAATAAAGAAACCTTTGAAAAAAACCGTGGATCTGATCAATGATTTCAAGAACTACTTTACAAGCCATAACCAGACCATTTACGAAAATCCATCTCCAGGCAACAAAAAAAGGTGGGATCTCCACCCTGGAAGACAAATCCCTGGGCTGCGTCCAGAAATCCGGCAGTGCTCCGGTGGCAGATGTATTAAAATACGGGGAACCGGTACATACCAAGGGCTTAAATCTCTTAAGTGCTCCCGGCAACGACTTAGTGGCCTCCACAGCACTGGCTGCTTCCGGTGCCCACATCGTACTGTTTACCACAGGCCGCGGCACTCCGTTTGCCTGTCCGGTACCGACCATGAAGATTTCCACCAACACCGCCCTGAGCACAAAGAAAAATAACTGGATTGATTTTAACTGCGGTGTTCTTGTTGAGGGCACGGATATGGACACTCTGAAAAATGAATTCTTTGATTTTGTGATTGAGACAGCTTCCGGCAAAAAGGTAAAATCCGAAGAGGCAGGCTTTCACGACATGGCTATCTTTAAGCAGGGCGTGACCTTATAATTCAACTACTGTGTCATTCTATGTTCCTGTACGAATGCAGAATACGGATGGAAATATGCAATGAAGAAAAAAAGGAGATAAATTCAATGGAAAAGTTATGTTATGAAACACTGGAAAGGCTTGGGTTTGACGGATATCTTTTAAAGGAGGCTCCTGAACGGGTGCTGCAGTTCGGCGAAGGTAACTTTTTAAGGGCGTTTGTAGATTATTTTATTGATGTTCTGAATGAAAAAACCGGATTTAATTCCAAGGTTGTTTTATGCCAGCCCATTGCACCGGGCCTTGCAGATATGATCAACGAACAGGACGGGCTTTATACTCTTTTCCTCCGCGGATTTGAAAACGGGCAGAAGGTGAATGCAAAACGGGTGATCTCCTGTGTAAGCAGATGCTTAAACCCTTACACGGATTATGAGTCTGTATTGGCATGTGCGGATAATCCTGACCTGCGTTACATTGTCTGCAATACCACTGAGGCAGGTATTGCCTACGATCCCTCCTGCCAGTTTACAGATATTCCGGCTGACAGCTACCCCGGAAAACTGACCCAGTTCCTTTACAGAAGATTTGAAAAGTTCGGAAAGGAAGCCGGAAAGGGCTTTGTCATCCTCTCCTGCGAGCTGATCGACGACAACGGAAAAGAGCTGGAGAAATGCGTTTTAAAATACGCCGGGCAATGGAACCTGGGTGAGGAATTCATAGGCTGGATCAAAACGGAGAACATCTTCTGCTCCACTCTGGTAGACCGTATCGTGACCGGATATCCGAGAAATGAAGCTGCTGCCATCTGTGAAGAATTAGGCTATCAGGATAACATCATCGATACCGGTGAAGTCTTCGGCTTCTGGGTCATCGAAGGACCGGACAGCTTAAAAAAAAGAACTTCCCTTTGAAGAAGCCGGCCTTCCGGTTATTATCTGCAGCGACCACAAGCCATATAAGCAGAGAAAGGTCCGCATTTTAAACGGTGCCCATACTTCCTTTGTATTAGGCGCTTATCTTGCCGGGCAGGATATTGTCCGCAGCTGCATGGATGATGAAGTGATCTGCGGCTTTATGAATAAGACCATTTATGATGAGATCACTCCTACCCTGACTCTTCCAAAAGAAGAATTAATGAGTTTTGCAGCCTCTGTTACAGAACGTTTCAAAAACCCATTTATTGATCATGCATTATTATCCATTTCCTTAAACTCCACTTCTAAATGGAAAGCCCGCGTTATGCCTTCCCTTAAGAGCTACGTGGAAAAAAACAGGCACACTTCCCAGATGTATAACAGCCTCCTTTGCTTTTTACATCGCATTCTACAGCGGAAGGAACCTTACAGCTGACGGCCTTGTTGCAGCACGTCCCGCCGGTGACGAGTACACCATCAAGGATGATAAGCCGGTTCTTCAGTTCTTCTATGACCACAAGGATGATGATACAGCTTCCCTTGTTCATGGGGTTTGCTCCAATGCTGACTTCTGGGATGAGGATTTAAGTGAAATTCCGGGATTTGAAGAAGCCGTGGCTGGTTATTTAACAGGTATCAAAGAAAAAGGCGCATATGAAGTTATGAAGGAATGTTTAAGCTGACCGGAATAATGGCTACCCATTCATAAAGCGTATAGACTTGAGGAAACAAACACCGGTGTCACCTTGATTGGTGATACCGGTGTTTTACAGTCACATTGCTTGCCGTTTTGCAAAGGCAGCCTTAAGAAGCATAGAACTTTACCACCTTATTATATTCCTTCATAATACTATGTAAAACATCTGCATGTTTAAAATCGCTGTGATATAGAATGTTGATTTCCCGAATCATGCTAAGATTCTCTATAGGTAATGCAGTGATTTTTCCTTTCTTTAGTTCGTCCAGACATACGCTGCGTGAAAGTATGGAAACTCCTATATCCCGCCTAATAAGATCTTTAATCGTTGCAATATTGTCGACTTCTAAAATGACATTAAAATCATCCAGTGACATGTTATTACTTTCTAAGTGGGCGGTAAACAGGTTTCTTGTCCCCGATGAGGTCTGCGAAGAATCAATGGCTCCTTCATTAATTCATTTATGGTTACCATGCTCTTTTTTGCCAGGAGATTATTGTTTGATACAACCAGCATCAGTGAATCTGTGTCCAGCAGAAGCGAGTTAATGCTGTCATCTTGAACTTTCCCCTCTACAACAGCTAAATCTACCTCATAATTTTTCAGCATTTCATAAAGATTATTTATAGAGTCAGAAATAATTGTTATGCTTGCACCAGGGTTTTTGGAGCTGTACTTTCCTAACACTTCTGCCACTGCATTACTTTCAGCAGTATGGGTAATCCCAACCGTAAGCCGTCTTATATGGCGCTGCTCATCCAAAATATTTTGTTCCATCCTCTGATATAGGGCTATGCTCCGACGTGCATACTGAATTACAATATTCCCTTCATTTGTAGGCTTTATATCACTTCCAACACGATTGAAAATTTTAATATTTAATTCCTTTTCCAATTGCTTTATGTGTTGAGTTACCGCTGGCTGCGTCAAAGAAAGATGTTCTGCCGCGCGCGTGTAACTGTTAAATTCCACCACTGCTAATAACGTATAAAGTTTAGTATCAATCATCTTATCCACCTCCAAGTATAATAATTTCTTATGACGTACTAAATAATCATAAATATACATTATGCAATTTGTGATTATAATAGTAGCATGAATCAAGAAAGGAGGCAAGAATAATGAGACAAAAGTTTTTATTTGTATGGCACGTTCTTATTTTTAATGTGATTAAACCACTTCCATATTCTTCATACTATTTTAACAATCATTTCCGGTCACCGACACAAAGTATTGCTGATTATTCAATTTCGCGCTACATGGGGATTGTCAACTTTGGAAAGGAACAGTCAGGTTATACCGGAGTAATCTTAGCAAATATTGCACTTATGCTTTTCTTCTTACCGCTTTGTTTTTCAGTAGATTGGGTAAATCATGCAGTACACCTGCTTTCGGTAAAAATATCAGTCAATGTAATTCTTGTCCTAATGGCTATGATCAAATTTGATATGCTTTGCCTTCGTGACAAGCGAAATTATTTAAAACTTTTTTTATCTTTTTAGTTGTCTGGTTACGTCATCATATTGGACTTTAACATGCGCGTTTTTAACCGCATTTGAAAATATGGGATTATAGAGGAGGCTTTATCAATGGATCATCTTTTAAGTCATTTAAATGACACAACAATTATTCTTTTATCTTTATCAGTAATATTGCTTTCCGGATTTCTGCTTACTCGTATTACAAAGCTGGCAAAACTGCCAAATGTAACTGGTTATATTATTGCCGGAGTTATAATAGGGCCATATGTTTTGAACTTGATTCCACATGAAATGGTTGAACATATGGGTTTTATCAGTGACATTGCATTGGCCTTTATCGCGTTTGGTGTTGGGCGTTTTTTTTAAAAAAGAGGCTTTTAAAGAAACCGGATTTGGAGTAATCGTGATTACTTTATTGGAATCTTTATTAGCCGGAATACTAATAACGTTATCCATGCACTACATTTTCCATTTAAATTGGAGCTTTTGTCTGCTCTTGGGAGCGATTGCAACGGCAACAGCTCCGGCAAGCACTATGATTACAATCCGGCAATATCATGCACGTGGGAATTTTGTAAATATTTTATTACAGGTAGCTGCACTCGATGACGCTGTGTGTCTTATCGCTTTCAGCTTAGCCTCTGCTTTTGTTAATGCGGAAGCCGGAGCAGGTATTTCCGGCTCTGAAATCATATTGCCTGTCATTTATAATATTGGTGCATTGGTAATCGGTTTTATAAGCGGAGTTTTATTAAGCAGGCTAATGACTCCGGCAAGGAGTGAAGATAACAGGCTGATTTTAACAATTTCACTTCTTCTTGGAATTGCGGGTCTATGCGCCTCCGTAGATATTTCACCTTTACTTTCCTGTATGCTCTTTGGCACAACTTATATCAATATGACGAAAGACAAAGAATTATACAGGCAGGTTGAAAGGTTTACTCCGCCTATTTTATCCATGTTCTTTGTTGTATCAGGAATGAGTTTGAATATTCGCTCGTTTGGAACTCTGGGGATAATTGGAGCATCCTATTTTATAATACGAATTGCAGGAAAATACCTTGGTGCTTTTGGGGGTTGTATGATAGCTAAAACAACAGCAACAGTACGAAACTATTTAGGGTTAGCCTTGATCCCACAAGCGGGTGTTGCTATTGGCCTTGCTTTTATGGGTAAAAGAGTTTTGCCCGATAGTATGGGTAATATGTTGCTTACGATAATATTATCCTCTTCGGTTTTGTATGAGTTAATTGGACCAGTCTGTGCTAAAATCGCTCTAATTCATTCTGGATCCATAAAAACAGAAAAAGTTGAAGCCTGTAACCATAAAATTGAACAAATAACCGATAGAACACAAGAGAGTCAAAATGTTATAAACTTGACATAGTTATGGGAAATAATAAGTTCATTTAATCAGCAGAGCAAACAAAACGGTGAGGACAAAAGCCTCACCGTTCTCTTCTGCTGCATTTTTAAGTTATCTTTTCAGCAACTATAATTCTCAAGAAATTTTCTTGACCACTCTGCATTATCCGGCTTACTATCCTCAATGGTCATCTGAATGTATGGCTTTTCCTCTTTCACAAAATCCATAATCACGTCATATTTCATGGCTCCTGTCCCAGGAGCACCGGAAACGATGCGGCCGTCTTCCACCTTAAAGTCCTTCATATGAAGAACATCTGTATACCCGCCTAAATCCTCAATGGCTTCCTTTATTACCTGTTCGTAATGATCACTGTTTTCCACTGACAAAAGATTTACCGGATCCAGGATGATCCTTAAATTAGGAGAATCAATGGCCTTAAGTACCTTCAGAGCCTGTTTGGAATTGTATACAATGTGGCTCCATACCGGTTCAATTGCCAGAATCACACCGAATTTTTCTGCGCACTCTACTACCGGACGCAGATTTGCAATAAATGTTTGAAGGGCTTCCTCTGTATGGCAGGCCGGTTCATAACAATATTCCTTATTAGGTGCGCCGGTTTCCGTTCCTACAACGCTGCATCCTAATATAGAAGCAAAACGCAGATGAGCATAATAACGCTCCTGGATTTTTTTTGATTTCTGACCGGTCTGGATGGGCCAGATTCAGATAACAGCCCAGGACTGCGATATCCACATCATGTTCTGCAAATTTTTTGCGCAGATACGCAGCATAGCCTGGCGTCAGGGCGGAATTCTCCACGGAATGTTCTTGTACGGTCTTTGCCAGGGCCAAATGGGCACAGGCAAACCCTTGTTCATGGGCGATCTTCACCCGTTCCTCCAGGGTCCCAGGTGCGATGTCGTGCAACCGGATTCCGATCTGCATAGTAAACTCCTCCTTTATCTCACTTTATAATGATTGATGCTGCTCAGCTCAAAGGCTTCCCCTTCCTGGCCGGAAATCTTCACATGATCGAAGATCAGGGTGTCCACATTGCTGATGAGAAACCCTTTTTTCCTGCACTCTCCCACTCCGGACAGCATGGCTGGGACTCCTGGGGTCGCCTGGTCCCCAAAGGAAATATCAACGTTTTTAAATTCAACGCGCTCAATTTTCCTCTCCGGAAGTCCATAGAGGAAGGCTGCAGCTACATGGCAGTTTTCTGCCTTAATGTTGGTAAAGTACAGCCTCTTGATCTCAGGGGTCCGCTCATCCACGGTCAGGGCATCACGGCACTGTACATAATCGGATTTTCCATCAGGATCACAGAAATAAAAACTGTTTACAACAAATGGCGTCATGACATGATCCATGTGTATGTGGTCAAAATAAATCTCAGAGAGCACGGAGTCCTTTCCCCTGCCTCTTCTGGTCTTGATCCGAAGGCCCCTGTCCGTATTGGAAAACAGGCAGCGTTCCACGCGGATATTCTTAACGCCAGCCCCCACTTCGCTTCCCACAGTAACCGCACCATGACCGTTTTCCATCAGGCACTGGCGGATCACGATGTTTTCTGAAGGAGTCTTATACCTGCGGCCCATATAGATTTTTCCGGACTTGACCGCGATGCAGTCATCCCCTAAAGAAAAGTGCAGGCCCAGTATTTCCACGTCCTTGCAGGATTCCGGATCCAGACCATCGGTGTTGGGGGAATCGGCCGGATTACTAATATCCAGATTCAGGAATTTTAAGTTCTGGCTAAAATATGGATGAAGCACCCAGGCAGGGCTGTTTTTTTAATGAAAAGCCCTGAAGGGCCACATTTTTACATCTCTCTAAAAATACCAGACGGGGACGGAATGCTGCCTTCATCTGGCGGACATCATCCCACCAGTTATCAAAGGAAGCCTGACCGTTAATCAGGCCAGGTCCATAGACCACCACATCCTCTACATCGATTCCGGTTATGATTCCAGCAAACATTGGGAGAGGATTTCCTTCCCATGTACAGATTGTAATCCTCTTTTTCATCGTAGCTTTCGATCATTCCGGGAAACCTGGGATATTTATACCGGTCCGTATCTGCCAGAAGCTCCGCCCCCTCAGCCAGTTCAAGCCTTAAATGACTCTTTAAAAACAGGCTGGTGATCCGGTACCTTCCCTTTGGAATCAATACCCTGCTCTCCTTTGGGCAGGCCATAATCGCCGCCTGGATAAAGGCGGTATCATCCTGGATTCCATCGCCTCTGGCTCCCATATCTTTTACATTTAATGTTACAAATTCATAGTCGGTATGGAAACTGGCTTCCGCCCTTTCTCCATTTCTTTTCAGGGAAATATTATAATCCATATCCGGCTTTAAGTTAAACAGCGTAAAGACGACCCGGTTCGTTTCTCCAAAGGCTTTTCCGTTTACCAGAATCTTTCCCGGTGTTTCAAATGCATAGATCTGTTCCGTCACCGTCTCCACGGTCACGGACCGTGCCGTTTTAAAGACAATTTTTAATTCCATTCTGACTTTACCTCACCTGTAAAATTTTCCTATTAGATAAAGAGTCTGCTTTACTGACTCTTGCGCCGGAGCGCGGCTGCTTTAGCAGCCATATTTCCTATGATATAAAAAGGGCGCAGCAATTATTTACCGCGCCCGTCTTTTCATTATCCTTTCACGCCTCCTGCCGCGATACCGTCAATAAAAGCATCCTGGGCACAGAAGAATACGATCAGGGAAGGAATAATGGAGATTAAGGACATCGCCAAAATCCGGTTCCACTGGAATCCTACATCACCGTCCATGGACATGCGCAAATAAATGGAGTTCGTGTATTTGGGCATATCGGAAACGTAAATAAGCGGTCCCATAAAGTCGTTGGAGGTCCACATGAACTGGAACAGTGCAACAGATACCAGGGATGGCTTTAACATGGGAACAATCACGTGCCATAAGGTTTTAATGGAACTGCAGCCATCAATTTTGGCGGCTTCCTCCAGCTCCTTGGGCACGCCTCTTAAAAACTGGATCAGCATGAATAAGAAATAGGTATCACCTGCAAACAGGGATGGAACCACCAGGGGTAAGTAAGAATTGTCCCAGCCCCACTTGTTGAACATAATATACTGGGGTGCATTTAACACTACCTGAGGCAGGAATAAGGTGGAAATCATAAGAGAGAACAGAATTCCTTTTCCCTTAAATTCAAACCGGCCAAAGCCATAAGCCGTAATAGTGGCTGATACGACTGTGAAAAGTACCTTTGGCACAACAATTTTATATGTGTTGAGCATGGATTTGATCAGGTTGATCTTTCCGCCGTAGTCTACAAATGCGTTGGCATAACCATCTGTCACAGGCTTTTTAGGCCAGAACCATGCGCTGGTGAAAATCTCCGAGTTCGTCTTAAAGGTAGCACCCACCATCCAGATCAGGGGGTATACCATAATAAAGCCCACAAGGATCAGTAATGCATAGCGGATCATTGTGCTGATCTTTCTCTTGGTCTCTTTCGTCATGTCATTTACCTCCCGTCCTCATCTGAATAGTAAACCCACTTTTTCTGGCTTACAAACGCTACTACCGTAAAGGTCATAACAATAAGGAACAGGATCCATGCCTGTGCACTTGCCATACCCATTTTATGACGCAAGAATGCATTGTTGTAAATCAAGATTGAGATCAAAGTGGTTGCTCCGTTGGGTCCGCCCTTTGTTACAAGGAATGGCCCGTTGAATTCCTGGAACGCCTGGCATAACTGCGTAATCAGGTTATAGAAAATAACCGGCGTAATTAAGGGAACCGTAATTTTGAAAAACTGTGTCCACTTTCCAGCCCCGTCAATGGAAGCCGCTTCGTATAAATCTACGGAAACTCCCTTTAAGGCTGCAAGGAAGATCACCATGCAGAACCAAACTGCCAGACCCTTAACAGTACGATAACAGTCAGAGCACCGCCTCCGGTCGCCATCCAGTTGATTTTTTTCAACACCAAATGCGCCAAGAACGGTATTGATCAGGCCGTCTGTATTGAATACGGCTCTCCACAAAATCGCAATGGCAATGGAGCCGCCCAGGATAGACGGAATGTAATATGCAGTCCGAAAGAAATTAACTCCTTTTAGCTTAAAATTCAGAATATATGCAATAAACAAAGCGAATATAAGCTTTAAGGGCACATCAAAAATTGCATATTTAAATGTAACAAAAAAAACGCCTTCTTAATATCGGAATCTGTGAAAATCTTATTATAGTTCATCATACCTGTCTTCGTTATGCCGTTAAACAGATCATAGTTTGTAAAGCTATAGTACAGTGAAGAGGCGAAGGGATAAACTTTAAAAAGTATAAATCCAATCAGCCATGGTAAGATGAAAAAGAACCCTGCATTGTCTGCCAGGACCTTACGGATACCCTTTGACTTCATTGTCTTATTCCTCCTGTTTTTTTAAGATTGTATATTGCGCTTTCAGCATTTCCTGTAAGCCTGCGCATGTATTTTTATCGTTGCTTTCGATCGTTTTCCATATAAATTCCCCGTAATCACTGTATTTCTCTCTTTGAAGCACGCCCATATTACATGCTTTTAAGATGGAATAACCGATTTCCAGAGCTTCAGAAGAATCCGGGAGCGCCTTTATTTTCTCCCTGACTGTGCTTTTAAACAAATCCTTTAATTCCCTGTAATATTCATAGATTTCTTCTGACATCTGTCCAATTGTTTCTATGAGAGCTATCAGATCATTTCCTGTAAGTCTCTCTTCTCCCCGGAATAAAGCTGCAATCTCATTATAATGTTCTTTTCTTTTATACCTGGTCTCGTATGCTGTTACAAAGGGCATAAAATCCAGGGTCCAATCATTCTGCCTGATCAGTGACTGGATCATCTGTCCGTATTTTTCATTTCCAGTCTGGTCCAGAGCAAAAAAGCAGGCCAGGCTATCCTGTATCGGCAGACTTTCTGCTAGCCTTTCCGGAGCTTCTATCCTGCTCAGACAGGTTACTGCAAAATCCTTATAGACCTCCCCGCCGGTAGCTTCATACATTTGTATTGCCCCCATCAGCTGGTATGGCTTCCATATCTTATTTCTGCATTCCATAACTTTTGTCTGCCCTTTTCTTTATGGGAGCCGCCATAAAATTATGGCGGCTCGTATGAAATATGTATCACTTATTCAAACTATCTGAAATCTTTATTAATTCTCAAGAGTTTCGGTAATGCCCTTAATCAGCTCACTTGCTGCCTGCCTGGAATCAATTTCTCCTGTGCTTAACTTACCAAATACTTTATAGTAAACACCGTCTGGATTTGCTTTTAAATCGTTATGCTCAAACTTGCTGTCCAGGTTGAACTTGCTGTAATTCATAACCTTTGTATTAGCCTCAATGGTCAGAGAATCGCCAAGTCCGTTGGCCTCAAGAAGCTTTAAGCCCTCTGTGGAGCAGGGAATGCCTCTCTCTGTGGAACAGATCTTAACACCTTCCTCTTCATTTAACAGGAAGTTGATCAGCATTGCTGCTTCCTTTGGATGCTTGGAATTTCCTGCAACTGCAAATGCCATGGAAATCTTTGTAAAGCCTCCGTTGTTATCGCCCATCTTAACGAACTCGCCGACTGTGAACTCCTGGCCTGGCTTGTTTACACTGCCTTCCAGTGCACTCTTAAATTTGGAAGCAGAGGAATCCCACTCAAAGATACCTGCATACTTGCCGTCGATCCATTTTGCGTTCTTATCAAGAGAGTCAGCATATCACCCTGAATGGTTGCCAGCGTTGGAATGACATGCTTTGCTTCCAGCTCTGTAATGAAGTCCATGCCGTCTTTTACTTCATCTTCTGTGTAATTGACCTGGCCTTCTTCAACCCAGTTTCTGCCGTACTTGGATTCCAGATAATAAACCATTAAAATCATACGGTCATATTCACCAAGGGCTAACGGATACATATCAGGATCCTTGGCTTTAAATGCTGCACCTGCTGCATACAGAGAATCCAGGTCAGTAGGAATGTCGCAGCCTGCTTCTTCAAATGCAGTCTTATTCCAGTAAAATACACGTCCTGTTAAAGAAATCGGAACAGCCATTAACTTTTGGTCAACCTTGCAAAGATCAAGGCTTTCCGGTGTAAACTGCTTTAAATCAAGAACATCGGAGTAATCTTCCAGGTTTGCAAAAGCTTTTCCTCCCTGGCTGTAGGATTCGATCCAGTTCCAGTTGATCTGCATAACGTCAGCAGCATTTCCGCCTAAGATATTTAAGGACTGTTTCTCTTCCCAGCCGGTCCATGCGCCATACTCAGGAGTTACCTTGATGTTTGGATATTTCGCTTCAAATGCCTTAATAGCTTCTTCTGTTGCAGCATGTCTGCTGTCACCGCCCCACCAGGAAAACTTAAGCTCTACCGGTTCACCTGAAGTACTTGGTGCTGGTGCTGCTGTTGCCGCCTCATCTCCTGCTGCTGAAGTGGTCTCTGCTCCTGTAGAAGCTGTCTCACCTGTGCTCTTGCCTCCGCCGCAGGCGCTTAAGGACACTGCCATAACAGTCGCTAACCCCATCGCAGCCCACTGTTTGATCTTTTTCATATTTCTCTCTCCTTTTTCTATCCCTCATAAATGAGTTCTTTAAAGCCTGTGTAAGTATTTTCACTTTTTCTACATTTTTTTGACTCCTTTGCGTAAGCGCTTACACTTTGCTTTTTTCTTATTATAACATCCAACAAACCATAATTCATTTCAAATCCGGCACAAAACATTGCAAATATTGACATCCTATGGTATAGTTCTAGTATAATCAGATAAGGAATTTACGTTTTATGAAAGTACTTACCACTTTTTCAGAAGGAATTGAACACTGCATGGCCTCCCGGTATTTCTCCATTGTACATCTGCGCAGGGATACAGGAGTTTTAAGCATGCACAGCCACCTCTGCCATGAATTTTATTTTTCCTTAAGCGGAGGCTGCACGTTTATGATAGACGACAAAAATTACCGGGTCGAACCGGGGAGCTTATTCATGGTCAACCAATATGAACGGCACCAGCTGCTGCAGATGGATACCTCCATCCCACAGGAACGGTTTGCCATATTCATAGATCCCTCCTATCTGGAAAGCATTTCCACGCCACGGACGGATCTGACCTACTGTTTCACCCACAGGCCGAAGAATTTTTCTCACCGCATTGTTTTAAGCCATGGACAGCAGCGTCGTTTCATTTATTATTTTAATAAACTGGCTGCGGAAGAAGGATTTGGCCAGGATGTGGAAGAACGCTCTGCCTTTGCCGAGTTCATGGTTTTCATTACAAAACTGGCCACAGAGGCCTTTCATGGAAGGGAATCAGAAGAACAGAGACAATATTTCAGCAGCAAAGTGACCGATATCATCACCTATATCCATCACAACATTGATTCCCAGTTAAGCATCGGAGATATTGCGGCCCATTTTTATTTAAGCACCTCTTACCTGTGCAGGCTTTTCAAAAAAAAGTACCGGTACCACCATTAATTCCTACATAATTTCCCGCCGCATTGAACTGGCCCAGAAGCTTTTGTCAGCCGGCTACAGTGTCAATGAGGTCTACAGCATGTGCGGATTTAATGATTACAGCAATTTTTTTTAAAGCATTTACAAAAAAAGGTGGGGATTTCACCGAAGAAATATGCACAGAACAGCTTGAGATGATATGTTTTGGGGATTGGTGCCCAGTGATCCTGGCCCCAATCCCCATATATTTTCCTGTTTCGTTATTGATTATATGTCCAGCCAGTTCTTCTCATTTCCGTATAAGCTAAGAGGAAAGGCCCTACCCCCTTGGCATCATCCTTTACAACTTTCTCGGACATGTAATAGTCGTAAGTTCCATTTCTCTTATCTTTGCCTCCAAGTCCGGCCACCAGGCAGATCCCTCCCAGACTCATATTTCCCTCTTCCAGGTGAAGATAGGTATCACAGATTCCCTGGAAAGCCTTTTTGCCATACTTGGAATAGGATTCGGGAAGATAGCCTAAACGGACTCCCTTTAAAATGGCATAGGAGAAAATGGCGCTTCCGCTGGTCTCCAGATAATTCCGTTCCATGCCGCCCAGGTTTACCACCTGATACCACATACCGCTTTCATCCTGGTATTTCAGCATGGAGTCTATCAGGTCACAAAACGCTTTCCCCATCTCCTTTATGCTTTCCCTGTCCGACGGATCAGACTTGTCCATGGTATCTAAAAGGGCCATGGCATACCAACCTAATGCTCTCAGCCAGAAATTCTGGGACAGCCCTGTCACCTTATCACACCAGAACATCTCTCTGGAGGAATCATATGCATGGTAGTAAAGGCCGGTTTCCGTATCCCTCATAAGCTTCACCACATTGGTGAACTGGCTGTAAATATCCCCGCAGTTTTTCTTATGATTGAACCGGGTTTCGTATTCCATATAAAATGGCTGGCACATGTACAGACCGTCAAGCCAAACCTGGTTTGGATAGATATTCTTATGCCAGAAGTTCCCTTCTTTTGTCCGCGGCATCATTCCGATCTGGCTGTAGACCACATCAATGGCTTTTCTGTATTTTTCCTTTCCAGTCAGATCGTAAAGCTCGAACAGGGTTTTTCCCGCATTGACATTATCAATGTTTCGTTCTTCCACATCATAGCCGTCAATGGACCCGTCTTCTTTCACTCTGTAATCGATAAATGTATCGGCAAAATCCAGATATTTTATATCTCCGGTAATGGCATACATTTCCAAAATGGATTTGATCATACAGCCGTCTATGTAATTCCATCCAGCCTTCTCTCCCTGAAGCAGCTTCTCAATGTTCCATACCGGGCGGTCCGGTGTGCTCTTTTCCATCAGTTCATTGATATACTTTTCAATTGCATCCATGCTCTATCTCTCCTTGTTTCCTGTCCCTTTTTGAGCCCTGAGGCGCTTGTTTTGCTGTGGTCATTTTCATACAAGCATAACCGGAAAAGATCCGGTTGTCAAATCCCCTTAAAGAAGTATCCTATAAAAACGGCGGGAAGCAGCCGGGAATTTATTAAAAATCCCGTTTGCTCCCGCCAATTTTAATTTATGATTGATCACTGCCGTTATGAGGCCAATGCTTAGATATCTGACCTGATTATCTTACAAGCATCTTGCTGATCTGATACTGGTCTTCAGGGATGTCCTTTGTCATGCTGAGAGCTTCCTGAATATCTAAATCCTGGAATTCTCCATGCTTATAACCTACGACACGGTTGCTCTTTCCCTCACAGAGAAGCTCTACTGCCCTTGCGCCCATAATGGAAGCATAGACACGGTCCTTGCAGGTAGCGCGCCGCCTCGCTGCATGTGGCCCAGGATGGTTGCCCTGGTCTCAATGCCTGTGGCAGCTTCGATTCTCTTAGCCATAGAAGAGGAATGTCCGATGCCCTCTGCATTGATGATGATGTGGTGCTTTTTGCCCCGCTTTCTATTCTCAATGATACGGTTAATGAGGGCCTGCTCATCGCCGTCATAGCGCTCCGGCAAAAGGATATCCTCGGCGCCGTTTGCAAAACCGCACCAAAGGGCAATATAGCCTGCATTACGTCCCATTACCTCAATGATGCTGCAGCGTTCATGGGAAGTGGATGTATCACGAACCTTATCAATGGCCTCCATGGCTGTATTAACAGCGGTATCAAAGCCAATGGTGTAATCGGTACAGGCAATATCCAGATCAATGGTTCCGGGAAGTCCAATGGTATTGATTCCAAGTGCGGAAAGCTTACCGGCTCCCCGGAATGAACCATCTCCTCCGATGACCACAATGCCGTCAATATTATGCTTTTTACAGATCTCGGCGCCTTTTTCTGCCCTTCGGCAGTTGTGAACTCCTGGCATCTGGCTGTATATAAAATGGTTCCTCCGCGGTGAATAATATCTGATACGCTGGTACTGGTCATATCAACGATTTCTTCCTGCAGAAGGCCTGCGTATCCCCTCATGATCCCCTTTACTTCCAATCCTTTATGGATTGCAGTCCTGACAATAGCACGGATCGCAGCATTCATACCTGGTGCATCACCGCCGCTGGTTAATACACCGATGGTTTTCACTTGTTTTGCCATAGTAGCTTCCTCCTGATTCACGGATATCTGTTTTAGTAAGTTTCTCATTGCATACATGTTGTATTCTAATTCATTTTACCAATCTTTTCAAGTTTTTTTTCTATTAGTTTGACATTTTTTTCACCAAGTTTTTTGACCAGGGCATCTAAGAGTCCGTCTGCCGCATTTACGTTCCGGTTTGCCGGCAGAACCTTTCTGGCCCGTTCTTTTTCCAGATAAATGATGACTGAATCATCACCCTCTGATTCTTTTAAATCATTTAAGATTTCCCGTTCAACCGCCATATAGGATTCCTTATCAGGGAATTTCAGCCACAGCTCCTTTGGCAGGGCTGCAAAGGTCGTTACACGCTCACAGATCAGCTTTCCTACCGGATCCTCTCCAACCGATACTCTTCCTTGTATAAAGACCTTGGAATCTTCCACAAAAAGCTCCCTCTTGCTCTCATAGTCCTTTGGAAATACAATGACTTCCACGGATCCTGCCAGATCCTCCAGGATGATGAATGCCATCATCTTGTTGTTTCTAGTAGTTTTTACGGTCTTTCCCGTAATCATACCTCCAATGGTCACATAGGAACCATCGGGAACACCGGCTTTTCCTGTTTCCTCGTCAACAATAAAATCTATGGTTGTTGCAGTAATGTTATTTCTCCAGGTGGTTTCATAAGCTTCCATGGGATGACCGCTTAAATAGATGCCAAGAGTTTCCTTTTCAAATGCCAGAAGGTCTTCCTTTATAAATTCTCCTACATCTGGGAAAGTGACCTGAAAATGGCTTTTTTTCTTCCTCCCCTGCAATATCAAACAGGGTCATCTGGCCTTCCATGGTATTTTTCCGTTCCTTGGCTCTCTGTTCTAAAAGCTCCGGCGCAATTAAAAGCTTCTGCTTTCTTGTACCGGGAAGAGTGTCCAAAGCTCCGGATTTTATGAAATTTTCAAGAGTTCTTTTATTGACCTCCTTATTGCTCATCCGGTCAATAAAATCTTCCAAATCATGAAATGCCCCGTTTTGCTCCCGTTCTGCAACAATAAGCTCTACCACGGACTTGCCCACGCTCTTAATGGCCGACAGGCCGTAACGGATGGATCCTCCGGAAACGGAAAACCCGCTTTCTCCCTCATTAATATCCGGCGGAAGGATGGAGATCCCCATCTGCCTGCAGCTTAAGATGTATTCCGATACCTTTGATACGTTATCCATGACAGAGGTAAGAAGGGCCGCCATGAATTCCTGTGGATAATAATATTTTAAAAAAGCGGTCTGATAGGATACCACCGCATACGCTGCTGCATGGGATTTGTTAAAAGCGTATTTGGCAAAATCGATCATTTCGTCATAGATATGGTTTGCCGTTTTTTTCATCGATCCCATTGGAGATGCATCCTGCTACATCCTCCTCTGGATTTCCATAGACAAAGTTCTGCCGTTCCTTTTCCATGACAGAGGTCTTCTTTTTGGACATGGCCCTGCGGACCAGATCGCTGCGGCCCATGGTATATCCGGCCAGGTCCCTGACGATCTGCATTACCTGTTCCTGGTATACGATACAGCCATAGGTAGGGTCTAAAATGGGTTCCAGCTGGGGACATTCATAGGTAATGGAACTGCGGTCGTTCTTCCCCTTTAAATACTTGGGAATAAAGTCCATGGGGCCGGGACGGTAAAGGGAAATACCGGCAATAATATCTTCCAGGCTTTCCGGCTTCAGCTCCTTCATAAAGCTCTTCATGCCGGAGCTTTCCAGCTGGAACACCCCGTCATCCTTTCCGGTTCCTATGGAATTTAAGACTGCTTTGTCATTATAATTGATTTGGTCCATATCAATGGTTAACTGCCTGTTTTTTTTCTATGGCCTTTACTGCATTTTGGATGACCGTCAGGGTACGCAGCCCCAGGAAATCCATTTTCAAAAGTCCCAGTTCTTCCAGAGTGGTCATGGTAAACTGGGTGGTAATGGTTCCGTCGGCTGCCTTGGAAAGGGGAACGTATTCATCTACGGAAGTCCGGCTGATCACGACTCCGGCAGCATGCATGGATGTGTGTCTCGGCAATCCTTCCAGACGCATGGACATATCAATGAGGTATTTGACCTCAGGATCTTCCTGGTATGCGTTTCTTAAGTCAGGGCTTTGCCTTAATGCCTTCTCAAGGGTCATGCCAAGGTCTCCGGGAATCATCTTTGCTATGGTGTCACACCGGGCATAGGGCATATCAAGGACCCTTCCCACATCCCTTACCACACCTTTGGCTGCCAGGGTACCAAAGGTCACGATCTGGACCACCTGATCCTTTCCATACTTCCGGACCACATAGTCAATGACCTCCTGACGCCGTTCAAAGCAGAAATCCACGTCAATATCAGGCATGGAAATTCGTTCCGGGTTTAAGAACCGCTCAAACAAAAGGTTGTAGCGGATGGGATCGATGTTGGTGATTCCCAGACAGTAGGATACGATGCTGCCTGCCGCAGATCCCCGTCCCGGCCCAACGATAATATCCTGGGACCTGGCATAATGAATGAAATCCCATACAATCAGGAAATAGTCCACGTATCCCATGGTATGAATGACATCCAGCTCATAGTCAAGCCTTTCCTTTAATGTTCCGTCATCCTGGGGATAATGGCGATCAAAGCCATCCAGGCAAAGCTTGTTTAAATAGGACCAGGAATCATACCCTTCCGGCACATCATACTTGGGCAGCTTGGTCACACCAAATTCGATCTCCACGTTGCAGCGCTCTGCAATCCTGTGAGTGTTGTCAATGGCTTCTTCTGCGTAGGAGAAAAGCTTCCGCATCTCCTCTTCCGTCTTGCAGTAATACTGGCCTCCTTCGTAGCGCATGCGGTTCTCATCCGCCACCTTTTTTCCGGTCTGGATGCACAGCAGGATGTCATGAGGCGTGGCATCTTCTGCATAGGTATAGTGGATATCATTGGTGGCTACTAATTCGATTCCTGTTTCATGGCTCATTCTTAAAAGGCTCTGGTTTACTGTGCTCTGAGCCGGTATTCCATGATCCTGAAGCTCCAGAAAGAAATTTCCCTTTCCGAATATATCCTGATAGCGAAGGGCAGCTTCCATGCCTTTCTCATACAGGCCGCGGCTTACATGCCTTTGTACCTCTCCTGCCAGACAGGCGCTTAATGCAATGATTCCTTCGCTGTATTCCTTTAAAATCTCATAATCTACTCTTGGTTTATAATAAAATCCATCCACAAAACCTTTTGAGACGATCTTCATCAGGTTCTGGTATCCCTGGTTATTCTCAGCTAATAAGACCAGATGATAGTAACGGTCCTCTCCGCCTGCGGTTTCTCTGTCAAACCTTGATCCGGAGGTCACATATACCTCGCATCCGATGATGGGCTTTATTCCTGCCTCTCTGGCCGCCCTGTAAAAATCAATGACGCCATACATCACACCGTGGTCTGTGATGGCCATGCTGTCCATTCCAAGCTCCTTTGCTCTGGACACAAGTTCTTTTATTTTACAGGAGCCGTCCAACAGACTGTATTCTGTATGGACGTGTAAATGTGTAAATGCCATCTGTTCCTCCTTTCTTTATTCCTTTGTATGTAAGTTCATAGTGGGGACCTGTCCTGTTTCGCACTGCTCATTGCTTTCGTGAATAGTATACCACAAAACCCTCCCCCAGAAAACCTTTTGCATAAGATTTCAGCAGCACACATAAGAGGCGGAGCCTCTTGTGTGAGAGCCTCCGCCTGAAAAAAACAATATTCTTTAAATATTACTCATGGTTGCTTAAATATTTTTCGATTTCGGCAATTGCCTGCTCTTCATCGGTTCCATCCGCAGTGATCGTAATCTGTTCTCCCGCTGCAAGTCCCAGAGTCATCATGCCCATAATGCTCTTGGCATTTACTCTCTTGGATTCGATTTCAACATAAATGTTGCTTTCATACTGGCTGGCAACCTGAACCAGCATAGCAACTGGTCTTGCCTCTAAGCCTGATGCAAGTTCAACGGTGACTGTTTTTCTTACCATAATTATCCTCCTCAATCCTATGAACGGATTAATCCATTCCGCTGCTAATGCCTGTCCCCCGCAGCCGCCCTGCCAGGTCGCCAAGCTTTCTAAGTCGGTGGTTCACTCCTGATTTGCCTACAGGAGGGTCAAGAGCTTCTCCAAGCTCTTTTAATGTTGCTTCCGGCCTCTCCAATCGTTCCCTGGCAATTTCACTTAGATTGTCCGGTAGATTATCAAGTCCGATTGTATCTCTGATATATTTTATATCTTCTATCTGCTTTACCGCAGCTGATACCGTTTTATTAATATTGGCAGTCTCACAGTTCACCTGCCGGTTCACACTGTTGCGCATATCCTTTAAGATCCTGATATTCTCAAGCTCCATTAAGGCCACCGGGGCTTCCATAACATTCAGGATATCTACGATCTGGCTTCCTTCTTTTATATAAACCACAAAATAACGTTTTCTCTTCACGATCTTTGCTTCAAGATCAAAGGTCGCGATAATGGACTTTAGCTGCCTGGCTTTATCTTCTGTCGCACAAACGATTTCAAAATGGTAGAATTTCTCAGGGTCGCTTAAGGACCCGGAAGAGAGAAATGCACCCCGGATGAATGCCCTCCTGCAGCAGGACTGCTGGATGACCACATTCTGTACAAGATTTAAGTTTTCCCCTATTTCTCCGTTTTCATCAAGAAGCTTTGTGGCGTGTAAAACACGGATCGCTTCCTCATGTTCCCGGATCGTTACCGTATAGGTACGGTTTTTATTTAAATAAGCATTTCTTCTAATCGACACATCAGTACTTATATTAAATGTTTTTTTCAATAATGTAAAGTACTTTCTTGCAACTGCCACATTTTCCGTATTAATTTTAATCGTATAGCGGTCGTTTTCCGATATGATTATTTTTCCGCAAAGGCTTATGATCGCTGCCATCTCTGCGATCTGGCAATGCCTTGCCGGACTGATCTGCCTGGATAGCTCTTCTTTTAATTTGGAAGAAAATGACATGTCTAGACCATCCTTTTCCGTATATTATCCTTGTCGATGTCCCGGTGCTCGATCTTTATCCCGAATTCTTCCCTGGATTTAAACCTGTCATAAACAGACCTGGCAATGGTAACCGACCGGTGCTTGCCGCCTGTACATCCAATGGCAATGACCAGCTGGTTTTTCCCCTCCAGAACATAATTGGGAATTAAAAATTCCAGCATATCGTTAAGCTTGTCTAAAAACAGGGCAGCGGTCCCATGCTGCATCACATAGTCCCGCACTGCTTTTTCCTCTCCGGTTTTAGGCCGCAGGTCCTCTGAATAGTAGGGATTAGGCAGGAATCTTACATCAAAAACCAGGTCTGCATCCGACGGAATCCCATACTTGAACCCAAAAGAAAGAACAGTAATATACAAATTCCGGTAGGATTCCCGGTTTATAAATATTTTTTTCCAGCTCCTGCCTCAGTTCCTTTGTAAGGAGCCGGCTGGTATCGATGATATAGTCCGCTTCTTCCTTTAAAAACCCGAGCTTTACCCGTTCTTTTTCAATCCCGCTGTCGATCCTTCCGCCTGCCGCCAGGGGATGGGCTCTCCTGGTTTCCTTATAACGCTTAATCAGTGTTTCGTCACCTGCATCAAGGAAGAGTATTTCAAAGGGCACCCTTTGTCTTGACCACTCATCAAAAATCCGATTTAAAACCGATAAATCCTCCCCGCTGCGGATATCGATCCCCAAAGCTGCATTCCTGATCCCTCCATGATTGCTTAAGGTCAGCTCCGCAAACGTTTCAATCAGGGGAATGGGAAGATTATCCACACAATAGAATCCCATATCCTCCAGCATCTTAAGCGCCTGGGTCTTCCCTGCGCCTGACATGCCTGTTACAATTACAAGCCTCACGTTATTCTCCTTTGCACCGTTAAAACTTCCCTAGTGTCTTTACCTCCATCTCAAGGACTACTCCGGATTGTTTTAATACCCTTTTTTTCACCTCTTCACACAGGTTTCTGATATCAGCCGCAGTAGCGCTGTCTTTGTTAATAACAAATCCGCAGTGCTTCTCCGATACCTGGGCGCCGCCCAGGGAAAAACCTCTTAAGCCTGCCTCCTCTATGAGCTTGCCGGCAAAATGCCCCTCCGGCCTCTTAAAGGTGCTTCCCGCGCTTGGATATTCCAAAGGCTGCTTTTCCTTTCTCCTGCGGGCCAGTTCATCCATCCGGTTCTTAATAGAGACCTCATCTCCATCCCTCAACCGGATCCTGGCTTCCAGTACAACATATTGCTTTGGTATAATGCAGCTGGTCCGGTATCCTAAGGAAAGCTGGTCAGCAGGCAGCTCCTTTACTTCACCCTGAGGCATTAAAACTTTAACAGACTTAAGAACCTCCTTCATCTCCGAACCATAGGCTCCGGCGTTCATCACCACAGCCCCCCCAAGAGTGCCCGGTATCCCGGCCGCAAACTCAAAACCGGTCAATGAAGCCCTGTATGCTTCCTGGGCGATCCGTGCCAGGGACGCTCCGGCTCCGGCCTTTACGATCCCTGTCTCCTTATCCGCCTGGCAGCTTTTAAAGCAATCCATGGAAACGACCACCCCGTCAAATCCTTCGTCTCCAACCAGAAGATTGCTTCCATTCCCCAGTATAAAAAAAGGTACCTCTTCCCGGCGGCAAAGAGCCAAAACAGCAGCAAGCTCCTTCTCATCCTGCGGAGTCACAAAGCAGGCAGCAGGGCCGCCCACCCGGAACGAGGTATGCTTTCGCATCTCTTCCCCAACTTTTATATGATCTTTATCGGCTGCACCAAGAAGTTTTTCATAAAATCCAGTCATCAGACACCTCAATCATCCTGTTTTCTTGAAAGGTTTGCCTGAACGCGGTTATATAATTCCTGAGCCGCGTTGTACCCCATCTTCTTTTGTCTGTAATTGACAGCAGCAGATTCAACGATAATTGCCAGATTACGTCCCGGACGCACCGGAATGGAATGGCATACCACCCGGTTTCCCAGAAATTCCGTATACTGGTCTTCGATTCCCATTCTGTCGTATTCCTTATCTCTATCCCAGTCCTCCAGTTTAATCACCATATCAATGGCCTGGGTATCCTTTACGCTTTCAACGCCGAACAAAGTCTTGACATCAATGATGCCGATGCCCCTTAATTCAATAAAATGCCTAGTAATTTCCGGGGCGCTTCCAATCAGCGTTTCATCGCTTACCTTGCGGATCTCCACCACATCATCGGTTACAAGACGGTGGCCTCGTTTGATCAGCTCCAGTGCAGCCTCGCTTTTCCCGATGCCGCTCTCTCCCATAATCAGCACGCCTTCGCCGAACACATCAACCAAAACTCCGTGAATGCTGATGCAGGGCGCCAGCTTCACCTTAAGCCAGCGGATGATCTCCGCCATGAGATCGGAAGTGGTCTTATCTGATACAAGGCATGGTACGCCGTAATGATTACAAAACGCCAGCATATCCTCATCCGGACTCTGGCTCCGGCTATATACGAGGCACGGAATCTGGCTGGACAAAAGCTTGTCGTACATCTCAAGCTTTCTCTCATGATTCATCTGATGAATGTATTCCTGCTCCACATAACCGATGATCTGCACCCGCTCGTTGTCAAAATGATCGTAAAATCCGGCCAACTGTAAAGCCGGGCGATTGACATCCGGATGGCTGATCACAATTTTTTCCGCGTCAATCTCCGGAGTCATGTTCCGGAAATTCATCTTCTTTATCAAATCTGTAATAGCTACTCCATGCATGGCGAACGCTCCTCTTTTCCATCTGTTTTTTTCATACTAACACAGATTTCGTATTTTGAAAAGCTATATATGGAAGAACTCGTAAACGCTCTTCGCAGCCCGGGCATTCATGCCCGGTACTTCGGACAGTTCCTCCACGGTCGCTTCCTTTATGCTTCCAGCCCTTTAAACTGGCGCATCAGCGCCTTTCTCCTGTTAGGCCGATGCTGGAATGTCGTCAAGAATGGATTTCACCTGTCCTTTGCTTCTTAAGCTTCTATGGTATTCGATAGCAAACCGGTGGGCTTCATCCTGGATCCTGGTGATCAGCTTGAATCCTTCGGAATGCCTGTCAATGGGAATCTCCAAGTTATGATAGTAAAGCCCTCTGGTTCTGTGATTGTCATCCTTTACCATACCACAGACAGGAATGGAAATATCCAGTTCCTTTAAAACCTCCAGGGCAATGTTTACCTGCCCCCGTCCTCCATCCATCATGATTAGGTCAGGGAAACGGGTAAAGCTCCCAAGCTCCTCATCCACGCCTTTTTCCCTTAAGCTTTCCGCTTCCTTAAGGCCATGGGAAAACCTTCTTGTGAGCACCTCGTTCATGGAAGCGTAATCATTGGCCCCCTTGACCCATTTGATCTTAAATTTCCTGTAATCATTTCTCTTGGGCTTCCCGTCCTCATAGACGATCATGGAGCCCACAGACTCAAAGCCGCTTATGTTGGAAATATCAAATGCCTCAATCCGTTTAATGCCGGAAAGTCCCAGCCAGCCGCCCACCTCATTCATGGCGCCGATGGTGCGAAGCTCTTCCCGCTTTATCTTTTCCTTATCCTGAGAAAGTACCAGCGCGGCATTTTTCTCCGCCAGCTCCACCAGGCGCTCCTTCTGGCCTTTCCGGGGAACCACGATCTTGACCTTCTGGCCTCGTTTCGCAGAAAGCCATTCCTCTATGACGCCTTCATCCTCAAGACCGGTCTGGACCCACAGCTCTTTCGGAACAAAAGGCGTTCCTGCATAGAACTGTTTGACAAAGCTGGTCAGGATCTGCTTATTATCCTCTGCCGTTGCTATGCTTACGTGGAAATGCTCCCGGCCAATGAGCCTGCCTTCCCGGACAAAGAATACCTGGACAACCGCATCCTTCTCATCCTTTGCCATGGCAATGATATCCCGGTCTTCCATGCCGCTGTCCGTGATCTTCTGCTTCTGGGCGATCTGCTTTACGCTGTTTAACAGATCCCGGTACTCAATGGCCTTTTCATAATCCATTTCTTCCGAAGCCGCCTGCATCTTCTCTTCCAGCATATGAATCACAGGGCCGTATTTTCCGCCTAAAAATTCCAGTGCCCTGTTAATGGATTTCCAGTATTCTTCCCTGCTGATATAATCCTGGCACGGTGCCGAACACTGCTTGATATGGTAATTTAAGCAGGGGCGTTCCTTCCCAATATCCCTTGGCAGGTTCCGGTTGCAGGTTCTGATCTGATAAAGCTTGTGGATCAGCTCAATGGTATTCTTTACCGCTCCTGCGCTTGTATACGGTCCAAAATACTTGCTTTTATCCTTTTTCATATCCCTGGAAAATAAGATCCTTGGATAATCCTCGTACACGGTTACCTTGATATAGGGATAGGTCTTATCATCCTTTAGCATGGTATTGTAACGGGGACGGTGTTCCTTAATGAGATTGCATTCCAGCACAAGGGCTTCCAGCTCAGAGTCTGTTATAATGTATTCAAACCAGGCGATCCTCGATACCATTTGTTCAATTTTTGACGTCTTATTTCTGCTGCTTTGAAAGTACTGCCTGACCCTGTTTTTTTAAGCTGATGGCTTTTCCCACATAGATGATTTCGTCCCGCTTGTCGTGCATGAGATACACGCCAGGCTGGGACGGCAGTTTTTTTAATTCTTCTTCTATATTAAATGACCTGTGGTCCACTGAAACAAATCACCTCAATCTTGATCCCTCGTATTTATTCTGCAGCTCCAAATACCTTTTCACCGCATAGTATTTCTCTTCAGGTTCAGAATCCGGCCTTCCGATCTCCATAATCTCGCAGATGGCCAGAAGCTCTTCTGCTGAAAACCGGTCCTTCCGATTCTCAAGAACCTCCAGCTTCTCATGATACGTCCCTGCGTCAAGAAATGCAAGAAGATTCTTATTATTGTGTGAGCAGCCAGCCGAGGGCAGGCTCTCCTGACTTTGACGGCTGCACACAGAGCTTTCTTCATTCTCTTCTTCCGGCTTCTGGGGACAGACTTTTACCACAGGCTGTTCAGAATCCATATCCACCCTTTCAAACCTGTATTCCTGGTTTACCTCCGGATACTTTTCATGATCCACCTCACTGATGAACATGGAAAGCGGGCGGACATACGTTCCGAAGGTTCCATACAGAGCCTGATACACAACCATCTCTTCTCCTGTTTCGGAATGAACCGCAACGGTTATCACCTGGTACATCTTGTCTTTAAAATGCCGGTAGAAATCTCCTGGTCTGGGTGTTCTGTCCATGGTTTTCCTCACTTCCTAATCTCCCTGGCCGCCTGTGGTCACGATGACGACATCAGGCTTTATTCTGGTTTTCTTTTTATTTTCCTTCTTCGTCTCCTGTGACCCTTCTGCTGCCGCTGTGCTTCCCTCAAGGCTCTTTTCTGTCTTTTCTTCTTTGCCTTCCGTCTGTGCCTCAGATGATAAATCCTTTGTTTCGGCGGCAGACGGGGAAGCGGTCTCCAGCCTTTGCCTCACGCTGGCAAGCTTTTTTGCTTCCTCTTGCGCTGCCTCAAGACTTAAGAGGCCTTCCCAGGTATACCGGTTGGATGCGCTCCAGAGGATCCACTCATCATAACCCGAATCATAAACGCCTGAATCTGTGCCCTGACTTCCCCTGCTCCATAGGGAATATGGTGCTTCAGATAGGAAGCCGTAAAATCCTGGAGCCAGGGACGGACAATGGCCTGATGCTTCCCAGCCTGTCCGGCAGATTCTAAATCCTGCCTGGAAAGCTTAAGCGCCGCACGGATGGTACGGTAAGGCTCCATATCCGGATGATCGATGCCAAAGTTTCCGTCTCCGTAATGGGATGGATAGATCATGGGACAGATATAATCCAAATGGCATGCCATATCACTATAGATCTGTCCCACTGCCTCCGCATCCACCTTGCTTCCGATGATGGTACCAAACACATCTGCCGAAACAAAAATTTTCTGGGAAGACAGCTTTTCATATGCATACTGGATAAATTCCGTAATAATATCCGTTTTGGAACGGCCCATAGTATCCTTTTCGTCAAATACCACCTGTTTCATGGAGCTGTCCGTGGAAAAACGAATGTAATCAAATTGAACCTCATCAAATCCGGCCTTGGAAGCTGGGTTCCCACCTCCACCAGATAGTCCCATACTTCTGTCCGGTAAGGATTTACCCAGGCCAGTCCCTTGTTATCCCGGTGCATGCTTCCATCCTTATTCTTAAGCGCCCACTCCGGCTTTTTCTCAGCCAGATAAGGATCCCTGAATGCCACCACCCGGGCAATGGTATAAAGCCCCCTGGACTTTAACTGAGCCATGAGACTGTCAATATCCTTGATGTACTTTTCTGTGGCACCGATTTCATTCACCGTAGGTGCATCCTCCATAGCAAAGGTGATCCGTCCGTCGTCATTCTTCACGTCAATGACAACCGTATTGATCTCCGTACCCTGGATCTTGTCCAAAATCGCCTGCAGCCCCTCAGAGCCGGCCATATAGCTGGAAATATAAATTCCCTTTACCTTAACCGGCTTCTTTCCCGGTAAAACGGAAACTTCCATGGGAAGCTGCCCGGATTCTTCTGTGCTCTGCTGAGATTCATCTGTTTTGCTGTCTGTTTCTGAAGGTTCGGAAATTCCTTTGTACCTGCTGCATCCGGAGGCCACCAACGACAATGCAATTACTGCCAAAAGCCATCTTTTCATAATACTCCTGTTCACTTTCTTTATGGTTTCAGGTGTTTAATGTAATAAATATTTAACATTTTACCATAATTTGTAAAATTTTCCAATAATAAAATTACATTTTCCGGATGCAGCCGTATTTAATCAGGTTAGCCTCTCATTCCATAAGCTATGTATTCTTTCCCCAAATAATGCCCCCGCTTTTTCTTTGCATTATCTACCTCTGTTTCCAGCCCTTTTAACTGCCTTCCCGGCAGAAGCAGGACAGCTCATGATCATTGACCACGCCTATTGCCTGGAGATAGGAATAGATGGTAACAGAACCTACAAAAGCCATTCCCCGCTTCTTTAAATCTTTTGAAACCAGATCGGACAGCTCCGTTTTTACAGGGAAGCAGTCATCCTGATTGATGATGACCTCATTGTTTGTGAATCCCCACAAATACTTTGAAAAAGAGCCGAACTCCCCCTGGATCTTTAGGAAGACACGGGAATTGTTCACAGCAGCTTCTATTTTTCTCCTGTTTCTGATGATGCCCCTATTCTCCATTAAGTCTTTTATTTTTTTCTTCTCCGTAACACGCCACTTTTTCCACATCAAAGCCATCAAAGGCTTCCCGGAAGGACTCTCTCTTTCTCAGTATGGTGATCCAGGAAAGTCCTGCCTGAAAGGTTTCTAAAAGGAACATTTCATAAAGCTTTTTATCATCGTAAACTGGAATTCCCCACTCTTCGTCATGGTATTTCGTATAAACCGGCGAGGATTCATCCACCCAAAAACATCGTTTTTTTTCTCCATTTATCTTGACAGTATCTCCGGCCCTTCCTCTGTAATCAGAATCGTATATTCCCACTGGGCTGACAGGCTTCCATCCTTTGTGTAAATGGTCCAGCCGTCATCGTCATCCTGTACTACATCTGCTTTTCCTGCATTAACCATAGGCTCAATGGTAAATATCATCCCAGGTACAAGAAGCATATCGGTTCCTCTGGTGCCGATATGACTGACCCATGGCTCCTCATGGATATCCAGCCCCACACCGTGTCCGCCGATTTCCCTTACTACCGTATAGCCATTGGCATAGATATACTCCGAAATAGCTGCTCCGATATCTCCCAGATGGCCCCAGGCTCTGGCTTCTTTTACTGCCAGATCCACACTCTCCCTGGTTACCTGGACAAGCTTCAATGCCTCGTCCGATACCTTTCCGATGCAATACATTCTGGAGGCATCGGCATAGAAGCCGTCTACAATGGTGGTCACATCCACATTGATAATATCCCCTTCCTGCAAGATCCGGTTAGGATCCGGGATTCCGTGGCATACTACCTCATTGACCGACGTGCACACACTTTTTGGATATCCTTCAAAATTAAGAGTGGCGGGGATTCCTCCCAGCCTGACGGTAGTCTCATGTACCAGGGTATTGATATCTTCCGTACTCATGCCCGGCTTAATATTCTCATCCACCTGATCAAGAACCTTGTTGTTAATCACTCCTGCACGGCGGATTCCTTCAATCTGTGCCGGTGTTTTTATCATATAGTGCTCCGGGACCTCAACTCCCATGACCGCATAATTTTCAATCTTTTGGTCAAAAGGCAGGTGACAGTTTTTATATTTCTTTCCGCTTCCGCACCAGCATGCATCATTTCTTCCTATTTTAAGCATTTCTATCCTCCTTCTTACTACAACGTTTTAACACGTTTAAAGCCAGTTGTAAAGGGTTTCAGGAAAAAGAAGGGGGCAGGAAAAAATCCGTGGCAATTTCATAATTAATATGATACAATTTATAAGTACTATGGTCAAAAAGTTCGTGCATGCGTTATGGTTCGTTGGTACCATTGCTGAACCATAAGCACACATCATGGAGGGACAAATGAAATTTGGATTTGATAACAATAAATATTTAACCATGCAGTCAGAGCACATCAGGGAACGAATCAGCCAGTTTGGCGACAAGCTCTATCTGGAATTCGGCGGCAAGCTGTTTGACGATTACCACGCTTCCAGAGTGCTTCCCGGATTTGAACCTGACAGTAAGCTCCGCATGCTGATGCAGCTTTCAGACCAGGCAGAGATCGTAATCGCCATCAATGCTGCAGATATTGAGAAGAACAAGATCCGCATGATCTGGGCATCACTTATGATGTGGATGTTTTACGGCTGATCCAGTCCTTTACGGATAAGGGGCTTTATGTGGGAAGCGTTGTTATCACACAGTATTCCGGGCAGAAGGCGGCTGATTTATTTAAAAGCAAGCTGGAAAAAATGGGGATCAGAGTATACCGCCACTATATCATTGACGGTTATCCAAGCAATGTTTCTCTCATTGTCAGTGACGAAGGATACGGCAGAAATGATTATATAGAAACCGCAAAGCCCCTTGTTATCATTACGGCTCCGGGACCTGGCAGCGGAAAGATGGCAACCTGCTTATCCCAGCTTTACCACGAGAACAAACGGGGAATTAAGGCCGGATATGCGAAATTTGAGACATTCCCCATCTGGAACATCCCATTAAAGCATCCGGTAAATTTAGCCTACGAGGCCGCTACCGCAGATTTAAACGATGTGAATATGATCGATCCTTTTCACTTAGAGGCCTATGGAAAGACCACTGTTAATTACAACCGTGATGTAGAGATCTTTCCTGTATTAAGCGCTATCTTTGAGGGAATTTACGGAGAATGTCCTTACAAATCCCCCACCGATATGGGCGTTAATATGGTTGGCTTCTGTATTGTGGATGATGAGGTATGCCGGGAGGCTTCCATGCAGGAAATCATAAGACGTTATTACCAGGCCCTTTCCCGGCTGGCAAGAGATATGGGTTCCAAAGATGAAGTCTATAAAATTGAGCTTCTCATGAAGCAGGCGAAAATAACCACCGACATGAGAAAGGTAGTGAATGCCGCCAAGAACCTGGCCGAAATAAAAGGCTCTCCGGCTGCTGCACTTGAATTAGAGGACGGAACCATTGTCACAGGAAAGACTACCAACTTATTAGGTGCTTCTGCTGCCCTTTTGTTAAATACAGTCAAGGTTTTAGGAAATATTCCTCATGACATTCATCTGATCTCTCCCTCTGCCATTGAGCCGATTCAGAAATTAAAAATCAACTATCTGGGCAGCAAAAATCCCAGGCTTCATACGGATGAGGTTTTAATTGCACTGTCCGCCAGCGCTGCGACTGATCCCAACGCCCAGATCGCGCTGGAACAGCTTCCGAAATTAAAGGGATGCGATGCTCATACTTCTGTACTGTTATCCGATGTGGATGTTAAGATATTTAAGAAATTGGGCGTAAACCTGACTTGCGAGCCCATTTATGAAGAGAAGAAAATTTATCATTAATTAATAAAAATGCGCTTTGGTTTGTGATATCACATTCCAAGGCGCATTTTTTGCAATAATCCTAAATGATTTATGGCTTCCGGACCGGATTAAATCTTTCGGATCCCAGTTCTGATCACTCAGCCTTCACCCGCGTAACCACCATGTCTTTCACCACGGCCGGCTCCATTTCTAAAGCTGCCGCAAGTTCATAGTAAAGCAGATCTTCCGCCATCTTGAAATAAGATTCATCCTTTGCCGAACATTTCTTTTCATCTGCCGCCGCATTTTGTTTCTTTAAATAAAGGGTCTTGATGATCTGGAGCCAGCCCGTGCACTCATTTTTCACCATGATTTCCTTATAGATCCCTTCACGCTGTCTTTCATCAAACACCCACATGGTCGGAGTATCAGGAATCTGGTTAATCAGTTCTATGGCTTCTTCCCTGGTAGATGCAGCTCTCACGGGCGCTTTTAGATTGTCTACAGGCGTGTAAACAACACAATGCTGTGCCTCATTAAGAGGCTTTAGCGTATAGTAAAGGCGGTCTTCATCTGCCGAGGACATGTCGAGTCTTCCTATCGCCTCTACCCTGCATATTCCATGGGTTCCGAATACTACTAGATCATTTACCTGAAACATAACAATACCTCCTGCCTGAATGCCAACACGTTGATACATAAATTTACTTCTATATCTTAAGTTTAACACTTCAATAGCTTGTTTGTCAGTTTTTTTTGTATATTTAAACATTTTCGTGAAAAATAGCCAGAAATGACTTTACTGTCATTTGTGGAAATTGTATAAAAAAACATGTAAAAACGCCCCAAAAGGCAGACACTTATAAAGAGTCTCTTTTGGAGCGCTTAAATTATATATTATCGAAAGGAACGAGCACTTTCGATAATCAGATGAATTGGCTATTATTTTCCGGAAGCAGCATTCTCCTTTTCCGCCGCCAGACTGACAGCTGCACTGGCCCCCACACGGCTGCAGCCAGCTTCAATGTAAGCCCTTAAATCCTCCAGGGTTCTCACCCCGCCGGCCGCTTTTATCTTTACATTGGGACCGATGTGCTTTTTAAATAGCTGGATATCCTCCAGGGTCGCTCCGCCGGTTCCAAATCCGGTGGAGGTCTTGATATAATCAGCTCCGGCTGCCGTAACTGCCTTGCACATGGCAATCTTCTCTTCTTCGGTCAGATAGCAGGCCTCAATGATGACCTTTAAGATGTTTTCGCCGGCCGCTTTTTTTCAGTTCTGCGATTTCCTTTTCTACTTTGCCGTAATCTCCATTTTTCACATCGCTGATATTCACTACCATATCCACCTCAGAGGCTCCGTCTTCAATGGCTTTCTTTGTCTCAAGGACCTTTGATTCAGCTACGCTGTAGCCAAGAGGGAATCCGACCACGGTACAGATATTAAGTCCCGGGAAATTTTCATGTACGGCTGATATAGCAGGGAGGGATGCACACGGAAGCAGTTTTATATTCCACGGCTTCCTTACAAAGCTCCTCAATGTCTTCCCATGTGGCAAACGCCTTTAATTGGGTATGATCTACGTAACTTAACATTTCTAAATCTGTCATTATTGTTTCCTACCTTTCTATTCTGTCAGGCGCTTTACGCCTTCTCTGGTAACGCTTGCATAAATCAGGGGCTCTGCCGCCGGCTGTTGTCCGCTGATGGTGACTGCTTTTAAAAATTCTTCCTCAGCAGCCGCAAACAGCTCTTCCTTTGAAGTATACAGCACGGCAATGGTCTCTCCCTCTTCCACCTTCTGGCCTGCTTTTTTCTTAAGGGCAATTCCCGCCGTATAATCGATCACGCTCTCCTTTGTGACTCTTCCGGCGCCCAAAAGTGAGGAGGCGATCCCGCATTGCTCTGTGTTCATATGGGTGATATAGCCGCTCTTTAAGGCTTCACTTCTCTTTCAAAGGCTGCTTTGGCAAAAAGCGAGGTGTCCCTGATCACCGAAGGATCCCCTCCCTGGCTTCTACCATGGCCATAAGCCGTTCCAATGCGCTTCCATCGGCAATGGCTCTTTCTGCCAGCGCCCGGCATTCCTCCATGCTGCCTTTTCCTGCCAGATAGAGCATACCGGCAGCCAGGCTTAAGCAAACCGACTTTAAGTCTTCAGGTCCTCTTCCGCGGAGGGTTTCCGCTGCCTCAATGACTTCCAGGCTGTTGCCGATCAGGCTTCCCAGCGGAATATCCATGTTGGTTATAAGAGCCATGGTCCTCTTTCCTGCATGCTCCCCGATGGCCACCATCTTTTCTGCCAGGGTGATGGAATCTTCCAGGGTCTTCATAAATGCTCCGCTGCCGGTTTTAACATCCAGAAGAATGCAGTCATTTCCTGCTGCCAGCTTTTTGCTCATAATCGAAGCGGCAATTAAGGGAATGCTGTCCACGGTTGCAGTCACATCACGAAGGGCATAAAGTTTTTTATCCGCAGGAGCCAGATTTCCTGACTGGCCGATAACGGAAAGGCCGGTGGTATTGACCACCTGAAAGAATTCTTCCTCTGTCAGCATAGTCCGCATACCGGGTATGGATTCCATTTTGTCAACGGTTCCTCCTGTATGGCCTAAGCCCCGGCCCGACATCTTTGCAACCTTGACTCCACAGGCAGCTACAATGGGCGCAACCACCAGAGTCGTCTTATCTCCCACCCCTCCGGTGGAGTGCTTATCTACTTTTACTCCCTGAATCGGAGATAAATCCACCATATCGCCGGAATGGGCCACCGCATCGGTAAGAATGGCTGTTTCCTCATCACTCATACCTTTAAAGTAAATGGCCATCAGCATGGCAGACATCTGGTAATCAGGAATATCCCCCTTTACGTAGCCGTTTATCATGAAGCGGATCTCTTCCTCTGTCAGAGTTTCTCCGTTCCTCTTTTTTGCAATTACATCGTACATTCTCATGACACACCAAAACCTCCCTTTTGCCTCATCAGGAATTTAAATTCTTTTTTTGTGAATCCCAAAGGAAGCAGCTCCTTTAAGGTATACACGGAAGTTTCCTCTCCCGCTCCCAGAATGATCTTAAATTCCTCAGGATCACAGAATTCCGCCATTACCTGCCGGCAGACTCCGCAAGGAGCACATATATCTCCCTTTTCTCCCTTTTTATTCCCCACAATAGCAATGGCATCAAATTCCGTGACTCCTTCTGAGACCGCTTTGAAAAACGCGGTGCGCTCCGCACAGTTAGTGGGTGTAAAGGCTGCATTTTCAATGTTGCAGCACGGTAGACCTTTCCGTTCTTTGCAAGCAGGGCCGCTCCCACGCAAAAATCCGAATAAGGCACATAAGCCATCTTCTGGGCTTCATATGCCTCTGCCACCAGCATATTTTTAGTTATCTCATCCAGTTTCAAAAACACACCTCCTGTCATTTTTTTACTTTTCCTCCGGCCTGTCAATTCCAACAGTTGCGAAAAGGGATTGCTCTGCAATCCCTTTGCTGATTTCTCAAATCTTCTCGAATCGTTCTACGTCGGTTACAAATATAGTAGCTCCGCCAAGTTCCACTGTCATCGGCATCATCATATATCCGGCTGATACAGACGCGATATTCGGCGCCGGAACGTTGCAGGTAATCTTTTGGCGTTTTCCGCAGGTATCTTTAATCAGAGTGATGACTTCTTCTACCTGTCCGTCATCCGTACCGATCATTAATGTAGAGTTGCCCTTCTTTAAGAAACCACCTGTTGTGGCAAGTTTTGTCACGCTGAACTGGTGTTCATTCAGCACATCAGTCACCCTGTTTCCATCATCTGAGCTGACGATTGCATAAATAATCTTCATATCTACCACCTCGCTGTCTTATTTGGCAAAACTTTATCTGTTAGATTCCTCTATTATAAATCATTATCTGGAAAAATAAAACAGTAAAATGGAAAATAGTTATCATTTTTTTGTTAATATCTTATATTTCTCATCTTATTAAGCAGTTTCCGGTAAATCCGTTCCCTCATCCAGCTCATTGACTGACGTTAAGCATTCTTCCAAACCAAACCAGCCTACCCCACTGTTTTCATCCGCTTTCTTATGAAGGGCCTCCCTGTCATCTGCTTCCAGAAGATAGGTCACATTTAAGTGAAGGTGGGAGGAAACATAAGCTCCCCTCTTCTCATGTCCGTCCACCGTAAGCACCTCCAGAGAAAAAAATATCCTCTGTAACCGGCCTTACCTTCGTAATCCCGGTCTCTTCCATGGCTTCCCGGATTGCTACCTTGAGCAGGTCCATTTCCCCGTCAGCGTGGCCTCCGGTCCATGCCCAGGAATCATAGATGTTATGGTAGGCCATAAGAACCTTATCATGGGACTGATTTACCACCCAGGCCGATGCTGACATATGGGCGCCTAAACTTTCACGGGAAAATATAGATTCCCCTGACGAGAGATATTGGAGCAGCATCTCCTTATCCCTTTCTTCCTGCTGGTTAAACGGTAAAAAATCTTCCACTGTTTTCTTAAATTTTTCTTTACAGTCCATGTCCTTGGTTCCTCCATCTTCTTGTGTTTTTAAGTCATACTATACCATCTGGCGGATATATTTAAATAGAATAAATTGAAATGAGGGTATTATATGGATTTATCTGCTCTTGTTTTTTCAGGCAACGATCCCTGGCCTCCCATAGAGATCCTTTCTCAAAATAAGCGGTATGCCGCAGCCATGCTTTCAAACATAGGCGACTGTAATTCCGAAATGTCCGCAATCAGTCTTTATACTTACAACAGCATGATTACCAGAAATTTCTTCTTTGATATAGCGGAATGTTTCCATAAGATCAGCATTGTTGAAATGCATCATTTAAATACCTTTGGAGAATTGGCCATCATGCTGGGCGCAGATCCCAGGCTTTGGAGCTATAAAAACGGGCGCTTAAAGTATTGGACTCCCGCCTGTAACCGCTATCCCACCCGGATCGGTCCCCTGGTCTCCAACGCCTGGCAAGTGAACTGGAAGCTATCCGGAAATACCAGGACCAGGCAGAGTGGATCGATGACTGTAAGATCAAGGCGATCTTAAACCGGATCATTGCAGATGAGCTTTGCCATGTACAGATTTTCCGGCTCATCCTGGCTGAGCTTAACGACGAACTTTTTATTCCGCCTCCCAGCTGTTAAATTCGCGGAGAGGAAACCTGGCCTTAAGGCCACATCTCCTAAGATACATAAAATTATAACATCATTTCAAAGAAGGGGGCCATGTACACCAAGGCTCCCTTCCTGAAAAATCATTCCATTCTTATCTCCAGCCCCTCCTGATATCCCTTTTCCATCTTATGCCTTGCTTTTCTGTTTTCCACAGTATCAAAAATTATGGAAAAATCATAATCCTCCGGGTATAGCTCCTCTGCGGCGACCAAAAGCTTTACCCTTTTCTGGTTGACCCAGATTTTCTTATCCGGCATCTGGACCTGCAGCACTCCCTTTTCATTGACTGGCCTGCATACAATTCCCTTTTTCTTATCCGGATAAACATACACACTGTCCCCGATGGTAAACTTTTTTTTCTGTGAGATTTTTATTCACCACCGTTTTTTTCAGTTTTTCAATTCTGGGACCGCTTAAGCTTATGCCTTCGGCCTTCTCTGTTAATGCATCCGGCTCCTCCTTACGGAAGTCTTCCGGCTCTCCATAAGCGTATCTTCTGGCCCTCCTTATCATGGCCTCCGGCATTCCCAGCCGTTTGGCGATATAAAGAGCGCAGCTTTCTCCGGCTTCTCCGATTTCCATGCGGTAAAGAGGCCTAAGGGTTTCTTTATCAAAAGCCATACGTGCATTGGTAATTCCCTCCGCCTCCTTGGCATATGTCTTTACCTCAGGATAATGGGTGGTTGCCAGGAAAAGGCATCCGTTGCTTCTTAACTCTTCCAGTATGGCAATGGCGATCCCCATTCCTTCCGCCGGGTCTGTTCCTGATCCCAGCTCATCTAAAATAACCAGGCTCTCCGGGCCGGCTGCCTTAAGAATCTTCATTACATTGGTAATATGGGCGGAAAAGGTGGATAAGTTCTCTGTAATGTTCTGACCGTCACCAATATCGCAGAGCACCTGGCTGTTCATACAAAGCTCGGCTTCCCCGCAGGGCAGGTGAAGACCGCATTGGGCCATAAGGGAGAAAAGTCCCACCGTCTTAATGGATACAGTTTTTCCTCCTGTATTAGGCCCTGTAATAACGATTCCCCGTTCCTTCTTTCCCAGTTCAAAGGTCAGGGGTACCACGGTTTCCGGGTTCATGAACGGATGGCGGCCATTTACGATCTTTATGATCCGGTCCGTATTGATATCTGGACGAATGCCGTCCATGGAGGCACTTAAGCTTCCCTTTGCAAACAGGAAATCCAGTTTTTCAAGAAGGCGTTTATTCCCTTCCAGAATCTCTAAATTTTCTTCCACTGAGGCAGTGAGCATATACAGGATCCTTCTTGCCTCATTTTCCTCCTCGATCCTTAAAAGCTCCAGTTCCCCGTTAAGCTCTGTAATGGCTGCCGGTTCGATAAAAAGGGTGGAGCCGGTTGCGGACTGGTCAATGACACTGCCAGGGACCCATGTTCTGTAATCTTTTTTTCACCGGAAGGCAATGCCTGCCGTTTCTTAAGGTCACATAAGAATCTGAAAAATACTTTTTGTTTCCCCTTAAAATGGCTTCTGCCTTAGCCCGCAGCTTTTCTTCCAGTCTGGCCACATCCTGACGGATGCCTTTTAAATACTTGCTGGCACTGTCCTCTACTTTGCCGTTTCTGACGCTTTCATAAATCTCCCTTGCCAGATCCTCCAGCGGATTTAAGTCCTGCTCATAATAGGGCAGGCCAATCTCCAAGTATCTGCTCCGGTTTAAAAAGTCCTTAAACCGCTTTACTGCGGTGAGCATTCCCCCTGTCCGCTCCAGCTCTTCAGCAGACAGGCAGCCCCCCTGCCTTACTATGTTCATGATCTCCTGCAAACCATTTAAGCTGACTGCGGGAGGAAGCCCCATCCGGTCAATGATGATCCTGGCCTCTGACGTATCACGAAGGCTCTTTTTCACATCGCCTTCCTTCAGGCTCGGGGTCAATTTTCTAATTCTCTCCTTCGCTGCTTCGGTGTGTGCAAATTCTTCAAGTTTTTCTAAAATAAGATTAAATTCTAAAATCCGAAATGTATGTTCCATGTAATTCTCCTCGTTCCTTGTGTCCTTCCAACTGGTTTCCTGAGGTCCATGGAGCATTCGGGCAGGATGCAGGCATATTCATTAGGCTCATTGCTCACGCAAAAAAGCCTGTAAGACAACAAACTGACGTCTTACAGGCTTTCAACCTTATTCTGTCTGTTTTGTATCCCATGGGCAAAACAGGTACACGAAATAGAGGAAAGACCTGCAGCCTTCCTGTCCCGACTCCTGCTTTTCATATAAAATTGCCTTATGCTCCATGTTTTAATACAATTAACAAACACACACATCCTATCATTTATAATATCATCAATATACCACGGATAGAAAATCCGGTCAATCTTTTTTTCGTCAGAAACCTATTTAAGCTGTGACAGAAAATCCTTTGTAAAGATATTTTCCGCAGGCTCATTGGCCTTTAAATCCCCCTCAAAAAGCTCCGGATACTTGGAACGCAGCTCCAGCTTGTCATTGTCCACCTTCATCACATGGTCGCGGACGGCTTTTTTCAGCGCATCCTTGTCCTTTTTCAGGAACAGCCCCACCATGTCCTTGTGCTCCTGAATGGAGCTGCTTACTACCCGGTTTTCCGTGCAGGTGAGAAGGCGGAGCCGGTTGTAATGGCCGATGCTGTTTTGCAGAAGATTAAAGGAAAATTCCTTATCTGTGCGCAGATAAAGATATTTGTGAAACTCGTCATCCTGCTTTAAAAAAAATGCGGATATCGTGATCCTGAATCACCTTTTCCTGGGTTTTGATATAGTCTCTCAGCCTGGAAATATCCCTTTCATTGCATAGATCCGAAAACAGGGAATAAATTTCCTCTTCTATGGTAATGCGGAGAAAGCATTCTTCATTGGCCTGCTTTAAATTGATTTTAGAAACCAGGGTGCCTTTGTGGGGCAGGGAGGTAATCAGCTTCATGCTCCAGGCGTATCACTGCATCCCGAAGGGGGATCTGCTCACCTTTAAATGCTCGGAAAGCTCTTCTAAATTTAAAGGCTGTCCGGGCTTTAATTTCATCCCAATGATGCTGTCATGTAAAAATCGTAAGCCAGGCTTGCGGCTGATTTTTCCGAGGTACGAGTACGGTTTGCCATGTTTAAGTGTCCTTTCTATAATGAAAATTTCTCTTATTGCCGGATTGCAGGGTTTTACCTCTGTCAGGTGGAGCAAGCAGGGCCGCGGATTGCAAATATCCGCTTAACTGAATACTCCCTCTGGCTCTGTTAAAATATTAGCATGAAATAATGCAGAAAAATATATCTAATATGTACAAAAAGCAAAATAAAGAATTGTAAATTTTTACGCTTGCGATAATTAATATATTAACAGTAAAATATTAATGTAAAATATTACACAAATACATAGGAGGGTTTATCAAATGAGGAAAAAGAACTGGTTTTTTGGAATCATGGCTGCCTGTATCCTGGGAGCAGTCTTAACGGCATGCAGCAGCCAGGCGGCAAATAAGCCGGCAGCAGGGGACACAGCAAAAGAAGGGGACACAGCAAAAGCAGGCGATGCGCCGGGCGGAGCCACCGCAGGGGCCGATGACAAGGCGGTGAGCCTGACCTTAGGCGACACCTGGGCAGAAACCCACCCCATGCAAGGGCCATGGACGAGGTATTTAAAAAGCAGGTGGAGGAAAAATCCGGCGGTTCCATCACCGTCAATATTTCCCATAACGGGCTTCTGGGCAATGAAGCCGATCTTTGGAGCGGTGTGCGTTCCGGAACCATTGATATGGCAGTGGTCGGCACGGTCATGAACCAGGAATACACGAAGATGCTCATTGCGGACTGGCCCTTCCTATATCGGGATATTAACCATGCCAAATCCGTATGGACCGGCGAGATCGGTGATGAGGTGGCTGCAGAATTCCATGAAAAATTCCCTACCACCTACTTACTTGGCTGGGGTCCTAACTCCACCCGTACTTTCAGCTCCAGCAAAAAGCTGGAAACCGTAGAAGACTTTAACGGCTTGAAGCTGCGTATGCCCAATAACCCCATCCATATCGGCATTGCGGAGAACCTGGGCGCCAGCGCCCAGACCATTCCCCTTGGGGATTTGTATTCCGCCCTGGAAACCGGTGTGGTTGACGGCCAGGACAACGGCATGGTGACTATCTTAAGCCAGAAGTTCGAAGAAGTGCAGAAATGGGTCTATGAGACAAACCACATCATTGCCACCCTCCAGATCGTTGTCAATGCCGATCGCATGGACGGCTTAAGCGAAAACCAGCAGAACATCATCAGGGAAGCTGCAAAGGAATCCTCCGCCTGGGCATGGGACGAGTACATAAAAAGTGTGGATCAGGACAGAAAGACTTTAAAAGAAGCCGGTGTGACCGTAACAGCCCTGACTGCTGAAGATCAGGCAAAAATCATAGAAAAAAATCAAGCCCGTGTATGACAAGCTCTATTCTGAAAATGACTGGGCAGAGGATTTGGTAAAAAAAATTCAGGACGTAAAATAACGGAAGCTTAGAATAGAGGGGTGACTGACAATGAAAAAATCCATTGATGCCCTGTTTAAGGGCATAGAGGTACTGATTTCCGTGTGCCTTGCCATTATGATCCTTCTGGTCTTTTTAAATGTGATCCTGCGCCAGTTCCGTTTAGGCTCGGCCGCAACCGAGGAGATCGCCAGGCTCTGCTTCATTTACCTTGTTTACATGGGTTCCATTCTGGCTATGCGGGACAATAAGCACTTGCTCATTGAAACCCTTCTGGTACGCCTGCCAAAGGGCGGGGCAAGGGCAGTCTTTGTGGTCCTTCAGGTCATCATCATCTGGCTCATGTATCTGGTAGCCAGGGGAACCTTTGACTATATGTGGATGATGAAGGCGGACAAGCTGGTGGCGACCGGCACGCCCATATGGATCATGTATTTGCCCGGACTGATCATGGGAATCTCCATCATGATCCTGTCTGCGGTGAATATTTACAAAGCCGTCTGTACCAAAGCCACACTGCTGGAGTTGATTATGCCCCATGACGAAGACGAAGCGGAACCGACCGCAAAGGAGGCGTGACATGTTTGCAGGACTTGCACTGTTTGGCTCTGCCAAACTGACCATTATTATCGTATTTTTTGCCATACTGCTCATTGCACTGGCCTTTGGGCTGCCCATTTCCTTTTCCCTCATTTTATGCGCCGCAGGAACCGGTTATCTGCTCCTTGGCGGCGGAAATGCAAAGCCCCTGCTCTATGCCCAGCAGCTTATGCGGGGGACGGACAGCGTGACCATGATGGCACTGCCCTTCTTTGTGGTGGCAGGGGAGCTGATGAACCGGGGCGGCCTGACCGACCGGATCATCAAATTCTGCAACATTTTCGTAGGACGGATTCCGGGAGGTTTAGGCTATGTGACCATTCTGGCCTGTCTGCTCTTTGCCGCCCTGGTCGGTTCTGCCGTAGCTTCTACCGCGGCGCTGGGAGCCATTTTAATCCCCATGATGGCAAAATCCGGCTATGACCGGGCAAAATCCGCAGCCCTGGTGGCAAGCGCCAACTTAGTTGCCCCCATCATGCCCCCGTCGATTCCCTTTATTATCTATGCCATTTCAGCAAAGGTGTCCGTAAAATCCATGTTCATGGGGGGAATCGCACCGGCCATTTATTTGACCATTTTAATGTCCGCCTGCTGGTTCTTCATTTCCAGAAAGGATTGTCCGCCGGTGGACGGCATTCCGAAGATGACCTTGAAAAAAATCGCAAAGACCTTTACCTCCGGACTGTGGGCGTTGCTCCTTCCCGGAATTATCCTCTTCGGGCTTCGGGGCGGCATGTTCACCGCAACGGAAGCAGGAGTCATTGCCGTGGTCTACGCACTTCTTGTAGGAGCCTTTGTCTATAAAGAACTGAAATTCAAGGACTTCATTTCCGCTATGGTTTCCAGCGCGAAAATGTCCGCAGTGGTCATGTTTCTGGCGGCAACGGCACAATTGGCGGCCTATACCATGACCGTAGCCCATATTCCGGAAATGATGACCGAGGGGCTTTCCGGACTGGTGGCCCATCCAATTCTTTTAAACTTTACCCTGATGATCATTGTCATTATCGTGGGTCTGGCTATGGACGTGGTGCCCTGTATCCTGATTTTAACGCCTATTTTCCTACCCCTGATCACAGAAGCGGGGCTGGATCCGGTAGCCTTTGGCGTGCTGTTCTGCCTGGCCAATGTTCTGGGCCTGACCTCTCCTCCGGTGGGACCGGTGCTCAATGTGGCATGTGCCACGGGAAAGGTGACCATGGAGGAAATCATACCGCCTACCATGCCCTATTTTATCGCCCAGTGCGGCCTATTGCTTGCCCTGGCCCTCTGTCCCGCATTGATTGAGGTGCCGTTGCACTGGTTTGGAGGTTGATGACATGAAAGTAAGTCTGATAAAAAAACCGGGAGTCCTGGTTCTTGAAGACCGGAAGGAGCCGGATCTTGTAAATCCTACGGATGTAAAAATGAAGGTTAAATGTGTGGGAATCTGCGGAAGCGACATGCACATCCTTCACGGAACCAATGCCTTTGCCGTGTATCCCCTGGTATGGGGCCATGAGGCTGTGGGCGAGGTCGTGGAGGTAGGAAGTGCCGTCACAAAGGTAAAGCCGGGCGACCACATCGTCGCGGAGCCGATCCGCTACTGCGGTGTTTGCTATGCCTGCAAAAAGGGGCGGCACAATGCCTGCCATCATTTAAAGGTCATGGGGGCGCACATCGACGGAGCGGCTCAGGAATATTTCGTACTGCCGGTGCAGAATGTCTTTCTGATTCCCAGAGAAATCCCTTACGATCAGGCGGTGCTCACCGAGCCATTTACCATCGGCGCACAGGCCTGCCTTCGGGGAAGGGTGGAAGAAGGGGATACTGTATTAGTCATGGGAGCAGGAACCATTGGCCTGACTGTTTTAGTCAATGCAAAGCTTTTAGGGGCAAAGGTGATCATTTCCGATATCTTTGACGAAAAGCTGGAATATGCAAGGAAGCTGGGGGCGGATGTCTGTTTAAATGCCAAGGAACAGGATGTAATAAAGGAAGTCTTAAAGCTGACCGACGGCTACGGCGCCAACGTGGTAGTGGATGCGGTCTGTACGGTTTCCAGCTTTGAGCAGGCCATTGACGTTGCCGGGGCAGCCGGAAGAATCGTGGAAATGAGTTTTAACGCAAAGCCGTCGGAAATCGCTCCGGTCAAGCTTGCGGCAAAAGAGCTGACCGTCTTAGGCTCCCGCCACCAGACCAACCGGTTTTTGCCGGTCATCGAATACTTAAAGGCTGGAAAGCTGCCGGTGAAGGAGTTCGTCACAAGGAAATATCCGTTGTCAGAGGTGGTCGCGGCATTTCATTATGCAGAGAAGAACGCGTCGCTGGTGCGGAAAATTCTTGTGGAGATGGAATGATTTGTTTGATACAAAATAAGAAAAAAAATAAGAAAACAGGCTTCTTGCACGGATTTTTGCAAGAGGCCTGTTTTGGGCTTGGAGAATGCATTGAGAGAAATATGGGGATCCCGTATATTTTGCCATATATATTTGAAAGTCAAAGACATATGGTAAAATGTTCCCTATTGACATGGCAAAATACATCGCATATAATGTACTTGTTCAACAAGTACACTATACAACACTAAGGAGACCTACTGTGGAAATTATAATCAGCAGTAACACAAATAAGCCCATTTATGAGCAGATCACTTCGCAGATAAAAGCGCTGATTATGAGCGGAGAGCTGCAGACCGGCGACCCTATCCCGTCTATGCGGGCATTGGCTAAATCCATTCATGTCAGCGTCATTACCGTACAAAAAGCTTATGAAGATTTACAACGGGACGGCTTCATTGAAACAACCGTTGGGCGGGGCAGTTTTGTATCGGCACAAAACAAAGATTTCTTTCAGGAAGAACAGCAGCGAAAAGCGGAGGAACATCTGCAGGAGGCAGCTGATATTGCCCGGACCAGCGGAATATCACTGGGCAAGCTGATTGAACTTTTGACTATGTTTTACCAAGAGGAGGAGTAAAAATGGAGCCGATTTGCAGGTTGGAAAATCTGACGAAACAATATCCTGATTTTAAATTGGATCATGTATCATTTTCCATTCCCAAGGGTGCTATTATGGGATTGATCGGTGAGAACGGTGCCGGTAAAAGCACTACAATCAGTGCTATCCTTGATCTTATCAAAAGGGAGGAAGGGATGGTTAAGTTTTGGGGGAAGGAGCTTTCTTCCGATCCCAAAAATATCAAAGAAAACATAGGAGTCGTTTTTGACGGCATCAACTTCTATGAGACTCTTACGCCGGCTAAAATCGGCAGGATCTCGGCAGCAGCTATAGGCAGTGGGATGAAACCGCCTACGATAACTATTTGAGAAGATTCCAGCTTCCTCCCCGCAAAGAGATCAAAACATTTTCCAGGGGAATGAAAATGAAGCTTGGCATTGCCGTTGCGCTTTCCCATAAACCGAAGCTTCTGATTCTGGATGAAGCGACCGGCGGGCTTGACCCGGTCATGCGTGACGATATGCTGGATTTGTTTCTGGACTTTGTACAGGATGAAGACCATTCCATCCTGATGTCATCCCATATTTCCACGGATCTGGAGAAGGTGGCAGACTACATTACTTTTATTCATAAAGGGAAAACCCTATTCTGCAAAGAAAAGGATGAATTGCGCTACCAATATGGCATTATCCGGTGCAAAACGGATCAGTTCCACGCCATTGACAAATCAGAGATCCTTGCTTACCGGAAACGCGACTATCAATGGGATGTGCTGGTGGCAGACAAGGAAAAGGCCCGCCGTAAATACAAGACTGCAGTGGTAGATAATGCCTCTATTGACGATATCCTTCTTCTCTATGTGAAGGGAGACCAGGTAAAATGAAAAGTTTAATTTTAAAAGATTTATATAACATCGGGCATAATGCCAGGTCCATGATTTTTATACTGCTGATTTTAGCGTTCTCTCTTATTCCTTCCATGGGATTGGAGGGCTATATCATTATGAGCGGCATTCTATGCAGCTCAATGATCATCACTACATTCAGCTTTGATGATCATTCCAAATGGATGAAATACGCCATGGTTATGCCGGTTACAAAAAAGGACATAGTGATCAGCAAATTTATTGTTCTTCTGATTTTCTCAGCGGTTGGCGCTGTCACCGGGCTGGTAATTGGCACTATAGGCGGCATCATTGCACATAAGGATATTTTCAGCAGCATCAATAACATGATTACTCTGCTGTTTACCGGTGTAGCGAGCCTGGCAATTGCAGAAATTGCGGGAAGCATGTCAATCCCTCTTCTGTTTAAATTCGGCGCAGAAAAAGCCCGTATTTTATTGCTTGTTTCCTGTTTGGTTCCCGGCGCCATCTTCTTTGGTATCTATAAGCTTTTCACCCTCCTCGGTGTTTCGTTTACAGATCACCTGGTCTTTATCCTTCTGTGCTGCTCTCCCTTTATAGCACTGGCATGGAATCTGTTGATGTATAAGATCAGCTATGCTCTCTTTTCGCGGAAGGAACTTTTGGATTAGCAGGCAAAAGCGCCAATGGCTTGCCATTTAACAAAGCGTCTGCCAGATGGTCCCCTGTATACACAAGCTTTAAGGAGAAGAAAGGAATATCCGTGAGTAACAGCTCAAAGAAAATACGGTCTCCTTCCCAAAGAGAGAGGCCGCCTATTTCTTCCTTTGGTATCCATTTAAGCTCTCCTTCCGGACATTCTGTCAGGGTCCCTTCATATCCGTCAGCAGTGTACAAAAACATGTATTCATCGGGATACTTGTCTGACACAAAGGTAATAATGCCCCTGAGCCGGTAGGAATGCAGGGATAATCCGGTCTCTTCCTTTACCTCCCGCAAAAGACATTCCTCCGGACTCTCCCCTTCCTCCAAATGGCCTCCTACCCCCAGCCACTTGTCCTGATTCATATCGTCTTTCTTTTTTTATCCGGTGGAGCATCAAATAGCTATCTTCCTGCTGGATATAACAAAGTGTTGTTAAATTTTTATGCCCCATTCTTTTCTCCTCCATAGTTATGATTTAGTTCCCCATATTCCTCTGTGAGATATTCCAGAAATTGCCTGCTGGCAAAGGGGATAGTTTTCTTATCCTTAAAAACAACGCCAATGGTCCTGGCTAATGGCGGTTCTATCTCTCTGACAGCAATATTATAATCCACACGGTTTAATATAAGCTCCGATAAAATTCCGGCACCCAGCCCCTTTTCGACCATAGCCATGATCGTATAATCATCGTGAATGATATACTGGATATTCGGCTCCATCCCATGGTCGCGAAAGAATTCCATGGGTTCATTTAAGCTTCCTTCCTCCAGAAGAATAAAAGGCTCTGATGCCAGTTCCTTCAGCACGACCTTCTCATTCCCTGCCAGGGGATGGGAAAGGGGAAGGACTGCCAGCATGGGATCCTTTTTTAATGGAATGGTCTTAAGCTCCTGATCCCGAACTGCCTGGGGATTAATGAGTCCAAAATCCACGCTTCCATCCTTTACCAGCTGTTCAATGGCTGTATAATCTCCCTGGTAGAGTTCAAAGCTGACCAGTGGGTACTTCTCCTTAAACGTCTTCATTAATCCCGGCAGCCAATGACAGGATACACTGGCAAAGGTACCGATCCGGATGGTTGCATTCTGGATTCCTTCCATCTCTTTTCTCTTCTCCGTAAGCTCCCTGTAAGCATGGTATATATTCTTTATGTAGGGTAAAAGCTCTGCTCCGTCAGGAGTCAGTACCACTCCCTTTTTAGAACGGACAAACAGCACTGTGCCAAGCTCTTCCTCTAAAGACTGCACCATCTGGCTGATGGCGGACTGTGTATACCCAAGCTCTTTAGAAGCCCTGGTAAATCCCCCTGTTTCCACAATCTTCATAACTGCCCGGTACCGCTTCATGTTCCCAGCTCCTTATCATTAGTTTTTCTAATGTTTTCATTATAAACATTTGTTTTACTGATGTAAAGGTTCATGGTATATTTTATAAATACGATAAGGGCGGTTACGTCCTATGAGGAGGAGCATGATGAATACCAGCAGAGAACAGCTAAAATCCGGGATAAAGGATGGAATCCCCATCTTTCTTGGTTATATTGCCGTATCCTTTACCTTTGGAATTATAGCATTAAAGTCAGGACTGTCACCATGGCAGTCCATTGTGATGTCCCTTACCAACTTAACATCAGCAGGGCAATTTGCGGGCCTGGGCCTTATCACAGCCGGCGCTCCCTTTGCAGAAATGGCCGCTGCCCAGTTAGTCATTAACCTGCGTTACAGTCTCATGTCCTGCTCCCTTTCCCAAAAGCTTGACAAAACACCCTCATTTTATCACCGCCTGCTGATCGGCTACGGAATAACAGATGAAATCTTCGGTGTTTCCGTGTGTAAGCCGGGTCCCTTAAATCCATGGTACTGCTACGGCCTGTTTCTGCTTGCCATTCCGGGCTGGACACTGGGAACCGCAGCCGGCGCTTACTTTGGACGCCTTCTGCCGGAAAGAGCTTTAAGCGCTTTAGGCGTGGCCCTGTATGGGATGTTTCTGGCAATTATCATCCCGCCTGCAAAGAAAAACCGTGTTCTGGCAGGAGTGACCGCCTTTTCCATGGCCTTTAGTCTTTTGTTCTTTCTGATTCCGGCACTGCACAGGATTTCTTCCGGATTCAGACTGATCATACTGACCGTTGTGATTGCGGGAGCTGCTGCAGCCTTGTTCCCGGTACCTGATACTATGGAGGTTTCTCATGAATAACCGAATCTATCTTTACATACTGGTCATGGCCGCCGTTACCTATTTGATCCGCGTCCTTCCCCTGACCCTTATCCGGCGGGAAATAAAGGTTCCCTTTATCCGGTCTTTTCTTTACTATGTTCCTTATGTGACCTTGTCGGTAATGACCTTTCCTGCCATCCTTACAGCCACGAAAAGTATATGGTCCGGGGCCGCGGCACTTTTGACGGCTGCCATTCTGGCTTATAAGGAAAAAAGCCTGTTTCAGGTTTCCATAGCCGCCTGCATGGTGGTTTTTGCAATGGAATTCTTCCTGTGAGCATCTTTTTGTACAATCAGCTTATAGGCCTTAACATATTTCAGCTTCTCTTTTTTTTCTTTTCTCTGCTTCTTTTGTTATGTTCCATATTGCCGGCACATAATATTCCCTGGCCCGAAATGTCTTTGTCCAGCTATTTACCATTTTTGGATATTCGTTATTTTTTTACATTTTTAACACTTTTTTTATTTCCTTATGATAAAATTAGATCAAGTTAAAGAATGGAAGGAGACAGAGACATTCATGATTGAAATTGCTATCTGTGATGACGAACCTGTGTTCATTGAGCAGATCAAAACCCTGATAGAAAGCACACTATCAAAGGCACATATCTCCTACTTAATCGATTCTTTTACATCTGGGGAGGAGTTATGCGAAAAACTAAAAGGCGGTACTATTTATGATTTGGCTTTTCTGGATATCAGTATGAACGGTATGAGCGGAATCGAAGTTGGAGACAAGCTAAGATATTATTTTCAGATCAAAAAAACCATTATTATCTATATTTCTTCTTATGATAACCGTGCAAAAGAAGTTTTCTGCTTAGACACCTTTCGCTTTTTGTCAAAGCCCATTGATCGTAAACTTTTTAAAAAGGATCTTTTAAGTGCCTATAAACGGATAAAGGAATTCCAAGATAAAAACTTTGGTTTTAAGGATATCGACAGAGGACAATGCAGTATTCCTATCGAGGATATTATTTATTTCGAGATATCCAAAGGTCACAAAATCAATATAATTACGAAAAACAGCCGGTATATTTTCTATGGGAAACTGAAGAGCGTATTTGAAAAATTAGAAGATCATGGTTTTTTATTGATTCATCATTCTTTTTTTGGTCAATTATGACCATATCCGGCAGATCTCCTATGAGAAGGTTCTTATGTCCGATCAGACGGAATTGACAATCAGCGGCCCAAAAAGAAAAGAAATCAGAGCAAGATATTCTCAACTCAGGAGAAAAAGAGAGATGCCATCATTGATTCCTGGTTAGGTACCTATCCGTCTGTGGGAAATACCTGACATTAATAATGAGGATCATACCCACAGGCAGTAAATACCGATGCTCCCTGACGACCTGATCGATCCGCAAAGGAGAAACACATGCCAGATAAAAACCACATCAGTAAGAAATATAAACTTCTATTATGCAGCAATGAAACACAGTCGGAAGAATCCGAAGAAATTCTCATTGAATATAAGTTATCGGTTTATGTGAACGACATTCGCTATGTAAACCTTATTTGCACCCATAAGAATTTATATGAATTGGTTCTTGGGAATTTATTTTCGGAAGGAATTATTCATGGGATGGATGAGATAAAATCCATAGAAATCCTGGAAGACGAAGGCAAAGCCTTTGTAAAATTAAAGACCAGTGATGTATTTAAAGATGTCATCAATGCGACAGAAGGAATACGTACGGTCACCACCGCCTGCGGGAAACAGCACTCCATCGCTTATTACCTTATGAACGACTGGGATTTAACTGCATTGGATTACTCTTTTACCATCAAGTTTTCAAAGATTTTATCTTATATGAATGAATTTCAAAAAAGCAGTGATATCTACAAATTAACCAGAGGAATCCATTCCTGTGGCTTATATGATAACCAGGGTTTACTGTATCTAATGGAAGACATTGGAAGACACAATGCGGTGGATAAGATACTGGGCTGCTCCATGGACCAACGGATTGATTTATCAAAAACCGTTCTCATCACCAGCGGCAGAGTGCCCAGTGATATGATAACCAAAATCATCAAAGCAAAAATCCCCATCCTTGTTGCCCGCTCAGTTCCCACAGATGTGGCTATTGAGATGGCGAACAAATTCAATATTACTTTAGTGGGCTCAGCAAAAGGAACCCGACTAAATCTGTATTCTAATGAACAAAGGCTTCTTTTTGACTAAGTCTGGCTCTTTATAACGTATCTTACAGATATCGGATTTCTCCTGCCAGATTATACTGGTACCCTCCGATCTGTTCCATACGCCGGTGGAGCTCTTCACTTTTCAGTACCCGAATAAAGGATATCATCTCAGGAAGATCCAGATATTTGACCGGAACTGCAAAATCATACTCTTCTTCCCCGATTGCAAGAAATTCCAACCCCAGGGCATTTGCAGCAGCAAGTATTCCCATGCCTGCATCTGCACTGTTGCTGGCTACTAACGCAGCTACTGCCATATGAGTAGCTGCTTCTCTTTCATAACCAGAAATGAGAGAAGGGTCGATCCCGCCAAGCTTTAACTTATAATCAAAGAGCACACGGGTCCCCGCTCCCCTTTGTCGGTTCACATAACGGCATCTGGTCAAATCTTCAATGCCTTTGATATTTAAAGGATTTCCTTTTTGAATGATCAGGCCCTGAATTCTTTTCACTCCTTTTATGATGGCTATAGAATCCTGAAACATGCGGGTTAAAAAAAAGGGATATTATAAACTCCTGTTTCCTCATCCAAAAGATGAACAGGCACCATATGTGCTTCTCCCCGCTTTAATGCCATAAGCCCGCCCATGCTCCCCACATGGGTGCTTGACATGTAGATTCCCGGATCATGAAGCGACATTAGATCCCCAATGAGATCAAGGATGAGATCATGGCTTCCAATCGAAACCAGAGTATGTCTGATCTCTGATAAGTTTCTGTATAATTCCACAGTTACGGATTCTCCGGCTTCCACCCCTTCGCTATTTTGCCCGATCACGCAGAAACCGTCTGCCCGCACAAGACTCATAGCCGCTCCTGCTCCCCTGGCAAGAGGGGAAGCCACCAGCCTTCCTCCTACCTCTCCTACTTTTACCCGAACATATTCCTTGTGTTTTAAGGAAGAGACCAGCCGCTTTGAGATTACGGCCTCTACCTTGTTACTTTCATATCCGTGTTCTCCGGTGAACAAAGACATCACAGGCTTTACGAAATTCTCAAAGCCAATGTAAGCCGACACCGGATAACCTGGAAGTCCGATTACCGGCTTATCTTTTACAACCGCAAGTATCACCGGTTTTCCGGGCTTTATGGCAACACCATGGACCAGAACTTCTCCCAGTTCTCTTAAGATATGAACGGTATAATCTTCTGTTCCTGCACTGGAACCGGCATTTACAATTACCATATCATATTGGTCAAGGGCAGCAGATACCGCCTGCCTGATTTTTTGATAATCATCTTTAATGGGCGGAAAGCGGTGGGCAATTCCCCCGTAAGAAACTGCCATGGCCTCAAACATCCTTGAGTTGGATTCTAAGATATCACCTTCCCCCGGCTCGTTTCCCGGTTCTATGATCTCAGTTCCTGTGGGAAATATGGCGATTTTCGGCAGTTTTACTACCTTGATCTTTGTAATTCCCCCTGAGAAAAGAACTCCAATGTCAATGGGACGGATCTTGTGCATACTGGCTAAAAGCATCTCTCCAGCTACAATGTCTTCCCCCACCGGCCTGATATGCTGCCAGGGGGCGGCGGCCTCCAGAATCTTTACCGTGCTGTCATCAATCTCCATTACATCTTCTGCCATAATAACTGCATCATAAGGATATTTGATAGGATCACCTGTGTCTACTACAAGAAAATCCTCCTGCTTTTTCAGCTCCAAAGGTTCCCGCTCCGAGGCTCCTTTTGTCTTTTCAGCAATAACTGCGATCCCATCCATGGCTGCGGCGTTAAAAAGAGGAGAAGAGCATAATGCAAATACAGCCTCTTTTGTAATACGGCCTAAGCTCATTTCTGTGGGAATCTCTTCATATTGCATATTAATCCGCTCTTTGAGGGCATTCATATAAATAGATCGCGCTTCCTCTACCGGGGTATTATTCAGATACAAATTCCTTTTTCCCATAACTTCTGCCTTTCCATGGGTATTTTATCATAAGTAGAATACTTCCACCTGTTCGTCCTTTTTTAATCCTTCCTGGTTTTGTCCGATCATCAGATAACCGTCTGCTCTTGTTAAAGTAGTAATAAGCCCGGATTTCCCATAAACGGGTTCCGCATAGTACTGGCGCTCCTTCTTTATCAGTCTCACCAGCTGGCAGGTAGCTCTGCCAGGCGCTCCGGCCAGATTAGTAGTGATCCGGGCAAAGAGAGAATGGTCCTGCGGCTGATTGGTCATATGCTTATAAAGCCATACAATGAGAAGTTCAAATACCAGCATGGCCGCAACCGGATGACCGGGCAGCCCTGCGACCAGGGTGCCGCTTGACCGGTCATACCCAAATATGGCAGGCTTTCCCGGTTTTAAGGCCAATCCGCGAACCAGGGTGTGACCATCTGTCACCTCATCAATAATCTGGCTGGTGACATCTTTCTTTCCTTTCGAGCTTCCCCCTGATAAGATTACAAGATCGCTCTCTTTCATGGCACAGCTTACCATATCTTTCAGCTTTTTTTTATCATCTTTCTGGACCATAAGGCCCTGTATCTTAAGGCCGTATTTTTCTGCCTGGGCACCAAGCACATAGGAATTAATGTCTCTTATCTCTCCTGAATCCGGTACAGCAGAGGGAGGAACCAGTTCATCTCCGGTGGAGATGATGGTTATGGTCCACGGGCGATATCCCCTGACTTCAAGGATTCCAAGACTTGCCAGGGCACCGATCTCCTGAGGACGAATTCCGGTTCCTTTTTTTAAAACCAGCTCTCCCTGATGGATATCTTCTCCTTGGGAAACAATATCTTTTCCATAAGCCACCGGACAATAGACGGCCAGATGATTGTCATCAAAGAGCTCACAATATTCCGCCATAACCATGGCATCAGCCCCTTCCGGATCATTCCCCCGGTGGGCACGCAGGCACACGTTCCTGCTTTCAGGCAGCAAAGAGAAGGAGCCCCCATGGATACCTCTTCCACCACTTCTAAAAACACAGGCAGACTCTCTGATGCTCCCGCCGTATCCTTTGATAAAACCGCATACCCGTCAACCGTGGAACGCCGAAAAGAAGGAACTGACTCTTGCGCTATGACATCCTGGGCCAGAATATAGCCCTGGGATTTTAATAAGTCTAACCGGATCATTTCAGGCTTCTTTTCCTGCATGGCATCTGCCAGCTTCGCTCTTGCTGACTCTATGGTATCTACGTTTAGTAACTCCATTGTTTTTCATTCCTTCCCCTCATAAAGTTTCCCGTCTCTTTTGGTGTTCCTGAAAAAAGATGGTGTCCTGCTTCCATAATATGAACCTCCTGGCAGAGGTTATCGATATGGGTAGGCTGGTGGCTTACGATTACCCAGGTAATAGGATCTTCTTTCTGGATCTCTGTAATGATTTTTTCAAATACCCTGACACTTTCCAGGTCCATATTTGCCATGGTCTCATCAATGAACACCAGTTTAGGCTTAAAGATAAGGCTCTTGCAAAGGAAAGTTTCTGGCGTTCCCCACTGGAAAGGCTGGGGGCAAATTGCTTTTCCTTTCCTGTGAAACCGCAGCATTCAAGCCATTTTTGAATCTCTTCTTTTACAGGTATCTGCTTTCGGATCTTTAATGGATAGATCAAATTATGGTAAACAGTATCATGAAGCATATAGGGCCTTTGGGCAGTAAACGTAATGTCTTCCCTTCCAAGAGAGCCAAGATCAATGCTCCCATGATCGGGCTTCATCAGCCGGTGATGAGTTTAATCAGGGTGGATTTTCCGCTTCCGTTATTGCCGATCAGGCCATGTACTTTTTTCTCCTGAAAAAAACAGCCTCTTAATATTTAATTGAAAACTTCCTATTTCCTTTTCCAGTTCAATAATTTTCACCATTGTATTCATACCTTCTTAACATATCGATCAACGTCTGAATTAAAAATGAGAGAATTAAAAGAATCACCCCCATGGTGATGGCCTCACTGTAATCCCCTTTGTTTCTCATTAATGAAATTGCAGTAGTCATGGTTCTTGTCTTATACTGAATGTTTCCTCCCACGATCATGACGGCACCCACCTCACTGATCGACCGTCCAAAACTGGTTACCAATATAAAATAGATGTCCTGTTTCATCTCTTTTATTAACAAAAAAAAAGTCTGGCCTTTGCTGGCATTCATACTTACGGCAAACGTCCTTATCTGAGGTGCTGTATTCTTTGCCGCAGTGTAGACCATTCCACTGATAATTGGGATGATAATGAATAACTGGGCGATGACCATTGCATGGAAGGAGAACAGAAGTAAGAGATCGCCCAAAGGGCCTCTGCGCATCAAAAGCAGATAGACCATAAGGCCCACCACAACTGGAGGAAATCCCATAAGCGTCCGGTTAATCCTTAAAATAATCGCCTTTCCAAAAAAATCCCCTCTCTCCAGCAATATACCAAGGGGTATCCCCAGCAATGCGGAAAGAGAGGTTGACACAAGCCCCAGCTTCATGGTCAGCCATATGATATCCATGATTTCTTTATTAAAAGCCAGATGGAGTTTTGTGAGAAACTGCATAAGATTATGCCCTTATTTATTTGCCCGGCGTTAGGGGTAAATAATGACTGTCCATATTCTTCTACTCCATAACTGCCAATTAGTGCCTGGGTATCATCAGAAAGAATCCAGTCTACAAAATCCTTAGCTCCCTCGGCATTGATTTTGGGATTTAACTGGGGATTAACAGCAATGACTCCATAATAATTGAGAAGCTGTGTATCTTTTTCACAGATAATATCCATGGCAGTCTTCTCTTTTGTTGTCAGCCAGGTAGCGCGGTCGGACAGGGTATATGCTCCCTTTTCATCTGCCATAAGAAGGGTGGCTCCCATTCCCTGGCCGGAATTTATGTAATTGGGATTCTGGCCGGGTGTGATACTCAAATTCTTCCAGATCGACAGCTCTTTTGTGTTAGTTCCGGAATCATCGCCTCTGGAAACAAAAGGATACTGGTTGTCAAAGATGGTCTGAAATGTTGTTTTCGCGTCCTCATTCTTTTCAATCATTCCAGTAGGACCTACCACACAAAATCGTTATACATCACATCATATCGTTTCACTCCAAAGCCGGTTTTTATATATTCCTCTTCTTTTGCTTTCGCATGAACGAGGAGCACATCTGCCTCTCCATTTTCCCCCATCTTTAATGCTTCCCCAGTGCCCACAGCTACCGTATCTGCTTCCCAGCCTGTCTTCCTGGTAAAATCCTGGAGAATTACGTCTAAAAGCCTGAGTCCTGGGTACTGGTGGTGGTCGATAATATGATTTTACCTTTTACCGGTACTGCCTGGGTATCCTTGTCTATGGCGGTAGTTTCCTGGGTTTTGGTCTGTGCCGTAGTTTGCAGCTCTTTGGCGGTGCTGCACCCCATTAATAAAAGGCTCACCATAAGGCTTAAAAGTATCATTCGTACATATTTCATTTTCTGTTCCAGCCTTTCTCTATTATTTATAGTTGCCCGCATAGGGGCTAATTTCTCCATACTTCTATGTTTCCCCATAATTTTCCCAGCTACCCCATAAGCGCTTCCTCAAAGGATTGATTTGCGATCATCTTGTTTACGGTATCAAAGGTATCAAAACGGCAGGTATCTTCTATTGATCGGGAGATTTTCGTCAGTCCTTTCCCCAGTCCTGCCTCAATAAAATTCCTGGTTCCGGACTGGGAGAGAAAGCTAATGGACTCTCCCCACTTCATAGTGCTGTACATATTCCGTACCAATTCATCAGCAGGTCCCTGGATTTCCATCGGAGGTTTTGATCAATACTGGATACAACCGGAATCGGTGAATCTAAAACCGTTATCTTTTCTACGCTTACTGACAGATCCCTCTCTGGCTTATGATACAGGGGAGTGTGAAAAGCAAATTTGGAATCAATAGCATAGATATTGAGTGCGCCTCTTTGTGCCGCCTCCTCACATACTTTTTTTAACAGAATGCTGATATCCTGAGATTCCAAAACAATAGGGATTGTTTTCACAGGCAATAAAGACCCGGTCCTCACACTGGCAATCGTTTATGATCCGGCTGAGTTCCTCCCGCTCAAAACCAATGATTGTTGCCATTCCCTCTTCTTCCTCACACACTTTATTGTTGATTTGACAGAGCAGGAAGGCTCCTGCTTCAAAGGTAATGGAATGGCTGCATGCCAGTGCAGTTATAAGTCCCATGCTGTACCCGATCAGATAATCCGGCACAATTCCCTGGGCAGCATACCATTGGTAAATCGCATAATCACATGTATAGATACTGAGCCAGTTATAGAAATTGTTTTCTGTATCCGGACATTCTCCCTTAAGATAGGCTTCCACATCCAGTTTATATATGTCTTTTAGTACAGCGGATAACTCACGGATTCTTCTTCGTTCCTTTTCAGGAAGCTTTTCTATTACTTTCCGGTAATCAATACCGATTCCTGCAAACATCATAGCCATACTTTTTTTATATTCAATCTTCCGTACCATGGCCTTCTCCCGTGCTCCTGTTATTCAAACTGCTTTTATAATAAATCCTGTTTACCCTCCTGTACCGTGTGAACCAGATAACGTTGGATAAAATTGCAGCTATAACACACATAGATAATAGTTTTATTCCTTTCCTCATGCAAACCACGCTCCTTTCTGATAACTGCAAATTCCTTTATACAATTTCCCGGTATACATAAAAAGCTTCTGCATAGGCCGTACTGATTTCTGCTCCCCGGTATCCTGCCACCAGTCTGGTGGTTTCCATGGTTCGGGTCTGAGCGCTGTTTTCTGTAGTATAAACAGAAAGAGCCGCCAGTTTTTCCTCTATCTCATTGCTGATATCCACGTAATAATTGGGATAAAACTTCTGTGTGGAAGCAAAGATTTCATATAATAATACTTTTCTTAAAAAAAGGGGTCTTTGAGGGTCTGCACCAGACCATGGCCGCCTGAGAGACGATCCGATGATCCGAATTCATATCTGCATCATAATGGCAATATAAAACTTCTGGTTTTATCTCAAAAATAATACGCTCCAGAGATGTCACAATGTCAAGCTGGGGAACCGTATCTAACATGATTAAGGGATGGTCTGCGAAGAATATCTCCTGGATACCTAACACCTTTGCTGCTTTTTTTGCATGTGACTTTCTGGTGTTAATCAGTTCTACGTTAAAACGCTTCGAGGATTGGGAACTGATGAACACTACAGAAACTTCATCTCCTGCTTTTGTGTGCTTCTTTATGGTTCCGCCGCACCCTAACACTTCATCGTCAATATGAGTTGCAATTACCAGTACTTTCATTTTCCCATTCCTCCTGTCTGTAAAGAGTTATATGTAATTGTTCTTACGTTCTTTCAGTGATAACCAGTAATCCATTAATATATCATTCATGGTCTTAGATGCCTTCCAGTGTAATTTCTGGCCTGCTTTTTCTGCATTTATAACAGAGGGAGCCTCTTTTCTTTCTTCCCTTAAGACCAGTAAAGACCTGGAATCACATAACTCAAGGATCCTGTTTACCAGCTGAAGCATGGTCATGGAATCCTCATGGGCTAAATTAAAGATCCCGCTGCCGTGGAAGCAGAGACACTGGCTGATGGCCTGGGTAAAGTCCGTAACATCAAGTAACTGCATGGTCTTTGAAGGAGATACAAGCAACTCCAGTGCATCATGGTTTCTTGCCTGCTCAAAGAACACGGGTACTGCGGCGATCTTCTTTTGCCCGGCACCGATAAGGTTGACGGGGCGAAGAATGATTAACTTTTTTTTCAGGAATCAGGCTTTGGCAGAGAAGCTCCGCTTCATATTTGGTTTTTGCGTAATTTCCCGCTGGTGCTATGGGGGATTCTTCTGTGATGACCTCACGTTCCCTGGAGTAGACGGCAGCAGTGGAAATGTAAATAAATTTAGAATATCTACAGGAATGAATGAGATTTCTTGTTCCCTTCACATTTACCTGGTGAAAAATCCGGCTGTCAATGTCCGTTCCAATCGTGGTACGGTTCAGTGCCGCCAGATGGATGACCACATCAAACTCTTTCTTTATCTCAAATTTTTTTTCGTAATATCCACCTGATAATATCCGTCCGGAAAACAGGAAGAAAATGCCTCCTTTCCAAGTCCGTAGATCTTATTCTCAGGAGACTTAAGTCTGGAAAAGAGATGCCTTCCTACAAAACCGTTGATGCCCGTAATCAACACATTCATACTTTTTCCTCCCGATACCCAATGAAAATCCCATAGATTTGGATCAATTGTACACTTTTAATCCTTCATAAATCTCTTCTGAATCAACATTTGTTATAATCTTATCTCCTTCTTGTAAACCTTCTGAGATGACTGCCTGATCTGAAGAACGATATTTTACCGTTACAGGTCTTTTCTCAGTACGCCCATTTACAATTACAAAAACATAATCCTGATGATCAAAATTAAATAGTGTATTTAGGGGAACTACTAATTGGTCACTCCCTTCATAAAGAGTAAATTGCAAATTAAACCCATAACCTGGTTTTAGTGGAATATCCTGCTCCGGGTCCACCTTTACTTTTACACGCACACGGTACTCATCTAACCCCAAAGCAGAGGTTCCCTGAGTCGCAAATCCATAAATCTCACGAATTGTTCCGGAATAATTGTAATCTTGATTTCTCAGCTTCTGGGTTAAAACTACAGGCGCACCCACTGTTAAATAGGGTTCTATACTTGTTAAAACATCAGCCTCTATTATGGGTTCCTGAAAAGAATTGATAACAGCCACAACCTGCCCGGCCTGAATCATTGAACGCTCCTCACCAGGTAATGATTTTATAACCCCATCACATTCAGCAACTATCCTGCAATCCCTGATCTGATCCTCTAATTTTGAGATGGTGGTTTTCTCAGATTGAATGAATGCCTGAAGCTGACCGCTTATACTTTCATAGAAGCGGCTGTTCAATGTATCTTTGTCAATTCCCTCTTGATTAAGGTTTTCTAAAAATTGCTGGCTTTCTTCATAGCGGTTTTTTTGCAGCATCATAAGCCGACTGGGCACTGTGATACTCTGCCTGGGCCTGCTCCCACTCCATTTTGGAAACACCGCCTTCCCGGTATAATTCCCCATTGGCATCAGCTAAGGTTTTTGCAGCTTGATATCGGGCCTGGCTGGCAGCCATGTCCTGCCTGATAGAAGCCAAATATTCCTCAGGTGATGCGGACATAATCTGATTGATTTTACTTTGCTCCAGCTGCGCCTGATATCCCAAAAGAGTGCTTTGATGCAGCTCCTTTTCATAGCTTAAATCACGGTCACTGATTACGAGAAGCAAATCACCCTTTTTGACTTCCGTATTTTCACTCACTTCTACTGACTCAATAGCACCTGTGATTTTTGAAATCACCTGATACTCAACGCCTGCTTTTAAAACGCCCTCTTCTGTGTAATAGTCATGCAGCTCTCCTTTAACCACTGTAACTGCGTTTACCTTTACGCCCCTTGTTCCTGCTATAAGCTGCAATAAAACCAAAAGAATAATGCCCCCTCCTAATAGGCCAAAGAAACATTTTTTCCTGATTTTTATTATTTTCATCAATCTTACTCCTTGTCTTTCAAGATATCCACCGGCAATATCTTATTCACTTTACGCATTACAGCAATACTTGAGCCAACCAGGATAATCAAACAAATTAGAAACGATTCAATATACGCCATTGGGAAAACCGTCATTTTAATTCTTATGGAATCTGCTGCCATTGTGTTTTCAATTACCCGCTTTACCCCTTCAAGAATGGGAAAACCAAGAATAATACCGAAAAAGAAGTAAATGCATTGTTCAAAAAAAAGATCATATTGCGAAATTCTTTGGCAGTAATTCCAAGAACCATAAGTGTCCCATACTCCACCCGCCGTTCCCTGACATTAATCATCAAAATGTTATTAATGAGTATCATACCGCAAATCGCTGTTGCAACAGCAAACATTGTCATCATCTCCACAGTTGCTTTTATTTGTTCACGATACGATCTTCTGATCCGGTCATTGTCGACCATGTTGGTAACCCGGCTGGTCTTTAAGACCTGCTCTTTTACATGATCCAGCTTACCGCTTTGAACCTTCAGCAATATCATATCCGATATCATATTTGTATTGAAATACTTGCTGATCCCTTTAGCACTTAAGTAACATCCGCCTCCAAAACTATCATAAATCACTCTGTTTATTGGGATTTGAATCGCCACAGGCGCCAGCAAAGCATTATAGACTTCAATAAAATCCCCTTCTTTTACCCGCAATTTGTCAGCTAATGTTTTGCTAAGAATGATTCCATCATCTGTTGGTCTATAAAAAACTTTTCCCCAATCCATAATTTTATATAGCTCTGAATCGCTATCCATCCCCATAAGTATGGCATATTGTATTAAGTTGTCCTTTTTTTAATTGAACTCCTATAGATGTGACGGACTCACTCTTTACTACTCCTTCTAACTGAGCTCCGGCAGCCTCTGCCTTTGCATATGGTACATAATTGTCTAAAAAAATCTGCAAATCATAGATCTGGACTTTCGTAAATTGATTCATGAACGCCTGATCCAATACCCCCTCAAAAGAAAGTAATGCAGACGATACACCAAAAGGAAATGCGATTGCCAGTACAATTACAAAGGTCCGAAACGGACTTCTTACCATCGAACGCAGTCCGATCTTATGCATTACATATAAACGCCGGTTAATCCACTGTGGAAACTTGATGATTCTTGCAGCAGCAGGCTCAGACAGCCTCATGGCTTCTGCGGGAGTTATTTTTGCAATGCTTCGTATACCTGTGCAGACAGCAAATATGCTTGTTAATACCGAAACAAGAGTACCGATTATTCTTGTTTTCCAATAAAAATGGAATACCGCATTGGGAAGATTATAATAGACGCTATATCTGGAAAACATAACATTACCAAATGGAATTGCTAAAACTCCGGCCAATACTGCTCCTAAAAGGCCAATCCCCACTCCCTGCTTTATGTATCCCAGCATTAATTCTCCGGTATGGAAACCAAATGCTTTCATCGTACCTATCATTCTTCTGTCCTGATCAATGATCTTTTTCAGTACCACATATAACATAAAGACTGATATGCTCATAAACAAAATCATGAAAAATGATCCTAATACTACCTGTGTATTAACTTCCCCTTCCACGAAATCATAACTGGTCTGATCCGTTCTGTCATATAACGACTTTACCCCGTACTGTTTTAAATGTTCCATAAGCTCATAACGTACATCCTCAAACGTATAGCCCGGTTCCAACGTAAATCCCAGTTCGTTTACATAACCTGGCATCCCCATTAATTCCTCCAGATAATCTTTATCTACACATGCGATATCATAAAGCTCTGGATCCGGCACACGCCCCCCGGAAGGCGGAGTTACATAAATATATTCAGCAGAATGACAGAAACCCGCCAATTTAAAATTTACCACCCGCCCTTTAATCAACAACTGCAAGGGCTCTCCAACCGAATAATTATATGCTTTGAGCATTTTATTACCCAGATAAATATCATCTCGGGTCAACTTTTTTTCAGGTGTAATATGGATAAAATTCAATCGGTCACTTTTTGAATAAGCCATTAAGCGGACACTTACGATTTCGGTCTGATTACCTATTAAGACCCTTGCCTCCTGAGTCAACCGTCCATAAGCAGTATCAATCCCCGGGATCGTTTCAAGATCATCAAGCTTTGTTTGGGGAAACGCTTTAACGTCTGCAAATACTTCGGCCATGTTTGACTGCTGATAGTATAAATTCAGTTGATCCTTTAGATTATAAATTGCATCCATCATGCCTATGTATATAAGAACACCGAATGCAATGATACAAGATGCCCCTATATAAGCTCCCCAATTTTTTTCTGGCAGCCCGCAGAATGTTTCGCCAATACATCTGCATTACCAATTAACCTCCTCTGGCAGAGCCGGATTTTCATTGCGCTTTATATCTGCTAAACAACCATCCTTAAAATAAAATACCCGATCTGCGATCTGAGCAATTTCAAGATTATGAGTAATGATAATTACTGTTTTACGGTACTGTTTTTTTTGAAATTTACTAATAAAGAAAGAATCTGAGCCCCGGTTAAAATATCCAGAGCTCCGGTAGGTTCATCACAAAGGAGCAAATCAGGATTTTTACATAATGCTCTTGCAATTGCGACACGCTGCTGCTGTCCTCCAGACAACTTGCTGGGGTAATGGTCTTCACGATCTCCCAATCCCACCTGTTCCAACAGCTCCCTTGCATTTAAGGCGTTACTGCTCATTTCGGTGGAGATTTCGATATTCTCAAGTGCCGTAAGATTTGGCATTAAATTATAAAACTGAAATACAAACCCTACATGGGTTCTCCGATAGTTCGTTAACTTCCTCGAATCTGCCAGATGCAGTGCTGTATCCTGGTAATAGATCTCGCCTGCACTTACAGTATCAATCCCGCCCAAAATATTTAAAAGTGTACTTTTCCTGATCCGCTGGGCCCCAGAATCACCACCAGCTCTTCCTTCTCTATATAAAAAGATATGTTTTTTTTAAAGCCTGAATGGTTACTTCTCCTAATACAAAATCCTTTGATATATCTTTTGCAGTAATCAATGGTCTCATCAAAAGTCCTTTCTCATTCAATGCTTTCCTCACAATATGCAATTCCTATATATTTATCAGCGTGACGGATAAATTCTATCTGCAGGTTTTGCCGGTATACTATAAGTGGAAGGCTGATTATTTTATCAGTTTCTATCACTGGAAGGTCTAAACTATTTAATTCAACCGTTAATCCAATTCCTAACGCTTTTAAAACCGCTTCCTTCACAACCCATGTACGGCAAAAGATCTCAAATTGATCCGGTTTAGGCAGCATACAATACCGTTTTAATTCGCCATCACTATATAACCCTTTTAATGTGTGAAAATTTCTTTTATTAAGTGAACTGCAGGTTTCAATATCAATTCCAACCGCCCTGTCAAAGTCAAAAATGACAATGATATCATCACCGCTGTGAGAAATATTAAAATTACTGTTAACGACAGGATTTATGATACCTGGTTTTCCATATTCATTTTTTTGAAAGCTGATTTTATCTGGCGGGAAATCCAGGTAATAGCCTAAAATTATTCTCACTAATGCGAGACGCAGTAAAACCCGTCTGCGGGATTGCTCTGTTCTAATACTTTTTAACCGGTCTTTATCATGAGGGGAAATAAATTTCTCCCAGAATGAATTCTCAGCTGAGCAAAGTTTTAAATCCGCCAATATAATATGATCCTTTACCGGGAAGACCCAGCCTAGAAAAATCAGCTCATCAAGCACCTTCACGACAACTCAAAAACGTTCTGCCAAATCCCGGATATTCTGATGCTCCAGAGTATTGGCATTATGAGGATCAAAACCATTCTTCTTTCCTAATTCAATCAACAGCTTTCTGATAATAAAATTTTGAGCTGCTAAATCTAACTTACCACCTAAATAGACACAATTATAATTTTCTTTATCCAAATACTTTGAAACTGCATTGTCAATAATAGTCTGGTATTCCTTTTGGGAAATAAGGCCATGTAAAAAGAATGTAACCGGTTTTTTTATTAATTCGTTCTTATGTTTTGAAATATACTTTGCCACTGGCTGGGGTATCCCTCCGGCATAGATTCCGGTACCAATATAAATATGTGAATACCCGGATAAATCAAGGTTACCAGCATCAGTAATCTTATAAGTATCAAGCGGATTCTTTGAATTTTTCTTTATTAATTCCACAGTCTCTTCAGTCGTGTTATTTTTGGATATATATAATATTAGATTTTTTTACCATAAATTCTCCCTGCTTAATTCCTCTTTATAAGCTTATCACCTCATGCTGTTAATTCCAAAATCCTTTCATATATCTCTCATCCATATTTTTTTCTTAATTTTTTTCCAATATTGCGGATTGTTTACATACCACTCAACTGTATGCTTTAATCCCGATGTGATATCAAACTGCGGTGTCCAGCCTAACGCTTTTATTTTATCTGTATTTAAACTATATCTGAAATCATGACCGGGACGGTCATTGACATAACGGATTACCGATTCATCCTTCCCCATCAATGCCAGTATCTTTCTGGTGAGATCTAAATTGGTAATTTCCTGATTGCCGCCAACATTATAAACTTCACCATTTACTCCCTCTTTTATAACGCAATAAATTGCGCTGCAGTGGTCTTTCACATAGAGCCAGTCACGGATCTGACTGCCGTCACCATATATCGGAATCGGATCTCCCTCCACCAGATTTGTTACAAACAATGGAATCACTTTTTCAGGATATGCAAACGGTCCGTAATTATTTGATGCTCTCGTAATGCAGACCGGCAAATCATATGTGGCAAAGTAGCTGTATGCCAGACGGTCCCCTCCTGCTTTTGAAGCAGAATATGGATTTCTGGGTTTTAATTCTGAAGTTTCATAAAAGCTGCCTTCATAAATATGCCCATAAACTTCATCGGTTGATATCTGAATGAATTTCTGCAAGGTATCTTTATCTTTTAACGCCTGTTCCAATAAAACATATACCCCAATTACATCTGTCATTAAAAAGCTCTGTTTATGATCAATTGACCGGTCCACCGCCACTTCAGCAGCAAAGTTAACCACTACATGAATCCCGGCCATCAGCTCTTCCACCAGACCAGCATCACAGATATCTCCTTTTACAAATTTAAAATCTTCCCGATTAACCACCTCAGCCAAATTATCCATATTTCCTGAATAGGTAAGCTTATCCAAGACCGTTATGTGAATATCTGTTTCATTTTCATATAAATACTTTACGAAGTTAGAACCTATAAATCCGGCACCTCCGGTAACCAAATATTTTGTCATATTTATTCTCCCTTGTATTTTTTATATAATATGCTGGCATTATGCCCTCCAAAGCCAAAGGAATTAGAGATTGCCATCTTCACCTCTTTTTTTGACTGGAAGATTAGGAACATAGTTTAAGTCCAGTTCCGGATCCGGCTCTTTATAATTGATGGTGGGAGTAATCACCCCCTGGTTCATGGTCAGAACCGTGACAATCCCCTCAATAACCCCGGATGCACCGACTGTATGGCCAATCATGGATTTTGTAGAGGATACGTAAAGATTCTTTGCATGGAGACCAAAACAGGATTTAATGGCCATAGTCTCATATTTGTCATTGAGATAGGTGGAGGTGCCGTGGGCATTGATATAGTCAATGTCCTCCGGTTTTACGCCTGCCTGCTTTATAGCAATCTCCATGGTCTTTGCCATCATAACGCCATCCGCCTGGGGTGCGGTAATATCTCCCGCATCACTTGTGATGGCACAGCCTCCTGCTTCTGCATAAATTCTGGCATTCCGTTTCTTTGCATGTACTTCTGACTCTAAGATCATGATGCCGGCACCTTCTCCCATGACAAATCCATCCCGGTTCCTGGAAAAAGGACAGCAGGCAGTTTCCGGGTCTTCATTTTTGACTGACAACGTCATGATCTGGTTAAAACCTTTGATATACTCTTTTTGTATGTGAGAGTCGGCTCCTCCTGCAATAACAACATCGGCAAAACCGGAATGGATCAATTGCTGCCCTAATGCAATGGCATAAGCAGAGGATGCACATGCGGTAGATACATTAAAGTTAGGTCCTTTGAGTCCATATCGAATTGAGATCCAGGCACTGGGGGCATTTGGCATGGATTTGACGATACTGTTACTCTCTGATTGTTCTTTTTCCACATCACTGTAAGCGGTCGTCACGATTCCCATAATCACTGCCACCCGGCTTTTATCACAGGATTCAAAATCAATGCCGCTGTCTTTCACCGCCTCGTCTGCCGCGACTAATGCCATCTGGGTCAGGCGGGTCATCTTGCCCCGTTCTCTTTTCTTTATCAGCTCTTTGGCTTTTTCTAAAAAGCTGTCATCCACCTGGGCAGCGATTTTTGTCTCTAATTCAGAGGGATCAAACAAGGTGATCTTTTTTACTCCTGAAACGCCCTCCAGCATCTTCTTAAAACTTCCTTCCATGGTATTTCCCAAAGCATTTATCATTCCCATACCTGTAATTACCGTCTTATTTTCTTTCATGGATACCTCCTTATGTATTAAAGGAATACATTAAAATCTGCTGGGAGAAACAGCGGATCACAAGTCTTTTTATATACTTCCTTTAAGGTTTTTATTATTGTCTCTTCCTTAAGTTCACCATATAAAGACTTTAATGAAACGGATAAGCCTAATACTTCCTGTATGCTTTCTTCAAACTGCTTTTTATCCAAAAAAGGGTCTGACATGTACTGTGCGGTTTCGTTTAGCAGGAACACCAGAAATTTTACTCCATAAGCTTCATGCCGGTCTTTTCTGCCTTCTTTAAAAGTGCCCTCTTCCTTGCTGAAATCTTCTATAGAAAGAAGTCCCTGCCCCGTTCTTGAGTCTTCTCCCTGTTCCATGAGGGCCTTCACCCGTGAAAGAAGGGGCATATAAAGCTTAAGATGAAGTTCATCCGGTAAGTTTAAAAGACACTGGGAGATGATTGGAAAGCCTGTGGAATCCACCATCTCAAAGATTCCAAAGAGAAGTACCTGCTTTGTGATCTGGTCAAGTTCTCTTAGCGTCAGTTCTCCTTCCAGGGACAGGTTGTAGGTATATGCCGCCAGTGAAATCAAAAGCTTTGACAGCACCAGGCGGTTCCCTCCTCTTAGTACCAGCGGTTTCCTCCCAATCAGAGTAAGAAATTCAACCAGCCCTTCAACGGCTTCCTTCCCGGTGTCCGGGCCTGCATTAACTTCTGCTGTATGGATGACTTTTAACGGATAGAAAAAGTGAAGTCCCAGGCATCGCTCTTTGACTTTCACATGTTCAAAGACCTTTGTCACGTCAAGAGAAGAGGAATTGGTTGCAAAGATACAGGTATCTTTTGTGATCTCTTCCAGATTCTTAAAGATCTCCTGCTTAACTTTCAGATCTTCTATTACAGTCTCAATAACGACGTCACAATCAGCTAAGTCCGTAAGCCTTCCGCTTATGATCAGAGTTTCATTCTCAATAAGCTCCGGATTTCTTTTTAATATCTTCTGGGTTTTCTTTGTGATCTGTTCTATCTGCCCGAGGTTTCTGCAAACAAGTATGGCATTGCATTCACACCCAATCAGGGAATAGAAAAGATCCTGTCCCATTCTTCCTGATCCAATAATTCCTATTGTCATTGTTCCCCTATTCCACCAGTAAGTCGCTTCCGTATTTATGAAGATAATCATCCCCTGCGATTTTACTGGTTTTATATAGTTTTCCAACCTGCTCATAAAACTTTGGTTCCGGCAATACAGTTTCCACCACTGCATTAGTTAAGTTGTAGTAATCCAGATCATGAATGACAATGTCTTTTTTCATGGTCTCATAAAGATCTGTCCCGGGAAATGGGGTAAGCACCGTAAAACCTGCATGATAGATGGGATTGTCGCTGACAAACTGCGCCACCCGGTCAAAATCAGATTCCACATATTCCGGCCTTACAATATAATTTCCGTTGACTAAAATCCCAAGACTATTTAAAAACTTTAAGGCACTGGAAATGTTCTCAATGGTATTTTGTTTGTTATAAGCCTCTAATTCTTCATTGCTGGTGGCTTCTAATCCACAGATCGTGATCCGAAGTCCTGCTTTTACGGCCAGTTCAATAATATCCGGGTTCCGGATCACCGTATCCGTCCGTACATCAGCCAGATAATAATGATGATTTAACCCTTCTTCAATAATTCTGTTAAATAAAAGCCTGGCTTTTTTAATATCGCCAAAGGTATTGGCATCGCAGAAACGGATAATGGGGTATTCATCCATGGTCTTTAATTCCCGGATGATACATTCCACATCTTTATGGAAATACCGTCCTCCCGTAGTCTGCCAGATGCTGCAAAAGTTGCATTTGTGAGTGCAGCCCTGGGAGGTACTGATATAATGGATCTTTTTATTCATCTGCCGAATGGTGTAATTGTATTTATCCGTCAGCTTTCGGTTTGGCATAACAGCGTCTAAAATGTGCTGTTCCTGGATCTCCTGAGTGGTAAGGCTGCAGATGGACTGGGTATAGAAAAGGCTTGTCCCTTTATTCAGGCCGAGTCCCGGAATCTTACTGAAATCCGCCTGCCAGCCGTCTGCCTTAAACAGCTCAATCATCTTCTTAAAGCTGTATTTTCCGATGCCCACCGTAACAAGATCGGCTTTGGAGCCTGTAAAGGAGTCTGGGCAAAGAGTTGGATGTATGCCACCTACCATGGTTAAGATGTTCTTATTGTATTCTTTTGTAATATTTAAAATCTTTAATACGGAATTATACTGGGCAGTAATGCAGGTGACACCCACAAAATCAGGAGAGAATCGTTTTAGTTCTTCGATATAAGCCTGGACAAAATCATAGCCCTCTATATTATCCTCTTCTGTCTTCTGATCCAGGATCACCACTTCATCGTCAGGTACCATGCTTGCCAGTTCATTAAGAGCCAGAGGCGGACCCACCATGACTCTTCTTCCAAAGGATCGTTTCACAGCATCGTCAGCAAAATCAAACATACGGAAAACTCTGGGAATAGGAGGATTTACCAATAATATTTTCATGTCATGCCCCTCACTTTATATTTTTCTTAATGTAAAACCTGCCTGCATAAATTTGCTGACTTCCATGACAAAGCTGAAAATCAGATCTCCGCTCTCATAAGTATGTTCCTTTAACAGATTGTCAATAGAAATAAGGGCTGCGGGAGGGCCGGCATAGCCAACGTCTTCGATGGCACTGTAAAACTGGTCCTTTCTGATCCCAAGGCCAAGGCACTCTTCGATAATCAGTTCTCTTACAAATTTTGAGGGCATATTTACCACAAAATGTTTTAAGTCCTTTAAATCAATGTTTTTTTCCATTCAGCATACGAACCAGGGCATTGTAAAAAATGGATTTTCCATTTTCCTCCATGGCATAGTCCCGCATCTCATTTAAGTATATCTGACGAATATGATGGCAGCCGTTCTCATAATCTTCCCTGGGATTCGTCCAGTGATAGGGATAGCTGTTTCCCATGGCTGACTGCTTTTTGCTTCCCGTGGATTCAAAGTAGGTATCTTCCAGATAAAAACCTTCTTTTTCGTCTTTTGCCGCGGAAAAATCATGGCCCCGGCACCGTCGCAGAGATACCAGCGAAGGAAGATGTCTTCTTTGGTAATAAGGGCCTGATTATAAAATTCCGGAATAAAACAGGAACTTGCCACACTGGAGGAGATGATCAGGGCATTCTTATATTCTCCGGAGGCCAGCATGGTATGGGCCAGCTTAATGGCTTTATAGATGGATGTGCAGTTGGAATGAATGTGAATCTCTCCGCACAGGCCGATTCCCAGTTCTTCCTGTATTCTGGTGGTAATGGGCGGAATCTGGTGGGAAAATGCACCGCCATATATTAAAAGATCAATGTCCTTTGCCAATACACCCGCATCTTCCATAGCCTTTTTGGCGGCTTTGACAGACATGGTCAAATTGTCATCGGTAAATGTCCTTGTCTGGTTGTCAAATGCATAGTAGCAATGGTTGATCCCAAGCATCTCTTTAATAATGGGCTGGACTCTCCCAGCCCAGTTTTTGATCTTCTGGGGCGCCTCATGAAATTCTCCCAGATAATGATTGATCTCGTCAAAATCAATCGGATTTCCCGGAAGGTATGTACCTACGCCGGATAATTTTACATTAATAGCCATCAAATCAGCTCCCTTCTCTAACTAAAAATAATATGGCTTCGTCCATCCGATTATCGAAAGTGTTTCTTACCTTCGATAATATTTTTAAACGCATCTAAGAAACAGAACCGATTGGCAAAATTATAATCACAACTAGTTTCACTTAGAAAGGCAATAAACTTTTTTTGCACAATCCAACGAGTTTTTTTTCGGAACGAGAAGGTCTACCACTCCCAGCCGTTCTGCCTCTTCGGAATCAATTAAGTTTCCTTTTATGATCATCTCGTAAGCATGAAAAAAACCTGCTTCTTCGGAAAGCCGTAAGATTCCGTTTATCCCCGGCAAAAGCCCAAAAGTGGCTTCCGGCAATCCAAGTCTGGCACCGGTCTCGCAGATTCTTATATGGGAAGATAAGGCCAGTTCAAGCCCTGATCCGATGCAGAATCCTCCAATAGCACTGACGATTGGAATCTTCATGTGAAAAAGTTTTTTTTAAGCTTTCTTTACAGTCCACATACCAGTCCGGATACCGGATCACTGCGCCTTTATCCACTGTAGTATGGGCACTTATAAAATCCAGCAGCTCCCCAATATCCGCTCCAGAACTAAAGTGCCTTCCGCTTCCGAAGATGATGATTCCTGAAGCTTTTGTGGGAAGGACATATTCCTTTATAACCTGTGAAACCTCCGTTAAAAACTGAGATACCATCTTATTGGCCGGAGGCATGTTAATGCGGATACAGGCAATACCTTCTGATTCTTCATATATGATTGTCTTAAACTCTTGTCTCATCTCTTCTTATTAACCTCGGTTTTTAAAAGGGCCAATTTGCAGAAATATCCGGTTTCCAGATCAGTCAGAGGCCTTTCTCCCAACAGGCACCAATCTTTATAGGTGTTCATGCAGTCTTTAATCCCATGAAGCTGTTCCTTCGTTCTATCAAGAGTAAGGCTTAAAATCTGTGATTCCAGATCTTCATAGAAGCTGTCTTTCCTTAAAAGAACATTGACAAATCCATGGCTTATGAGTTCCTTATATTCCATAATCCGGGCTTCTTCTCTCACAAAATACTTTGGAGCAAATAACAAACGCAAAAACCGGAGGGCCGTCCTGTTATCCGGGTCATACCGTAAAGCCCCATGCTCAGATACACAGCATAAATCAAACACATGCATCTTCTCATAGAGACTCATGGAAACTTCACAGTCAATGACAAGGACCGATAATACATAAGGATCACGAAGTATCCCCTTTATCTTCTCAAATTCTATCTCTGGTATTGTGCTGAAACAGTCTTTCTTTAAATGCAGGATTATAATATCTCTCTCCCGGTTTTCTATGGTTCCGCCTGCAAATGATACCAGATCGTCAACATCTCTGACCTGGCACATGAACATATGGTTATATATCAAAGCCTTCCCCCCTATGGGCCATGACCGGTTCTCCGGACAAAAACATTTCTTTTATATGAGGCGGAATGTCATGCACAATACGTTCCCCGGATACCAGCAGCATCTTAACTTTTGCTTTCATCATGGTTATTTTGGGATCTTTATATACTGCTTTATGGTCAGATACGATATAGTTGTTCTCAATCCAGTAACGGCTGATTATGACAAACTGATCAAACATCCGCAATTCTTTTAAATATTTAATATTCACTTCAATGACCACCGGATATAACTTCTCTCGTTCCAAATCCTTCATCATGTTATATTCCTGAAAGAACTTCCATCGCACAGTTTCCAGATAGTTTAAATAAACGGAATTATTGACATGTTTGAAAGAATCCAGCTCATACCCCTGGACCTCAAACCAACACTCATTGGTTAAAATAAAATCATCTCCTGTCCGGTCAGATATCCATAGTCTTCATCAGATCTGCAAAATATCTGCTTTCTTTTTCATGCAAGGGCCAACAGTTGGCCCTTGACTGATTCATGATGCTGAATAAGTATGCAATTTGTTTGACAGAACGGTTGTCCGTTAACTCCCGTATCAGCTCTACGGCTTTTGGGAATACTTCTTTTTTTCCGGCCACCTCATCTGCCAGTCCCAGACGGAGGGCCTCTTCACTGGTTATGATATCTCCTGATAAGATCAGCCTTTTTGCAGCTCCCTGGCCGATTAAGGCAGGAAGCCTTACCGTTCCTCCAAACCCAGGCAAAAGTCCGAGGGTTGCTTCCGGGAAGGAAAACATGGCATTTTCCGCTGCCAGGCGGTAATCGCAGCTAAGGGCAATCTCAAGCCCAGCCCCAAAACAGGCTCCCTGAATAACGGCCACAGTTACAAGTGGAAGTGATTCTATGTAGGACAAAATCTTCTTTCCCTGGTCCAGTTCTTTTTTTAGAACCTCTTCGCGTTCTTTATAAGTCCTGATCTGTTCCACATTCGCGCCCTTGCTGAAGTTTCTTCCATTTCCGGTGATGATCAGCCTTTGAACCGGTTTTCAAGTAACCATTGCTCCAACTCAAAAATATCAAGAAACACCCCATGATCCACCTTATTATCCCTTCCGTTATGAAGTCTTAAAACCCCAATGGTTTCCCCAGCAAAATCATACTCCACCATGAGACTGGACTCTGTGTTCATGGTTAAAGCGCCTCCACGATATCATTTTCCTTTTCATAGACCAGCCAGGCAGTCTCAACCACTTCTCTTATGGTGTTTGCCGGGTTTTTAAGAAGATACTTTCCGATATTCTGCATCTGGATGTTTAAGCCGTATTTCTTTTTTTAACTGTTCGATCATTTCAACAAACATGAGGGAATCTCCGTCTAAATCATCAATAACCGATAGATCTTCTTTAAGCTCTGTTACGGAAACCTCACACTCATCGGCTAAAAAATCGTATACCATATCTTTGATCTCTTTTTTTGGTCTCTTTGTTTAATTGTCTCATACAATTTCTCCTTTTTCTTTTCATCATTCTTTAATACTTTTAATTATAAGTAAAGGCGTCCCTCAGGATTCCTTCTGGAAACACAGATCCTTCTTAACCACATCATGGCAACTGCCTTTTTTATATCCAATTTCAAACGCTTTTAAATTAATTTCCAACAGTTTTTCCGGCACGGCTTCTTTTATTGCGTTATGCCATTTCTCTTTTTCCATGTCCATGGCTGCTGCCAGGGCTCCGATTAAAACTACATTGACGGTCTTTTGACTGCCGGCTTCTTCGGCATAGGTATTGGCATCGATTGTCTTATAATGGATTGGCAAATTATAAAGCCGCTCCTCTAAATTCTCCGGATACCCTGCCGCACCAGTGATTACCGGCATGGGATCAATTCTTTGTCTGCTTGTGATTAAGATGCCTCCCTGTTTTAACCATTCCACATATCTTACCCCCTCTAACATCTCAAAGGCAAGAATAATATCTGCGGTTCCTTTCTCTATAATAGGGGAATTGATTTTTTCACCAAATCTTACATAGGTGACCACGCTTCCGCCTCTTTGTGACATGCCGTGTACTTCCGAAACTTTTACATCAAGCCCACTGTTTTGAGCCATTTTCCCAAGAATTCTGCTGGCGAGCACTGCTCCCTGGCCACCCACTGCTGCTATTAGGATATTCATCTCACACCTCTTTCTTAATTGCATCAAATTTGCATATTCTGGTGCAGAGGGCACATCCTGCGCAAAGTTCTTTCTTAATCTCTGCCCTGCCACGGATAAAGGATATGGCAGGACATCCAAGCTTCATACATGCTTTGCAGCCTTTGCAGCCGGTAATGGCAAGTGGCTCATGGATAAGAGAGGTTTTTTTAAGAAGTACACAGGGCCGTTTGGTGATGATGAGGGAAGGCTCTTCTGCCTGAGTCTCTTCCATAACAATTCTCTCTAATTCCCCAATGTCGTAGGCATCTACGGTCTGAATTCTTTTTATACCGATGGCTTGTGCCAGAGCAGTAAAATCAACGGGCCGGCTCTTTTCTCCTCCGATGGTACAGCCAGTTCCCGGATGATCCTGGTGTCCGGTCATAGCTGTGGTGGAATTATCCAGTATCATAACCGTGGTATTTCCCTGGTTATATACCACATCAATCAAGGCCGTGATACCGGAATGAATGAAGGTGGAATCGCCGATCACTGCAACGGTCTTCTTTGAAAATTCTTTTCCTCTGGCTTTCTCGAACCCAAATGCCATTCCAATGCTGGCCCCCATGCAAATGGACGTATCCATTGCATTTAAGGGCGCAAATGCTGCCAGAGTATAGCAGCCGATATCTCCCGAGACATGAAGCTTCAGTTTATTTAAGACGTAGAAAATGCCTCTGTGATGACAGCCCGGACAAAGAACAGGAGGCCGGATGGGAATCTCCTTTGCCAGTTCCGTCTTCACTCCATCTATGGTTTCCGAAAGTACCGAAGTCCTGATAATCTCCGGATTTAACTCTCCGATAACAGGAATCACATCTTTGCCAATGACAGACAGCCCCCAGGATTTAATCTTCTCTTCAAAGATTGGTTCCAGTTCTTCGATAACATAGACAGTCTTACAGCTTTTAACAAATTCCGTAATCTTTTTCCTGGGAAGGGGATAAGAAAGGCCTAGTTTTAAATAAGAGGCTTCTGGCAGCACTTCTTTGGCATATTGATAGGCCATGCCGCTGGTAATGACTCCGATCTCCCTGTCTTTATATTCCACAGTATTAAGCTTCGTGGTTTCTGCAAACTCTTCAAGCCTTCTTAACCGTTCCTCTGCAATGACTCTCCTTTTTTTCGCCACTGCAGGAGCACAATGTACTTGCCCGGATTCTGGTCATACTCTTTTAACTGGCAGGCCCCTTCTTCGTTCAGCTCCACCATACTTTGTGAATGAGAGACTCTTGTGTTTAAACGAAGAATAACCGGTGTGTCAAATGTCTCGCTGATTTCAAGCCCATATCCTACAAAATCTTTGCATTCCTGCTGTCCGAGGGTTCCAGTACCGGAACTTTTGCCGCCATTCCAAAGTACCTGGTATCCTGCTCATTCTGAGAACTGTGCTGACTGGGATCGTCTGCAACTGCAAGCAGCAGACCTGCATTCACGCCCGGATAGGAAACTGACATGAGAGGATCAGCCGCTACATTCAGTCCCACATGTTTCATGGAAACAATAGTTCTTGCTCCCGCGATGGAAGCTCCGATCCCCACCTCTAAGGCTACCTTCTCATTGGGGGACCATTCTGTGTTAATGGTTTTATAGTTTGCGATATTTTCCGTGATTTCCGTACTGGGAGTACCTGGATAGGCAGTAGCCACTGTTACGCCAGATTCAAACGCACCTCTTGCAACTGCTTCATTTCCTAAGAGTAAATTTTTCATACATTTATCATTTCCTTCCAAAATGTTTTTGGAGATTATGAATATCATTTACAACCTTTTGGAAATGCATCTCCCGTTCCCGGCTGACCACACCGGCCTCTTCCATGGAAAAGTCCACGGATATGCCTTCTTCGGTCACTTCAAATGTAAAAGTGCCTACCGGCGTATAGGGGCCGTTTAAGAGCACAAAAGAAATCTTTCTATACCTGTCACATTCCAGGATTTTATAATCCGCTTTAATGACCCTTGTGGGAGGGCCATACATCTCCTGTAAGAACAGGGTACCGGCACCAATGGTTCCTTCTGACAAATATTCTACAGATTTCACACCGGGCCGCCAGTTCTTATTATTTCTTCCATCCAGGATAAATTCAAAAATCTCGTCTAATTTCCCGTATAACACGGCGTTTGCTTTTGCATATGCCACTTTTGTATCTCCTTATTTGTCCGTTATTCTAAAAAAACTTCATTATCGCCCATGACCAGATTGCAGGTATTTCCAAAAGAAACCGGATCGTTTGTCAGTGGGGTGTATGCAATGAGGTTGCTGTATTCCAGGCTTTTTAAAAAAACCTGCATGGAAAAAAAATAATCCGCATATATGGTAGAGCCTAACACGTTAATAAGGGAAACCGATTGTTTTATGGTGCCTGCAGCCTTTAATAATTCCTGGAAAATGGTCTCGTTTTCTGCTTCCATGTCAAGGATATGTATCCGGTTAAAAGGCTGGTAATATTTATACACTACATATCCTTTCACCGTTCCTTCCTCCTGATAAATAAATGGTCTGTAATCCCCTGAGGGACGTTCCAAATACCGCCAGGAGAAGTAATCTTCTCTTTTTATGATGGAAAATGACCTTCCAGCAGCAATCTTGCGGGTAAATTCTGAAAAGGCTTTTTTTCCAGAGGGGAAAATTAAGGGAATCAATGGATATGATCCGGTCGTTATAATCCGGCTCATCGAAAATCAAGTCCTCTTCTCCCTTCCTTTCCAGATAATAATTCTTTGAAAAAAACACTCCACCCTGCTCTCCGGTGTCCGGGAAGAGCCTTTTCGTTGGGCATTCCAATTAAAATCCCCATCTCCTGTTCCCTGGCTTTTAAAAGCACATGGCGCCCCAGTTTTGTAAACAAATGACAGCCCTGATATTCCGGCGTAACAAATACATTGTTGCACAACCCGCTTATTACAGGCTGCCCCTTAAAAACGGCCTGACTTTGCAGCAGACAATACCCGGCTGCAACAACGGTTCCGTCAACGGCTCCGTATACGTGATTCCGCGGATCAAAGATCCAGTCATAATCCTGTTTTTCAAAAGACCGGCTAAATGCATGTTCCCACCCATTTATAAAACTAAGTTTCTCAGAGCCTTCAGTCAGAAGTCTGAATTCCATGGCACACACCTCATATCATTGGTTTTACTTAGATAATTTCTTTGCTTCCAGGCTCTTTGCGACTTCTGCAAATGTCATGGTTTTCTCCACTTCTTCATCTTCAATGTCCATTTCCAGAGCCTCACTCAGTTCAATTATGAATTGAACCAGATTCATGGAATCAAATTTCTTTGCTTCTTCCAGTCTGGAAGAAGGCAGGATATCATCATCCTCAAAAATATCTGTGGCAAGCGTCATGATCAGATCCAGCATACTTTATCCTCCCTTTTTCTATTCTATTTATTTGGTATGGATTTCTTTAGATAGCACCCTCCCCAGGAAAGGCCTCCTCCGAAAGCCACGAGAAAGACATTATCTTCCTTTTCTGCTTCTTCCGTCTCCAGATATTCGTTAAGTGCAATGAGAACGGATGCTCCAGCGGTATTGGCATATTTCTCCAGATTAATGAAGAACCTTTCACTGGGAATATTCGTGCGTCTGGCAATCTCTTTAATGATATTTAAATTGGCCTGATGGGTGATGATCCGGCCGGCCGCGGCTGAATTCCTTTTTGCCAGAGTTTCAATCATTTCGCTCCCTTTTTCACAGGCAAAACAATAGACACTTTGTCCTTCCATAGAAAAGTAATAGTCCCGCTCTTTTTTTACAGCTGAAGCTGGAAGCATGCTTCCGCCGGCAGGAACCTGGATCACATCACATCCGCTCCCGTCGGAAAAAAAGCAGGATATCTTTAAGCTCATAGATTCCATGATCTGACAAAAGGACAGCAGCAGCTCCATCTCCAAAATAAGGAAACGTTGCAATATCTTTAGGGTTTAATAACCTGCTGTATACCTCGGCGGCCACCACAATTACATTCTTTAACCCATCTTTTATGAGAGATGAGGCAATCTTTAGCCCATAGATCCCCCCGCTGCAAACAGAATTAAGATCAAAAGCAAAGGCGTTTTTTAATCCGCATTTCTCCTGAATTCTTGTAGCAGTGGCAGGCTGAATCCGGTCAGGAGAGGAAGTTACACAGACGAGCGCATCAATCTCCATTGGATCGATTCCCGTTTTATCTAAGAGCTGCCTTACTGCCAAAGCCCCAATATCCGAAGTACACTCTTTCATTACGTGCCTTCTTGCCTTAATTCCGGCCTTTTCTTCAATGAGCTGCCGGTATTTTAATGGAAACTGCGTTAAATCTTCATTGAATATTTCATTGTCAGGCAGGTATTGCGCCGTATTTACGATAAAAGCCATAATCCATCTCCTTCATAAATTTATCAAAACAACTCATAATCCCGGCCTAATTCATCAACAATCTTTTTAAAACCGGGAGATTCTAAAAAGGACTTGCGGTATTTTGATAAATTCTTTTTCATACCAGCATCATTGATTACCTGAATAATCAGTGCCTTCAGGTTCTCTTTTCGAAATTGTTCGGTATTTGCAATGAATAGTTTTCCACATCCATCCTCTTCCACCACTCTTCCGTTGCTGGCCTGCTCTGCATGGCCAGGGCATATGATAAGAGGGGTCTCATATAGAATGGAATCACTGATACTATTAAAACCTCCGTGTGAAATAAATAATACAGACCGTTTTAATACATTACGGTATTCCTCTAAGCTTAAGTTTTTATAAATCTTCACGTTATCCGGCAATCCGGCTGCATTTACCTTATTATTCATGTTTCCGCCAAATGATACCACTACCTGGTAGCCCAGGTCCTTGGAAGCATCAATACAGATATCCCAGTAGGTATCGCTAAAGCAGATGGTTCCAAGACTGATGAATATGGTATCTTTTTCTTCGGTGAGAGGCTCATGATCCACAAAAGCGGGGCCTACGAATTTTACATTGGAAGGATATTTATATCCGCCAGGGTGAAAATCTTTCGATGTGACCACCATGGTGTATTTTCCTTCCGGCTCCATGATATTCCACGGTTTATCAACAACCTTGCCATACTGCTTTTCCAGCCGCTTAATAATGGTGGAAATTTAAGGATATAGGGAATGGAAACTGCCGCGCTCTTTACAAGACTTAAGGTAAAAGCAGGGGTTTCTTTCATCATGATCTTATCTCCCATAAAACTGCTTACAAAATATACATAAGGGATATGATAATATCGGGCTGCAATCTTACTCCAGATGGCTAAAGTATCGCATATAATAAGATCCGGCTTTTCTTTTTCCACCTCCCTCATCATGAAAGGAAGGAGTTTTTCTGTAAATGTATAAAATACATAGAGCAAATTCATAAACTGGGACTGAAGCTTCTCATTTGCTGCAAGTTTATTGTAATAATGATAAAAATCATCTGGATATTTCCGCAAATCCACCCCGTCCATATCGTTAAACTTGTAGAAATACTGTTCAAATGTATAATAAATAAGGTTCACATTTCTCTGGGACAATTCCTTACACAAGTTGAGCTGAGGGTTTACATGACCTGACACCGGAAGACTGATAAACATGATCTTTTTCAATTTCTTTTTTTCTCCTTCTCCTCTAACTCTTTCATTAAAACAGTAGCCTCATATAACTGCTCAAATGTTCCGGCATCAGTCCATTTAGAGGTCAAAATTCCATAGGTAAGTTTTTTTCTGTTTTGCATATAGGTGAAGAACATCGGTAGTTTCATATTCATTTCTTGCACTTATTTTCATTTCTTTTAAAAGATCAAATACCTCTGGTTTGAAAATCCATAAACCAGTATTAACGTAATTGGAGAAAGGAACTTTGGGCTTTTCCACCAGTCTGGTGACCCTATTTTTTTCAAATTCAACAACACCGTAAAGCTTTGGATTTTCCGACTGAGTAATGAGAATCTTGGCACTGAATTCTTCTTTTTCCTTTTCAAAATCTTTTACAAAAGCTGTCAGGTCTTCGGTCACTATATTATCTCCAAGAATTACCATAAACTCGTCTGACTTTGCAAATTCTTCCGCACATAATAATGCCGCTCCTGTTCCCTCATTTCCTTCTTGAATCTCATAATGAAGCTTTACCCCAAACTCTTCCCCAGTTTTTAAAAGCCGGTAAAAATGCCCTAAGTATTCACCGCTTGTTACGATGAGGATATCATCAATTCCCACTTTGGCTAAGGTTTCTATGGGGTAATATATCATGGGTTTTTTATAGACCGGAAGCAGATGTTTGTTAGTAATAATTGTTAGTGGATTTAACCGCTTTCCATGACCTCCTGCTAAAATAACACCTCTCATAAACAGCACCTCTTTATTAAAGTATTTTTTTTGTTTTTTCCAGTTCTCTCCTGATTCGCCTTTTTAAAACAGAATACCTCCATTTCATAAAAACCAGGTGATTAGGCACCAGACAATAGACATAATATTTATGGAAAAACTTATTTTTTTCCAGATAGTACATGAATGTTTTCCAAGACGATCCCGTCCTTTGCGGGATGGAAATTAAAGTATGCCTCCCCCCTCATCGGACCCCCTGCTCCTTTAAGGACAATCGATTTCCCAGGTATTACTTCTGTGACTTTTAATTTGTAATAAAACAGAGGCATGGTAAAGTAAATCCTTCCAACACATCCTGCTTCCATCTGCTTTTTATCAAAGCTGATCCAAAGAGCGGGAATGACGTTAAACCATTTGCGAAACTTCTCTCTATTATATACATGATCGAAAACAATTCCTGCATTGTTCTGGGAAACAGGAATGAAAACCGATGACCGTATTTCTATCTTCTCTTCATTATTCAACCAAACCATGGAATCTCCGCCTTTGTGGAATGCTTACTCGTTTTTCATGTGACTCAGTGCCTTTTTATCCTGCTTTGTCATCAATTTACAAATCAGAGAGCTCATAAAATTATTGATCCGGTTTTCTTTTGGAGTCAGTTCTGCATTCAAATCGATCTCTTTCAATAAATCTTCCATTGATAAAACATTGTCAATATCTTCGGCATCTGCCTTTTTTTATGTATTGGGAAATTCCCAGTTCCTTAAAACGGCCTATGGTAGGAGTCCCTTCTGATGTCAATCCTCTGTACCGGAAGTACTCCGGCAGCATTCCTTCTTCCCCGCCTACCTTAATTGTGGTGCCCTTAATGAATTTATCTTTTACATCTTCTTCTTTTTTTCCGTTCAGGCCAGTGATAATCATCAAACTTTAAGCCGCATGCCACATTAAAAGCATTTTGAAGCTGATAAATCCGGTCTCCGGCAGAAAACATCTCTTCATCAGTCAAATCCATATCCAGCACTGCATTGGTAATCTCCGCAAATTCATTAAAATAGGCGGCTCCCGCACTTGGGAGCGCAGTTACAGCAAATAAACACAGGCCCAGGCAGTCAACCACATACTTATAATTCTCATGCCAGCACACCACACGGCCTTTTTGTTCTGCTTTTGCAAAATTTTCTCTGCTTTGGTTTTAAAAATATGTTTTGAAACTACTTCAGAGAAAAATCCACCAAAGGCTGCAGTAAATACATATCCTTTCAGATGATCTCCCCCTCTGGTAGAGGTAAGATAGCTTAAGGACTTAGCCAGATGGGAATTGGAATGAAGCCCGGCAGAAGATTTGCGGATACAAAATGCATACTTTTCAGCATGTAAAACAAGAGAAGCCCGGTAGGCGCCTTCTGCTGCAATATCGCCGATCCCTTCCCGGCGGCAGATCTTATACATCAATTCTTCTACGTCGTCTGCATTTCCAAATTCATAGGTCTTTTCCGGATCTTTTATCAGACCTCTCTGGTAACACTCTAAGATAAAGCCAATGGTAGAACCGCCCTCAATGGCATCAAAACCCAGATTATCACTGAGATTTTTTAGATGAAGGATGCTGGCCCAATCAAAGATTCCGTTGTATGGCCCTATACCGGCTACAGCACCGTAGTCAATACGGTCTCCCTTTTCTCCTTTATGCTTTCCTTCTTTGATCTCGTATTCTCTGGCACATCCAACCGGACAGTATATACATGCCTTTCGTTTGGTTTCGTGTTTGTATAAGAATTTCTCGGGGTATAGGTTTTTGACCATTTTATCATCGGACACCTGATAATTGCGGATTGGTAAGGCGCCCTGTTTGTGATACCGTTTGATTAGCATTAAGGTTCCCTGAATGTTTCCTGACTTTAAAATGACTGATGCACGGCATTTCTTGATCCACTCATCCCGGATCTCCTTAATTTTTTTCCGGGTTGTATACCTTAGGTTTTCCAATCTTTTTTTCAACTACAATGGCTTTCAGCTTCTTTGATCCCATGACACATCCCATACCGGTCCTTCCGGCCACATGGCATTTTGACATGATGACACTTGCAAAGCGAACAAGATTCTCTCCTGCCGGCCCTATGCAGCACACTTCCGAGCCTTTCCCATGGCGTTCAATCAACAGTTCCGTGACTTTTTCCGTATGCATTCCCCAAAGGTCAGTGGCATCTAAAATCTCAATTTCTCCCTGGCTTTTTATGAGAACATACACAGGATGATCTGATTTCCCGGAAAACACCAGATGATCGATTCCCATGGTACGTAATCTGATATTAAATTCTCCGCCCAGATTGGAATCTCCATATGCATCGGTTATGGGACTTTTGGCGGTTATGGTACACCGGTTACTGGCTGGAAGTCCGGTACCCACACTGGGTCCGATACCAAAGATCAATAAGTTCATTTCTGAAAGCGCATCATTTTCTGCTGCATCGGAATCATATAAGATTTTTGTATTGATTCCCGGCCCGCCTATGTAGTTCTTTCTAAGTTCTCTGGTGATTTCCTCTAATTTCACTTCACCCGCAGACAAATTGATATAAGCAATCTGATTGTCATGAAATTTCCCCACGAATACCAGCCTCCTTGCTGTGTTTACTTCTCTTTGCCCAATAACATATCCAAAAAAGCAACAGTAATTATAAATTAATTTTGCTTAGTATAGCATGATCCATTTTTCTGTAAAATAGTTTTTCATTTTCTCCTATAAAAACCGCAAATTCTCGTATTTTTTTAGTTTATTTTGGCGAAAGGATGGAATGCATCGCTTCTTTGTGTTGAAATAATTTTGTGTGTAAATTCATGCAGTTTTTCTCGATTCAGCAATTACAATTCTTTTTTTAATTCTGTTTTTTTATACCTTAGACGATATGTACCTTCCCCGGAAAATGGATAATATAAAATCTCCAAACTGAGGTGATTTTACCTTACATCAGTGTGGAGATTTTATAATGTTTACAGCTTCTCTTATTCCATTGAAATAATGGCTTTGCGGACACTTGCCGCTTTTTTTATCTGTATATTCAAAGACTTGGTGAATTTTGTTAAAAGGAAATTCTGCATCGGCAAGCTTGACATTGCAGCTCCCGGCTTTGAGCTTCCCTGTGCAAGTCATAATAGAGTGCCATAAAATGTATAAAACTTTTTTTATTTTTGCCGTTCAAAGCTTATTTTCTTAGGGACCACCTTTGTTTTTAAGAATTATTTTCAAAACATAGTATATTTTGTTAAACTTTGTCGTTCAATTATTAAAAATACATCAAATTGATAGTTTACTTTTTCATTTTTTTATACCTTATTATATTTATGTAATCAATTGATCAAGCACCATAGAAAGGAGATTTAATATGAAACGAACCCGTAAAAAGAATGCATTACTCTCAGCAGTGCTTATACTTGCCCTGGGGGCAAGCAGTTATGCCACAATACCTGTCTGCGCCGTAGGCAATGAAAATGCTGTTGAATACACAAAAAATAGCGGCAGGCTTAAAAATGTTATGTATTATGGAGACTGGTCGATTTGGGGAGGTCAAGGTAATTTTTACCCTAAAGGAATTCCAATGGATCAGCTTACCCATTTGAACTTCGCATTTCTTGATTTCGATTCAAATGGGGAACTGGTATTCACTGACAAAGATGCAGCAGTTGGAGCACCCGTTGGCATGGAAGGCGCACAATGGGACGCACCGGGATCCGGCATTCTGTCCGCCCTGCAGGATTTACGAGCACAATATCCCAATGTAAGGCTGGGAGTTTCCATTGGCGGTTGGTCTAAATCAGGAGATTTTTCAACAGTTGCAGCGAATCCAGCAGTCCGGCAAAACTTTGTAAATAACGTTATGAAGTTTATCCGTTACACAAATATGGATTTTGTGGACCTGGACTGGGAATATCCTACTTCTGTCCGCCAGCCCGATCTGGTAGATAACAAAAATGATGAAGGAACCCCTTTCGCCATACCGGCGGATAAGCAAAACTACATCACGTTGCTGCAGGATTTAAGGGACGCTTTGGATGAACAGGGCAATGAATTAGACAGAGTGTATGAACTTTCGGTGGCTCTGCCTGCTTCCAGAACTCTTTTAGAAGCAGGAGTTGACATTCCTGCCTTATTTAATATTGTGGACTTTGCCAATATCATGACCTATGACCTCCACGGCGCCTGGGATACATTCAGCAGTCATCACACTGGTCTCTACACGAATCCCAACGACCCAACAGAAGGTGAAGGCCTATCTGTAGACGCTTCCGTACAGTATCTTCTGTCTAAGGGAGCTTTAGCAAATAAGATCGTAGTCGGCGTCGCTTTCTATACCCGCGGTTGGGAGCAGGTATTAAATGACGGGCCAGATCAGAATCTCCCCGGACTTTTTGGCAGTGCCCAACAGGTGGCAAAAGACGCAGATCAAACACCCAGCAAAGGTGCGAAAAATGAAACTGCCCTCGCTTCCGGAGATGGAGGACGCAGAAGCGGCGTATGGTCTTATCGTAATCTGGACAGTTTAAAAGCAGCTTATCCGGGATTGACAGAGTACTGGGATGACTATGCAAAAGCTCCTTACCTTTACAATGAACAGACGGGAGCATTTTTTTACCTATGATAATATACAGTCTATACAGGAAAAAAACCGCCTATGTAAAAAAACAACAACTTGGGTGGAAATATAAGCTGGATGGCTTCGCAGGACGCGGAAAAATCCACAGGAAAACGGGATAAACTGACAAGTGCAATAAAAGAAGGTCTATTTGGTCACGCAAAGCTTCCAGAGTATACTCTTTCCGAACCAGAACTTAACTTAACTGCAACAATCAGTACATACAATGATTATGGCACTAAGGGCTATGAAATAACAATCGCAAACAATGAAACTTCTGACGAGAATAATGCTGTACTGGCAGCTACTGAATTGTCTTATGAAACAGTTAAAAATCCAAGAGTCTATATTTCCACTTACAGTGGGGCTGTTTTATCCAGTGGCGGATACGGTTCTGGCAGCGTAACAATGAAAGATGGCGTTGCAATTGCTGATTTGTCCAATGTTTATGCTTATAAAACTTTAAAACAAGGTGATACGGCAACATTCAAAATCAGTACGAATGGCATTGCGGATATAAATGATATCAAATCAATAGAAATATCTCAGCGCATCGTTTCTTCCAGTGTAGAAATCAGCCGACAGAAGATATACGAAGGCACTGGAGCAATGAATCCCGGCACTGAACCTTCAACTGAAACAGTGACTGAACCAGAAACTGTACCACCGACTGAACCACCGACTGAACCGGAAACTGTACCACCGACTGAACCAGAATCCGACATAGATACTGGTACAATCAGCGAATACTCTCCTGACGCGATATACGTACAAGGAGATTTAGTAATGTACCAGGGAAACATTTACCAGGCAAAATGGTGGACACAGGGAAATATCCCCGGAACAGAACAGTGGGGACCTTGGGAATTAGTACAGCAATGATATTTCATGTAATAAAACAGGCTTTCCGCCAGATGACGCATAATTAATCTCACAAGCTCAAAAAAATGAACGTGTTACAATTAAATAGTACAACTTTAGTATAACAGAAAAAGAATTCTGCAGCCACAGATTTTGCTTATGGGAATCAAACAAACTTGCAAGGGAAAAGAGGATTTCTGTACTTCTTTTTCGCAGTGCAGGTCCCTCCAAATATAATTTATAATAGACACGATGTAAAACAGGTGATGACGAAAATGAAAAAAATTCTAGATAATAACTATTATGATTTAATCATCAGCAATACCCAGGCTTCTTCATACACCACCGGAGACAATGTCATCTATGTAAACAAGAATAATTCCTTGCTTCATGTTCCTGTTAACGGAAATGACCCCTGCGATTTAGGCAAGTCTTCTTACAACAGCTTTCCCAGCTTATATACACTCACGTCTTCCATCAGCCTGGAAAAATCCGGTATCGCTGCCGTACAGAGAAATCCTTCTCTGGCTTTATTCGGCCAGGGCGTTCTGGCAGTTATCATTGATACCGGAATTGACTATCAGCATACTGCATTTCAATATTCGGATGGATCATCCCGTATCCTTTCCATATGGGATCAAACGATACAGGACGGTACGCCACCTGAAGGCCTCACATTCGGTACTGAATACAGCAGGGAACAAATCAATAACGCATTAAATTCGGATGATCCTTTCTCCATTGTCCCAACTATGGATTCAGACGGACATGGCACCGCCATTGCAAGTATCACGGCCGGGACTCCAGATGATGAACAGAATTTCAGCGGTGTTGTCCCTATGGCAGAACTGGTCATCGTAAAATTAAAAGAGGCAAAGGAAAACTTAAAAAGAATCCATTTTGTTCCTGAAGATGTTGTCTGCTATCAGGAATCTGACATTCTTTTAGCGGCCCACTATGCATATATTATTTCCACACGATACCGGCGCCCAATGGTAATATGCATTGCAATGGGAACCAGCCAGGGCGGACACAACGGTCTCGATGTTACCAGCAGATATTTAGACTACCTGGCACTTCTGCCGGGAATCGGCGTATCTGTTTCTGCTGGGAATGAAGGGAACCGTCAAAGACACTATTTTGCTTCTGCACTCCAATCTCCCTACTATCACGACATGGAATTAAGAGTCGGAAACAGGGATAAAATGTTTTCACTGGAAATCTGGTGCCATGCCATGGAAAAGCTTGCAGTTAATATATTTGCTCCGAACCAGGAAACTACCCATCCGGTTTTTTCCGAACTGTCTCCCTGCAGAAAATTCACATTCATACTTAACCAGACTGCACTATGGGTGAACAATACAATTTTTGAAGAAGAGACCGGAGACCAGCTTATATTGATCCGTTTCAGCAATCCCACACAGGGCATATGGCGCCTGAGGCTTGAAAGTCCCAAAAATGAATCCTTTTCTTTTCATTCATGGCTTCCCTCGGGAGACATGATTTCCAATGAAACTTACTTTGTTCAATCAGATCCTGATACTACTATTACCGCACCGGGAAATGCCCGGTCTTTATTAACAGTTGCCGCATACAATCACTGGTATGACAGTATCCTGGCTGAATCAGGAAGAGGTTACATGAGAAACAATCAAATTAAACCAGATATTGCTGCTCCAGGTTACCAGCTTCCCTGTGCCGTTCCCGGCAACCGGTATGGAACTGCAACAGGTACGGGGGCTGCCGCTGCTCACGCTGCCGGTATCATTGCCATGCTGTTTGAATGGGCAGTTATAAAAGAAGTTTATCCGAGAATGACCGGAAATATTGCGAATCATCTTTTAATACGCAACGCCATCCGAAATCCATCAAGTGCTTATCCAAATAGAGTATGGGGATATGGCCAGGCAGAAATAAACAGAATATTCGAACATCTGAGCAGCTACCACCAATCATAATAACGAATCTGCAAATCAGTAAAATTACCATGCAGAAGTATTTTCATTTGAAACTGCACATCAAAAAGAGAGGACTTACAGAGCCATTTAAAGGCTCCCAGTCCCCTCTTTTCGTTTAAATCTGATTCTGGTTATAGTAACAGGTTACAGCAATGGAATTAAGTTTATTCTCAATTGCATCCGTCCTTGATGTCATGACAAAAGGCTGTTCCGTACCCATAATCACAGAGGCGGTGGCAAATCCGGCATAAAAATGCAGGGATTTACTTAAAGTATTTGCCTCCTGCAAGCTGGAAGCGATTAAAATATCTGCACGGCCGGCTACTGGACTGTCAATTCCCTTTCTTTGTGCCGCTTCCATAGAAATAGCATTGTCCAAAGATAAGGGACCGTCAATCACACAGTCTTTTATCTGTCCCCGCCTGTTCATCTGAGTAATGACAGCACTTTGAACGGTATCAGGCATGCTTTCATTGACAGTCTCCACTGCTCCTAAAAGCGCAACCTTCGGGCAGTCCACCCCCAGAGAACGGGACAGGGTTACCGCATTTTTTATGACGTCCAGTCTGACGGACAGTTCAGGAGAAAGATTGACCGCACAGTCTGTCAGAAAGGTAATTCCGTTGTTTTTATTTTCAAATAAAGTAATCTGACTGATTCTGGAATTTGTCTTTAAGCCGCTTTCCCTATTTAAGACCGCTTTCATGAAAACGGAGGTCTGGATCAGCCCTTCATGGGAATATCCGCAGCTCCTTGTTTTGTAAGCGAAACCGCCAGTTTTGCTGCTTCTGTTTCCGTATTTGACGAATATATTTCAAATAAATCATGATTTACAGATAATTCTTCTATCATCAGAGAACGGATTTTTTCCGTATTTCCGATCAGAATAAATTCAGCAAGTCCCAGGGAGGACGCCTGTGCTGCCAGGCGGACTTCCTCTCTGTCTGTGCCGGCAATGGCAATACGCACTTTTTTTCCGGTTTTTCAGCCAGTCGTACATTTCATTAAAATGAGTGATCTGCATCATCTGCCTCCAAGTGTCTTATTCATACTGCTGGATAGGAACTTCCCCCTCCAGAGCTTTTTTTACAGTCCCATAAAGAGCATCAATTTCGTCAACCTCAGGTAAAACATAGACGGGGCATATCCATGAGATGTACTCCTTTATATAAGTAATGAAGCGTTTGGAATTTGCAAGTCCTCCTGTGATTCCAATGGCATCGGGCCTTTCCCCGCAGGCAAACGAGGCTGCGCCCAGAGCTTTCACCACTTGAAAAGCCATCGCCTGATAAACCTCTTCTGCAAGTACATCTCCGCTGTCAATACGTTTTTCCACTTCTTTTGCGTCATTGGTTCCCAGGTGGGCCATAAGGCCGCCGCGCACATTCAGCATTTCATTTAATTGAGCCTTACTGTAATGATCCGACAAAATAAGATTCATCCAGTCCGCCGCAGGAAGGGTCCCTGTCCGGTCCATGCCAAAGGGAGATTCCCCTCCTATACCATTGGTAATGTCAATTACCTGTCCTTTCACATGAGACGCTACGGATATCCCACTTCCCAGATGAGTAATGACCAAAGAAAGTTCCTCATATCTTTTTCCCAGCCGGTTTGCGATTTCCCTGCCCACGGCCTTATGACTTAAAGCCTGAAAAAAACTGTGCCTAGTAATTTGCGGGAGGCCTGTATACCTGGCTATGGGTATTATTTCATCCACACAAGGTAAATCTGCTGTTAAAACCTTTGGTCTGGAACCATCTTTCTTATGGACGGATATGCTGTCTGCCAGTTCTTTTCCAAGAACACAGCCTAGATTGCAGACATGGATTCCGTATTTTCCCGATCTGGCATCAGAAACCATGGCGTCGTTTACCTCAAAAACACCAGAAGGGACAGGCTTCACAGACGGACCTCTTACAATTATTAAATCAATAGAAGAAAGGGAAATATCATGTCTTTTCAAAAAAATCCAGGATTGTGTCTTTCCGAAAACTGTACTGATCCCAGATCTGTGTACAGCCTTCCATTTCTTTCGGATTATGCCGAATTGTTTCCCGAATAAAAGAAGCATCATGAAAAACTGCTGCTTTTGTAGATGTACCGCCTAAATTAAGAATCAATCCATTCATACGGCATGTTCCCCATTTTCATCCTTTTTATGCCAGATGTTTGCAATTACCGGACCAATAATGGAGGCCAGCAAAGCGACAATTATCCCTGGGAGAGCGGCTCCCGGAAGATCCGTGAAATTAGCTGATGCAAGGGTGGAAGCCAGAATCGAATTTTTTTAATGAGGTTTCTATGGCGATGGTTCTGCTCTGTACAACGGAAATTCCTGCGATACGGCTTGCATAGTAACTTCCCACAAGAGGAAGCAGGATATAGAGAAGGCAAGCTGCAAAAATCAGGACATTGCACGTAAACAGAGCTTTTCCATTTCTGCTACGATTGCGCCAATAATCACACTTAAGGACAATAAGGAAAGAAGGGGGGCAGCTTCTTCCACCTTTTTTAGCTTTTCTTTCATAACAGCTTTTAAAGATAAACCAATGAGCAGGGGAAGGACAACGGATTTAAACATGGAGACCATCATACTTACCGCATCCACTTCCGTCCATTTTCCTACCATAAGAAAAGCCAGGGCAGGTGTTACAATAGGTGCAATTATCGTTCCTATGGAGGTTAGGCCTACGGATAAAGCCACATCGCCGTTGGCAATAAATGTCATGACATTGGTGATTACACCTCCAGGGCATGCCGCGCAGAGAATCAGGCCGACGCTTAAGTCCATAGGCAGATGAAGCGCCATGACTGCCACATAGGTCACTACGCTGGACAGCGCATAAACCAGAAAGATACCTATAATGGTTGCTTTGGGTTTTACAACCAAAGCTTTAAAATCACTGGCGCTCATTGTCATGCTCATGCCGAACATGACAATCCCCATGAACAGCGTGGTATGGGGACCCGCCCAGGCAAAAAGACCAGGAAAAAAAATAACCAAGCGCCGCTAACACCACCGTAAAAATTGCAAAGTTCCCCTGTATTACCTTTGATACTTTCAGTAAAGTTTTCATACGTGCCTCCTGTATCGGATTCTATTCCTGAAATTCACATGCTACGCTGATAAATTCTTCCTCATCCAGTGTTTTATGTTTTTTCAATGATAATTCCTTAAGAGCCAGAAGAAGGGCTGGGAACTTCTCTTCCGGAACCTCCATATTGCATTTTTTTTCAACCACACTTTTAAATTATCTTTTCCGCTTTTTTTGCTCATCAGCAGCTGGGGCTCCGTCTGGCCGATAATATCCCAATGATAGGGAAGCATAATCAAAGGATCTGTGTCTTTACAGTTTGTCCAGAGACTGGAAGGCAGACCGGTTTCCCAAAGGAAAATCTTATCTCCTACAATAGGTTTTGTTGGAGGAATGGGAATGCGTGAGCATTCTGCCACAAAATCGGCTAAGGATTTGAATTTTGACATGTCAACTCCTGTATCAACTCCATACAACGCAGCAAGTCCAAGGGCTATTGCTTCTAATTGTGCACCGCCTGCCCGTTCTCCAATTCCATTTACCGTTACATGAGCTACTTCCGCTCCTGCTGCAAGGGCTGCGATAGAGGTGGAAACTCCCATGGCAAAATCATCGTGGAAATGAACTTCCACGGGAAGATCTGGAAAACGTTCTTTCATCTTTCTTACCCGATGGCTGGCTCCCTCAGGAGAAAGCACCCCAAATGTATCTACCAGGGTTACAGAATCAATGTGTCCTTTCTCATAAATTTCCTGTACAAAGTCCAGCAGATAATTTAAGTCTGCCCGGGAAGAATCTGCAGGAAAAAAAGGTAATATCAAGTCCCATTTCATGTCCTGCCAGAGTAGCTTCCACACAACTGTCAACCGCCCGCTTGTATTCCCATTTCTTTCCAAATTTCAGAAGATGCTCGCTGCCGATCATTTCTGCGATAACGCCGTTTACCCCGCATTTCTTTGCCAGCTCCATATCTTTGACCATGTTTCTTACAAAGGCATAGATTTTAGAATTCAATCCCAGGCTGCATATCTCGCGGATAGCGTCCTCATCTTCTTTTAAGACTGCCGGAGTTCCGGCTTCGATTCGGTGCACCCCTGCTTCTGACAGTTTCTTTGCAATGGCGACTTTTTCTTCTTTTGTGAAAATAATACCTGGCTGCTGCTCTCCATCACGCAAGGTTGTGTCTAAGAATTCTACCCTTTTAGGAAAACGGAATTCTTTTGTCACCTCCGGATCATAGTTGCTGGGGCTTACCCACCATTTGTGTTCTTTGTGAAAACTCATGCTTTTTCCTCCATTCTTATTTTTCACATCATTATAAAATGCTTTTATAATGTTTGTATTTTTATTATATTCTTTTTCATAACATTGTCAATATGTTTTTCAATGTTATGAATATTTTGTACAAAATATATGAATATTTAAAGAAAAATTTATAGAGACTGCCAGCCTTTTTGTTGGTTTGACAGGGTAGGAAGTTCTTGTTATACTTTAGGATAAATGATGATTTAAGATTCAGCAGCATTGGAGGAAATAATGGACAAGGTTTTTTTTAATATTAAAGAAGTTGCACAAAAGATAGGCGTGGTTCCTGCCACGATTCGTAATTGGGAGAAGCAGGGGCTTTTTGAAGTAAAGCGTAGTGAGAATGGCTATCGTATCTTTGATTATTCGGATATTGAAAAATTACAGGAAATAAAGGAATGTTCAAAAAAATAAAAACATGGGAATTGAGGCTATCCGCATGCTGTATGGCAACCAGAACGAGCACAATGCGGCTTTTTCCGGGGGAAGCGTATCTAGGCAGCTTTTGAGTGAAAAATGGAAAGAACAGCGTCTTTTAAAAGGCTATACTCTGGAAGAAGTTGCTGATGCAGTAATGGTTTCCCCCGCCCATTTATCGAAAATAGAAAACATGCAGACGAATATTTCTATGGATGTGTTAAACCGTCTGGCTGATTTTTACGGTACAAATGTACTGTATTATCTGGAGGATGCGAAAGAAGACAGGCCACTGGTGAAAAAGGGGGAAGGGGAAGAAATCGGTATCGGAATCGAAGGAGTAAGCATCCGTAATCTCCTGGCCCGCAAAACCCATGGAATGTCCTGCCTTTTATACCGGATAGAGCCAGGAAGCAGAAAACAGACGGTGGCGGAGCATGGAGGAGAGGAATTCATTTACCTGCTGTCAGGAGAAGTTACATTTTTTCTTGGGGATGAGCGCTACCTCCTTCATCCTGGGGACAGCCTTTCCTTTTCATCCAGCAAACCTCACAGGTGGGAGAACAACGGAAGAACCTTTTCTGAAATTCTGTGGTTGTACCATCCTGTGAAATAGAATTTTGATGCAAAAAGGACTGCTGCAAAAGCAGATGGAATCATCTGCCGGAGCAACAGTCTTATTCTCTTGTTACATGTTTACTTTTTTCCAAACATAGCCTTATAATCTACCTGGAATTTTGCAATCCCCTGAGTGGTAATGGAAGGATTTACTGTCATAATACATTTGAATTGATTTTGAAAAGACAAAACATAATTTTTTATGAGGTTTATTACTGGTACAGTAAAGCTTGTACGATAAAAAAAATTCTTCCCGTTTTCTTCAGAGGTAAAATATTCAAAAACCCCTTTATATTTTTCTACAGTCTGTTTTACATTATTTAAACCGATACCGTGCCAACCCTGATCTTTTTGGTAGAATATATTTTTCCATCACGAATATCAATCGATTGTACATGGTAAGGATTTCTGATCTCAAGCGAGAGTGCTTTATGATGATAGCTAATATCAACCAGGATAAGGCGTTCCTCTACCGGAAGTTTTATACAAGCTTCTAAAGCGTTATCCAGTAAATTACCTAAAATAATAGTAATATCCATTTGATTGATATGCAGGATATCAGGAAGTTCAATGTGGAGTTTTAGTTTTGTATCCTGTTGTGAGGCCAGGTACAATTTGCTGTTAACTATGGCATCGATTACAATATCACCACAGGCAATTCCTGATTCAGTAATGTGAGTAAATTCAATAATTCCATTTACATACTCTAATAATACTTCTATCTGCCTCTGTTCAGCCAATGTTTTAATAACGGATAAATGATGCTTCATATCATGCTTCTGTCCACGGATATCATCCTGGAACTTGTGTATTAATTTTGCCTGCTTCTGAAAAGCATCATTTTGTTGTGTCAATAAAATATTTTCATATTTTATTGATTCTTCTTTAATAAGATTATTATATAAATAAAAAATCAAAAAGTTGATTACTAATAAAATCAGGATAATGATTTCAATTGATAATAATTCCTTGACTTTTTCAGAATAAATTTGTGTAACCAGGACATGCAAAATGTAAGTACTGCTTGCAGGAACAAGAAAAACCGCCAGCCAATAAGAGCGGGGCAATTTTGAATCATAAGTATCTGGCCGTTTGAATAATGAGCAGTTTATTAATTTTACAAAACCAAGCATTAACAGCGTTGAAACAATAATACCTGGTATTAACAAATCAATCTTACTGATTGCAGCAGAAATAGGCGTTTGAAACAAAAAGCCTATGGCAGCAGCCGTATAATATTCGCTGGCAATGGATAATATGTAGATAAAAGATGTAGCGAGCAGCCGCTTGTAAAATACCGTTTTGTAAAATAAGGCCATAACAAAACCCATAAATAAATTGAAGACTATGTTCAGAGATGGGTTAATTGTCAAATTCGGAGGTGAATTTATAAAATTGACATTAATGAGAATAGTGAGAAAATAATAAATACCATAAGCCATGATTATGACACGACTGGTGAATCGCTTTTTTTGAAGAAGATTACCAATAAAGCAGTAAATTGAATAAGTACGAATCATATTTGTAATCAAATATGTGATTATAATAGTCATCTAAAACCAGCCTTTCATTTCTCATTTGAAATATTTTTATCTGACTTTTTCTTTCTTTAGCATGAGTATCGTAAGAGAAGACATAAATTGATACCGTTTTTTGGATTGAAACATAATTTTTTTATCTTATTACCCATGTTAATTCTGCTCATTTCCCCATTTTATTATTTAAGTAAGCAATGCCGTAGAAAACCTAAGCAGTAGTTTTATATGGCATACAAAAAAAGGTTCATCATCGCAAATAGTAGTTTGTATTTTTTCATAAGGTTTTCTTTTAATAAAAGTTAACATATTTGCTGTTTTGATAAAATTATAACATAAAATCCTTATATTCTTAATACTTTTTTCAAATATATAATAATTCAGTTTTTCTATTCAACCGTTTTTTAACAATTCAATGAATTCTCCAGACATAGCAGAGGCTTTCCCATTCCATAAAATCCAAACTCCTTTTCTGCTTCCATTTATGTTTTACAAACGAAATTTTTATACTTTTATTTACATACTACTAAAGTTCTCTTTTTTTTCATATGCCTCACTTTGAGGTATTTTAACCATAAGAATATAGCGTCCCCTGATAAATGGCACACTTTTACAACACCGGAGATAGTTACGCGCACATTAATATCCTGATAAATCCTAATCAGGGTGTAATTTCCCTTGTTATCATATCCGATAATAATAGGCAGCTACTTGTCAAACCTGTCCTTCAGCTCAAAGCGATCATGGACACCTGGATTCAGAACAGTATCACCTAACCTTTTCTATAGCCTTCTCATACCTATGTTTTGTCAATACAATTATTTTTTTAATTATAGCATATTTTTCTTTACCAATTAATTCCCCAAAAAGCAGTAATTTTAATCAACTACTTGGAAAATAAATCAAACTTCTGTTCATCAGACCGGAGATTTGCACTCGTTAAGGCGTCTGCTCCCCAGACACACAATAAAAGAAAACACCTGCCGGCAAATTCGGCAAGTGTTTTCTAATAAAGGAGGAGTACATAAATGATCATTATGCTGCGGTGCTCTTTACAATATTAAAGTATAAAAAAATAATTTGTCCTGTGACTATCTCTAACAATTTTATGCAATTACCCTTTTCCCGACATGTCCATTTTCTGACTCAAAAGTTCTGTATATGTCACTTACTGACATCTTTGAATCTTTAAGGCTGCCGGCTAAGCAGGTGGCTTGTTCTGCCCCTATAAGGGGATTCTGGATATATGCTTTGATTGCAGCTGTATTCTTCCCTACTGTATCGACATAATATCCACGACACCAGAAATGACGTTTTCCATACTTATACTTTAGATTCGCATGCTTCTCAAATATCATGAGCGAACTTTTTCCTTTTAAGTACCCCACTATCTCTGATACCTAATACTTTGGTGGAATGCTTACCAACATATGTACATGATCCGGCATGCACTCCGCTTCTATTATCTCGATTCCTTTCCTTCTGCATAAATTTCCTAGAATTTGACCTACATCTGCCTTTATATCCTTATAGATTATCTGTCTCTGATATTTAGGTGCAAAAACAATGTGGTACTTGTATTTTTTTGTATGGGCTAAACTATTAGTGTCCATCTTGGACCTCCTGCGCTTTTATATTTGTAGTTTGCAGACATACATCTATTCTAGCACAGGAGTTACTTTAATCTAAAGAACTTTCCTCCCCCTTCATAGCAGGGGGGTTATTTTTACTGTGACTCCATAAAATCTTTCGTCAATCATCGCCGAAAGGGGTATTATGGAGTGCTTAATGGATACAAGATTGAACTATTTAAGAATATCACTTATTTATTCTAGCTGCAATAGCGCATTTTGTGGTATTTTTATACTTCAACGGATTTCAAATTGTCTCGGTATGCCTCTTGATCTTTTTACTGTTTTAGCATGGATTCATTCCAGGCTGATCATTGATTCTACGACTCTAAAAGATCCTGAGCCGGATCCATTTTTAGTTAAATTTATCAAAAGGTTCTTTATAAATGAATCTGTCATGAAACGGATTGTTTTATAATGACATCATCCTGTTATCAACAACCCTTCTGGCCTTCCCTTCGCAACGCTGGATGCTATTTGCCTTTAAAATATTTATATTGACAGCGATTCCAATTACACTTTCTATTTTTTTTAGAAATAGAATTTTTGATTTTCCGCTGCTCATCTTCATTGCCGAATATCTCCTCATCGAATAACTCAAAGTCAACAGTCAGACGATCCAAATTATGTACTCTGTCAACTACAATCTGATAATACGGGCTGGTTTCGGAAAAATTTAACAATGCTGACTCAATTTGTGTAGGAAAAATATTCACGCCACGAATAATTAGCATATCATCTGTTCTTCCTTTCAGTTTTGTCAATCTGGCATGAGTTCTTCCGCAATTACATTTTTCATGTGATAAACTACAAATATCACCGGTTTTATATCGTATCAATGGCAGACCTTGCTTATTAATTGTTGTAATTACTAAATTTCCCAATTTTCCATCTTCCAGGACTTCTTCTGTTTCCACGTCTATAATTTCCGGGATAAAATTGTCCTCCCATATATGCAAACCATTTTGACATTCACATTCCTGAGCTATGGAAGGCCCCATGATTTCACTTAATCCATAGATGTCATATGCTTTGATGCCCAATCGTCCTTCAATTTCCCTTCTCATTTCTTCTGTCCAGGGCTCGGCACCAAAAATGCCTGAAGTTAAATGCAACTCGTTTTTCTTAATACCAGCTTTATTTAATGTATCTGCAATATAAAGCGCATACGAAGGGGTACAGCATAAACAGGTGCTCTGGAAATCTTTCAGCATATTTATCTGTCTTTCCGTATTACCTGTAGAAGCGGGAACGCTGCTGCTCCAACCAGTTCTACTCCATAATGGACACCTAACCCACCTGTAAATAACCCATAACCATAGCAAATCTGGACTTTGGAAGCTTTGCTTACTCCCGCCATTACCAGACAGCGCGCCATATTTTCTGACCATGTACGAATATCATCCTTTGTATACCCTACCACAGTCTGTTTTCCAGTGGTTCCACTGGAAGCATGTATTCTTACAATATCCTCCATTGGTGTTGCAAACATTCCAAATGATAGGTGATCCTTAAATCTTCCTTATTAGTAAATGGCAATTTTTTTTAAATCGGCCAAAGAAGCTATATCATGGGGATCTATTCCTAAATCATCCATTTTTTTTGCATAGTACGGCACATTTTCATAAATTTTGTTAACAGTATCTTTTAGCCTTTTTATTTGAATTTCCTTCAACTTTTCTTCTTTTATGCATTCTATAGCAGGATTCCAATATTCCATATTTGCATTTCCTTTTCTCATTCTCGTAATATAGTTAGTTAATCTCAATTATTTCTCTTATCAGTACCGGAACGGAATCCGGGTCCCTGTCTCCTCCTCCGTATCCATATGTCTGTTTCTGATAGCAGTCTCTTCATATATGCCAGCTCATAGTAAATTATCCTGCTGATAAAGCTGGCTATCATCAACTGTAATATTCCTTTTTACCTGTGTATCAGCAAATTTCTCCCAGCATAATTATCTTTTCAGCAATTTCCGCCTGATAAGTCATCCATAAACAAGCGGCATTTATATTATTAACAAGAACCATCATTGCAATTGAATTCATAATCACTCTTACGCTTATTTTAGACAATTTTTTTCTTACATTTGTTCATAACACCTTTCCTCCTCAAATTTTTTATACATATAGAGTCGTTTGCGAAACACTACACGCCACTTAATCAAGGCTTTTTTTCTTTCCTAAAATAACACGACTTTACAACTTTTATAAATGGTAACCTTGTTGCTGAATCAGCTGTTTTAGGGCTTTGATAGGAGCAGTGGATTTTATACTGGTTTCGATGTTTCTGAGTTTAACATAATTAAACCTTTTTCACAGTATTCTTTCAATTTCTCTCGTAAAAAAAACAAAAACTCGCTTTTTCCCATTACATTAACAAAGTGAAAAAAATTAGATTTTATTTTTGTTATAATCAGGTGACAATCAGGCAGTATTTACTATATTCTTTCACTCCTGCTCTCTAATTCTTATCATTCTTCTAAATGAAAAAAAGCGTCCGATTGTGTTATAAAAGCAGGGATAAACATATATCTTCAAAAGGAATATAGGTTTTCAAATAACTTTTTCTGGTAATTTTAACTGATAATAAAGCGGAACCCTAAACCATGTGAGACTTGAATGAGGCCTGGTAGAAAAACATAATAAAACAGAACTATGAATACATACAGCTTGTAATACAAAAGGTACAAGCATAGACTGTTAAGCTCAGTAAGGTCACTAAGCTAATGAACTTTATTAATAACAAAGCAAGAGACAGTCTGAATGGATGCACTCCACTAAAACTGTCTCTTATCCCCTTAATCATTATTACAGACCACTGAATTACATTTTTTTTAGTTTAGAAAACCGGAAGCAAATTCTGTGTTTTCATGCATTATGCCTTTTTATAAAAGTTACTTCTTTAATAAGCATCAACGATAATATCTTCGCTTTTTTTCTGGCAGGAATCCATCTTATTCTTACGTTTCATCAGTACGATGATGGTAGTTATTTTGTATTTTTCCTGACAGTACCGTTATTGCTACAATAAAAAGCGTAAGTGTTACAAGCCAACTCAACTTATCATAAGAAAAATAATGGCATATGATTGAAATAAAAACTTCAATCGTTAAAATCAAACGGGCAAGTTTTCCATATATCTGTATCTCATCTGATTCAAGAGGCTTGTTTATATTTTCTACAGGAGCAAGTATAGTAATTACTGCAGAAGAACAAAACATCAATAATAAATTAATATCATATCTCATCACCTTTGGAGATAGCCGTACAAGCAGTAATGCAGCAACCATCACAAAACAAGATACTAAATAACAATAAAAAGAATTTTTAGCATGATAACCTCCGGCATAGGACCGCAATGGGATAAATAACACTAAAAACAAGAAACATTCAAATAACTGTCCCAAAGCCATACCTATCACAATAGCTGTCGCCAGATTAAGAATATTCATAAATAATAGTTCAAATCCATAAACATAAATATCTTTATCCTGACGGTCAATCGCTTCTGTATTAACTAAATATTCAATCAGCAAACAAATTAAATTTTTAGTCATTTTCTAAACTTTTTTTAATTTTTTTGCTGATTCCGGAGCTTTAGGCTGATAATAAATAGATCCACATGCCATATTAGTCGTTAAACTTGCAGTAACAAGAGCTAGTGCTGCAATGATATGCCCATATTTACATAAAATTTTTTTCATTCAAATACACTCCTCACCTATTTTTTATCAAAGACTGCCCGCTTTTCTTTGGTAAAAAAAGTATAACATAATCAGACCTTTTTAGCAGTATTCTTTCAATTTCTCTCATAAAAAAAGCAAAAACTCGTATTTTTCTTTTTATGACCTCAACAAAGTGAAATACAAAGTTGGATTCCAGCTTTTTGATTTTTACATGGGTACACAATAAAAAAAACGCTTACACCTACATTTGTTTGCAGATATAAGCGTATAATTTATCTTAACTTAATGGCATTGACTTTAGAGGGATCATATCATTGTTCTAAGAATCCGCAAAAAAAGCCGTATTCTTATTGTTTCATGGATTTCTGATTAGAGACCTATAGAAACTAAATCCGTCAGCCTTTGTTTTGACTGCATTTAATCGCATCAATGGCAAGAACCACCATTAGTGCCAAAAGGCTGTCCTGCCCATCGGCCACATCGATCAAATATGTATCGGTAAAATGAAAAAGCTGCTTTTCAATCCGTGCAACAACACTTCCGGTTTGGGAAAGAATGGAGTAATCCCATTCCATGAAACTGCCTTCCACATGCCAGCCATTGCAGTCAACGGAAAAAGAAGGTTTGAAAAAAGTAAACTCTTTTGTGATGGTTCCCACCGTTTGGCCGTCGATCTGGATGGCAAACCGGGGCAGGAAGGTAAGCACCTGCTCCCTTAAGGTGGCCAGGTGATTGCCGCTGTTGTCATAGATTTCCAGCTTGTGGCCCCAGGCGGGCCTTCCGCAGACCGTGTATACGGCAGCACCACTTTCATCATATATGTCGTAGCTGTCAAACCAGGAAAAAAAACGCTGTTTAAACATAAGCTTCATGATATCTCTTTATCTCCTTTTCCGTCTTTGTCCATCATCTGCCCACACCATTCCCTTAGCATGCATTCCCCGCACCTTGCCTTCCTTGCCGTACAGATTGCCCTGCCATGATAAATAAGCTGAAAATTGATCCGGTTCCAGTGGTCCTTTGGAAGTATCCTCTGCAGTTCCAATTCTACCTCTGCCGGATTTTTCCCGGAAGCCCAGCCCAGCCGCTTAGAAATGCGGAATACATGAGTATCCACTGTGACCCCGGGTATTCCGTAGGCATCTGCCAGAAATAGGGTGGCAGTCTTTCTGCCCACTCCGGCCAGATTTAGAACCCCGTCAATATCCCTTGGGACCTCGCCTCCATATTCCTCCGCGATCTGACTGCAGCATTTTTTCAAATTTCTTGCCTTATTCTTATAAAGTCCGATGGAACGTATGGAATCCTCAATTTCCTCCAGGGGCGCTTCCGCCATCTGCTCTACGGTCTGAAAACGCTGAAACAACTGGGGAAGCACCTCCTCCACCTGTTTGTCCGTGCTTTGGGCGCTGAGCATGATGCCGCCAAAAGCTGCCAGGGCTGCTGATGGTAAAAACCTTCCTTTGTCACACCGTAAACCTGGTCCAGTTTTTCAAGTATATAACTGACATTTTTCTTTCTCATCGGGTGTTTTCCAACCTCCGTCACTGTATTGTATCTGCTTTCCCTTTCAGGCTCAGCTGTTTTTCCCCCGCTTGCTAATTTCCTCCGGCTCAAACAGCCGGATGATCCCATATTCCCCGTCATATCCAGGAGAACACGTGACCCTTCCCTGTCTTAACCGCCTGATTCCCTCTGAAATCATATCACCGGAAGCATGCCTGATGTCCTCCAGGGGCAATTCCCGAAGGATATGAAATTCCGGCCCTAAATCTCTTATCATGGATTCATACTGGTTCTGGACCTTTTTGCTTGCAACAGTATATCCTATAGAAGCCGCAATCACTTCAGAAAGAGGGACCAGATTCTCAAACGGCTTTCCGCCGGGAAGAATAAAGCCCTGGCTGCGGTCAGCCAGCTGATCGATCCGGTGAGACACTCCGGTGGTCAGCTTACGGCCGCATACCGGGCACTTGCCGGAATACTGCTTTGCTTCTGACGGGGAGAGGCAGAGGCTGCATTTCCGGTGGCCATCATAATGGTATTTCCCCTCTTCCGGAAAAAAACTCTACGGTCCCCTCTAATCCCTCTCCCTTTTGTATGGCATTCCAAAGCCCGGTATAAGACAATTCAATATCCAGAAGATTGGCTTCCCTGCCCAGCTTTGATGGGGAATGGGCATCTGAGTTGGAAACCAGCTGAAAACGGTCCAGGGCCGACAAACGCCATATCATAGGAGGATCAGAAGAAAGCCCTGTTTCCAGCGCATGGACATGGGGAGTCAAATCCTCAAAACACTCCTCAATGGAATCAAAACCGGAAAATGCCCCGAACAAAGAAAAATGCGGCGTCCAGATATGAGCCGGAATGTAAATGGCCCTGGGGCATAATTCCAGCGTGATTTCCAGAAGGTCATGACAATTCAGTCCCAAAATAGGCCTGCCGTCTGAATGAAGGTTCCCAATGGTTTCCAGTTTTTTTGAAAGCAGTTCTGCCTCCTCAAGGCCCGGAAGGAGAATGACGCTGTGAACCTTTCTCACTTTTCCATTCTTCTTATAAATAGAACTGATCTCTCCGGAGATCACAAACCGGGGAGTCCTGTCTTCCGGCCCGGTTCCCTTGTCCACCCGGTATTCTTCTTTTAATGTGTAAAGCCCTTCCTCTGCAGGAATCAGCTTATCCTTTAATTCCTCACGCCACGCCGGGTGGGTAAAATCACCGGTCCCCAGGATACCGATTCCCTTGCGCCTTGCCCATAAGTCCAAATACTCCAGTGAACAATCCTTACTGGTCGCCCTGGAATAATGGGAGTGGATATGCAAGTCTGCTATATACATAAATTTCACCTGCTTCTATTAATTTATGTTTTATTATAGCCTTCTTTGGCGCTCTCTGCAAGAAGCAGGCCCTTCCTTTTCCCGGCATATTTTTCATAAATTCCCATAGCCAGCTCTTCCATGTCTTTTCTGAATTCCTCTGGCTCCATTAGTTCAACCTGATCTCCCATGCTTAAGAGCCATCCAAGCAGATTATCCTTGTTGGAAAAGCCTGCTTCAAACAAAAGCTTTCCATCCTCCCTCTCTTTAAAACAACCGATTCCAAACTCTTCGATCAGACGCCACTTTATCCCTGGCTCGCAAACCGCAGTGACTTTAAAACTAACAGGGTATGGATCTTCCGGAAAGCACTCAAAGGGGGAGTGGGAAGTCTTTCACAATGTTCACCGGTATCTCCAAGCTCCTGGATCCGGTTCAGCTTGAACATACGGAAATCCTTCCGGTCCCTGCAGTATCCCCACACATACCAGGAGGACCACTGGAATACCAGCAGATAAGGGTCAATGATCCTTTCCGTCTCACCGCCGGGAGCATAATAATGGAATTTTATGGAATGGCTGGCTTCAATGGCTTCCTGAATCAGCTCTATCTTTGGGGAAAGGGAAGATTTATACCAGGAGGACAGGTTAATCATGATATGGTTTTCCGGGACCTGTACCGATGCCTGGTCCACTGACAGCTTTTTCATTAACTGCTGATACCGGCTGGTTCCCGCCACACTGTCCAGACTTCTGAGTCCGGTCAGTATGGATTGCATTTCAGAGGATGTAAGCACTGTCCGGTCGATCCGGTAGGCAGGCATGATGGATATCCCTCCATTCTGCCCCTGGGAAGTTGCAAGGGGAATTCCCGCCCTTAACAGGCTTCCACATCCCGGTTTATGGTCCTTCTTGAAACCTCAAATATTTCCGCAAGATAAGATGCCGTTACCTTTTCCTCCTGAAGCAAAATGGACAAAATTCCGATAAGTCTGTCAATCTTCATAGGCAATCCTTTCTTTTATATCCCATTATACCATGAGAACAATGAGCAGGGCACCGCAAAGCGGCATTTGTCAAATGCAACACAATAATTGACTCCTTTTTCCATTTATGCTAGGATGTGCCTAACAATCAAGAAAGAAAGGATCAGTTAAATGAACTTAATGAACCTGATGCAGTTAAAGGAATCCTGGGCTGTTTTTAAAGATAACCATCCTAAATTCCCTCTGTTCCTGAAAGCAGCCTTAAAGGGCCCGTTAAAAGAAGGAAGTGTGGTGGAAATCCGCATTACATCACCGGAAGGAAAAGACCTTACCACTAATTTAAAAATTAAGGCTTCCGACATGGAACTGCTTGAACATTGGAAAGACTCCTTTGTATGATACTAAAAAGTCGGCAGGCTGCCGACTTTTTTAACACTCCAAGACCCCTATGAAATGATTATTTGCTTTCAGCCAGCGGAAGGTTCCAATCCAGCAGGTAGGGACTGTTATCCCTTGTTTTGATATCTTCATAGACTTCGCGCCGGGCATCTCCGCTTTCATATGCCCAATATTCATACCCTCTTAAGTAACTGTCCATCATTTCATCCCATGATGAAAACCTTTTCTGAATCGTCTGTGCTATTTCAAGGGACTTGTCCAGTGCCTCCTGTTCCGTATAATATCCGGCAATATAATACCAGCCGCACAAGGATGCAGCACGGCAGTAATCCCAACCGTCAATAGCCCCTGCTCCGTATTTTATGTAGTCGTCATATCCTTTTGCAAGATAAAAGGCTTCATTTTCATCACCTGTAACATCACTAAAATATCCAACCAGCTCCGCCTGTTCCAGTTCCGATGCACCGTCCTCTTCAAGCGACTGCATCAGCGAAGCATAATCCGTCCGGTGCCCTTCGTCAAGCAGCCAGTTTAAATTTTCGTCTGCGCTGGCTCTGTCCGTTACACTCCACCATTCCTCCAATGCCCCAAGCTCAAGCTGTTTATTGCTTCATTCGCCTTCATTCCCCCAAAGAGCGTATAATCTCCGCCGTTAAGCTCTGTTAAAACAGCATATGTACCGTTGATCCAAAGAATTTCCGGCTGTACTTTTTTTCTGCGGTACACAGCCGGCACATCCACACAGGATGACCCCTATGATGCCAAGAAGAACAGCATTTTTTTGTAAATTTTTGTTTATTCATGTTTTGTTTTACCTTCCATAAATTTAATTCATTTCATAAATCGTTTTATAATGTTATCATCATCTATGGCAAAGAACCGGAGTACATACCCGGCATTCCTTGCAAATCTGAAGAATCTTGCTGCCATTATCCTGGCTGCCTGTCATTGCCGTCTGAATTGGGAAACTGCCATGCCCTCAACCTCAATTGATGTTTTACAGACAATCAAGATATTTAAGATGGCCGGGCCGTCCATAATTGCAGCGGCAACCCGTTTACTTTCCTCTGCTTTTCCTCGTATCACCCCTTCCATATTTTAACATATTGACAAATATTAATCAATCATTATTGGGAACAGTAAAATCTTCATTGAACATAGGAAACAGCATTTTCTTGTTGTAATTACCAAAATATGGTACAATAAATAAATCAGTACAATAACCGGAAGCTTTGTCCAAGCCTTTCTCACCATAAGGGCGAAAATAACAAGCAGGAGGAATGAAAAAGCATGAAAAAAAATCATAAAATTATTTGCAGTTGCATCGCTTCTCTCCATATCCATGGCATCAACCGCCCTTGCGGGAGTCTGGAAGCAGGATAGCATTGGCTGGTGGTGGCAGGATAGAGATAAATCCTATCCATCCTCCGCCTGGAAATGGATCGATTCCGACGGAGACGGAACAGCAGAATGCTACTATTTTGATGAAAACGGTTATCTTCTGACCGAAACCACTGCCCCCGACGGCAGCACGGTCAATGAATCCGGCGCATGGACCGATCAGGGCATTGTCCGCCAAAGGGCATCAAACCCGTCTGCAGCGCGGATCATCAACCAGAAGGGGCTGGAGCTTTACCAGGAAGCAGACCAGGAGAGTTCCGGGCTGCCGGGCCTTGATATCGCGGCAGACATCCAGATGAACCTATCCTATGAATGGCTGGAGATTCCTGTCTCCATGAATATGCTGCTTCAATACCATGACTTAAATACTCCCAACATGGAATTTCTCTCCCAGACCAGGATGGATATGCTGGGGATACGCAATTTAGAAACCTCTTTCTACACCAACGGCTGCTATTATCTGGATGCGGGGATGTATGAAAAATATAAAATGAAAATCGGATATGAAGATATGACCAGAAATATCACTTTAGGAGGGCTGACCGGGCAGTTTGGAGCTTTTCTGGATAACGTACAGATTGCAGACGATGACGCCGGAAATAAAATTCTTTTGTATTCCAGCAAAACAGAAGGACTGGAAAAGTACCTCACCGATTTCTACGATGAAATATGGCCCACCCTTTCTGATTCCAATCTTAAGATCAACCGGATTGACGGAAAAGCAGTCATCAGCCCGGAAGGCTATTTTTCCAAGGAGGCAATCTCCATATACATGACCATAACCGAAGAGGACGAAACCATGGGTATGCTCATGAATATGAATCTGGATTACAACAATCCAGGGAAGGCTGTTTCCATTGAATTTCCTTCCACAGAAGGATATCAGGAAGTCATCTATTAATAAACAACAGGAGGGAAAACCGCTGGCGGCTCCCTCCTGTTCTTTTATTAATCCTTTAAACCGACATAAATATGAACCAGTGCATCCTCCATATCCCCGTTCTGATATTCTTCAAAATCGCAGACAAAGGCTCTTGGCAGATCTATCTTCCAAAGCTCCTGCCAGAATTCTGCCACTGCCGTTATCATGTTTCCCCTTACCACAAATTTTGCATACGTTCCCGCCGGAATGGTCCTTGCCACCGTGCCATCCGGGATCTCTTCCACAGCCTCTACTTCACAGGCTGTTATCACACTGTAATCGTCCATTTCCCTTCCTGCATAATCTGTATAGATCCCCAGAGCTTTATCATTGCTCTTATTTTTAATGGCAGAATAAATACCCTTTCCGTAAAAGCCTTCCCACAGGCCGCCGATCACTTTTCCCATATCCGGTGATGCGTTGTTTGTCCGGGCCAGCAGCCCAACCACCTTTTTTTTCTTTCAGTTCAACCCTCTCAAAATCCATTTTTCTTACCTCTTTTCCTCTTTCTCGCCTGTTTTGCGGCATAATGGTATATCTGCAAGGTATTTCTTTCTCTGATAAGAGGATTGTAACATACCGAATATGACAACTATATGTCACAATTCATCTGTTCCTGATTATTTTTCATAAAAATCTCTGTTTTTCTGTCTGATTTGTTAAAACGGATCAGAGTGAAAACCAGAATGACAGGAAACAGTACCGCCACCAATATCCCGGTTTTTAAATTGTTCTCAAAATACCCGGAAACAATACCTACAAAGGTAGGCCCTCCGGAACAACCAAGGTCCCCTGCCAGCGCAAGAAATGCAAACATTGCGGTACCTCCCCCTCGTATGGAGCAGAAGCCATGCTAAAGGTCCCGGGCCACAAGATCCCAACAGACAGGCCGCAAAGCCCGCAGCCCAAAAAGCCCAGTACAGGAAAAGGAGAAAGGGAAATCAGGAAATAAGAGCTTATGCATAGGATTCCGCTTGCAATCATCAGCTTTTTTTTAAATTTATCTTTTCTCCGTATTTTCCATAGGCAGCCCTTGAGATTCCCATCATCGTGGCAAAAACATGGGACCGGCAAGATCCCCTATGGCCTTGCTCACTCCCATACCTTGCTCTGCAAAAGCAGAGGCCCACTGACTTACCGCCTGCTCGCTGGCTCCGGCACATACCATAAGAAGCATAAATCCCCAGAACATCCGTTTTCCAATGAGTGCCCTCAGGGAAAGGCCTTCATCCTCTTCCACAAGAGGAGCAATGGGTACTTTAAAAAATAAAACCATGTTAACAGCCGGGATCAGCGCCCAAAAAAGCGCCAGCAGTCTCCAGTTTTTCAACCCGGCAATACTGAAAAACACAGTGGACACAAGGACAACTCCCACATGGCCCCAGCAATAAAAGGAATGGAGCATACTCATGGCCTTTTCCTTGTTATCCGTGGGACAGGCTTCTACAATGGGGCTGACTAAAACCTCCAGAAGACCCCCTCCTGCTGCATAAATGACCACTGCTGCAAAAAGACCGGCCCAGGCCTGGGAAAAGAATCCGGGCAGAATGGTCAGGGACACCAGCCCTATGGCTGACAATATATGAGCCGTTATCATAGAAGCCCGGTACCCGACCCGGTCAATAATGCCTGCGGACAACAGATCCACCAAAAGCTGAATTCCAAAATTCAGAGTTACAAGCATGGTAATCCTGGATAAGGAAATGCCGTACTCCAACTGAAACGTAAGAAATAAAAGAGGTACAAAATTGTTAATGATCGCCTGTACGATGTAACTCATAAAACAGGCACGGACGGTTTTCTTATAATCTTTATTCACTGTGAATCACCTGCTGTTCATTTTTTTGTATTATACCGCATATTTTTTTCAAGTTGTTGTAAATTACTGCCAGTTTATGATACAATCTAGCCAATCAACCAAAGGAGAACGCTCTATGCAAAGCACAAAAATACTTACCGACGAATCCATGATGGAGCTTGTCTCCCACGGCTCCTCTACCTTTCCATTTCAATATTATTATGAAGATGTAGGAAAATTCGATAACCAGTGCATTGACTGGCACTGGCACAGGGAATTTGAGCTGGTGTCTGTAACAGAAGGAGTCCTGCAATGCTCCATCGGCAACATCAATTACTTACTGGAGGCAGGAGATGGGGTTTTCATCAATTCCGGAGCCATTCACCGTTTTCTCTCAGCAGGGACCGCAGTTATCCCCAATGTTTTGTTTGCATCCGATTTCATTGCCCCTGAAAACAGTTTTATTTATGAAAAATACATGCTTCCCTTTCTCACTTCAGGCATTTCCCATTTTGTCTTAAAGAGCAGCATTTCCTGGCAGAAAGACGTTCTTACCTCTCTTTCAAGGCTATATGATTTATGCGAAAATCCCGGTCCGTCCTGGGAGCTGGAGGCCCATATCATCGTCTGCCAGGTCTGGACCAGCCTGTTTGAACACAGGCAGGAATTTGCGACCATGGAAAATACGGGGGTAAGCAGGATTACTCAGGCCCGATTTAAAGGCATGACCTGTTTTATTGAAGAAAATTACTGGAAAAAGATTTCACTAAAAGATATCGCTTCATCAGTGGGCGTAAGTAAGCGTGAGGCCCACCGCTGTTTTCAATGCTCCGTCCCTTTATCACCCATAGAATATTTAAATAAATACCGGCTCCAGCAGGCATGGAAGCTTCTTCTTCATACGGACCGCTCCATAACCGACATTGCGGAGCATACGGGATTTGAGAGCACCAGCTATTTTGACCGCCTGTTTAAAAGAGAATTTCATATAACACCCAGGAAGCATCGTGACAGTGGAGAAAAAAAAGGCACCAGCAGAAGAATAATTTCTTTTACTGGTGCTTATCGTTTCATTCTCTTATTCGTATATTTTACCGTATCCAAATGCGCCGCTGATTCCGCAGATTTTTGCTGCAAAGCCTGCTGCTTTCTGCAGGCTTTCTGTAATTGCACCAGCATCTGCCTCACCTTTTTTTAAGATGAGCAACATAACCAACCATGAAGGAAGTGATTAAAGAATCTCCGGCACCCATGGTATCCACCACTGTTTCAACAGGTGCAGCCTTTTGCATGAAGAAACTTTTTCCATCGTACAGGATGCAGCCGTCAGCACCTCTTGACGCCACTGCCAGCTTCGGGCCGTAGGAAGCCACCTTTTTCAGATGCTCTTTTGCTTCTTCATTAGTTCCGTCAAAGGAGCAGAAAGCAAAATCAACGTCCGGAGCCACCTTTTGGTAATATTCCTCTGTAGAGTCATCTGAAAAATCAAAGGAAACAAGGATCCCTGCCTCACGAATCTTATGAAGTTCTTGTTCCATAAAGCAGTAATTTCCTGAATGAACCAGGTCAAACTGTTTTATATACTCCAGATCAAAACGGTCCAGAATAAAAGGAGTTTTTCCCCTGATACCGCCTTCATTAGAACCTAGAAATATACGGTCCCCATCCATGATAGTTGCTTTTGCACAGCCATTCTCACCTTCCAGCTGCTCACATTTAATCATTTCTATTCCGATTTCTTCTAAAGTGTCAATTACATGCTCAGCTTCTGCATCATCTCCGAAGTATCCCATATAAGCGCTTCTTTTTGCTCCAAACATATCTGCATATACTGCAAAATTCACGCAGTTTCCGCCTGGATACATCGTCTTGATATGCACATATTTATCAACCACATTGTCACCAAATCCCAGTACACTTACATCATATTTGTCCATGATCCGCACCTCGCCATTTTATTTATTTTAGTACTCTACAATCCCCATGTAACGTCTCATATCTGTTGGATGGCATCTTTTATCCTGAAGCGCATTTCTGTAAGCAACGCTCATTGCGTAGAATACCATCGGGTTGAAATATTCAACACAGCTGTCATCGATCATGTCCAGGCCTAATTCATCCGCATCAATTACTTCGTATTTTTTTTCCGTATTTTTCAAGGAAGGCAAGACATCTTTCATCCATGATACGGTTTCTTCCTCTGCTCATCAGCAGGATGTATAGATGCTCCTCATCGGTCACCTCGAACGGTCCGTGGAAATATTCTGCCGAATTTAAGTAGCAGCAATCCATCCATTGCATTTCCTGAAGGGAACAGATTGCAAAACCGTAAGCTGATGCATAGGAAGCACCGGAGCCCATAATATATAGAAAATCTTCCTTATAATATTTTTCTGCAAAAAGCCATGTACGGTTTTTTTACCTTTGTTATGGCTGCACGGACGATTTTATCTGCTTTTTCCAGACCGTCTTTTATTGCACCGTATTTTATATAATCCGGCTCCTGAGCTTTCATGAGTTCATTTAATACACGGAGAACAATTCCCTGTGGTTTTTCCTTTTCATTCACATGATCTGACCAGTCATAAATGACCGGCATCATAGAATCATCGTTACACGCAGAATCAGGATTGTGCGTCATTGTGATTACTGCGGCGCCCAAGTCTCTTGCCATATAGGCGGCTTCGACGGTTTCTTTTGTATTCCCTCCATGGGAGCAGATAAATACAAGACTGTTTTTTCCAAGGTGGGATGGAGGAGTTACCACAAATTCCTTGCTTGTAATCCAGTCAGCATGCATTGTTTTGGACTCACTGCGTACAAAATAATATCCTGGGTACAGATCCACTAAGGAACCTCCGCATGCCACAAAATAAACATTCTCTATTTTTTCTCTGCCAGATAAAATTGCTTTTGTCATTTCTTTTTCGTTCATGATTTTTCGTTCACCCTTTTTATTTATTTATAATTATTGCTTATCGGTTTTTCTGCAGGCATTCATCACTTATAAGATTGCTGATACCGTGCAAAATACCAAAGCTAATATGGTTACTGCCATAAAAAAATTTCCAGATCGTCTTCCACCACTGTCCGAAAGAAATCCTGCACACTGCAAGTCCTGCTACGGTCATACCTGCGGTTGGACTGATCATATTGGTCAACTGGTTCGCAAACTGCAATACGGTTACACTCGCCTCCGCATTCACTCCCTGCAGATCACATAGAGGTGCCATAATCGGCATGGTCAATGATGCCAGCGCAGAAGAAGAAGGTACCAGGAAGGACAGGAGTGACTGAACCACATACATCACTGTAGTAAATGCCACACTGTTAAAGCTTGCAAGGCTGCTTGACAGTGTATTTAAGATTGTATCAATGATCATACCGTTTTCTGCAACCACCAGAATACCGCGGCAAACACCGACTACAACTGCTGCAAATGCGAGGTCTTTTACACCAATTACGAATTCTTCTGCGATTTCTTTTTCTTTCATTCCTCCTACGATTCCCATAAGAATACCCATAACCAGGAAGATTGCAGAAATTTCATCCATATACCAGCCATATTTTAAAATTCCAAAGATAATAGTTGCCATTCCCAGGCCAAATACAACAAGAACAAGTTTGTCACGGAGCGTAAAGGATGTATCGCCTTCATCCATTGCAAATTCCTGCTTTTTCAGAATATCATCTTTATAAGTAATAGAAACCGAAGGATTTTTGTGTACCTTAGCGGCATAGCGCATTACAAAAGCAACAGATACAGCCATCATGATGATCCACCATGCAAAACGGTAAATGAGCTGTGGATTCCCCTGAATTCCCGCTACACCCTGAGCAATTAATACATTAAAGGGGTTTGTTGTAGACGCTGCATAACCGATCTGCGGACCTAAGAATACAACCATGAATGTCGTCATGGAATCATATCCCATAGCAAAGAAGATTGGCATAAGCATGATATAAAAGGGAATGACCTCTTCCGACATACCAAACGTAGTTCCTCCGATTCCCAAAAGAATCATCATAATAGGGATCAGCAGCCTCTCTTTCCCCTGAAGCTTGCGAATGACCTTTCGGATTCCCCTGTTCATGGCATTTGTTTTTGTAAGTATCTGGAATGTACCCCCAATTAAAAGGATAAAAGCCACTACGTCCGCAGCTGCCTGAATACCTCTTGTAGGCGCCATCAGTATTTCCAGAATGCCCTGGCGCAGATCCCCTCCGTCTGTCACCTTGTCAACCACCTGATAAGTACCTGAAATTGCCACCTCACGTTCACCTGCCGGTGTATCAATCAGCTTTCTTTCAAATTGTCCGCTTGGCACTACCCATGTCAAAACGGCAAATACAATAATCAGAATAAATGCAAGAGTATAAACGTGCGGCAGTTGAAGTTTAAATTTCTTTTTTTCATTCATATTCTGTTCTCCCATTATTCTCGTATACAACTTCTCCGTTAACTATCGTCAAAGAAACTTTTACGTCTCTCATCTCCTCCATTGGTACTTCAAATACATTGCGTTCCAAAACCGTGATATCTGCCAGCTTCCCTTCTTCCAAGGTACCAAGTTTTTCCTCCATACTTATATTCATCGCACCACCGCAGGTCCATGCTTTCAGCATTTCTGAAACCGTAATCGTGTTCTGCTTATTAAAAGGCTGTCCACCTTCCGGGAAGTAACCGCCGCATCCATGATAGATAGCTTCGGGAATATCGGTAATCATAAGCGGTAAGTCTGTGGCCCCTGAAAGTACCGCACCGCTGTCCAGCATTTTTCTCCGGTTCCAGTAGTATGTTCCACGCTTCATACCAATGGTCTTCCCAATGTTTTCCTTAACCGCATCTCCGGGATCAAGGGACATAATCTGGAAATAAATCTCTCCTGTCACACCGAGCTCTCCCATTTTCTCCAAATCTGCCGGATTGGAAAATTCCAGATCAGTGACCGCATGCCGGTTCACTAGCTTACCATTCTCTTTCTTACATTTTCCGAAAATCTCCATCACTTTATGCACCGCCCCGTCTCCCTGTGCATGGAGGGAATAACGAAATCCATTTTCATCTGCCAAATGTACTTCCTTCTCAATTAAGTCATAGTCAATGTCGACTCCGCAGCAATAATCCTGCCCTTCATATGGCTCTAACAGATCCCCTTTATGGCTTGCCACCGTGCCGTCCGTCATACGGTTATAACCGGAAAATCTCACAAAATCCCCTGTAAATTTCTCCCGCATCTGAATGCCGTGTTCAATGTTGATTTGCTCTCCTACCGGCTGGGACATGAAGAAGATTCGCATGGTCAGTTCTTTATTTTCCTCCTTTTCCTTGAGAAAATTATCAAAGCCATAATAATCATCAAAGCCCATTTCCTTAACTGTCGTTACACCCCTGCTATTCATCAACTTCATATAATCTGAAAATTCTTTATGGATGAAGCCTCTGTCATTGAGATACTCTCTCATGATTTTGTAGTAAGCCTCCGGATAGCATTTCTCCGGTGTAAATCCGTAGGTATTCCTGGCATGGTCATTCATGATGCAGGTGCTTCTGTCCGCCGCGAAGATAATAACGCTTCTATCTGGATAAGCCTTGTTTAAATATCGTTCCATTTCTTCTGCCGGAAATCCCTCCGGCTTCCAGCCATGTCCGAAAAGCGTATCCTTTGCGCCTTTTTGTCCGGCGTGGATCTTCAGGCGTTTCATACACTCCTCCGGTGTCTCTGCACCAGCCATGTCCATACCGATATGAAAAATAGCGTATCCGGTGAAAAAGGTATGAACATCAATAAATCCAGGTGTTACCAGTTGTTCCTTCAAATCCAATATTCTCGTCTTTTCTCCAACCAAGATTTGATAATCATTGTTGGTACCAACTTTCAGTATCTGATTACCTTCAATAGCGACATAGCCCTTTATCAGCTCATCCGTAAGTCCAGTAAAGATGTTGTCAGAGAATAAAAGAATATCTGCTGTTGTATTGGTCATTTCTTATCCCTCCTTGTCATTATTTGTTACTTATGTTATAACATAATATAACGTTATATTCAATGGTTATATAACGTTATATTATCTTTTCTACGTTTTATCCAATTTTACAATCTATTTTTTTTATTGATTTTTACCAAACAAAAAAAATCCTATCATTATTCTTACCAAAGACAGGATAATAAAGTCATTTTAATAAAGGCTTTGACCCTTATAGCACAACTATAGTATAATAAAAATAACGAGTATGAATTAAAGGAGTATGTATTATGAAATTAGACGTAGGTAATGAAATTCCACTTTACCAGCAACTAAAAGAAGAATTAAAGACGGCCATCAAGGATGGCACTTTTCCATATGGACAGAAAATTCCTACTGAAACAGAGTTAAGCAAGCTTTTCAATGTAAGCCGTATTACTGTGCGGCGTGCAGTGGAGGAGTTATGCCAGGAGGACTTTTTATCAAAAAAACAAGGGAAGGGTACCTTTGTTAAGCATGCAAAGGTAAAACGAAAAATTGAACATCTATTAAGTTTTGGACAGGCATGTGAAGCCAACGGCATGGTGCCCTCGCGCCTGGTTACCAAGCGGGAGGTTATCTCTCTGCCTTCGGAGGATGCCACTGCCATGGGCGTACTTACGGGCAGTCCGGCAATCTCTATTCAGCGTGTGAATATGGCGGATGGGTTTCCTATCATGTGTGAAAACAACCTGTATCCTTATGACCGGTTTTCTTTTTTTGTTGGAGGAATCTCTTGACGGCCCTCTTTACAAGCTTCTTGAAAATAAATACCAGATTAAGGTCACCTATTCCACTGACTCTTACCTGGATATTGTACGAGCCGGGGGGGACGTAGCCAAACTTCTTCAGGTATCCAACGGAGAACCTTTGTTTTTCCTTTACTGCCAGATTTACGACCAGAACCATGAGCTGATTCATATAGGCAAACAGTACATTAATGGTGACCAGTACCGTTTCTATCTGGAAGACTATAAGGTTCTATAAAAGCAACGAGCAGGAAATTATTAACCAGAAGCCAGGCCCAGCCCCATAAACCAGAAAATAAAGAATATCAAAAAGTACACGAGTACCGCCAAAAGACAAATTTCACCTGCCAATCGGTATTTAATTAACCGAAAGCCTTTCATCCATTGATAGAAATAATAAAAAAATCAAAGCAATTCCCAACGCTCCAATAAGGATTGGAAGCCAGGCCATTAAAAGAAAGATAAGATTCATCGCATTACTCCCCAAAACCGTCCTGTTCTTATCTTCCCCTCTTTCTTCCTCTATTATAAGCAAAGAGCTGACCGGAATTGCCTTTTCTCCATAATCTTCCTCCATATTTCCCTACTCTATGTCAATCTTTTCTCCGTACAGGTGATAATATAAGGCTCCATACAGATTCGCCCTGCTGCCGTTTGTACAGGCCGTGATCCTCGGTATCAGATATCCCTGCCGCTGTCCTTTTAGCAGGGAAACCACTGTCTTCTGGATCCGGTCAATGATTCCGGGATTACTGCTGATCCCACCGCCAATTGCAATGAGTTCCGGGTCAAAGGCAAATTCCAGGGTTATGCAGCCCATGGCCATCCAGTAGTAGAATTCCTCCATCAGTTCTTCTGCCAGAATATCCCTTCCCGGGAAAGCTGGTCCAGCCTTATCCCATCAATGGGGCGCTCTGACGGCTGTTTTCTATCATTGTATTTTTGTGCTTGCCTTTCCAGGGTATAATTGCTCCAGGAAAGGAGAACGCCGTCCTTAAAGCCTCCCATGGGAAAATTCCCGAATTCTCCCCGGTTCATGGTCACTCCCATATCAAGCTTCCCGCGTTCGATCACTGCTCCCCCGATACCGGTACCGCAGATCACAAACACTACACTTTGACATTCCTTTGCTACCCCTTTCCAAAGCTCCCCCATGGCAGCGCAGTTGGCATCATTGGCCATGGTAACGGGAAGTCCGCCAAACCGCTCCTCCAATATGGACTTTAAAGGGATCTCATGAAGATACTCTACGGCACTGATGCCTTTTATTACCCCTTCCCTGCTGTGCACCTCTCCTGGAAAGCTGAATGCCACGCCGTCAATATTGTGTTCCCTGACGGCCTTTTCAAAAATACTTCCTGTCACCTGCAGAAATTCTCCCACATCTTTTTTCGGTGTAGGTACCGAATCCGTGAAAGAAAAATTACCCTCCTCATCTGCAACGCCGAATTTCACTGACGTTCCGCCTACATCAAACACCAATTTCACTCTGATTCCTCCTTACATTTATAGATATAAGTCCTATTCCCCTGTATCAGAAGCTTAGCCTGTCCGCAGGACTTTACGGTATTGCCTGTCAAAAGATTCACAAGCTCCGTTTTTCACCGCTTCTGCGGTCATGACTTTCATGATTTGATTATAAGACAAGAAATACATAATTACAACCGGTAAGGTGGAAACAACCAGTGCCGCCCTTTCACCCTGTAAATAAAAAACAAGGGGCACCGCAAAATCAATGCCATCAGGTTCTATCTAATGACATTGATTTTACAGCACCCTCTTAGTATAAGTACTGCCTATTTGCTAAAGAAAAATTTCATATAGCGGATAAATACGTAAACCACCAGGCATACTGCAATAACGGTTTCAGCAAGCACTATGACCGGTAAAATTCCTACGGCATATCCCACTTTTGCCAGGAACCCTGTTGACATCTTCATTGCAATGGCACTGATCACTACCGGAAATGTGAAGGCCGCATAGCTTGGATAAAAAGGCAGAGCAAGGAACCTTGGCAGGTAAACCAGCACGGTTACATACAATATCCCGGCTAATACCATGAGCAGGATAACCATTGACACGGATTTTGTTTCCGCGGACTGAAGGTATCCAGCCAGGCAAAGGCTCACCGGAGCCGTATAGATGCAAAACAGCGGTCTTGCCGGCTCTGCAATTTCCCTGTATTTCACATACCGGGCCGTAACAAGAACCAGTAAAATCAGGCAGCAGACCAGACCGAACCAGAAAATTCCAAGCCCCAGGGCTGTGCGTCCAAATGCAGGGGCCGTCACACTGGCCGTCACAATTCCCACATACACGATGTAATAGCTGGCAAAGACAGCTTTCATATTCAGCTTATAAAGAAAACGTGCGGTAAAATACACCATGAGAAGAACGTGCAGAGCGATCCCCAAATACCAGATATAGACCGCACCATCTCCAATAAAAGGCTTGGCATAGGCGGACAGAAGAATCACCGCCATGGAAAAGGTCCCTGATACGCTTGCCATCACCGGATTTTTCATATCTTCTTTTGCCATATCAAAATGAAAAATACACTTACATAAAAACAAAATCGCCAATACAGCGGATATGGCTCCGCAAACAAGGCGGATGGTTTCTGAATAGCTTTGAAGAAGATTGCCCAAAGCCGCAAACCCAAGGGAAAGCCCTGCCATGGGAATGGGAACTTTTTTAATCATTTTTTCCCTCCGCAGATTCCAGCTCATCGGTATTGGTAAGACCGTATTCCCGCACCACGATCTCAGCCACTTTTCTGGCTACCAGTCCTGTGAAACGAATGCACTGTTCCTTGTGCTCTCCTTTTCCCATATCAAACTCTTTGGTGAGGATCCTGCAGCATAATGCATTCTTCCCGTTGTTCTCCTTGAACCAGTCGTGAAGCTCCTTTGACAATTCCAGATTCTTTTCCACCTTTGGGTCTCCCTGTTTGGTCCGTCCAAAGAACAGGCCAAGGGCCATAACCCCGCCGGATACCGCTCCGCACAGACATTTGGAACGTCCGATACCTACCGGAAAGCCGGAAGCCATGGCTATGACTTCTTCTGGTATATCCAGTTCAAAATTGGACCTCATGGAGCTTACAACTGCCTCCGAACAAAAAAAGCCTCCCCGAAACAGAGCTTCCGCATCATCTCCGATCTTCTTAACACTAACTGCCTGTTTCACATTCATCTTTTGCATCCTCCTGCATGTTTATTGATAATTATATTCTATTAAGATTTAAGGCTTACGTCCAATTCATAAAATCTATAAATAAGCCGTACTTATAGGGAATATCTATCACATGCGGTCAGAAACTGGATTCTCTGCAAAAATCTGCAGCAATCAGCCGTTTTCCGGTCCCGGCGCATACTCAAAGCTTACATGGTCACTTGTCAGATCAAATATCTGTTCCTTCTCTTTATACAGTAAAAACCTTGCCAGCAATAAATGCTCCTCTTTTATGAAGCGAACCATTTTTCCCTGGTCCGGAGCCAAGAGCCTGTGGGAAAAACCCGCATTATTCATTCTGTTCCGGTTTGTTAAAAATATTTTAAAAGTGTATTGGCCCTGCTTTAATATCACTGCAGTTTCTCTTTTGCAAACCACCTTTACTCCCAGATAAGTGGCCAAACGGTATTCCTGCCCTTTATACTGGATGACACAGATGCAGCCCTGAAAGCTATGTCCGATAAAAGGAATATGGGCAATGGAAACCATGACCGATGCTTCTTCCGGAAACCGGTTGCATTGAAGCCATAAGTAATCCCTGGGAAAGGATCTGCCCCTGTCTCCCTCGATATATCCCTTTTCCCCATGAAAATCCAGGACTTTTCCATTAACATTAAGAAATCCTTTAAGATCATGAGCCATGCTGATGATTTCGTGCCTGCATTCCATAAAAGGGACAAATTGAAATAGACCCATGATGGCATAATCGATGGGACTTAAAGTGCCGTAACGGATTGTTCCCTGAACAGAGATGTCCTTTGACTGAATATCCACCTTAACTCCGTATAAAGAAAAAAATATTATTTCCAAGTATGATTCTTCTTCTCTTTCTGTCAACCAGGTAATCCTCTTCATCAAAGTCCAGAGAATAAGAGTTTTCGTTCCATATGATTTGCAGAAACGGACGCTTCACTCCGCTTTCATCCACACTATGGCCGGGAATAAAGGCTAAGACTGTGTCTGCATTCTGATGCTTGAAATACCAGCTCAAAAACTTCATCCTTTTTTGACGGTAGAACAGCTCATGCAAAGATCTCTTAAATCATTTCCTAAGCTGGACATTCTGGTCTTTGTGATTCTATTAAGGTTTTTCATTTCCACAATGGATTCCATATCTCCCTTCTTTTTAAGCATTGGATGATTCTAAACATAGGGTTTCCAAATGTCACCTATCATAGTCAGAAAAGCATGTTTTAAATTTTATACCCGTCTCACTCTGAGGCAGTCCTGATACAGCTTTAAAGCCGTAGGTCTGAACATAAAAAAAGCCCGTCTCTTTGCGGGACGGACCTTCCTAATATCCTTTTTTTATACTAAACGCTGACTCCCATGTCATAAACAACCTTATCTATAAATATATAGACGTACTCCCTGCAAAACTGGGTACCAGCGCCCTTAACCAGCTCACTGATCGCATATTCCCTGGGCAATGCATGACGGTAGCTTCTTTCACTGATCATGGCGTCGTATGCATCTGCAATCGCAATGATCCTTGACTGGACCGGTATTTCATTTTCCTTAAGTCCCTTGGGATAACCATTTCCATCCCACCGTTCATGATGGGCCAGAACGTAATCCGCCATCTCTGACAGCTCATTGACCGTGCTTAAAATGCGGTAGCCGATCTCCGGGTGCTTTTTAATTTCTTCCCATTCCTTTTCCACCAGTTTTCCGTTTTTATTAAGTATCCCCTCTTCAATTGCCACCTTACCGATATCATGAAGCATTCCAACGGTCCTTAGCTCTTTTATTTCATCTTCCTGCAGGCCAAGGGCTGTCCCCATCTTTTCGCACAGCTCCGACACGCGGAGGGAATGCTGTTCCTCCCTGGGGTTCTTCTCATGAAGGGCAGCCATAATCGTATAGATGGTCTTCCCTCTTATCCCCGCGCTTTCCAGCAGCTTTTTCTTATACATATAATCCTCGGCTTTTTTAAGGACTTCTAATATGGATTCCTCATCCCTATATTTCGCGTTGTATCCAAAGGATACGGAAAGGGTAATCTTATTTACGGCTTCATGCTTTGTCCGTTTATTGACCCTGCCGATTATCTCCTTTATTTCCTTAATATCGGTATTGGGAGAAATTATGATGAATTCATCGCCTCCCAAACGGCATATGATATCCTTTTCCCTGAAACCCTCTCTTAATACATCAGCCACCTTTTGAATGTATTTATCTCCCACCTTATGTCCAAAGGAATCATTCATGAGCTTTAATCCATTGATATCGGCCATGGTAATCATTAACGGATAATAGCTTTGGGAATTCAGCCGTTTTAACTGTTCTTCAAAAAAACCTTCTGTTGTACAATCCCGTCAACTGGTCATGATAGCTTAAATAATGCAGCCGCTCCTCCGCCTGTTTGCTTTTGGTAATGTCATTTAAAATAATGACCAGCTGGTTTTCCTTTGGGCGGGACGCCAGGACCTCATAGTAGTAATTAGTATTTTCCTGAAACCGCTGGTAGCTGGTCGATTCTCCTGTGTTTATGGTACGGATCAGCCTGTCCAGGTTTTTCGGTTCCATGTTTTTATGTATTTCAAAAAAATCTTTTTCCTAAAATATCCCCTTTTTTTAATCCGGTCAAGGTTTCATGGCTGTAATTGGAATCCATCAGCCTATACTTAAAAATATCATCGCCGGAGGCCCCCTCATACAATGCCATGCCTAATTGCATCTGGCTGATAATGGCCTTATATTTCTCTTCACTTATTCTTAACCTTTGATCATACTCCATGATTTTTTCATACTGTATCCTCAGCTCTTTTTCTGATGCAGTGAGCTGCTCCACGTATTCCTTAAGCTCTTCATTGGCGGCGGCAGATCGTCATAGCTTTTGCCCAATCTCTTCTCTGCCAGCTCCACCTTTCGTAAAAGATTGGAAATTAAATAATAAAGGACCAAAGCAGTAAACAAAACATACATAATTCCCTTATAGGTATGGATCACCATCCTTGCAGAAGGATTATAAACGATCCGGTTCACGATTCTGTCAGAGAAATAAACCCAGACAAAACCAAAAAGAAAATACATAATGCAGATTTTAATTCCTTCCTGTTTTAAAGGATCTCTCTTTTGCTTCATATCATTCTTTTTCGCCTTCAACCATTTAATCATGCTACTCCCCCTTTAAACGGTATTATACACTATTTTGATTCCATAAGAAACATTTTACCAATTTTTCCTTCCAATAATGATCCGTAATACCACAAAAAAAGAAGGGCAGGCGTGTACCCTCCTTCTTATGGTTTTTAACAGTATTTTTTTAAGCGGCTTTCCATTAGTCTGCCTTTAATACTTTGACGATTTCTCCTATAATATAATCATGATAGTCCTTTGCCGGATAATTTTGTTTGTCAAGGGTTTGATCAAAAAAGCCATTGGGATCAATCCTCTGTTTATAAAGCTTACGGCAGATGAGCACCAGCCTTGCCTCGGAAAAATAAGGTGCTTCTGCATCAAAAACAGGCGTAAGCCCGGACTCTTTCTCCTTATCCACGTCACGTCCGGAATGGGCGCCACAGTAGTTTAAAGCGGATCTGCAATTATCACCGAAAAAGTTAAGAGCGTAATACTCGCTTTTATCAATAAATTCCAAGGTATATCTCTGGGGACGGAGCACAATGGTGGAAACACTCTTATTCCACATGATTCCCAGGCTTCCCCAGCTGGCTGTCATCATATTATACTTTTCCTCGCTTCCGGCGGAAATCAGCATCCATTCCTTTCCTATCATTGTGACCGGATCCATGGCCACTTGTTTCGGATCAACAGGTCTTAACATATTAATACCTCCATATTTTTAATATCTGTTTATTATATATGTTCTTATTCTATAACTTATCAGAAGCTGCAAAGCAGAATCTGATAAAAGGGGCGTTTTTTTGCCCCGTCCATCCGATTGTTGAAAGTGCTCTTCAACTGAAGATCAGGATTCAGAATTATTACGCACATCAATATCCACCAATTCCAGGCCATCCACTACCTCGTGAAGGTATAGATCTTCAATATGCCTCCGTATGACCCGTTTTCCGCCCACATCTCCTTTTAATTCCAGAAGCTCCTTAAGGTAATTCCTGGAGAAGATGGCGGGATTTCCCAAAGCGCCCATGTTGCACAGACAGCCGATCCCTTTTCCGCTGTCCCTCCAGCCTTCCACCAGATCTCTTATGGTAGCCGCTTTTAAATATGGCTGGTCACAGACCGCAAAACAATAATCTGTTTCTTCATTTTCAAGCTCTTTCAGCGCAAGATGGATGGAATGGGAGATACCAAGACTGCTTTCCCTGTTTACCACTACCTCATAACCATAATGTTCCATGGTGTCCATAATCTCCTGGTACTGGGTAACAACCATCTTCTTATCAAAGATGCCGTCCGGAAGCACTTCTACTTCCCCTAAAATATATTGGTACATGGGTTTTCCTTTGAATTCATGAAGCAGCTTATTGCCGTTAAATCTGCGGCTGTCCCCCGCTGCCAGAAGGATAAGTGCCAGTTTCATGCCATCAAACCTCCCCTTTTCATTGCTTTTCCGTTTTTACCGCCGCCCTTTTTTTCTTTTTCATGCTCAAAATCGCCTCCAGGACGCCTCCGCCTATGGAGGCCGCCTTGTCTGAGATCGTGTAGCAGTTTTCAATGTTTCCTCTGGGGTCAACATCTCCTGACTTCATTCCCTTTGTCACTGCCACACCGTCCTGAAGCAGGCCTCTTACAACGCCTCCCACCTGGGCATATATGGGAGCATTGCCTGAATAGCCTACCAGATCGCCTTTTTCTACCAGATCGCCGATCATGACCTGGCCTTTAAACATTCCATCATCTGTTGCACGGATGATCCGTTCCTTATCATAACCGCCGATCATGCCTGGAACTCCTGTGTTTGGAAAAGCACTTCCTTCCCAGATACAGCGGCCCAGGTTATGGCCTCTTTTTGTCTCCACCACCACATGGCAGTCAAGTCCTGCAGTAAAGCCAGGGCCAACGCCTACTACCACATCTGCGTCAGTTATCCTGGTTCCCAGGTTCTTTTTTTGCAATAATGGCATCCACCACCACATCCGGCTTCCAGGTTTCCCGGATTTTACATTCCTCGTCTACCACCACCGCAACCTGATCTCTTGCTATGGCTTCATGGATTTCCTCCAGACTGTGACATAAAACACCGGTGATATCCTCCACCTTTACCTCTTCCTCATAGACTGCCCTTGAAAAGGCCACGGTCCGCCGTACCGTGGTTGGAACGGCGATATCCGTCATGACCAGTTCAAAGCCGCAGCGGTGCAGCCGGCATCCGATGCCTGTTGCCAGGTCACCGGCTCCTTTTATCAATACCTTCATTATAGTCTCCTGATCTTCTGTTTTATTTCTGCAGGGTATCTGATGTTCTGGCACATTCTCCACCTCTGCCTGAAAGGATTTCCAGACCGTGGGAAAGAGTATCCAAAATGTATTCCAGGCTCTCTCTCACCGCCTTGGGACTTCCCGGAAGATTGATGATAAGGGTCGATCCCCTGATGACACTGGCTCCCCTGCTTAACATGGCCCGTTTGGTCACAGTCATGCTGTAAGCCCGTATGGCTTCGGCAATTCCCGGTGCATTGCGGTCCGCAACGGTTAAAGTGGCCTCCGGGGTCACATCCCTGGGAGAAAAACCGGTGCCGCCGGTGGTCAGAACCAGATCACATTCCACTTCATCACTTAAGCGCATGAGCTCTTCCTTAAGGTCTTCTCCTTCATCGGCTAAGAGCCTGTAGCTGACCACTTCATAGCCTGCCTCTTCCAATATCTCTCTTATGACTGCGCCGCTTACATCTTCCCGTTCTCCGGCGGCTCCCTTATCACTTAAGGTTACGATTCCTGCTCGGTACATACCGTGATCTCATCTCCTTCCTTCATGATCCCTCCGTGGAGAACTCTTGTAAAGATTCCGTTTGTGGGCATGATGCATTCTCCCATTTTCTTGTATATCTCACAGTGGCTGTGACATTCCTTTCCGATCTGGGTCACCTCCAAAAGAATATCTCCGCTCTTTAACCTGGTGCCGATGGGAAGATGAATCAAATCAATTCCCTGGACAATGATGTTCTCCCCAAAGGCTCCGTTTCCGATCTTTGCACCTCTGGCCTTAAAATCCTCTATGGTATCAAAGGATAAAAGGCTTACCTGCCGGTGCCATTTACCTGCATGGGCATCCCCTTCTATCCCGTATTCTTCTATCAAATGGCCTTCATCCACTTTGGTTTTCTGAGTTCCCTTTTTTTCGCTGATACAGACAGCCATTACCTTTCCCATCGCTTATCCTCCTATCTGGTTCATGTTGGGGCCCGTTTCTCCCAAATCTTCTTCAAAATGATGGCTCTCCGGTTTGTTCCGGATGCTCTGCTTCATCAGACCGAAAAGGCTGTCATCGGAAATCCCTTCACGCAAAGGCCCTTTTAAATCCACTCCCGCAGCTGTCCAGGCAAAGCTTTAGATATCCGTCAGAAGTCAGCCTTACCCTGTTGCAGGTACGGCAGAATTTGTGGCTTACGGCACTGATAAAGCCGATAAAGCCTGTTCCGTCTCCCCATGTATAATAAACGGCAGGGCCGTTGCCTTTCACCTCGCGGCTTTCTTTAAGCTCTCCAAAGGCCTCTGACAGGATCCCCGCCAGATCATCATTTTCCAGTGCTTTGTAATTTTTCCCCTGTCCAATGGGCATCATTTCGATAAAGCGGACAGGGATCCTGCGTTCCATGGAAAACCGGGCAAAGGCCAGCACCTCTTCCTTTGTTAATTCCTCCATGACCGCACAGTTTATTTTTACCTTGAGCCTGCTGCCAATGCGCTGTCGATTCCTTCCAAGACGGATTCAAAGCAGTCTCTTCTTGTGATCCTGGCAAACCGCCCGGGATCCAGGGTATCCAGGCTCACATTGACGCTTGATAAGCCCGCAGCCTTTAGTTCGGCTGATTTTTCCTTTAACAGGCAGCCATTGGTGGTCATGGTCACATCCTCAATTCCCGGGATCTTTGCCAGCTCCTTGATCAGGACCTCTATGTCCTTTCTCACCAAAGGCTCCCCGCCGGTTACCTTTACTTTACGGATTCCAAGGCGGGTGCCGGCCTTACAGATCCGCTCAATTTCCTGATAGGTGAGGATGTCCTCATGACACAGAGGGGAAATCCCTTCCTCCGGCATGCAGTAGAGACACCTTAAGTTGCACCGGTCCGTAACAGATATCCGGATATAATCAATGGTTCTATTGCAGCTATCTTTCATCATTTGCTCCCCCTGCTGCCTGAGTCCTTTTCATAAAGTCCGCTTTTACCGCCATCCTTTTTCAAAAGGCAGATATTACTGATGGTCATCCCCCGGTCCATGGCCTTGCACATGTCATATATGGTAAGGAGAGCGATATTCACCCCTGTCAGGGCTTCCATCTCCACTCCTGTCTTGCCCTGGGTTTTAACCGTACAGACCGCCTCTACAGAAAGCTGCTCCTCATGAAGTACAAAATCCACCGCGCATTTTGTAAGCATCAGTCCATGGCACAGCGGGATCAGTTCAGAGGTCCTTTTGGCCCCCATGATACCTGCTACCCTGGCCACTCCCAGAACATCGCCCTTTTTTTGCGGTTCCAAGGGAAATGGCTTCAAAAACCTCCTGATTGACCGTAATAAATCCATGGGCAACGGCGATCCGGTCTGTCTCCGCCTTTTCCCCAACATCTACCATTCGGGCATTTCCCTGTTCATCAAAATGTGTCAGTCCATTCATATTCTTCTTTTAACCTCTCCTCCTGTAGCGTCTACCAGCCCTTTCCGAAGCCGCAGTTCGGATAATAGCATACGTCGCAGGAAAGGCAAAGCCCTCCTTTGCCCAGCTTATCAAGATCTTCCTTTGTCACCGGGTCATCCGCCATAAGCCTTGGAAGCACCAGATCAAACACCGTCCGCTTGGAATACATGACGCATCCGGGAAGTCCTGCTATGGGAATGTTTTTCCCATCCTGGCTGTAATAGGACAGTAAGAACATGGCTCCCGGAAGCACCGGAGCACCGTAGGAAATCACTTTAGCCCCTGTATTACGGATTGCCAGAGGAGTCTTATCATCCGGGTCAACGCTCATGCCTCCGCTGACAAGGATCATGTCAGCCCCCTGGCCGATGAGGTCAAGAACGGCCTCTGTGGTATGCTCCGGGTTATCATCGGTGACTGTCTGGCCAAGGATCCTGCCGCCCAGCTCTTCCACCTTTGCCTTTAAGACAGGTCCGAAGGAATCCTTTATCCTGCCATGGAATACTTCGCTTCCCGTGGTTACGATTCCCACCTTTTTATCCAGGTAGGGCAGCACGGCAAAAATCTTCTTTCCTCCACAGACTGCCTTAGCCTCTTCCATCTTTTCCTTTTCAATGACAAGGGGTATGATCCTTGTGCCGCACAGCTTGTCCCCAGGCTCCACCGGGGTGTTAGGATGTCTGGAAGCGATCATCATATTCCCCAGGCTGTTTATTTTATCTAAAAGTCCGGTATCTATTTTTAACAGGCCCCGAACAGTTGATTTCAATTCAATTTTCCCTTCCTTTACCTCGCTTCGCTCCATATTGTCACCAAAGCAAAGACTGCACAGGATTTCAGCAGCTTCATTTTCATGGTAAAGGGAATCATCCTTTTCCCAAACATAAATATGTTCTTTTCCCATGGACAGCAGCACCGGAATGTCCTCCTCTGTCACTACATGTCCTTTCCTGAATCTTGCATCCTTTATGACTCCCGGTATGATCTGAGTCATATCATGGCAGAGAACCTGTCCTACCGCATCTACTGTCTTGATTTCCTTCACGTTCCCCTCTCCTTTCGTTCTTAGGCTTAACAAGTTATTCTCAAGTAAGAATATCCCTATTTACAGAAAATTACCATATCCACTCATTATATCATCCGGGAAAATATTTGTAAAATAATTCTTCCACCGCTGATTCTGCCTCCTCCACAAAGGACAGGTATTGGTCTAAGAACTTCTCGCCCTCTTCAGTTAATATAGTAGTTCCTCCGTTTTCCCCTCCCCTTCTTCCTTCCATCAGGGAAAATCCCAGGTCCTCTTCTGCCTTGTTTATGATCTTCCATGCTTTTGAATACGCCATGTGCAGTTCCTGGCAGGCGGCAGAAAGGGATCCCCTCTCCCTTACAAGCCTCATTAAGTCTGCCACCCCCGGCCCAAAATTACGCTCTTCATAATAAACACGGAGCTTTAAATGATACTTAAGCGTTCTTTCTTCTTTGTTTATTTCTTTCATTCTGATCCTTTTCTATGGTGTAAAAAAACTGGTCATCACACAGCGTCCGGCCCATTCTTCTCCCAGGCATTCCATGACCTGGATCCCCTGGAACAGCCTGCTTTCATTGTCAGCCTTATTTAACAAAATCCGGTATTCCATGAATTCCGCTCCCTTCCTGGTTCCATTGCTGCTTACAAGAATCCGGGCTGCCTGGGCCGGTGTAATAAAACTTTTTTTCCGTCTGCCAGCCAAATGCGGCTTTTACAAGCTCCCACCGGAAGCACTTTTCTTCCCATGGGCTGCCGATGGCATCCAGGCCGGCGCAGCCGACCACCCCATGGGTGCCTTTTAAAAGAACAGGCTCCCCTTCCCTTGGGATCTTCAGAGGCAGACGCTTTGCTCCGTCCGCCTCCACAAGAAGCACATCAGAAAGGCCTGAAAGCTGCTCCATTTCCAAAAGAGCCATGCCCTTTAATTTTCCCTCACCCGCAGGCTGCCCTGTTACCAGAACCTGGCCGGTATGGCCAGAATGCCATTCTTGATCATCTTTCAAGAAATCTTTTACTGTTCCGGCCTGGTCTGCCAGCACTACCTTACGGTTCTCAGGATAGAATATGTGGGTGCTGGTGGAGACAATTACCCGTTTCCCCATGTCCGCAAGTTCATCGGCCAGGGCAAACATGGCGCTTGTCTTACCGCCTCCTCCGGTAAAGCAGATGACCATATGGTCCTTAAGGGGAAAACCAAGGGCTTCCCACAGGCAGCTCCTCCTTGTCACGGCCGTTTTTCCCTGACGGCCGTTTAAGGTATAGACACTTTTTAGTCCCATTTATACAGCTCCATACGTTTCTTTCTCGGAACATAAGAACCGGTTTTCTCCAATACCACCTGACCGTCTTTTGCAGCCAGACGGCCCTTTAAGAATACAAGCTCTGCTTTTCCCTTGACAGAAGTTCCTTCAAAAGGACAATAATCCACATTTGCCACCTGGTTTTCTACGGACATGGTCCACTGGACATCTGGATTCCATACCACGATATCCCCATCGCTTCCAGGAGCAATCGCCCCTTTCTGTGGATAAACACCATAAAGCTTTGCGGGATTTTCTGACAGCAGGCGGCACATCTGTTCCAGCTTTAAGTTATGCTCCAGCACACCAAAGCTGTATATAAGGACCGGACGGGATTCCACTCCAGGCATTCCGTTTGGAATCTTTGTAAAATCCTCTTTTCCCGCTGCCTTCTGGCTGGTGGTAAAGCTGCAGTGGTCTGTTGCTATGGTCTGAATATGGTTCTTAAGGAGGGCATTCCACAATCTGATGCTGTCCTTTTCCTTCTTAATGGTGGGAGAGATCACATACTTACTGCCCTCAAAACCAGGAAGTTCATAAACGCTTTCATTAAGAAGCAGGTACTGGGGACAAGTCTCCAGATAAATCTCCTGGCCCCGTTCCCTGGCGTATTTCACCTCCTGATAGCCCTCTCCTGAGCTTAAATGGACGATGATCACCGGAGCATCCGCCAGGTCTGCGATTTTTAACAGCCTGCCAATGGCTTCCGCCTCCACTGCTGCCGGTCTGGTTTTTTTATGAGCGCTGATGGATAAATTGCCTTTTGCTTTCTCTTCCTCTACCAGTGCCTCTATGAGTCCCATATTTTCACAATGGATGCCGGCAATTCCTCCCACCTCTTTCAGACGCTTCAGTACCTGATAGATTTTCTTGTCATTTAAGTACATCTCATCATAGGTCATATAGAGCTTGAAGGAGGTTACTCCGCCCTCAACGATTTCTTCCAGTTCCTTGCTGATAGAAGGATTCCAATCGGAGATTGCAAGATGAAAACCATAATCACAGGATGCGTTTCCATCTGATTTTTATGCCAGTTTTCCAGAGCCTTTTTAAGAGTCTCTCCCTGATACTGGGTGGCAAAATCAATGATCATGGTCGTACCGCCTGACAATGCGGCCTTTGTTCCTGTTTCAAAATTATCTGCCGTCACAGTACCTGCCACATGAAGATCAAAATGCGTATGCGCATCGATAAAGCCAGGGAATAAAAGCTTTCCCGTTACATCAATAACCTCCGCTTTTTTTTCCTGGATTCCTGGTTCCACTGCCTGAATCTTTCCCTCATCCATGAGTACATCTGCCTGGATCAGCCGCTTCCTGATACTACGGTTCCACCCTTTAATAGCGTCTTCATAAAATATCTACTTCCTTTCTTTCAGCTGTATCGGCGGGTCTTCCTGCCTGCTTTTCATTTTCGTCCATTGGCTGCTGTCATTTTCAAAGCTTGAAAGGCGCAGGGAGAAAACTGTTCTCCGACTGCGCCGATTCATTACCATTACAATTACTTATTCTTTTTGCTTGTTTCCGGACTTTTCTTATCCTAAGATATAGTCGTAGTCACTGCAGACAGTTTCCATAACTTTTCTAAGTCCTTCCGGAATCACGCTGTCCTTTTCACCGGCTTTCCAGGTGAGAATCTTTCCAAGGTAACGTACCTTGCAGGCTGCTGTTTCTTTATCTAATACAACAAAGCCCTCGTTTTTGCTGTTTTTCATGTCAGCCTCATTGGCAAACAAGGTAAACTTATCCAGGTAAGGAGCGCTGTCATATGGACAGAAGCTCTTGCAGTTTCCGCACTCGTTGCACATGTAGTCCACATGAACGATCTGGTGCATGGATAAACCAGGAATATTCAGTGCCAGGTTTGCACGGTTTGGACAGACCTCAGCACAGTTTTCACAGACATTGGAACAGCCAAGACATCTGGCGTCTTCTACCTTATATTCCCTGGTTCCTTCAAGAATACCGCGCTTGTCATAAATCTTATCTAAGTTATCCACTGTGTCATCAAAATCCACAGCAGCTTTTCTGCCTAAAATTGCTTCAGCCGCAATGCGTGCATCTCTCATAGCCTCTACCACAGTAGCCGGTCCATAAAGTCCGTCACCTACCACATAAACACCTGATGCGCTGGTCTCTAAGGTCTCCTCGTTTACAAGGGCTTTACCGCGGTTGCTTACGTTAATGCCGTTTGCTTCGTAGAATTCTGTCGGAACCTGCTCGCCCACTGCTGCGATCACTGTATCTGCAGGAATTTCAACGGTTTCTTCTGTTTCCACAATGCCCCTTCTGCCGGTAGCATCAGTATCGGAAAGCTTCATCACCTTGCAAAGGAGTTTTCCATTCTTAAGCTCTACAGGAGACAGCAGTTCCTTGAATTCCACGCCGTCTTCCAGTGCCATCTCTAATTCTTCCTCATCTGCCGGCATATAGCGTTTGGTTCTCCGGTAAACCAGATAGGAATGTTCCACGCCTTCTGTTCTCTTCACTGCTCTTGCTGTATCCATGGCAGTGTTGCCGCCGCCGATAACTACTACATTTTTACCGATGTTTAATTTTCCGTCGGCCGCCTTGAACTGAGCAAGGAAATCCAGTGCATTTATGGTTTCTCCTGCCTCAAGCTTTAACACGCCTGGTTTTGACGCTCCTGTGGCAAGGATAATATATTCAAAGCCTTCCTTCTTTAAGGCTTCCAGATCTGTCACTTCAGTATTTAATCTCACCTCAGCTCCAAATGCCAGAGACAGGGCAGCATCCTTGTCAATCGCCTCATTCGGAATACGGAAGCCAGGAATCACATGCTTTACCACGCCTCCCAGGCTGCCGCTCTTCTCAATAATGGTTGCAGGCATTCCGTTCTTTGTCAGGAAATAGGCTGCTGCAAGGCCAGCAGGGCCTCCGCCGACTACTGCTGTCTTTTTGCCCTTCAGTTCGCCGGCTTTAATCTTCTTCATGAACGCATCATAGCCGCCTTCCGCACAAACCAGCTTGACTCCGCGGATATTTACCGGATCTTCATAATAGTTCCGGTTACACTTGCTCATGCAGTTATGGGCGCAGATGGTTCCGGTTATGAATGGAAGAGGATTCTTCTCTGCAATCACCTTCATGGCTTCCTCGTATTTTCCTGCACCGGAAAGCTGTAAATAGGTGGTGATATCCTGATGAATCGGACATCCTTCCTTACATGGAGCCACATAGCAGTCAATAAGAGGAACGCTCTTTGGCATTTTTCTGATAGGAAGAGGTTTTACTGCCTTTCTGTGATGAGGATCATGAACTGCATCTGCTGCCAGTTTCGCAGTCTTTTCCGGATCAACGCCTGTAAACTCAACATTGCCAGCTTCCAGCTTCTCTGCGATCTGGTAAAGTCTCTGATAGCCGCCTGGCTTTAAGAGAGTCGTTGCAACCGTAACAGGCCAGATTCCTGCATCAACGATTGCTTGATGTTGTGGTAATCTGCTCCGCCTGAGAAGGAAATTCTTAATTTTCCGTCAAATTCCTTTGCCAGCTTAGCTGCCAGGGTAATGGAAAGCGGATATAAGGACTTACCGGACATATACATCTCTTCGCTTGGAAGTTCTTTATTTTTTTACATCAACCGGGAAGGTATTGGTAATCTTTACACCGAACTCCAGGTTCTTTTTCTCTGCCAAAGCCATAAGGGTCTTTAACATGGGAACCGCATCCTCGTACTGTAAATCATCAAGGAAGTGGAAATCGCCGAATGCGATATAATCATATCCCATATCATCCATGGTCTTTCTGGCAAATTCATATCCAAGAAGAGTCGGGTTGCACTTAATGAAGGTATTCAGTCCCTTTTCCTCGATCAGGTAGGTAGCGATTCTCTGAATCTCCTGCGGAGGACATCCGTGAAGAGTGGAAAGGGTTACGGAATTACAGATTGCGGAAGGAATGTTCTCAATATCCTCTTTCGTCACATTCTTGAACAGATCTAAATGATCCAAAAGATATTTGATGCTGTTCTTGAACATATCCGTATCTTTTGCTTCCTTCATGGAATCGATAAAGGAGTTCACCTTCGGGGATTTAATTCCTTCCAGGTCATAGCCTACGCTCATGTTGAACTGGAAGCCATCCATTGCACCAAGGCCGTATTCCTTGGCAATGACGTGAAGCAGGATCCATGCCTTGATATACTCGTCCTGAGCCTGGGGAACATAAAGCTCCGTAGACCACTCACAGTTATAGCATTCATCATCTGCCTTGATACATGGTTTGCTTACAGGCAGATCCTCTCCGTCTAAGATCTGAACAGTCTTTAACTCGAAGAAACGGCTTCCGGCATAATAGGAAGCCACAATGTTCTGGGTGAGCTGGGTATGAGGGCCGGCTGCCGGTCCCATAGGAGTCTCCAAAGTGCGTCCGAATATTTTCCGGTTATTTTTCTTGTCTGCCTTGTAGGGTCTGTAGACTCCGAAAACAGTCTCATTTTTTCCATATTCATTAATAATCCAGTCCACTAACTGCCCAAATGGCATTGGGGTCATTCTATCTCCCATTTTTTTACCTCCTGTAACGGGGTTGTCCGCTTTCTTTCTCTGCAGACAACCCTCAGTGAATATTCTATATTTGTATACTTTACTATTTTACCTTATTTTATGAAACTGTTATTACCTGGAATTGATCCGGTTTGCCAGTTCAGTTGCTGCCTGTCTGCAGTCTGCCATCACCTTTTCTTCATCAATGGCCGTAAGGATACGGTCCTTCATCAGCACTTTTCCGTTGCCTACTGTGGTTACCACGCTGCGTCCTGTCATTCCGAAAAGGATATGGCTGTTGCAGTTATCCCCATTCATTGGAGTTAACGGAATGTAATCGGTAACGATTACGTCAGCTGCTGCACCCTCTTTTAATACGCCCAAAGGCTTCTTAAAGTAACGGCCTGCAATCTTTGCATTTCCTTCAAACAGCATCTTGGGAACTTCGCCCCATGCCGCATTAGGATCGCATAAATGATGCTTGTGCAGAACATTGGCTACTTTATAGGATTCTGTCATGTCGTGGGTATAACCATCCGTTCCAAGACCTGTTAAGATTCCTCTGTGAACCAGTTCCATGGTTGGCGGGCAGCCGCATGCATTGCCCATGTTGGATTCCGGATTGTGAACTACCATGGTATCTGTATCCTTAATCAGCTGCATCTCATGAGGATTGATATAGATGCAGTGTCCAAGAAGGGTCTTTTCTCCCAGGATTTTGCAGTCCATCAGACGGTCTACGATCCGTTTGCCGTGTTTCTTAAGGCAGTCATGAAGGTCTTCGATTCCCTCTGCCACATGGATGTGGTAGCCCACACCTTCAGGCTTGTGGGAAGCTGCCAGCTCCATGGTCTCATCAGAAATAGTAAACTGGGCATGCATTCCCATCATTCCCGCAATCATGTCGCTGTCATCTGCCAAAGCATGCTTAATGAATGCTTCATTCTCCAGAACCGCTTCTTTTGCCTTTTCTTTGCCGTCACGGTCAGAAACCTCATAGCACAGACAGGAACGGACACCAGTCTCTTTTGCAGCCTCTTCGATCTTAAACAGGGAATCTGTAATATGTCCGAAGCTTGCATGATGGTCAAAAGTCGTTGTCACACCGTTCTTAATAGAATCGATGTAAGTAGCCATAGCGCTTAACCGTGTTTCTTCCAATGTGAGGTTACGGTCAATGGTCCACCACATTCCGTCTAAAATCTCCAGGAATCCGTGAGGATCATATCCTTTGATGCTTAAGCCTCTGGCAAAAGAGCTGTAAATATGTTCGTGGGCATTAATAAAGGCCGGCATGATAACTCCACCCTTTGCATCAATATACTCCGCATCCGGGTATTCTTTCTTAATGTCTTCCGTAGTTCCTACCTTACGGATCACGCTTCCCTCCATTGCAACTGCACCGTTCTCAAAAAAACGGATTTTGGGGGTCTCTTGTAATCATTCTTCCATTACCGATAACCAGCATGTCTCCATCTCCTTTTTTTCCATTTTTTAACATAATTTAAGTGAAACCTTAAAATTTCCAACTGTACAAACCTAACATAGGAATCTCCCCTATGTATGTACTTCATTTCCGCAATCTGCTGATACGGGATACTATAATCCGTCATTTTCTATACAGATTACACCATAAATTCCTCACTAGGTACAGTGTATCATTTCATATAAAGAAATGCAAGTAAAAAAATACAAAAAAAATTAGAGAACCTAAAAATTTTTTTAGAAAACTACTTGAAATTTTAAATTTTTATGCTATGATGAGTGTATAAGATGTTCCAATGAGGGGAGGGCAAACGATGGATTCAAAGCTTGAACTGCTGACGCAGATCGCACGTGGAATCGCTACTCATTTTGGTAACAACTGTGAGGTAGTTATCCACGACTTAAGGAAGGAAGATATAGACAGCTCCATTGTCTATATTGAAAACGGCCAGGTAAGCAACAGACAGCTGGGGGACGGTCCCTCTGAAATCGTTCTGGAAACGTTAAAAAAAAGAATCCGGACCTTTTAAAAGACCGCTTATCCTATTTAACAAGAACCGATGACGGCAGGATCTTAAAATCCAGCACCATGTATATAAGAGGAAAAGATAACACCATTGATTACATTCTGGCTCTTAATTATGATATCACGGGCCTGCTTACCATAGACAGTTCCTTAAAATCTCTTCTCTCCACCTCGGAAACAGAAGACGATGAGAAGCAGCCAAAAAGAATCACCCATAATGTGAATGATCTTCTTGACGCACTGATCGAACAGTCTGTGGCCCTCGTTGGCAAACCGGTCGCTCTTATGAGCAAGGATGACAAAGTTGCGGCAATTCAGTATTTAAATGATGCCGGCGCTTTCCTTATAACTAAGTCAGGCGACAAGGTTTCCAATTATTTTGGCATATCCAAATTCACTTTATACAGTTATATGGATACAAATAAAGAAAAGTAACATAATTAATGAAGAAAAAGGAGAATAAAAATCATGAAACCGATTCAATGGGTTGTAAACACCATGCCAAAGACCGATGATAAAAATTTACCGGTTATGGCAATTGATGAAATCAAGAAAGCAAGAGTATTCCACGAAAGCTTTCCTCAGTACAGCAAGACTCCTCTTGCAAAGCTGGATCACATGGCAGATTATTTAGGCCTTGGCCAGGTCTACTTAAAAGACGAATCTTACCGGTTCGGCTTAAATGCATTCAAGGTACTGGGCGGATCCTTTGCCATCGCAAAGTACATCGCAAAGCAGACTGGAAAAGATGTTTCTGATCTTCCTTACAGCGTACTTACATCTGACGCTTTAAGAAAAGAGTTTGGCCAGGCAACCTTCTTCACCGCTACCGATGGAAATCATGGACGTGGTGTTGCATGGGCAGCAAATAAATTAGGCCAGAAGTCCGTTGTCTATATGCCAAAGGGCTCCACTATCACCCGTTTCAACAATATTAAAGCAGAAGGCGCTACCGTTACTATAGAAGAAGTCAACTATGACGAATGCGTCCGTATGGCTGCAGATGCCGCTTCCAAAACAAAGAACGGCGTTGTGGTACAGGATACTGCCTGGGATGGTTACGAAGAGATTCCTGCCTGGATCATGCAGGGCTACGGAACCATGGCACTGGAAGCGAATGAGCAGCTTGAGGAATATGGCTGCGACAGACCGACCCATGTATTTGTTCAGGCTGGTGTAGGTTCTCTTGCAGGAGCTGTTCAGGGATATTTCGCAAACCGCTATCCAGAGAATCCGCCTAAGGTAGTTGTTGTGGAAGCTGATGTTGCAGACTGCCTCTATAAGGGTGCAAAAGCCGGCGACGGAGATATCCGTATCGTAGACGGTGATATGCAGACCATTATGGCCGGCCTTGCCTGCGGAGAGCCAAACACTATTTCCTGGGATATCTTAAAGAATCACGTAGATACCTTTGTTTCCGCTCCTGACTGGGCAGCTGCCCAGGGCATGAGAATGCTTGCCGCTCCTATCAAAGGCGATACACCGGTAACTTCCGGCGAATCAGGCGCTGCTCCATTTGGAGTTCTGGCCTGCATCATGCTTCTTGATGAATACAAGGAGTTAAAAGAGCATTTAGGACTTAATAAGGATTCAAAAGTTCTCCTCTTCTCTACTGAGGGTGACACCGACCCAGATCGTTACAAAGCAATTGTCTGGGAAGGAAAAGAACGTTAATAACTTATAAAAAAATATGGAGGACAAAAACATGGATTACAAAAAAATCAAAGAAGCAGCACAAAATTATGAAGCCGACATGACAAAGTTCTTAAGGGAAATCGTTAAATTCCCAGGCGAGAGCTGTGATGAAAAGGCTCACATCGACCGCATCGCAGAAGAAATGCGGAAGCTGGATTTCGACAAAGTAGAAATCGACGGCATGGGCAACGTATTAGGCTATATGGGAACCGGCAAAACTTTAATCGGTTTTGACGCTCATATTGATACTGTTGGTATCGGCAACAAGAGCAACTGGACATTTGATCCATACGAAGGCTACGAGAATGATACAGAAATCGGCGGCCGCGGCGTATCCGATCAGTGCGGCGGTATCGTATCCGCTGTTTACGGCGCAAGAATCATGAAGGACTTAGGTCTTTTAAATGACAAATACACTGTTCTGGTTACAGGTACTGTTCAGGAAGAAGACTGTGATGGTCTTTGCTGGCAGTATATCATCAACGAAGGCAAGGTTCGTCCTGAATTCGTTGTTTCCACAGAGCCAACTGACGGCGGTATCTACCGCGGACAGAGAGGCCGTATGGAAATCCGTATTGACGTAAAGGGTATCTCCTGCCATGGTTCCGCACCAGAGCGCGGTGACAACGCAATCTACAAGATGGCTGATATTCTTCAGGACGTTCGTGCTCTTAACGAGAACGACGCTGCTGATGACAAGGAAATCAAAGGCCTTGTAAAAATGCTTGATGAGAAATACAACAAAGAGTGGAAAGAGGCTAACTTCTTAGGACGCGGTACTGTTACTGCTTCCGAGATCTTCTTCACCTCCCCAAGCCGCTGTGCAGTTGCTGACTCCTGTTCCGTATCCTTAGACCGTCGTATGACCGCAGGCGAGACATGGGAAAGCTGTCTGGATGAAATCCGCAATCTGCCAAACGTGAAGAAATACGGCAGCGATGTTACTGTTTCCATGTACGAATATTCCCGTCCTTCCTATACTGGACTTACTTATCCGATCGAGTGCTACTTCCCGACCTGGGTTATTCCGGAGGATCACGATGTTACCAAGGCACTGGAAGAAGCTTACAAGAACCTTTTCGGTGATGCAAGAATCGGTGCAAAAGAAACTCTTGATATGAGAACTGCACGTCCTCTTACCGACAAGTGGACCTTCTCCACAAACGGCGTTTCCATCATGGGCCGCAACGGAATCCCATGCATCGGCTTTGGACCTGGTGCAGAAGCTCAGGCTCATGCTCCTAACGAGAAGACCTGGAAGCAGGATCTGGTTACCTGTGCAGCTGTATATGCAGCACTTCCAACCGCTTACTGCAAGTAATTCAGGCAGCCATTTTATTACCATATTATTGCCTCCTTTCCAGGGCATCAAGGTGTCCCTGGAAGGGATTGCCATAATTCTGGCAGCAGGCCCTTCAAGGCCTGCCGCCACTCCTAACAATCATTTTTGCAGACTGCCGATCATTCCTTCCCCAATCAATGCCTGGCAGACTGCATGAAGGATAGATAACACTAAAACAAGACAAGAATCAGGAGGCTAACTACTATATGAAAACCTTACAGGATTACATCGACAAACTCAACTCCTTAAACTTTAAGGAAATGTATGAGAATGATTTCTTCTTAACATGGGAGAAGACCGACGACGAGCTGGAAGCTGTCTGGACTGTTGCTGACGCTCTTCGTTTCATGAGAGAAAACAACATTTCCACAAAAGTTTTTGAGAGCGGTCTTGGAATTTCCTTATTCCGCGACAACTCCACACGTACCCGTTTCTCCTTCGCTTCCGCATGTAACTTACTTGGTCTGGAAGTTCAGGATTTAGACGAGGGCAAATCCCAGGTAGCTCACGGCGAGACCGTTCGTGAAACAGCTAACATGGTTTCCTTCATGGCAGATGTTATCGGTATCCGCGATGATATGTATATCGGCAAGGGAAATACCTATATGCATGAATTTATGGACGCTGTTACCCAGGGAAATAAAGACGGCATCTTAGAGCAGAGACCAACCTTAGTAAACTTACAGTGCGACATTGACCATCCAACTCAGAGTATGGCTGATATGCTTCACATCATCCATGAAATGGGCGGCATCGAGAACTTAAAGGGCAAAAAGCTGGCTATGACATGGGCTTACTCTCCTTCCTACGGAAAGCCATTATCCGTTCCTCAGGGAATCATCGGCTTAATGACTCGTATGGGTATGGAAGTTGTTTTAGCTCATCCGGAAGGCTATGAGGTTATGCCTGAAGTTGTTGAAGTTGCAAAGAAGAACGCTGAGAAATCCGGCGGTACCTTCCGTGTATCCAACGATATGGCTGATGCATTCAAGGATGCTGACGTTGTATATCCAAAGAGCTGGGCTCCATTTGCAGCTATGGAAAAGAGAACCAACCTTTACGCTGAAGGCGACACAGACGGCATCAAGGCTCTTGAGAAAGAATTACTTGCTCAGAACGCAAGCCACAAAGACTGGTGCTGTACTGAAGAGCTGATGAAGACCACAAAAGACGGCAAGGCTCTTTACATGCACTGCTTACCAGCTGACATCAACGATGTAAGCTGCAAGGACGGTGAAGTAGTTGCTTCCGTATTCGATCGTTACCGCGATCCGTTATACAAAGAAGCAAGCTTCAAGCCATATGTAATCGCCGCTATGATCTTCTTAAGCAAATTTGAGAATCCACAGGAAATCTTAAAGAAGCTGGAATCTGGCAAAAAAACCGAGAATTTTTGAATAATTTCGCATCGGGGCAACAGCCCCATAGTTAAGAATATCAGGCGCACCCGCAGCCTACCCATGGATACAGGTGCGTCTTTTAGATAATTCTTATTTACTAAGAGGACAGCAAAATGGAAAAGAAGAAAAGAATTGTTATTGCGTTAGGCGGCAATGCTTTGGGTAATACTTTACCAGAGCAGATGGCTGCAGTTAAGATCACGTCAAAAGCAATCGTTGACCTGATTGAAGAAGGCTGTGAAGTAGTGGTGGTTCACGGCAACGGCCCACAGGTGGGCATGATTAACAACGCAATGAGTGCTTTAACACGAGAAGATCCCAAACAGCCAAACACTCCTCTTTCCGTCTGTGTCGCCATGAGCCAGGCTTATATTGGCTATGACTTACAGAATGCTTTAAGAGAAGAGCTGGTAAACAGGAACATAAGCAACATTCCTGTAACCACCATGATCACACAGGTTCGTGTGGATGAAAATGATCCTGCTTTCAACTCTCCCAGCAAGCCCATCGGTCACTTCATGACTGCAGAAGAAGCGAAACTGGCTGAAGAAAAGTACGGATACATCACAAAGGAAGATGCCGGACGCGGATACCGCCGTGTGGTAGCTTCTCCAAGCCCTTCAGAAATCATTGAAATCGGCGCGATCCGCTCCCTTGTGGAAGCCGGACAACTGGTTATTGCCTGCGGCGGCGGCGGCATTCCCGTTACCCTTCAGGGAAATCATTTAAAAGGTGCAAGTGCAGTTATTGACAAAGATTTTGCAAGTGAATTGCTGGCAGAGGAACTGGATGCAGACTTCTTAATCATCCTCACAGCAGTTGAAAAAGTAGCAATAAACTTCGGTAAACCGGAAGAGAAATGGTTGGACGATATCACAACAGACGATGCCCGCAAGTATATTGGAGAAGGACACTTCGCTCCTGGCTCCATGCTGCCAAAGGTTCAGGCTGCTGTGAAATTCGCAGATTCCAAGGAAGGGCGCAATGCGCTCATCACCTTGCTCGAAAAAGCAAAAGAAGGAATCCTGGGGAAGACCGGAACTCATATTCATCAGTAAAACTATTTATGCTTTTGTTAAAAACACATTATAATATTAATTGTTAAGCAAAACACCAACATTCAAAGTCTTTGACCATCATAGAAGACAGTATTGGTTTATTACAAGCTGGTGCTGTCTTCCAATGGGGGGGTCTGGGAATTGTCCAAGATATTTCTAAACAATCCCATATATGGCTTTGAAAATAATAGTAAAGAGAGGGATTTCCTTTGAATAAGCAAAACGACAAAGAACTGATCTACCAACTGGAAGGCAGGCCAAGTTTTAAAACTGCATTCCCACTAGGTCTGCAGCACATACTGGCCATGTTTACGGGCAACCTGGCCCCCATACTTATCATTGCCAGCATCTGTGGGTTAGAGCCGGCGGATAAGACCATCATGTTATCATCCGCCATGATTGTATCTGGTGTAACCACCCTGTTTCAGCTGTATCCGATCAAGCTCGGGAAGAGCTTCCGCATCGGAGCGAATCTGCCAATTGTCATGGGTACATCGTTTGCATTTGTTGCCGTGGCTTCCATTGTTGCCACTCAAGTCGCGCCTTCCATGGGGCTGACAGATCCGCGTGATGTATATGCGTTGGTTCTCGGCTGTTCATTGGTAGGTGGCATCGTTGAAGTATTTATGGGTTTCTTCTATAAGAAGCTTGCCAATCTGTTTTCACCGATCGTGGTGGGAACAACGCTTATTGCCATTGGATTAAACTTATTAAGCGCGGGAGCACGATACTTTAACGGCGGGTCAAACGCAGCAGCTACTTTGGCGGCTTATAATGAGAATCCAGATAAGTTTCAATATACAGGCGTGTTGGGTTCGATGAAAAATGTATGCGTGGCGTTATTTGTGTTCGTTCTTGTGTTATTGCTCCAAAGGTATGGCAAAGGCATTGTAAAGAATTCCGCCCTGCTTTTGGGACTGGCTATCGGGTATATAGTGGCCATTGCTTGGGTATGGTGAATTTTGCGCCGATTTCATCCGCTAAAATCGTCTCCGTACCTATGCCGTTTTATTTCGGACTTAAATTTTCCATAGCCGGCATCTTAAACTTCGCCCTGTTTTATGTCATTTCCGGACTGGAAACCATCGGTAACACCGGCGGTATTACCATTGCGGCATTTGACAGAGAGCCTACCCCCGAAGAAACATCCGGTGCCATCCTCGCAGATGCAGGTGGATCCATGTTAGCGGCTGTATTTAACGCGCTGCCAAACACCGCGTTTGGACAGAACGCAGGTATTATCTCCATGACGAAAATCGTGAACAAATGGTGCGTTGCCGTAGGAGCTGTATTCCTGGCTTTGTGTGGACTTATCCCGAAATTGGCGGCTCTTTTCCAAACCATCCCAGATGCGGTTTTGGGCGGCGCAATTATTTCTGTATTTGCCATGATTACGTTAAATGGTATTAAGATGATCGCAAAAGCAGGTTTCTCCGAGAGAAACGTAACCATTATCGGTATTACATTCGCATTTGGTATTGGACTTACCTCCATGAGCCTGGCTGTTGATACCTTCCCAGCGTTCATTCAACCGTTCTTAATTGCCATTGCACCATTAACGAGCGCACCGGCTGCCGTGTGCTGTATCGTATCAATCGCTGCAAGCATCTGCTTCCCGATGAGTAAAGAAGATAAAGAGAAGGCAAAATCCGCTATGCAAGAGGTATAATGAAACAAAGCCTCTTCCTTATTCTAACATGATAACTACAATTTCCGCTCAATTTCATATTCTCAGCACGGCTGTCGATTCTTTCGCCACTCTGTAACTGACAATTGTTTTTTTGACGGATTTTGACAAAATGCCCTTCCGCTTTCAGCAGAAGGGCATTTTTATTATGCGCTTATTTTATTTTATGCCACTTCCTGCAGCTTACGTGGAAGCATGGTAACAGCCGACTTTTTTTACAGCTTCCATATATCCCGGTTATACTCCAGAATGGTGCGGTCTGAAGAGAAAAATCCTGCCTTGCTGATATTTATTAACATCTTTTTCGCCCAGCCTAAGGAATCCTCATAATCTTTGTAAATCCTTTCCCTGGCAGCCTCATAGGCGCTGTAATCCAGCAGGGTCATGAACCAGTCCTTCTTTAATATCTCATCATAAAGCCGTTTTAAATTCTCCTTATGGCCGATGGCAGTCATCTCCGCTCCCACTATAAAATCCAGGGCTTCCCGGATTCTGGCCTCCTTTTTATAATAGTCCTTAGATACATAATCCGCTTTTTCGTAATGTCTGATCACCTTTTCACTGGATTCTCCGAAAATATAAATATTATCCTTTCCCACCAGCTCTGCAATCTCCACATTGGCACCATCCATGGTTCCAATAGTTACCGCACCATTTAACATGAACTTCATGTTGCCGGTCCCGCTGGCCTCCTTGGAAGCAAGGGAAATCTGCTGGGAGATATCACAGGCAGGAATCAGCTTTTCCGCCTTGGATACATTATAGTTTTCCACCATCACTACCCTTAAATAGGGGCTTACCTGGGGATCATTGTTCACTAGCTCCTGAAGGCATAAGATCAGGTGAATAATATCCTTTGCAATCACATAGGCAGGAGCCGCCTTTGCACCGAAAATCACGGTAATCGGAGTGGATGGCAGGTTTCCTTTTTTTATCTCTAAATACTTGTGGATCACATAAAGGGCATTCATCTGCTGCCTTTTATACTCATGGAGGCGCTTGACTGGATATCATAAATAGAGTTTTCATTTATTTCCGTTCCCTGGGTTGACATAAGATATTCCTTTAATGCGATCTTGTTTTGTTTTTTTTGATATCCAGGATTTCCCTTAAGGTCGCTTCATCATCAAATGCAGCCAGTTTTTCCAGCTCCATGGCGTCCTTCTTATACCCCTCTCCGATTCTTGAAGTGATCAGCTGGGTAAGGAGAGGATTGCAGTGGAGCAGCCACCGCCGGAAGGTGATTCCATTGGTCTTATTGGAAAATTTCTCCGGGTAAATATCATAAAACTTCTTTAATTCGCTTTTTTTCAGGATCTCCGTATGAAGGTACGCCACTCCATTGACGCTGAAGCCATAATGGATATCCATATGAGCCATATGCACCAGATCCTTTTCATCTATGATGCCAACGGAAGGGTCCTTATGAGCCTTGCGGACCTGTTTATCAAGCTTCTTTATAACAGGCACTAACTGGGGTACGGCTTCCTCTAAATATTCCATGGGCCACTTTTCAAGGGCTTCCGCAAGAATGGTATGATTGGTGTAAGCACAGGTCCTGCTGACAATCTCCGCCGCCTTTTCAAAGGAGATTCCCTTCAGGGTCAAAAGACGTACCAGCTCCGGAATCACCATGGAAGGGTGGGTATCATTGATCTGGATCACCGCATAATCCGGTAAGTCATATAGCTTGCAGCCCTTTTTGACACACTCATCAAGAATATACTGGGCACCGCTGCTGACCATAAAATACTGCTGATAAATACGAAGCTTTCTGCCGGCCTCGTCGCTGTCATCAGGATAAAGGAATAAGGTCAGGTTCTTTTTAATATCCTCTTTATCAAAGGAAATCCCATCTTTTATGATCTCCTCATCAATGGTTTCCAAGTCAAACAAATGAAGCTGATTGGTCCGTCCCTGATAGCCGGTCACCCCTATATCATACATTCTGGAACGAACGGTCATCCCTCCAAAGGTTACGGGATAACTGATCCCTGTCTTCTTAAGCCAGCTGTTTTGCTCTATCCAGGGATTGGGATTTTCTGCCTGAAGATGGTCCTCAAAGCTCTGCTTAAATAAACCAAAGTGATAATTAAGCCCAATGCCGTCTCCATTTAAGCCAAGGGTTGCCATGGAATCCAGAAAACAGGCGGCAAGACGTCCCAGGCCGCCGTTTCCAAGAGACGGCTCCGGCTCTATTTCCTCGATCTCGCAAATATTTTTTCCGTTTTTCAAAAGAACCTGGCGGACCTCTTCATACATTCCCAGGTTGATCAGATTATTGGAAAGCAGTTTTCCAATCAGGAATTCCGCAGACAAATAATATACTTTTCTTCTTTCCTTCCTCCTGCTGTCTTTTTTTCCGCCTCTTCTCCCACGATTTTCAGCAGTGCAGAATAAATTTCCTTATTAGAACACTGACTTACTGCTTTCTTGTATATATCAAAAATCCGTTGCTCAAGATTCATAATAACCTCTCCTTTTTTTTGTTTTTTTTAACATTACTCTTGTATTATAGTATCCCATGCAGTGTTTATCTTGCAGCATTCTGGCATATTATGATACAATACTATCATCAACTATTGAAATTTTTCGAAAAACAGGAGTTTTATGAATATCATACAGTACGAAAACTATCAGGAAAAGCATGAGCAGGACCCTTCCGGTTTTCCTTACCTGACTTACCCCTGCACCATACCCCTGGATTTTAACAAGGTTCCCCTGCACTGGCACGATGAGATGGAATTCATCTACATTAAGAAAGGGACCGGACTGGTGTCCGTGGATTTTATTCCCTATGAAGTCCACGGCAGCGACATTATCGTGGTCTGCCCCGGCAAGCTTCATACCATTGAAAAGTGGAACCAGGAATCCATGGAATATGAGAATATTATTTTTGATTTAAACCTGCTGCGGTCCAGGCAGCCGGATGTCTGCTGGGAAACCTATCTTTCCCCCATCAGCCGGGGACAGAAAAATCTTCCGGTGCTCATAACAAAAAGCCTTCCCAGTTACAGCAGGATCGCTTCCTGCTTAGACCAGATCGATCAGATCCGCGAAACATTTCCGGAGGGCTATGAGCTGTTAATCAAAGGAAAGCTATTTGAACTGTTTTTTTCTTTTCTGGAACAATGAGCCAGCCTCCTCCTCTCCTCCTCCCCGTCCCCCAAAGGAGCTGGAACGGACCAGGCAGATCCTTAAATATGTGGAACAGCATTACAGCAGTCCGCTTTCCATAGAAGAAGTATCAGGTGCCTGCGGCATGAGCCAGTCTCATTTTATGAGATTTTTTAGGAAAACCATGGGAATGCCCTTTACCGCTTACTTAAATGATTACCGCCTGACCATGGCCTCCAGGCTGCTCCTCTCCTCCGAGGATTCTATTCTGACCATTGCAGGGGATACGGGGTTTAATAATCTGTCTTATTTTAACCGGATCTTTAAGGAAAAATTCGGAATAACTCCCAGGGAATTCAGAAGGCATATGGATATTCCTCCCTCGGTCTGAATAAGATAGTATCAAATCAGAGACAGGAGAATCCATATGGATAGAAACCGGATTAAATTATATGCTTTCACCGCCGTTCCTTTAGGGATCGGGGCTGTGACAGCATTTTTAGTGAGAAACGGCTTGTCCATATATAAAAGCTTAAATCTTCCTGCTCTTTCTCCCCCTATATGGCTGCTGCCCATTATATGGACCGTTCTATATATCCTCATGGGGTTCGGCTCTTATCTGGCCGCTTCCTCACCTTCTCACAGAAAAGGAGCGGCTCTCCGGTTATATGGAATTCAGCTGCTGCTGAACTTCCTCCGGATCCTGGTGTTTTTTAACTTAAAAAACTATCTGCTGGCATTTTTGATTCTCCTTTTCCTTTGGTACTCTGTTGTAAAAATGATATCAGCCTTCTGGACCGTCAACCCGGATGCGGCAGTCCTGCAGGTGCCTTATCTGCTTTGGATCACATTCTACGGGTATTTAAATTTGGGTATCATGTTTCTTAATTAAAGTATGAACCACTCTCCATAATGACACAAAAAGGAGCAGGGCCAAGGTAACACTTTCCGTTGCCTTGGTCCTGCTCCTTTTAAGCTGCTCTTATCATCTCCATTTAGGATGGCAGCTTTCCCAATCTGCGGAGCATGGTTTTCTCTACCGCATTCAGGATATTCTCATAGCCTGTGCACCGGCATAAATGGCCGGACATCAGCTTTCTAAGCTCATCTCTGGTATACTCTTTTCCGCTTTCCAGAATTTCCACCGCTGACATGATAAATCCCGGTGTACAGAATCCGCACTGGACTGCTGCCTCATCGATAAATGCCTGCTGGATGTCGGATAGCTCTCCATTTGGCCCCATCAGACTTTCCAGGGTCTTAATTTCTTTTCCATCTGCCCAGACAGCCAGGTAGATACAGGAATTGAAGCATTCATGGTCTATGATCACGTTGCAGGCTCCGCATTCTCCCACTTCACAGCCTTTTTTTCACGGAAGTCAGGCGATAATCATCCCGCAGCATATCTGTAAGGGAGGCCCGTACATCCACCATTGTTTCCGTATATTTTCCATTGATGGTACATTTTACTAATTTATATTGTGCCGTCATTCAATCTCACCTCCCGAAAGTTTCACTGATTCCATGAAGCAGCGGGTTGCCATTTCCACAGCAATGTGCTTACGGAAATCCTTTGAAGCACGCCAGCTGTCCCGGGGATTGATGTCTGCAAGTACTTCTTTTCCAAAGGCTTCCGCCAGTTCTTTTGATACCGGCTGTCCCTTTGCCAGGTTTTCCGCGCTTTTCGTGCGCATGGGAATGGGACCTGCCACTCCATAAGCGATCCTTATGTCTTCCACAGTCTTTTTATCCTCTGACAGCTTTACATTTACGGAGCAGCCTGTGGTGGCGATATCCATGGCATTTCTGTTGGCGTATTTGATATAATGGCCTTTGTAGCCTTCATAACTTTTCTTTGGAATGATCACTGCCGTCTGAAGCTCTCCCTCTCTGATATCCACGGTTCCTGCCTTTATATAGAAATCGCTGATGGGAATCCGGCGGATGCCTTCAGGACCTGTCAGTTCGATGATGGCATCCCATGCAAAAAGCGTGGAAGCCGAATCCGCTGAGGTTACGCCGTTACAGGTATTTCCTCCGATCGTGGCGATGTTTCTTATCTGGGGGCCGCCTACCATATCCACCGCTTCACCAAGGACATTGATGTATTTCTGGATAATGGGATCCTTGGTAATATGAGAGAAACTGGTGAGAGAGCCTATGCGGATAGCCTCCTCTTCGTCCAGCTTTACGCCTCTCATTTCATCGATCATATAAATACTGATCAATTCCTTTCCGGCACGTTTTCCCTCCCGCATCTGTATTAAAACATCGCTTCCACCTGCTATGATCTGGGCCTCAGGATGTTCCAAACGAAGCTTTACCGCTTCTTTTACGGTATTTGCTTCATATAATGCTTTCATATCATACATAAAGCTTTCCTCCTTGCTATTAATGACTGAACTGTAATATCAGAAAAGTCCCTCTTCCTTGAACCGTTTAAATAAAGCCTGGGATGTCATCGGTATCTGGTACATGTGCACGCCCGTTGCATTTAAAATGGCATTGCGGATCGCCGGAGCCACCGGACAGGCCGGAGGTTCTCCCAGGGATTTTGTTCCAAATGCACTGGTAGGCTCATAATTTTCCACAAACTGCGCCTCAAGATGAGGATGATCCATGGTAGTAGATAATTTATAATCCAGCAGATTGTCATTTAAGGTTCTGCCTGTTTTCCCGTCAATAAGAAGCTGTTCTGAAAGGCATAGCCGATTCCCATGCTCATTCCTCCATGAACCTGGGCCTGGGCAAGAGCCGGGTTGATCAGCTGGCCGCAGTCATGAACATTGATAATATCCAATAACTTTACCTTGCACATGGGAATATCCACCTCTACCTCGGCAAAGCAGCAGCCAAAGGAATAAGCATTGGACTTTATCTGGTAGGTGCTTTCAGAGGTCAGATGCTGGCTGTTGGACATGCTGTAAAGGGCCTCTGTAGCCAATTCTCCTAATGTCATAAGCTCTCTTCCATCTGTAGTCCGTACGATCTTTCCAGCCCTGATATCCAGGTTAAAGGCCGGCATGCGGGTCAGCTCATGGGCATAATTTAAAATCCTCTCTTTTAATAAAAGAGCTGTCTGCTTGATAGAAAAGCCTCCCACATAGGTCTGCCTTGAAGCATAGGATCCTGTTCCGAAAGGAGTAACATCCGTATCCTGACAGGAAATCACATGGACCATTTCAAAAGGAATTCCGAGGGTATCCGCCGCCATCTGGCCAAAAGCCGTATCAGCACCCTGGCCGATCTCTGTCTCACCAAGCTGAACCTGTATGGAGCCATCCTGGTTCATCACCATCCGGCAGGAAGAGGTTTCCAGGCTGATTGGCCATACCGCCGTGTTATACCAAAATACCGCACAGCCCACGCCTTTGCGTACAGGTCCGGTCTGGTTTGCGTATTCCTTTCTTTTCCTGTCAAAATCTATATAGGCTTTTCCCTTATCCATGCACTGGTTAAAGGTGTCATAATAATTTTCATTTTTAGAGAAACCATCTACATAGCCAACGGGCATCAGGTTTTTACGGCGGAATTCCACCGGATCCATGCCGATTGCAAGGGCAATGTCATCGGACTGGCTTTCCACCGGGAACATGGCCTGAGGGATTCCGTAGCCGCGCATGGCGCCTGCCACAGGCATATTGGTGAATACCGTATAGGAATCGCATTCTATATTTTCGCAGGGATATAACTGCGGAAAAGCATTCATGCCCTTTGCCGCGATTCCATGTCCGTGAGAAGCATAAGCTCCCTGATTGGAAAAGCACTCCAGTTTCCGGGCTGCAAAGGTGCCGTCTTTGCGTACCCAGCTGATAATATGGCTGCGGATAGAGTGTCTTGTACGGTTGCTTACAAAGGTTTCTTCACGGGTCACATCAAGCTTGACCAGCCGTCCTCCCACCGCCGTTGAAAGATAGGCGCATAGAGGCTCATACAAAGCATCCTGCTTATTTCCAAAGCCGCCTCCTATATATGGCTTAATGATGCGGACATTCCCCCAGGGGATTCCAAGGGCCTGCCCCACCACCCTCCTGACGATATGAGGGATCTGGGTAGAAGATACCACGGTTATTTTTCCGTTTTCCATGCTGGCAAAACAAATATGGTTTTCAATATGGCAGTGCTGAACAACGGGAGTGTCATACCACTGGTCGATTTTTACAAGTCCCTGCTCTTTAATGGCCTCTTCCAGATTCCCCTTTCTGATGCTGGAATGGCCCAGGATATTATTGGTATATTTCTCGTGAAGCTGGGGTGCTTCATCCTTCATGGCCTCCTGAACGTCAAGAACAAAGGGATATTCCTCGTATTCCACCTTTAAGGCCTTAATCGCCTGCTTTGCAGCTATTTCGCTTTCTGCGACTACCGCCGCCACCTCATCACCGCAAAAACGCACCCGGTTCGTTAAAAGGAGCCGGTCAGCCACATCCTGATGCGTGATATCCGTTGACCAGGGATGGCCGGCCGTTGGAAAATAGTTTTTAGGTACGTCAAAGCAGGTGACTACCTTAACCACTCCCGGTATTTTTTTCGGCCTCTGAGGTATCAATAGATTTTACGATTCCATTGGCTATGGAAGAGTGGTAGATCTTAGCTACCAGGGCATTTCGCTCACAAAGATCATCGGTGTATTTTGATCTTCCCGTGACCTTATCAAATGCATCCACACGGGCAACACTTTTTCCGATTATCATATTTACGCCTCCTATTTCTCATTCTGATGTGTAAACAGCCTCCGGTCTCTTCCCTTATGAAAAGGACCGACGGAGACGAGACTTTTTCAAAGCATAAAACGCTTATCAAAGTGATGTCGCCGCCAGTCCATGTATCTGTTGACCGGTTATTCTGATATTAATCAGGCTGCCTTATTGGGTTGCTTTTTGGGCTGAAGAACAGCCCTTTTATCTTCACTTGCTTTGCAAGTTCTGATAAGCTATATTATGGCCACAAGGACGTGGCCATAATCGGATGGGCGGGGCAAAAAAACGCCCCTTTTATCAGAAATCTGAAAAGCGATTTCCGATAAGTTATATTATGAAAACAAAAAGATGTTTTCATAATCAGATAGACGGCAGTAAAAAAACACTGCCTTTTATCAGAAATCTGAAAAACGATTTCTGATAAGTTATATTAATACATATTTTAGCACAAACAATACTGCTAAAATATACATAAGGGTACTGATTTTCTTTTCTTTTGCTCTGCCTGTTACCACATTAATAACCACATAAGAGATAACTCCCATGGAGATTCCTTCGGAAATGCTGTACATAAAAGGCATGGCAATAATTGCGATATAGCTTGGGATTGCCTCTGTGAAATCTGCAAAATCAACCTTGGTTACGGAAGTCATCATTAAGAAGCCTACCACTACCAGAGCCGGAGCCGTAGCAAAGGACGGAATGGCTAAGAAAATCGGGGATAAGAACAGGGATAAGCCAAACAGGATGGCTGCAACCACTGCTGTTAATCCGGTTCTGCCGCCTTCTGCAACACCGGCAGCACTTTCTACAAAGGTGGTGGTGGTGGATGTACCAAATATTGCGCCTGCGGTAGTACCGACAGCATCTGCCAGCAATGCGCCCTTGATCCGGGGAAGTTTTCCCTCTTTATCAAGCATATCCGCCTTGGAAGCCACACCGATTAAGGTTCCCAGAGTATCAAATACGTCTACAAACAGGAATGCAAACATAACTACCATGAAATCCAGGGAAAGGATCTTTGAAAAATCCAGTTTAAAAAAAGGTAGGGGACATATCCGGAATACCAAAACCAGCTGAAAAATCAGGAAATACGCTGAACATTCCCAACTCCGGATCCGGTCTGTACCAGCCGATGGCCTGACAGACCATACCCAGTACCCAAGTAATAATAATTCCCCACAAAATATTGCCCTTTACATTTTTTTACTACCAGCACGGCCGTAATCAGAATGCCGATAATCGCCAGCAATACGGTAATGCCGACTGTCTGGAAGGAACCATCTGCCAGGGATCCCTTAAAAGAAAACATGGTGACAAGAGTCGCTCCATCCACAACGATCTTTGCATTCTGCAGTCCGATGAATGCGATAAACAAACCAATGCCAACGGATACGGCATGTTTTAAATTCATGGGAATTGCATTAAAAATCGCTTCCCGCACATTCGTCAATGAAAGAATGATGAAAATAATACCTTCAACAAATACGGCAGTCAAAGCGATCTCCCAGGAATACCCCATATTAAGGACTACCGTATATGCAAAATACGCATTAAGTCCCATTCCCGGTGCCAGTACAAAAGGATAATTTGCAAGCCCTGCCATTAAAAGGGTGGCAAACAGTGATGCAAGTGCAGTAGCTGTAAATACAGCCCCGCTGTCCATTCCAGCCGCGCTTAAGATGCTGGGGTTTACTGCCAGGATATAAGCCATGGTCATAAACGTGGTGATACCGGCTACAATCTCAGTCCTTGCATCCGTATGGTTCTCAGATAAGTGAAATATTCTTTCCAGGAACCCTACATTTTTTTGTGTTTCCATACCTCTACCTCCTTGATAGTTAAAATATTTTCCTTGCTGTATAAGAGCTGCCCCATGCAGTTCTTTTTTTAAGAAGTAAAACTAAAAAAATTCTGTTTCCTCCCGCATATTTCCCCTTCAAGTGTCTGTCATCAGATAGGTAGATGAACCGTTCCAGCCTCTCTTTCAAGGTAAGAGTCTGAGGATAAGGCAAACCGCTGTCATCAAGAATCAGCGCATCAAATTCATATCCTTCCAGGAAGCTTCCAACCTTTCCAAAGAAGGAGCCTCCCCCTAAGGTTCCCAGGTAAAAAGCTTCTTCCACAGTAAGAGGCTTTAAGTTTTCATCTTTTAGCCTCCATCTGAGCTTTGATACCTGAATGGCATCTGCCATGGCGCGGAAAATGGATTCTCCGCTTCCTCCTGCTACGTCACTGCCAAGCCCCACATTCATCTCCCGGTCCAGATAGGTCCTGACCGGTGCGATCCCTGAGGATAGGTTGGTGTTTGACTGTGGACAATGAGCGATATAAACCCCACGCTCTTTTATTAATTCAATTTCTTCTTCCGACGAAGAAACACAATGAGCCATTACTGTCTTCCCGTTTTCTCCAAACAGGCCGAACCTGTCATAAGCATCACCATAAAATCTGGATACCGGACAAAGCTCCTTTACCCATGCCACCTCGCCCTGATTTTCCGACAAATGAGACTGGACCGGGAGTCCGTACTCCTTCTGCAGCCTTCCCAGCCGTTCCATCAGATCATCTGAACAGGACGGAATGAACCGGGGTGTTAAGATGGGCTTTACGTTCTCATATCTGGATCCTGTTTCCTTAAGCCAGCAGAGGGTTTCCTGCTCTGACTCTTCTGCCCCTTCTTCCCTTAAGTAATCCGGCGAATTCCGGTCCATGTTGACCTTGCCGATCATGGTCTTTAAACCGGTTTCCTCCATCAGGTCCATTAAAAGCTCTGTTGCCTGCCTGTGGATGGTGCCAAAAATACAGGCTCTTGTAGTAGCGCTTTTTTTCATGGATTCTGCAAAAATACCATAAGCTTTTTTTTGCATATTCCAGATCAGCATACTTGGCCTCCTCCGGAAATGTATTGGTGTTCAGCCAGTCCAAAAGCTCCAGATCCATTCCCAGGCCGCGAAAGGCAAACTGGGGGGCATGAATGTGAAGATCCACAAGTCCGGGGACAATGAGCATATCTCCCCAGTCCTCCAGAGGATAATTCCGAAACTGTACCGGAAGCTCTTTATAAATCCCTGCCGACTTCCCCTCCCGGCAAACTAAGTATCCCTGCTCCACTGTCCTTAATGTGTGGACATCCTCACTGTAACAAATATTCCCTTTTAAAACAAAATTCTTTTCACCAGTCATAGAACCTCCCATTCCGTATCAGAAAAATAAAAATACGGCAGCCATAATTGCGGCGTTCCATCCATTCCGAAAATTCTGCGCAATAAAAAAACCACCGTTCATTCCATCTGTTCACACGCACAGCATAAAAACACAATAAAAAATCTGGGCTTATTATGGCGTGGAAACTTATAGGCAACTATTACGGTAGTTGGTAGAAACGCTCAACCAATTATGAGCATATATAAGTCCCTTATGAATACTGATACTAAAAAACCTGTAATTTGTGACAGGTTGACTATATCATATTGTACAACTATTTGTCAATACCTATTTTATTTTTGTGCATTTACCATAATTTTATAGTTTTCTTACCTTTTAATCAACAATTGTCGGCAAATTATTAATAGATTTTTTTCTATAAAAAAAATTTTCTATTTACATAACTTTAAAGAAAGAGCCGGAAAAGAACAGCCGCAGCCGTTCCCCTCAGACTCTTTCTCTTTCAATATGTTAAAACTTTCACATATTTTATTCATAAGATCAGATCAGGTATTCCCCATACTGTTCCCAGCTAAGCCCCCTGCTTTCCATCCACTGTCCTATGTCTCCCTCCCAGTCAATGGGCATAGCCCAGGAAAGTCCGCAGCCGGAAGATATTTGTCTGGGAACCGGAATGAGCCGTCCCGGTATTCCCTCTTTCTGGCATTGGGATTCCAGTGCAATGGCCTCTGCAGTTGTGCGGAAGGTAATAACAATTTTTTGTTCTTTTTTTCTCATGATCTCTAACCTGCATTTCCAAAATAATTTCTGCATCATCCGCCATTTCGGGCTTATAGGAAGGCTCTATAAATACGCATATAGCTCCCGGATAAAACGGATAAATAATCTTGCTGCTTTACCGGGCTTGTGATTTTTGCTCCAAACCATATATAATTTCCGGCAAACTTCCTCGGCTCCCGGTGAAAAACGAAGCAGGGATCCCTGTTCTACATAATCAACCACAGCGGCAGCAGATATGATGGAAATGCCCATAGCCGCTTCCACTGACTTTTTAATGGTTTCCTGATTGCTGATAGTCGCCACAATTTCCAGACGGCTTAAATCCACACCCATTTCCTGTAAATGACGTTCCGCTTCCTTTCTTGTGCCGGAGCCTTCCTCCCGGAGGATCCACCTCTCCTCATAAAACTGTTCTATGGGAAACCCGGTATTTTTATATTGGCGGTATTTTTCATTATTGGGAGTAATAATCACCAGACGGTCAGAATAAAAGGGTTCAAACACACAGGTAGAATCGGAGCACATGGTTCCTGTAAAGCCGATTTCCACCTGTCCATCCTGAACCATCCGGACCACTTCCATACTGTCTGCCTCCTTTAATTCCAGCTGGTTTCCAGGGTAGGTTCTGGAAAACAGAGAAAGAATCTGAGGCAGAATGTACTGTCCGGGGACCGTGGAAGCGCCCACTATGATTTTATTGGCTGTTTTTAAATCCTTCTGAGTGAAATCCCGGAGGATATTTTTTTCCAGCTGCAGCATTCGCCTTGCATTGCCATAAAGCATCTCTCCCTCCTGGGACAGCTCCACATCCTTTGTGGTGCGGACAAACAGCCGGACCCCCAATTCCTTTTCTAAAGAGCTGATATGGGCGCTTACCGTAGGCTGGGTCAGATAAAGCTTCTTGGCAGCCGCTGAAAAGCTTTTTTTCTTCCGCTACGCACACAAACGCTTCCAATTGTTTCAAATTCATAGGCTCAGCTCCCTTACTGCATGAATGGCTTCATCGATTTCTTCTTCTTTATTATAATGGGACATGGAAAAACGCACGGCGCCCTGCTCCACCGTTCCAAGGGCCTGGTGCATGAGAGGAGCGCAGTGTGCTCCCGCCCTGGTATAGATTCCGTAAGAGTTAGCCAGTTCATCAGATACTTCCCCGGAATCGTAATCCCCAATGTTAAGAGCCACCACCGGAGCGCGGCAAAGAAGGGCCTCTTCTGAAAAGTCTCCATATACCCGGACTCCCGGAATATCCTTTACCCCTTCATAGAACCGCCTCATAAGAAGCAGCTCTCTTTCCCGGATGGTTCCCATTCCGGTTTTCTCAAGATACAAAAGGGCTGCATGAAGGCCTGCAATCCCGTGTCCGTTTAAGGTTCCTGCTTCCAAAACCTCCGGCATCTCCTCCGGCTGGGTCTTTAAGTAGCTTTTCACTCCGCTTCCACCCACCATAAGAGGGCGTATGGAAACTCCCTGACGGACACAGATTCCTCCTGTTCCCTGAGGGCCCAAAAGCCCCTTGTGACCGGTAAAGCACAAAACATGGATTCCCATTCTCTCCATATCGATGTCAAACACTCCGGCGGTCTGGGATGCATCCACCACCAGAAGGAGCCCATTCTTTTTACAGATCCTTCCAATGGTTTCCAGGTCATTCATATTCCCCGTTAAGTTAGAGGCATGGGTACAGACCACTGCCTTTGTATTCTGACCCACGTTCTCCTCAATATCCTCATACCGGATCCTTCCCTTTTGATCTGCGGGAAGATGGTAAGCTCCACCCCCTGTTCTTCCATCAGGTACAGGGGACGCAGTACGGAATTATGTTCCATCATGGTGGTAATTACATGATCGCCTGGTTTAAACAGGCCCTGGATGGCCATATTTAAGCTGGCCGTGGAATTGGCTGTAAAGGCTACCCGGAAGGATCTCCTGCATGAAAAAGCTCTGCAATGAGCCTGCGGGTATGGAAAATCAGACGGGACGCATCTAAGGATGCCCCATGGGCTCCCCGGCCGGAATTCCCAAGAGTGACCATGGCCTCAGTCACTGCCTTTATCACTTCCTCCGGCTTCTGGCAGGAGGTTGCCGCATTATCCAGATAGATCATATCCTTACCTCAACTTTACTGATTTTTCTTCTTGTTCCACCACCTGTCCGATGATGCCGTAAGCTGTCTCCATTTCCGCTTCTTCTAAATCCTTCATAATGCTTTTTGCCACCTCAGGCGAAACACTGATTAAAAGTCCGCCTGAAGTCTGGGGATCACAGAAAATATCGCGGATGTATTCCTCTGTCTCCCCAAAATCCAGCTTGCTCTCCGTATAGGAACGGTTCCGGTAAGCCCCTTCCGGAATAAGTCCCATCTGGGCAAGGCTCTTCGCTTCCTTTTGGATTGGCAAATCCTTAACGAAAATTTCTATTGTGACCCCGCTGCCCTCTGCCATCTCAACCGCATGGCCTGCCAGGCCAAAGCCTGTAATATCGGTGCAGCTATGAATTTCATAATGCTCGATCACCTGCTTTGCCTTCTTATTTAAAGAGGTCATGACACGGATCACTTCCTGTTTCGCTTCTTCTGATGCCATATCCGCCTTGACAGCCGTGTTGACGATCCCGGTTCCCAAAGGCTTTGTCAGAATGAGAACATCTCCCGGTCTGGCTTCGCAGTTTTTAAAAACCTTGTCCGGATGAACAAATCCGGTAACACTTAAGCCATATTTAGGTTCGTCATCCTGAATGGAATGACCTCCGGCAAGTACAGCACCTGCCTCAAGAACCTTGGAGGCCCCGCCCTCTAAAATCTTCCCCAAAAAAGCCGGGTTGACGCAGTTTGGCCATGCCACAATATTAAGAGCCACTTTTGGTTCCCCTCCCATGGCATAAATATCACTCAGTGCATTGGCAGCCGCTATCTGGCCAAAGGTATATGGATCATCCACCACTGGGGTAAAAAAATCAAGGGTCTGAATCAATGCGGTTTCCTCGTTTACCTTATAGATTGCTCCGTCGTCAGAGGTCTCGATCCCCACCAGCAGATTGGGATCCTGAAATTTAGGCAGGTTCTCTAAGATCCCGGCAAGGGTTCCAGGGCCGATTTTAGCGGCACAGCCAGCCGTTTTCGTCATTTGGGTAAGTCTTACTTCCTGATCTGGTATCATACCTGTTCTTCTCCTTGTATATATAGATATCTTCTATTATTTTAACATATTGTCATTTTTTAGCAACCCTCCAAAGCCTTCAGCTCAGGGTTATTTCCTTTTCCAGTGTCATGGAATAAATGATTTTTTCCCTGACCTTTTTCCCTGTCATCTGTTCCAGGGCACGTTCATAATAATCCATCTGCATCTGATACCGGTCTGCCAGCACCTTTTCTTCTCCAGGCCTTATATGATCCGTTTTATAGTCCACCAAAACCAGGCCTCCTTCCTCTTCCATATAGGCATCCATGATACCCTGAATGAGGATCAGTTCATCGGAGTCCCCTGCATCTATATCCCGTGCAGGAATTCCCACGACAAACTGCTGTTCCTTTTTCAAACGCCCTGAGACTTCTGCCGCCGCCAGCCGCTTTCCAAGGGAAGAGTTCAAAAAGGCCATAATGGTATTCTCCGACAAAAGAGAAAGGCTTTCTTCGTCCATCCGCTGATCCCTGCGAAATCCTTCCAGGGCATTTCTTAAATCGTCCCTGGTTCTTACCTTTCCAAAGTCCAAAAGCTCCATAGCCCTGTGATAGGCAGTTCCCCGGAATGCTCCTCCAGTGCGTTCCTCCTTATCCTCTTCTCTTAGGAATGAGGGAATCGTAGGAAGAAACTCACTTTCTTCCTCATCTGCAAACTGCCCCTGCTTTTTTAACTCGGATACGGTCATCTTGGTATGGAGCCTGGTATCAGCCTCATGGGGATAACGGTACTCAAAAGCAGCCCTTAGGTCCGCTGCAAATTCCTGGTCATAAATTCTGACCGTATCAAGGGACAGGAGAGCGTCCTTTGTCAGCTTCTTTTCCGCCTGCCGTTCTATCTCTCCTCCTACTAAATCAGATACCGACAATTCCTTTAGAATCAAATTCCCAGTGTCCGCTCCCTCCTTACCCTGGATTTGGGAAATGGAATATTTTCCTGACAGGCTCATGAGCATCCAGTCTAAATAGGAGTCCGCGGAACCAAGAATGGTAAAGGGGATCTGGCCCTCCACTCTTAAAATCTCGGCAAAGCGCTCCAGTTTTTTGTCCAGATACCGGTCAAGTCCTGTCATCACCAGCTTTTCTTTTGCCCTTGTCATAGCAACGTAGAGCACGCGAAGCTCCTCCCCCATGGCTCCAAGGTCCATTTTTCGACCCAGGACATGTTTTTTTAAGGTAGGCGCTTTGACACGCCGTTCAAGATCCAGATGGTCCGTTCCTATTCCTAAGTCAGGATCAATGAGGATCTTTCCATAGGAATCCTGCTTATTAAACTTTTTCCCCATACCTGCCAGAAAAACCACCGGAAATTCCAGTCCCTTGCTCTTGTGGATGCTCATGACCCGGACCGTATTCTCTTCCCCAGCCAGGGAAGCCTCCCCAAAATCCGTATCGTATTTTTTCAGGTTTTCAATGTAACGGATAAAATGGAACAATCCGGTATAGCTGGTCTTCTCATAGGCAGAAGCCTTTTCTACCAGCATGGAAAGATTGGCCCTTCGGACCTCTCCTGCCGGCATGGCGGAAATATAATCATAATAGCCGGTTCCTTCATAAAGGTCATAAAGCAGTTCATGAATGGAAAGATAAGACGATTTTTTTCCTGTAAAGAGAAAGCAGCCCCAAAAAAGTCTCCAGCTTCTTAAACAGGTCCGGATAATCCGGATCCTCCATCTCCCCATATTCCTTCCTGTAATGCTGCCATGCTCCATATAGTCCCCTGTCCTGGCCTTTTTTAGCCGTCTTTTTCCAGACAGCCATCAAATGAGCCATTTCCTCATCCGTCACCCTGCCTATGGGTGACTTTAATACTGCCGCCAAAGGGATGTCCTGCATGGGATTGTCTATGATATTCAGCATGGAAAGGATGGTTTCCACCTCAGGTGCCGTAAAATATCCGGTTTTCCGTTCCGCATAGGCAGGGATCCCTTCGTTCATCAGGACGTTTACAAAGTCTTCCGCCCAGCCGCTTAAGCTCCTTAGGAGGATGACCACATCCCCATATCCAGCGATACGGTAGCCTCCCTTTCCTCCCAGCCCTTTATCCCAGATGAGAAGGCCGTTTACCGGATCCGTAAGCTCCTTGATCTTCCCTGCAATGATCTTTGCCTCCATCTCCCGGCTGGTATAATCAACGGCATCTTCGTCAAGCTGCTTTAATAAGTTCCCTGATCCATGGATCATAAGAAGCTCCGTTTTCTCTCCAACACGTCCCTCTTCCTTAGGAAATTCTGCTCCCGGATGGAGTGCTGCATCCTTTGTATACTGTATATTTCCCAGATTTTTTGTCATGATCTGGTAGAATACCTCATTAATGCTTGTAAGGACCTGCTCCCTGCTTCGGAAATTCTGGTGCAGCTCGATTTTCTGATACTTCCCTTCCTCCCTGGAATAGGAATCATATTTCTCTAAAAACAACTGGGGCCTGGCAAGACGGAACTGGTAGATGCTCTGCTTCACATCGCCTACCATAAACACGTTAGGGCTTCCAAACCGTTCTCTGGAAATACTGCCTATCAGGGCCTCCTGGACATCATTGCTGTCCTGGTATTCGTCTACCAGGATTTCCTCGAACTGCCTGCTAAGCTCATCAGCCACCTCGGTGGGTATTACCTTTTCCTCTTCCTTTTTAAGCAGTATTTCCAAAGCATAATGCTCCAAATCATTAAAATCCACCAGGTTCTTTTCTTTTTTTTCTTCTCCTGATACTTACGGGCATATTCTCCTGCCAGATGAAGAAGGGTCGTCACCGCGTCCCTGGTTCCCCTGATATCGGAAAGAACCTCCTCCGGCGATTCAAAACAGTATAAATCAAGGAGCTTTCCAACCGCCTTTTTCACCCTGTCCCTGATTCCCGTTACAAAAGCTTTCTTTTCTGCATCAATATCCTTGCTGCGAATGGAAGCAAGGCGGTCAAAGGAGACCTTTTTTAACTGCTCATTAAACGCTTCATAATCTTCCGCAAGACTTAAACGGCCCAGCATCTGTAAGTCGTTTGCCAGCATGGGAAGATAGGCCCCGGGACCGTTTTCCTCTTCACAGACCTCCATGGCCTTCTCCACCTGGAATTTTAATTCCGAAAGCTGAAGCCCTGCATCCTTCATTAAAAATTTCATCCAGCCGGTATCCATGATCTGATCCATGTCAGAAGTCTCAAGCTCTTTCCTGCATCGGTCAAGCCATTCCATTGGCCAGGGATTGCTCTGGGAAAAGGTATATACCTGCATGATATAATCCTCAATTCCTCTGTCAGACTTTCCCGTGGCATAGGTTTCCACAAACTTCGCAAATAAGGGATCGGCCTTTTCGTAATACTCTTCCAGCATCTCCTTCATCACATCAGCCCGTAAAAGGATAAGCTCTCCCTCATCCCCTACCCGAAAAGCAGGATCAATATCCAGCTTATTATAATGATCTTTAATAAGTCCAAGGCAAAAGCTGTCAATGGTGGTGATCTGGGCATAGGGAATCATGGCTGCCTGCATCTGTAAATGAGAGCTGTCAGGATTCTCCATGAGCTTTTCATCTACGGCCTTTAACACCCGTTCCCGCATTTCATCGGCAGCTGCTTGGTAAAGGTCATGACCAGAAGCTGATCGATCCTTAAGGGATTTTCTCCTTCCGTGATCATGCGGATGATCCTTTCTACCAGCACGGCCGTTTTCCCGCTCCCTGCCGCCGCCGATACCAGGAGATTCCTGTTTCTGCTTTCAATGACAGCCCTTTGTTCCTCTGTCCAGCTAATCGCCATTTGACTCACCTTCCTCTTCTTCTCCTTCAATGACCGGCCATATCTCCTCGGATTTTAAAGCTTTAAATTTCCGGAAACCATATCCGGTTGTCTTTAAATCGAATCCGCAGACAGCATGGTAAGGGCAGTAATCGCAGGCGCTTCTGTTTCCCTGCTTATAGGGATTTACATCGATTACGCCGTCAAGGATCTCTCTTCCTTCTGAAGTCAGCTTTTCCCGCACAAACTGTCTTAATGCGGAAAAACGCTTGCCGCCTGCAACCGATGACCTTGCTTCCTGTATGATTCCATTTTTCATTGCAACAGGAATTACATCAGATTCTGTTTCAATCTCATGATCTAAGTGGGCTATGGCGCTTAAATCGCTGTTGACCAGGCCATTCATGCGAAGCTGTTTCAACATCCTTCCGCTGATTTCCTCATCAGTCATTTCACCTTCCCTGTCGATGACCGGATCGTTGATATTATAATAGAAGATGCCGGCAGGAACCACAGGCTTGTCCTGCTTTTTCCTCTCCTCCATCTCGACAGCAGCATCCATATAGACCACCAGCTGAAGCTGAAGGCCGTAATACAGGGCCGTCAAGTCAAACGCCGTGCTTCCTGACTTATAATCGATGATCTTCACATAAACTGCATCTTCATCCTCGCATAAATCCATGCGGTCGATCCTGCCTCTTAAATGAATGGCTTCCTCCTTTGACAAAGGGATTCTCATAGCCTTTAACTGGTCAGCAGCGGAAAAGGAAACCTCAAATCCCACCGGAACAAAATCTCCCTTTTTCAGCTGCTCCGAAAGAGCCCATACCGTCCGGTCCGTAATCCGCTCCACCTTGCCTGCCAGATAAGCATTTCTGGCAGAGCTTTTTAAAATGGTATTGCCGTATTCTTCTGTCACGTTAGCCACGCATTCATGGACCAGGCTTTTCCTCTCCTCCTCTGTGATGTTCCTAAAATCCCTTCCTTCCTCTTTCATCCGCTGAAACCATAAGTCAATGGAATCATGAAACAGGTTCCCAATATCCATGGCAGCAAGCTCATATTCCTGCCGTTCCATCAGTTCCAGCCCGTAATTTAAGAAATGGGCATAGGCGCAGGAGGCGTACTGTTCCATCCTCGTAACACTTCCGCTTATAACAGAACCGTAGAGGCTTTTGCTGCCACTTTCCCGATTCCCCTCTGCTCATAGGCATAGAAAGCGGCTTCTGCCAGCCTCTTTCCTTCCTCTCTGTGGTCCTCAGACAAAAGAAATGCCTTTAAAAGCTCCAATAGCTTCCTGTCTTCCCCGGTCTTTCCATACTCACGGAGTCCGTTTGCCAGCTGATCCTTTGCCTCTCTCATGGACAGGGGAACCCCCAGCCTGGAGGGGGCGGTCTCCAAAAGGCCGGGAAACAGCCTTTTCAGTTCTCCCACCAAAGTAGAGGGGCGCAGGCTTTTCCCGCTGCCATCCATGGCTGCATAGGATAAAACCAGCCGCTTCTCCGGTTTTGTCAGGGCCAGGTAAAGATAAAACCTTTGCCGTAATCCCTCTTCCCTGGCAGTAGGAGCCAGCTCCATATCATGATTTCCCAGAAATTCTCTTTCCCGGTCCGTAAACAGGCTGCTTTTTTCCTTTTTCACCGGCACGATCCCGTCGTTGACCCCGACAAAAAACAATACCTTAATGTGATCCAGCCTGGTTCTGGTGATATCTCCCACCACCACCCGGTCCAGGGTGGCCGGAATCAGCCCTACCTGGATCTCAGAAAATCCGGCGTCAAGAATTTCTCCATACTCCTTGCGGCTTACATGTTCTTCTCCCAAAAGCCCTGCCAGCCGGTCAAATAAATCCATGACCAGCCCGTAAACCTGGCTGTATTCCATGGCAAGGGTGAATTCTCCCATTGCCCGGAATTTTTCCGAGGAGATCAGCATCTTTTCTTCGATCCCGGTCTCCATAAGCAGGGCTGTCACTGCCCCTGTCATAGAGGCTGCTGTGGAATCCGGGTTTTTAAATGCCTCTCTTAAGCGTCTTAAGGGAGCCATGATCTCTTCCCGAAATTCGTTTAATTCTTCCAGATTAAGCTCCTTGCCTCCCCTGTACCAGCCTTCCCACTGGGTATCCCACTTTTTAAATCCCCGGATTCCCATGGCAATGACATAATTTTCCAGGCGGTCTGTTTTTTCTTCATCCTCTTTGGATATAATGAGACCGGTTCTTAAATACCGGAAAACAGATTCATAGGAAAAATCCTTTTGAATGATCTCCATGGCAGCCCGGATCAGCTCCACCATAGGATTTTTTAAAATGCTTTTTTTATTGTCCAGGAAATAAGGGATTCCATTTAGCTGAAACTGATGAATGATTTCATTGGAATAGCCCCCGATATCCCCGGTAATGACCGCCATATCCCGGTAACGAAGTCCCTGGCTCCGAATCTCCTCTTCCATGGAACGGATCACAAAGGCGATTTCCTCCATTGGATTTAAAGCCTTAATCAGGCGTATGGAACCGGAAACCTCATGACAGGATTTCCCTTTATAGCGGTATAGGTTTTGTTCCAGAAAATCCAGGGCATTTTCCCCGCAGCCCTGCCCTTCCCGGTCCTCCCCTTCCGGCTCTCCCAGGTAACGGACAGCAGGATGGTTCTTAAGAAGGATATCCTTCTCTTTTCCTGCCTCTGTCTCTTTTGCCAGCTCATTTAATTTCCAGATCATCTGACGGCTCATGTAAAACAGCTCCTGAACTCCGGATCTTCTGCTTATGTTTTCAGCAGGATCTATGGTCACGGTAACTATGACCCGTTTGCTGTAACGGAGAAACAACTCCAGGATCCGGTATTGGACCGGAGTAAAGCCGGTATAGCCGTCAAGGGTGATCACGCTGTTCTTAATCAGCTCAGACCGGGGCAGAACTCTGCACAGTACGTCTAAAATCTCCTCCGTGGTGATATATTTATCTTTGATGTAGTCCTTAAAGCCCTGATAAATGACAGAGATATCCGAAAGCTTCTGACGGAGCATGGGACTTATGGTATCCGGTATCTCCTCACTCAGCATTTCCGGTGATACGCCGTACTGGTAAAGCTCTGACAGCATGGACTTTAGCTGGGAGATGAAACCTGACTTTGACAAGTGTTCTTTATAAAGGACCAGATCCTTTTTCTTATTGGCAGCAACCTTCCGCAGCACCATGGATTTTCCCATATCGTCAAGGACCTGGGGATTTGAAATGGCAAGCTCCTCAAATACCCGGTAGGCAAGACGTTTGAAGCTTACGATATCAATATTCATGACCCCGTGGTTTGGATGAAGGGAAACGATCTCCTTCTGGGTCTGCATGGTAAACTGTTCCGGTACAATGGCGATATACCGGGTATCCGGCTGTTCTATGGACTGGCGGATCAATTCCGTATAAAGACGATAGGTCTTGCCGGAACCGGATCCTCCAAGTATCAGTTGAAGAGACATAGCTTTTCGCCTCCTTTCTATGCGGAAAACAAAACTCGTGTTCGTTTATCATCTTAACACAGATTTCCTTCTCCAACAATGAAATCTTAGGTATGAAACACTTGGCCCCTTTCATACATTATAACAAAACTGTACGGAGGGCTTTTTTTTATGAGCTCAAAAACAAAAATTGTTGTTTTACGAATGAAAGAAATCATCTATACCGCAATCTTCGTCGGCCTTGGAATCCTACTCATCACTTTGTTTTTAGTCATGTTCCGTCCGAAGAAGGATACTGTCCCGACTTCCGGCGATCCTGTGCACTATGTTCCGGGAGTGTATTCCTCTGTCATTACGCTGAACAGCCAGGATATCAACGTAGAGGTTACGGTTGACTCCAAAAAAATCACTTCCGTTACCCTGGTTCCCTTAAGCGAAGCCGTTACCACCATGTATCCCCTGATGCAGCCGGCCATGGATAACCTGTCACAGCAGATTATTAAAAACCAATCCACAAAGAACATCTCCTATTCAACCGAAACCCGCTATACCTCGGGCGTGCTTCTAAAGGCCGTGGACCAGGCTATTACAAAGGCGCAGATAACTGAATAAGGACGGGGATTGTATTTTCCATTTTAGACAGTATAATGGAAAAAAAAGACTACATAATTACTTGAATGAGGATACACTGCGGGTATCCCTCTATGTCCGGAAAGCATGGACAGGAAAGATGAAACGGATATGAACGAGAAAGCGGACACAGCAGATGTACTTAAGCATAATCAGATTACAGAGGGAGTGATATGGAAACAGCTTCTTCTGTTTTTCTTTCCCATTTTGTTTGGAACTTTTTTTTCAGCAGCTTTATAATACCGCCGATGCAGTCATTGTGGGGCGGTTTGTAGGAAAGGAAGCACTGGCAGCCGTTGGAGGCCCTACAGGACCCCTTATTAATCTTTTGATCGGGTTCTTTATAGGCTTTCTTCCGGTGCCAGTGTCATTATTTCCCAGTTTTACGGAGCCAGGCAGGAGGAACGGGTGAGCCAGGCAGTCCACACTGCAATCGCATTTTCCATCATATGCGGAGCAATCGTCATGGTTGTGGGCATCCTGGCAGCGCCTTATGCTTTAATGGCAATGGGAACACCTGATGAGATCTTATACTATGCAGTTCTGTACATACGGATCTACTTTGCAGGAGTGATTCCAAATCTTGTTTATAATATGGGCGCAGGAATCCTGCGGGCTATCGGGGATTCCAGGCGCCCTCTTTATTTTTTGATTGCAAGCTGCTTCACCAATATCATCCTGGATATCATATTCGTGGTCTACTGGCATATGGGCGTCATGGGAGCGGCCCTTGCCACCATAATCTCCCAGTTAGTCAGCGCCGTTCTTGTGATCCTGGTTTTAATAAGGACAAAGGAAGCCTACCAACTGGTGCCAAAGGCCATCAGGATCGACCGGGACATGCTGGGCCGCATCATAAGGATCGGATTTCCCGCAGGACTTCAGTCCGTTATGTACTCCTCTTCCAACATCATCATCCAGTCCAGCGTCAATACTCTGGGAACCAACACCATTGCAGCATGGACAGCCTATGGAAAGATAGACAGCGTATTCTGGATGATTATCAGCGCCTTTGGTATTTCCATCACTACCTTTGTAGGACAGAACTATGGAGCAGGGAAAAAGGACCGGGTCTACAAAGGAATCCGGGTCTGCATGGCCATGAGCTTTGCTTCCGCTGCCGTACTCAGCGTTCTTCTTTATACCTTTGGAAATTACATATATCTGCTGTTTACCACCGATGAGGCTGTAATTGAAAAAGGAACGGAAATACTCCGTTACCTTGCCCCAACACTTTTTACCTACGTCTGCATAGAGATTTACTCCGGTTCTCTCCGGGGAGCCGGTGACTGCTGGATTCCCATGATACTCACCAGCCTCGGAGTCTGTGCGCTCCGCATTATCTGGATCTGTGTGGCAGTTCCCCTGCGTCCCACCATTGAGACCGTGATTTTCAGCTACCCATTGACCTGGGCCGCCACCTCATTACTGTTCATCATATATTTTAACTGGTTCAGCAAATTGAAAAGAAAACGGTTTCCCGCTATTTTTAAAAAATAACTGTTATAAAACCTGTTATGGGAGACTTTTACTGCATTATCTTTAAGCAGTAAAAGTCTCCCTTTCATTTTAAGGGACCGCCGGGATTATTCCATGGGCGCCCTGTAAAAAGTTCCGTAAAACTGCTGGGTTTTAAACATGTTTACGATCACATGCTCATCCACCTCATGGAACAGCGCTACAATGTCCGCCACCTCATAGGAAGAAACCACGGTATGAAGAAGATACATCTTCTTCTTGCTGTAGCCTCCCACCGCATCCACACAGGAAATTCCATGATGAAAGGCCTCAACGTATTTATTCGCAAGCTTTGGCCCCTCCACCGTAGTGATCTGGAGGGTAACTCTTTCGTATCTGTGGTGAAAAGTAGAGATAACTTTCGTCCCTACAAACTGAAACAAAATGGAATACCCTGCATAATCCCATCCGAAAATCCCTCCGAAAATACAAAGCAGCAGCACATTTCCCATAAAAACCTGGGACCAGATGGAATTGCCCGTCTTATTGGAAACATACAGGGCAATAAAATCCGTTCCCCCGCTGGAAGCGTTGCCCTTAAGAGCAAGAACAATGCCAAAGCCATAGAGGACACCGCCATAAATAACATTTAAAAGCCGGTCTTCAAATATAGGTGAAAAATTCAATATCCTTAAAAAAACCACTGGTCAGGAAAACCTGCATCAGGGAAAAAAAAGTGAACCGTTTGCTGATATTCCTGCTGCAGGCCCATGCCACCGGAATATTCAAAGCGATCATGCCCAGGGAAGTGGAAATATTAAATCCATACAGGGACGTCACCCGGTCAACTAAAATTGCAATACCCGTAAAACCTCCTGACAGAAGACCTGCCGGTTTGATAAATGCCTGGATAACATAGGTCTGCAAAAGTGCGGAGACTACAACTGCCATGGTCGTTATCGCATTACGGGCGCGCTTATCTCTCCTCAGTTTCTCCCACATAAAAATCCTCCTCATTTCTTTATTTTTGCCCTGTCTCTCCGGGCATAAAGGTATCCCTGGACGGGATTTCTCTTTTTCGCTCAACCTTTCAGGGTATAAGAGTATCCCTGAAAGGGATTTCTTGATATTATATGTAAATCCTTCTCCTGTATCAATCTTTTTTTTAAATTAATAGAGGACTGCCCTTCCCCCACAGAAGGCAATCCTCCGTCACGATCTGAAACCGTCACATTATTCAGTTTCTGCTACCTGGCATCCCCATGCCAAAATCACGCACACAAAAAACCCCTTTGTGCTTCTCACATGGACGATAATACCATCTATTGCCTAAAAAGTCAACGTTTTTAGTACATTTTACTAAAAATCTTTTTATAAAAAAAGGTTCATTCTCATATCTTTTCATACAAGACCGGTACGAAATCCCTTATCATGCATACAGAATTTATAAAACATAATTTCATGGAAAATGCACATACTTACTTTATTGCCGTATTTTCGCTATTTTATTTGCAAGGAGATAATCGCCATGGAATTTACCAACAGCCTTTCCAATAACATGAACCATTTAGGCACAAAGCTTGATGTAGCCGGAAACTTTGATATCGTCTACCGGACTTTTTATATCGGGGAACAGGAAGCATGTCTTTACTTCATTGAAGGATTTACTCAAAGTGATGCGTGGCAGAAGATCCTGGACAGCTTTTTTTTCCATTAAGGCGGCGGATATGCCGCCGGATGCCCATGAATTTTCCAAAAGGTATCTTCCTTATGGTCAGGTGGGCCTTGTAAAAGACGAGGAAGCCATGATCAAGCAGCTCTTATCCGGAATATCCTGCCTGTTTATTAACGGTTATGACAAATGCCTGACAGTAGACTGCCGCAGTTATCCCATCAGAAGCGTTTCAGAGCCGGAAAAGGACAAGGTTCTCAGAGGGTCAAGGGATGGATTTGTGGAAACCCTGGTTTTTAATACCGCTCTCATCCGCCGCAGGATCCGCGATCCCAAGCTTACCATCGAAGTCATAAATGCCGGGGAAAGCTCCCACACGGATATTGCCATCTGCTATTTCAAGGGACGGCATGATGAAAAGCTTCTCACCATGATCAAGGACCGGATCAACAAGCTTAAGGTTGACGCCCTTACCATGAACCAGGAAAGCCTTGCGGAATGCATTTATCCCTATAAATGGTTCAACCCTTTCCCTAAATTCAAATATTCCGAGCGGCCGGATACTGCCGCCGCTTCCATACTGGAGGGAAACATCATTGTCCTGGTGGATAACTCTCCTTCTGCCATGATTTTACCGTCCTCTGTCTTTGATATCATTGAAGAAGCCGATGACTATTATTTCCCGCCTGTGACCGGGACCTATCTGCGGCTGTCCCGCCTGGTCATTTCTATTCTGACCCTGTATTTAACGCCTTTGTGGCTGCTTTTCATGCAAAATCCGGAAATAATCCCCTCCTGGCTCCAATTCATCCGCTTGTCTGAGGATCCCCAGGTGCCCCTGCTTTTCCAGCTCCTGATCCTGGAATTTGCCATTGACGGATTAAGGCTTGCCGCAGTCAACACCCCCAGCATGCTGACCACGCCTCTCAGTGTGATCGCCGGTATTGTACTGGGTGAATATTCCGTAAAATCCGGCTGGTTCAACAGTGAGACCATGCTTTATATGTCCTTTGTGACCATTGCCAATTACTCCCAGTCAAGCTTTGAGCTGGGCTATGCCTTCAAATTCATGCGTATGATCATGCTGGTCACCACCGCATTGTTAAACTTCTGGGGATTTGTGGCCGGCGTGGCGCTTTCCATATTCGCCGTTGTCTTTAACAAAACCATAGCCGGAAAGAGTTATATCTATCCCTTAATTCCTTTCCACTTTTCCGAATTAAAGAAACGGTTCTTCCGGGGAAGGCTTCCTCACAAGCAGAAGTAACCGGACAACAGATGCTTTAATCCCTCCGCCAGTTCTTCCGGCAGCTCCTCAGCTCCCGGAAGAGCTGGTTTCTTCATATAAATACCGTGATAATCGCTGCCGCCTGTGACCATTAGATGTCTGTCCCCAGCCACAGCCAGTAATTCTTCCCGAACAGCTTCCGGATTATCATGATGGTAAACCTCAAGTCCATCCAGGCACTCTTCCCTTAAAAGCGCATGATAAAGCGGTCCGTCTTTTCTCTTTATTTTCCCTGGGTGGGCCAAAACCACATTTCCCCCAGCTTCCTTTATCATAGTGCATACTTGATAAAAACTTTTATAAGGAAAATGATCCTCTTCCTCAAAAGGAGCGCCCTTACCGAAATAAGAGTGGAGGCTTTCCATAATTTCTTCTCTTCTAAGGAGTCCATGGTCAGCCAGAACTCCAAGAAGCTTTGCCCTGTATAGAGGCCCGCCTCCTGCCTTTTCAAAAAACTCCTTTTCTTCAATCTCAATTCCAGCCTGCTGCATTTTGCGGATCTGAAGCCTGGACCGCTCATTCATCTGTTCCAGAAAACAGCTGGAATAACGAAGCAATTCCGGATTATCCGGATCCATCCCATATCCCAGCACATGAAATTTCATTCCCTTTTCTGATGCCGTAAACTCCGCAGCCGGTATATAAGGAATGCGGTACTTTTTTTGACGCCTTCTCTTCTTCTTTCATGCCCAATATGGTATCGTGGTCCGTTATAGCAGCTGCCTTTAAGCCCTGCTCCTTTGCCAGGGAAAAAATCTGCATAATGGTTTCACTTCCGTCAGAAAAACAGGAATGCATATGAAAATCCGCTTTCATAGAAGACCTCCTTAAACCCATGGGTTTTCATGGTCCCATTATAGGCTCATCTTGTATAAAGGTCAATAAATTGCCCAACTTCTGGCATAGAACAAGGCAAAATCCAGACATTTCTTCCAATGTATGGCATAAAATTTCATAAGAAGCCCAATATCTCGAACTATTAATCCATGCCGCATATATTAAACCATGACAAAGGGGAAGTGTAAATGAAAAGTGTACTGGTTCGTTTGCGAGAATATCAAAAAGAGATGAGCGCCGCAGAGACCGGTGTTGTGCGGTACCTGATGGACACTCCGGAGCAGGCGGTGAAGCTTTCGGTTCATGCTCTGGCGGAAAAAGGGTTCTCCTCATCTTCCACCGTTATCCGGCTATGCCATGAGCTTGGCTTCTCCGGGTACAGGGAAATGAAAGCTGCCCTGATCTGCGAACTGGCCATCCGCCAGGAGAACACCAGGGAAAAGATGGAGGAAATTACGGAGAACGATTCTCTGGAACAGATCATCGACAAAATTACATATAAAAACATCGCCTCCTTAGAGGATACCAGAAACTTAACTGATTTATCCGTCATGAAAAGCTGCATTGACCGCTTGTGCCAATGCCGTACGATCTGTTTATTCGGAATCGGCTCTTCCTTTTGGTGGCCCGGGATGCTTACCTTAAATTCCTCCGGATCAATAAGCCTGCATCTTAAATGATGACTGGCATTCCCAGCTTTTACAGGCCCGTAACATGAGCCGGGATGATATGGGACTGATGATCTCCTACTCCGGCAGAACCATGGAAATGATCGAATGTGCCAGGACCATGCAGCAGGTGGGGGCGAAATTTATCCTGATCACCCGTTTTGCCGTATCACCGCTTTCGGAAATGTCGGATTACAACCTTTACGTGGCTGCCAATGAATCCATTTTCAGGAGCGGAGCCATGGGAAGCCGGATCAGCCAGTTAAACATCATCGATATACTGTATACTGCATACGCCAACCGCAACAGCGAATATTCCCTGGCCCAGTGGCGGAAAACACACATTTCCAAGAAAAACCCGTCGTATTTTGAGCCTTTCGACGAAGCGTATAAGGATAAGGAATCCAATCATGGTAGATTGAAGTAAGATGACAATGGAGGTGTTTATTATGACAAATGAAGCATTGATTCAAAATATCCTGGAATTATCGGGAGGGAAAGAAAATGTGGCAGCCGCGGCAAGCTGCATGACACGCCTTCGCTTAAAGGTAAAAGACCCGGATCAGGTGCAGGCGGAGGCGTTAAAAGAACTTTCAGGAGTTCTTGGCCTGGTTTCAGGCGGAATTGATGTACAGGTGGTAGTCGGACCTGGAAAAGCCAGAAAACTCATGGATATCTGCATGGACATGGGGATCCCAAACGAGGTCGGCGGCAAAGGGCTCTCCACCGGTGCCTCCTGGCAGAAAAACAAAGAAGCGGTTAAATCCGGTCAGAAAGGCAGCGGGCTAAAGAGCAGCATACGGGTGATTTCCGATATCTTTATTCCAATGATTCCGGCTATCGTTGCTGCCGGCTTATGCAATGGCGTGGCCAATATCATCAGCCAGGGTGTAGCAGCGCAGGCATTGGAAGGCAGCTTCTGGACCCTTCTCGTTACCGTATTAAAGCTGTTTGGCGGTGCATTTCTCGGTTATTTTACCATTTACACCGGCATCAATGCAGCTAAAAGCTTTGGAGCCACGCCTGCCCTGGGCGGCATGATCGGCTCCATGAGCATTATGCCGCAGATAACGGACATTTCAATATTCTTTGGTCTTTATAACGAACAGATTCCAAACAGCTCCACACTGATAAGCGGAAAGGGCGGGATCATCGGCGTCATCATCGGCGTCTGGGTTCTCTCCAAAGTAGAACGCTGGGTGCGCAGGCACGTTCCTGATGTTCTTGACATCATGCTGACCGGCTTTTTAAGTATACTCATAACCGGAACCTTGTTTGTACTGGTACTGATGCCTGCTGCCGGCTTTTTATCCGACGGTCTGGTCTGGGCTTTATCCCTCCTTGTAAATTCCGCCAACCCCATAGTCAGCGTACTGTCCGGGTACATCATGTCAGCCGTATTCCTTCCCCTGGTCCTTTTAGGACTGCATCATGGTCTGGTTCCCATCTATGCGGTTCAGTTAGAACAGATGGGCGGAGTTTCCTTATTCCCGGTCCTGGCCATGGCAGGTGCAGGTCAGGTGGGTGCTGCCATTGCCATCTATTTAAAAGCAAAACGAAGCGGAAATAAACGATTAAAGAGCGTCATCATCGGTGCACTTCCATCAGGATTCTTAGGCATAGGGGAACCGCTCATTTACGGAGTCACCCTTCCCCTTGGCAAGCCTTTCATAACTGCAGGATTGGGAGCCGGATTTGGCGGCGCCTATGTAATGCTGATGCATGTAAAGAGCATTGCCTGGAGCCTTCCGGCCTGTTAGCCATTCCCATCATGAGCAGCCCGGTTAATATGCTCAATTATTTTCTGGGCCTGGTGATTGCATACATTGCCGGATTTATCATCACCAGCCTGTTTATTAAAGAGGACGAAGTTGCAAAGGCCTAATTCTTCAATTGCCCCTCCTTCCACTTGATTTCTTCCTTTTCCTATAATACAATAAAGGATGAGGAGGAAGCTATGAAAATCGTTATTATTGACGGGCAGGGCGGCAAAATGGGGCAGTCCGTCATCGCCCAGCTTAAGAAATCCTTTCCCAAACTTCCGGTCATTGCAATCGGGACCAATTCCATTGCTACTTCCGCCATGTTAAAGGTGGGAGCCGACGCAGGAGCAACCGGTGAGAATCCGGTCCTTGTAGCCAGCCGGGATGCGGATATTATCATCGGTCCCCTTGGGATCGTCATTGCCGATTCCCTCTTAGGAGAGATCACTCCGGCCATGGCTGATGCCATCGGTAAAAGCCGTGCCTATAAGATCCTTATACCGGTGAACAAATGCAATCATCATGTGGTGGGCTGTGAAAACCTGACTTTAACGGAATCCATTGCCCTGGTAATTAAAGAGGTGGAGAATCTTTTATGATCTCCACCTCTTTGTTTATGAGGAAATTGGCTTCGCCTTCGGCTTATCCAACGTCTCTTTATTCATCAATGCTATAGTTAGGTGCTTCCTTTGTGATATGAATATCATGAGGATGGCTTTCCTTAAGGGAAGCTGCCGTAATCTTTATGAATCTTCCGGTTTCCTGCATGGTCTTGATATTCATTGCTCCGCAGTATCCCATACCGGACCGTAAACCGCCCAGCATCTGGAACACGGTATCCTCTACCATTCCCTTGTAGGCCACACGGCCTTCCACGCCCTCCGGAACCAGCTTCTTGGCATCAGTCTGGAAGTAACGGTCTTTGCTTCCGTTTTCCATGGCAGCGATGGAACCCATACCACGGTATACTTTGTATTTTCTGCCCTGATACAGCTCAAAGGTTCCCGGGCTTTCGTCACATCCGGCAAACATGCTTCCCATCATACATACGCTTCCGCCGGCTGCAATGGCCTTTGTTAAATCTCCGGAATACTTGATTCCGCCGTCAGCAATAATGGGAACGCCGTATTCCTTAGCAACTGCATAGCAGTTCATAACAGCCGTGATCTGGGGAACCCCGATGCCGGCTACCACACGGGTGGTACAGATGGATCCTGGTCCGATTCCTACCTTCACCGCATCTGCTCCTGCTTCTATAAGAGCCTTGGTAGCCTCTCCGGTTGCCACATTCCCTGCAATGACTGAAAGAGCCGGATAAGCCTCTTTGATCATCTTTACGCAGCGGAGAACGTTCTCAGAATGGCCATGAGCGGAGTCTAAAACAACCACATCCACCTTTGCCTTTACCAGAGCGTCCACACGGTCCAGCACATTGGCGGTGATTCCTACGGCAGCGCCACACAGAAGCCTTCCTTGTCCATCCTTTGCGGACAGGGGGTATTTGATCTGCTTTTCAATATCCTTGATCGTGATAAGGCCCTTTAAGTTAAAATCATCGTCAACGATAGGAAGCTTTTCCACCCTTGCTTTTGCAAGGATCTTCTTTGCCTCCATAAGGGTAATGCCTTCCTTGGCTGTTACCAGGTTTTTAGAAGTCATGCACTCCTTGATCTTCCTGCTGAAATCCTCTTCAAACTTTAAGTCACGGTTGGTGATGATTCCCACCAGCTTTTTTTCCTTCTGTGACCGGCACTCCGGAAATACGGAACTTGCCCATAAGCTCATCCGCATCCTTTAATGTATGTTCCGGAGAAAGATAAAATGGGTCCGTTATGACGCCGTTTTCCGACCTCTTTACCTTATCAACCTCTTCTGCCTGTTCCTCTATGGACATATTCTTGTGGATGATACCGATACCTCCCTGTCTTGCCATGCAATTGCCATACGATGCTCGGTAACGGTATCCATGCCTGCACTCATAAGCGGAATATTGAGCTTGATGGTCTTTGTAAGATTGGTCGTTAAGTCAACCTGATTAGGAATGACTTCTGAATAGGCCGGAACTAACAGCACATCATCAAAAGTAATGCCTTCGCCAATTATTGTACCCATTAACTTTTCCTCTCCTTCTTTATATTTTTATTAATAATACTAATAAGCCTTTTCACTTGTTAGTTACATAGTTTAACAAATTTTACATAGGTTGTCAACGGACATTTTCCGGTTTCTTTCCGTCCTCCATGGACAGTGGGGGCTGTCTTTCCTGTATAAAAAGGAACCGGACGGTCTTTTACAAAACCGCCTGGTTCCTTTTTTCTTTTATACCTCTTTTACAACCTTACGGGGCGCTGTCATCCTCATACACTGAAGCAGCTTATCGTTAGGCTCAAATATGATCTTGGTTGTTTCAGCACCGGACTGGCTGATCAGCGTATAGGTCTTTGCACCTGGTACGTGAGAAGAAAAGTCCAGTACCTTCATGTTTTTTGTTTCATGATCCCTGGCCTCTGTAGAACCGGTAGGGGCAACGATCTGTATCCCTTCCATGGAACCTTCCCAGGCCTTTTTTTCTCTTGCTTCTGCCGTAAATCCGGTCAATGGAAAGAGTGCCTGTTACATAAAGATATTCAAATTCCACTTCGCTGTTGCGGAATACAAAGTATGTGGCCGCAACGGCTGCAAGCAGGATGATCACTCCAAAGATTCCGAAAACCGGGGATATGGAGAGGAAAAATGCAATCACGCACAGGATTCCCATCGCAATTTTTATCAACATGGTATAGGCCGGAGACTTTCGCTTCACTAGCCATTCTGCATACATTTCATTCATAACGATTTGGGTCCTTTCCTCTTTCCTGCAGGGTTTTTCTGGGGCGGAGCTTATCCAGTCAGTTGTAAGATATGTTTGGTATACCAAGAGTCCGCAGTGGAGGGAGTAAAGCCTGTGGCTTTACTCCCTCACGGGCATCGCCCTAGGAAACGGAACATAAATTTTTTTTCTTATGTGCAAGCACAACG
>BBDR01000001.1 GCA_001312405.1 Clostridium sp. NkU-1 | reverse complement strand
CAACCGGGCCAACGGGCCCGATTGGAGCAACCGGAGCAACCGGACCTACTGGTGATACGGGACCGATTGGAGCAACCGGAGCAACCGGGCCAACGGGACCGATTGGAGCAACCGGAGCAACCGGGACCTACCGGTGATACGGGCCCAATTGGAGCAACCGGCCCCACTGGACCAACCGGGCCTACCGGCCCCACAGGCTTGGCGGGAGATGGAGCAATTATTCCGTTTGCGTCTGGAACACCTGTTACTTTGACCACAGTACTCGGAGGATTGCTTAACACCTCCAGCGCAGTTGGATTCGGGAGCAACCTTCCTGCATCTCAGCCGCCAGCGGAACAATCAATCTGCAGGGGCTGACGAACTTGGCGTTCTCCATGCCCAGGTCTGGGATTATTACCTCCTTGGCCGGTTATTTGAGCATTAGCGCTGGGGTCAGCCTGATTGGCTCAACCGTAACAGTATCCGCTCAGCTGTTCCAATCCACCACACCTAACAACACCTTCGTTGAGGTGCCGGGTGCAGTGGTTACGCTAGCGCCTCCACTTTCGGGATTAATTTCTATCGGCAATATCAGCAGCGGTATCACCACCGGGCTGAACATTCCTGTTACTGCAGGAACCAGGTTGCTTTTGGTATTCTCCGCAGAGGTCACGGCTGGTCTTGATTTAGCAGCCACCGTCGCAGGCTATGCCAGTGCTGGACTTGGAATTTCCTAAGAAGCTCATAAAGCAGTCCTTACAATCGTGTGTTTTTAAGATGATAACGCTGCTTCGTATGAATTAGTATAGGGGCGGGGCGTCTGTTTGCAGACGTCCCGTTTTCCTTATTAAACCCCTCAAAGGTTTTTTCGGTCTTCCTTAGATTACAGGTGGTGCGAAACCGATAGACCTCACCAGCCCCGCTGAACCAGCCGGGGCACTTCCAAAGCCCCCAGGGCCGCAGTTAGAATTGTAAACTTCATCATCAGCTAGTGTGACTCTGGTAAATGGTACCGGGATCAGAAACAGTTTAGGAAACCTGATTTTTTCCGGTTTGCGGATGTGGGTTTAAATGAAAGTTAATAGTAACGCACTATACAATAAAATAGCACAAGATATCGTATTTAAGCCATTTCTTTGATTTGTGGAAAACTTTGAATGGTAATAATAAGGATTTTATAAACAATTATAGTATTTACTGGGTAGAAACGGACATTCCACATTACAGTCCATAGTCATCACAATGCTTGCGGCTGGAATTTCTAACAATAGTTTGTTATACTGCGCCGCCTCTATATCAATATTGTAAAGCTGCTTCATAAGGAGCACAGCATCTTAGCTAATTCGTGGTTTGGTTTCCGTTCCTGCCAAGTAGCATTCCATTAAATTACCTGCAAAATGGCTGCCTAAAGCTTCGGCAATTTGACTACGGCAAGAATTGTGAACAAAAATGTGCTCCTTTGCCCACTCATCCGTCCTTTTAAAGCGTGAGCAAACGGTCACCTTTGATTTCATCGGCGCTCCATGTAATCAATGCAAATTTACCGTCAGCATGTTCATTAATACGATTAAGCCATTCAACCTCATTTGCCGCCTTTGCCGCCAATATGGGATTGGTGGTGTCAGTGCCGAATAAGGACTGATTGATAATCCACCATTGAGTAGATATACCCGCACGCTTCAAATCGTCCTCCAAACGCAGTGCCTCATAAACAGGGGTTGCTTCGGGCAGAGTCACAATAAGAACTTCGGTTTCATCGGATTTTAACCGTGGCAGGAGCTTTTTTTACTGAGTCAGGAATTTCACCTTTTGTTCGCTGGATTTCGTGATTGTAACTTTGTGTGGATTCCAGCAAAAGCAGAGTGTGGCCGGTAGGCGCAGTGTCAATTACAACTACCTGATCGTCGGCTTTCTCCACTATTTCCGCAAAGGCACGAAACACGGCAATTTCCTGTGTACAGGGAGAACGTAAATCTTCCTCGACATAGGCAATATCCTCGTCACTTATACCAGACGCCCGTGCCTTGCGAAGCACTTCAGACTGGTACTTTTTCAGTTCTTCAGCCTCGTCGATATGGCTCATGGAAACGCCGCAGCTTTCGTCCAATACAAATTTCAGATGTGCGGCGGGGTCAGTGGTAGTAAGATGAACTTTTTCTCCGCGCTTTGCGAGGCCCAACGCGATAGCAGCGGCGACAGTGGTTTTTCCTACGCCTCCCTTACCCATGGTGAAAATAACACGTTTACCGCCTGCCGCGAGTTCACCTATTACATGATTCAGCGCAGGGACATGGGCAGCGTTCAGTGTTTCCGTCCGTACAGTCACATGGTCGGTATTCAGCAAGGCACGCACATTTTCCAGCCCAGTGACGTTATAGGCACGCAATGGCACCATATAGCGCGGAAGCGTTTGCAAGCGCTCCGGCATTGCGTTAAATGCGGCCTGCTGTTTCTCGTAAAGGCTGGAAGAAAGCGTGTCGCTGAATTGGGTCAGTACACCATTAATTATCAGCATTTGATTGTGAACGCCCAGTGAGGAAAGTTCACCGGAAGCCCGCGCCGCTTCTTTAAACGGTGCTGTTTCGGGGCGCGTCACAAGGATCAATGTGGTCAGGTCCCTATTTGCCAGAGTTTCCACAGCCTGCTTGTAAATCTCCTTTTTACTTTCCAGACCGGAAAGCTGACCCAAACAGGACGCACCGTGAGTGCTTTCACTGATAAAATTACTCCATGCGGAGGGAAGCTGGAGCATACGCAGAGTGTGACCAGTAGGTGCAGTGTCAAAAATGATATGGTCATATTCCTCTTGTACTTTACCGTCTGTGATAAAGCTGGAAAATTCATTGAATGCTGCGATCTCCACAGTACAGGAGCCGGAAAGCTGTTCCTCCATGTTGGCAAGAATCGTGTCAGGAAGCTTGCCGCGGTAAGGGGCAATGACGCTTTCACGATATTCGGCAGCAGCTTGAATTGGGTCGAGGTTAGCCACAACCAAGTTAGGCACGTCAGGAATCTGTGTCCCCTTGTTTGTCAACTCTATGGAAAAAAACGTCCTGCAAATTAGAAGCTGGGTCAGTACTGATTAGCAGCACCCGTTTTCCGTTGTCTGCCAGCGATACAGCGGTGGCGCAGGCAACGCTGGTTTTTCCCACGCCGCCCTTGCCGGTATAGAAGAGGTACTTTGTAAGTCTGATGGCACGAGGGTCAAATAAATTCATTTTAGCAACAGCCTCCTTTGCAGCAGCATCCATCATTTCCCTGCGCCTTTTTTTGCTGGTTTTCCCAGCAGATTGGCGGGCAGGCCAAGCCATTCCGTAAATTCCGTATTGGTGGGGTACCTGCCAGTTAGAACGATTTTTCCGTCCATTACAGCAACGGGTAAGCCGTCCGGCCCCTTTTCGTTGATGAAATCATTGACGGCCTTGTTATTTACAAATTCCATGGGTGCGCTGTTGAGATTGAAACGATCAACGATTACACCGTGTTTTTTCAACGTATCAAGAACCGTTGAGATACGAAGCAGTTCAGGGTCAACCCCTACTCCGCAAAGTCCGGTCGAGCAGCACATAGCGGGTTCAAAGATTTGCATTTTTTTCATAGAGATACCTTCTTTCATTGAATTTATTTTAGATTCACGTCACGCCAAGAAGCGTTCCGGATTCTTAGTTAACGGCAGGGGGTATTTGTTCCTTTATTCCTTTGGAAACCATTTTTGTGTACTGTTTGCGATCTTTACCAATATTAACATGACCGGCACTTCGGTCAAGACACCAACGGTAGTAGCAAGCGCAGCAGCAGAGCTGGTGCCAAACAGGGCGATTGCCACAGCAACGGACAGTTCAAAAAAAGTTGGATGCGCCGATCATTCCAGCTGGTGCGGAAATGGAATAGGGCAGCTTTAATAGCCGGGCAGTAAAGTAAGCGATAAAGAAAATAAGGAACGTCTGAATAATAAGAGGAATAGCGATTAAAACAATGTGCAGCGGATTACGGATTATGGTTTCGCCTTGGAACGCAAAAACCAGTACCAGTGTTAATAATAGGCCTGTCGTTGTAACACCATCAAATTTCCTGACAAACGTATGATTGAAGTAATCGATACCTTTCTTATTGATTACCAATGTACGGGTCAGCATTCCCCCTGTCAGCGGAATGACCACAAACAGCACTACCGATAAAATCAGAGTGTTCCACGGTACCGCGACATTTGAAACGCCAAGCAGGAATTTAACAATAGGCACAAAGGCTGCTAAAATTATAAGGTCGTTTGTTGCCACCTGTACGACGGTATAAGCAGGATTCCCTTTCGTTAAACTGCTCCACACAAAAACCATAGCAGTACATGGGGCAGCTCCCAAAAGCACTGCGCCTGCCAGATATTCCGTTGCCAGCTCTGGGGTGATATATGCCTTGAAAATCACAAAGAAAAAGAGCGAGGCTATTGCATACATGGTAAATGGCTTAATAAGCCAGTTTGTAACCCATGTGACAAACAGTCCTTTGGGATTTTGCCAACATTTTTAATGCTTTGAAAATCCACTTTCATCATCATGGGGTAAATCATCAGCCAGATTAAAACCGCCATTGGTATTGACACTTTTGCATACTCAAACCGATTCATAAAAGCGGGGATAGCTGGCAAAAACTTTCCAATTAATATCCCTGTTATCATGCAGAGAATAACCCAAAAGGTGAGATATTTTTGAAAAAAATCCAGATCTGTATGTTTTTCAGATTTCATATTTCATGCTCCTATCATATAGAATTTTTTCTATGTATCGACAATTTTTTTGTCGATGTCAAATTTCCTTTAAGGAACATGACACCGACAACAGCGGTGGCAGTAATGCATTTATACGTCCCCCCCTTTACGATGGCAGATGCAATCAGGTTTTGAAGTGAACACCTCTCCTAACTGCTGATAAAAAGCTTGCAGGCGTTCATCATTTAATGAGTAATAGATCCACTTACCCTCTGGCCTCGCTTTCACCAAACCAGCGTCCATAAGTACTTTCATATCATGGGATAGGGTTGGCTGGGTAATATGAAATTTCTCTAAAATCTTACAGGCGCACAGCTCCCCACAGGAAAGCATATCGACAATTCGCAATCGCTTTGGGTCGGACAAGGCCTTTAGGATTTTGGCGTTCTGAATATATTTTTCTTCCATCGTACAACCTCACATAGAATTTTTTCTATATATAATAGTATGCTGTAATATTAGAAATGTCAATACTATTTTACGTTTTTTTCTCATCTGGTAAATTATAATGGATGATGGAATGGGAAACAGATTTCCAATGCCTCTGTGCTACATGAGCACAGCTGACTGTAATGGATCAATTCGACCGGATATTTCTGATAAATATCTTTTGCTTTGCTGCTAACCATAAAATTCGGTTTTGCAAGGCGCAGCAAATTGTATGAGTAGGATTGGAGCAGATAAGAATCCATATAGGCCGGATGGCTCATCAGTTCCCCATATGTCCTGGAAGAGATAATGGCGTGCAGGAGACCAACACATAGACCAGTTGAATCGTATATAAATAAAGGCGAGTATCCCAATAGTAAGGACTCGCCTTTCTGCCTCTTAAATTCATAGAGTAAGCTGTAATCGTTCACCTTAGTATCCACATGTGGCATCAACAATAATAGCAGTAAGAGATGAATTGTTAATAGTTGTTATACCTGCAGTAGCAACGCCAGCTGGAGTAGCTATTACACTATAGATACAGCATTCATCACAGGCCATATCACAATCACATATAGAGAATGAGAAGATATTCCCATCCGTAACTTCTACAAGTGGTAAAAATGTCCAAGTTCGTCCAATAGGAATAGGTGCCAATTGATTTCTGCATTGTTTAAAAATCTGGAAATTAAGAATTAGAGATGCAGAAGTAGTAATGATATTACTTGCAAATTCTAATTGGATACATGGATGATTCATACCTTCTGTTTCTATATTTACAGTAGCTAATGTAAATGTAACTCCGGGAAGAGTCGCGACAGGAAGCGTTACAGATCCTGACGACACACCACATTTCAGGCGTGTCCTATTAGGTTTTAGAGGTTCGGGAATTCTTTCAAATTTACAAACGCATTTATTTTCACTGCTTTTATGCTCACAATCATAACATGTTTCTATATTTTCGCATCCGTCACCGTATTCATTGGCATTCATAAAAAGCCCTCCTTAGCCTGATTTTGCATTTTTAAAAGAAGTTGTCTAAATCTTCATAATCTATTATATTCTAAAACTAATTCTCCGTGATTTTACCCTGATATTTATAGTACAGTATAATCAGGCATTGAGGAGGCCTCTGCACAGGATACTTATTTACTCTCTGCTGGGGACACAATTTGGAGAGTAGCAAACTATGTAAAAAATGGGATACATCCCGGTGGGGAACACGCGTTCCAAAAACCAGACAAAATATTTAGGAAAAAAAGTTGGTATTCTCATATATGCATTTACTTTAGAATGGAGAGGGAATCCCCATATTACTTAGATTCCCTGGACTGCCAGAAAGGTGCTATTTAAATTTTAATTAGGAAAAACGTAATATCTTAAAAAACCAAATAATAAATTGCAATTTTCATTAAGCAAATTGTAAATATATTGTAATGCCAAAATTTGGGTTTTCCTGTTATACTAATTTAATAAAAAGAAGGAGGATAAATCATGAATAAAATTTTAAAGTTATTGATAACCGGCGTTAGCTCCCTGGCATTAGTCCTATCAGGAAGTGCTATTATAACACATGCAGAGGAGCCGGTTTCACTGCCCAACTCCATACGTATCTACGGAACAGTAACCTCAGTTTCCGAAGACAGACTTCGTATGACACGGAAAGACGGTGCCAGCGCAGGCCAGGAAATTATCCTGAACCTTTCCGCTGAGTCAAAGATTTTAAACTCCGTCAGCGGAGATCCAGTAGCCGCAGAACAGATACAGAATGGTGAATTTATCTATGCTGATATTAGTCCGGCCATGACCCTTAGTCTGCCGCCAATATCAAATGCCATTGTAGTGCTGTGTAAAGTCCCGGCTGATTATCAGGTCCCGGAATATGTAACTGTAGCGTCTATGAATATAAACTCAGACGGGCAGACTGGAATCCTCACCTCTGATACAGGGAAGCAATACAGCATAACTGATCAAAGTAAACTGTTTCCATATTTAACCCGGAACATTGTTACAGTCCATAACCTGTCAAAAGGACGCAATTGCCTGGTCTGGTCAAATGATAATACTGTTTCAAAGATTATGGTATTCCCAGATTCCAGTACATCAGATAAGCAGACCGGCTGGATAAAAAAAAGATAATTCCTGGTATTTTTATGATATCAATGGCTTGGTATATACAGGATGGCTGAGTGATAACAATGACTGGTATTACCTGGATCCTGAGACTGGAATTATGAGAACAGGTTTCATCACCCTGGAGGGCAATACATACTATCTCCAAAAAGACGGACGCATGCTTACATCTTCCAAAACATTTATTCCAGATGAAAACGGCGTACTAAGATAAGCATTGATTTTAATATGGAAAGCTTCTTTTCAAAAAGCCGGAAGGATTTCCACGATCCTGCCGGCTTCTCCCTTTTATAAAGACTTTACTACGATTTGCGCCTTTAAATACTGGTTTTTCAAATTTAAGGCAATTAAGAACTACTAGCTAATACTGATAGTTGGTAGTTTTTTTGTATTTATTTTAGTTGTTCGGGACTTTCGAATCTTGTTTTTTTGTTCCATCCACTCTTTTTTAGAAAGGCGATACTCAAAAGAGCAATATATTTTATTAAGTTCTTTTGAATGATAAGTTCCTTCCTGTTGAAATATAAATCCACACTTCTCAATCATTCCCTTTGAAGCTAAGTTTTCTTGAAAGCAACATGCCCAAATGTATGAAATACCATGATTAAACAGATAATCAAGAATTGCAATTATTGCCTCTGACATAATACCTCGTCGTTGATAAGCACGATTTAAAGCACAGCCAAGTTCCCTGGTATCCTCACGTCCTTCTTCTGAATCCTCATCAATGGAAATGTGTCCAAGTACTTTTCCATTCTCATACCAAACTATTGCTAATTTCCGTTTTTGCAGTATCCATTCAGAAAGGATTTTCTTCGTCTGCAATATTGAATTGTGAGCAGGCCAGCCTGCAATCTCTCCAACCCCTGCTTGATTGCAATATTCAAAAACATCGCTTAAATCCTGTTCTGTAAAAGGCCGCAATTGTAAACGTGATGTTAATATGTTCACACCTATTTCTCCTTTAAAAAAGAACTATATTAATATAATACTTCTTTAATTACCAACTATCAATATTAAATTACCAATGTGCAGTGATCCGTCAAATCAGATGATTACTGAGCAGACAAGGCGCCTGATTTACCATTGCCATTAACGGCTGCATTTCAAAATTACAAGGGCATACAAACCTGCAAGCCGTCAAAAAAAATCTGGTTTAAGTTGGAAAGCAATCATAGAATGAAATTTTTAAAGGAATGCCATACTTAAAATAGATTTATAATAAAAGGAGGCAGACCATGAGCAAAGATAATTCAAAAAAAAGTACAAAAAAATCATAAAAAAGAAGATGGTACTTTTCATTCAAAGCATATTAAGCATAATCCGCAAGCAGAAAGTGCTCGGGCCGTATTCGGGTTAAAGGCAGATAATTCGAAAGATAAAGAATCTTAGACTTTTAATATCATTAAAATATCTCACGTTCAGCCGAAAAAAGCAGGCAAGTATAGAAACTATTTCCACATATAAGTAAATAGTTTCTATGAGACTTTTATCGGTTTATAGGCGATTTGTAAGGAGGCTGTCAACATGTCTAATTATACTGGTGTAGTAAAATGGTTTGATAACGAAAGAGGCTATGGCTTTATCTCAACAAACGAAGGTCAGGATGTTTTCGTACATCATTCACAAGTGAAAGAAAAAACTCATAATAAAGATTTACATGAGGGTGAGTCTGTCAATTTTGACGTTAAGCAGGATGACAAAGGATTATCTGCTCTAAATGTCCATAAAATTTAAATTGTAAAGGAGTTATCTTATGAACAAAATTCATTATGATATATCAGGCATACAAAATTCGGAGGTTAAAACTCAGCTTAAAAATGCATTAGATAAAATAGATGGAATTACTATGGTCAATGTTGATGCAGCAAGAGGTTCGATTGAAGTTGGATACAATCAATCAACAGACGAAAATACAATTAAATCGTGTATCGAAAATGTTGGCTGCAATATAAAGAGCCAATCCAGTGACTTCTAAGAATGGAGTCTGTGAAAAAGATTCTTGAATAAACGCCAATTTCTAAAACTTTTTTTATGCTAATATAAAAAACTACCTTGTGGTAGACAATTCGTACTATTAAGAGTAGGGAAACACGTCCCTATTCTTTTTTTGTTACAAAGAGTTTAACTGAATCAGGTAATTTCCCATTTCAAATGCGAAAAGCACTAAGTGGCGGGGGAGGACTTACTTGTGTCAGGTGGAGTAAAAGCTCACCTGACAAGCAGCGATAGCTGCTATATTACATAGCTCCAGCAAATTGTTCTTAGCCGAAGGTGGGAGAGAGAAAGACGGGCATCTGAGGGATAACAGCCAAGAACCGTTCCGAAATGCTCGACCAGCTAATTTACACTTATGGCTATTGTAAAAATGATTTATTTATTTTATTATAGTCTTCATGATTTCATGTTAAATAAACATGAAACATGGACATATTATATTTATAACAGAGGAGAAAAGAATGGCTAAATTATTTTTTTAGATATGGCGCAATGGGGAGTTCTAAAACAGCTAACGCACTCATGACAAGATATAATTTCTTAGAAAAGGGGAAAAACGTTTTATTAATAAAGCCTGATGCAGAAACCAGGGATGAAAAAAACGAAAATCAGATCAAGGATCGGGCTGGAAGCAGATTGCATTTTATGGTCTGAGTTCAAGGGTTACGATTATAATTCAATCAAAGAATTGGATGCAATCATTGTAGATGAAGTACAATTTCTTTCAGAAAATGATATAGAACAACTTTCTAATATTGTTGATGAATGCGATGTTTCAGTTTTCTGTTACGGTCTTAGAACGGACTTTACATCCCATCTTTTTCCAGGTTCCAAACGCTTGATGGAACTGGCAGATGAAATTGAGGAACTAAAAACAGTTTGCTGGTGTGGTAACAGTGCAAACATGAATGCAAGAATTGATAAAGATGGGAACGTAGTCAGACAAGGGCAGCAAATATTAATGGGGGCAAATGATAAATACATTTCATTGTGCCGTAAACACTATAAAGAAGGTAAAATCAAACAATAGATTTACACAAATTCATATGCTTACTATCAGCCGGGGCGTTGGCCCCGGTAAAAAAAAGCAGCTGCAAAAGAACATATATTCGTTTTTTGTTGTCTCAAGTGCCTGAAAAGGCTTGTCTGCACATACACTGGCTGTCTGGAAAACAGTTAGTTTGTTCTTCTCAAAGAAAATACTATTCAAATTACAATTAAAGCTTGATTAAAATAATTATTATTAAAAAAAAGATTGACTAAAATAATTTTATCAAATATAATAAAAGTAACCAAAAAAAATGGCATATTGAAACAGCAGTTGTACAATATGCGCCTTAGGAGGAGGTATATATTTATGTTTAAGCAGCTTCAAAAATTAGGTAAGGCATTTATGTTACCAATCGCCATTCTTCCTGCAGCAGGTCTTTTGTTAGGGATCGGCGGGGCAATGTCCAATCCAAACACGATTGCAGCTTATCCATTTTTGAACATCTTTGCTCTGCAGGCATTATTTACTGTTATGAGTAAAGCGGGAGAAGTGGTGTTTGGGAATCTGTCACTTATCATGTGTATTGGTCTGGCTGTGGGGCTTGCAAAAAAGGACAAAGGAACGGCAGGCCTGGCAGCTGCGGTTGCTTTTCTGGTCATGAATGCGTCCATCGGTGCATTGCTGTCAGTCTTTAAGCCGGAGGGCAACACAATTGATACCGGTGTTGTAGGCTCTATTATTATTGGCTGTATGGTTACCTATTTCCATAACCGGTACCGCAATATACAGCTGCCACCGTTTCTGGGATTTTTCGGAGGTTCCCGTTTTATACCGATCATATCCTCATTTGCGGCAATTTTTGTGGGCGCAATATTCTTCCTGATCTGGCCTCCGTTTCAGTCATTATTGGTTTCCAGCGGCCAGGCCATTGCAAGCATGGGAGTTTTTGGAACATTCCTGTATGGATTTTTGATGAGGCTTTGCGGAGCGGTAGGCCTGCATCATATGATTTATCCCATGTTCTGGTATACGGAATTAGGCGGAGTTGCTACTGTAGGGGGACAGGAAATTGCAGGTGCTCAGAAAATTTTCTTTGCCCAGCTGGCTGATCCTAATTTTACAGGAATGTACACCGAGGGTACGCGATTTTTTTGCAGGCCGTTTTGATACGATGATTTTCGGTTTACCGGCTGCATGTCTTGCAATGTATCACTGTGTTCCTCAAAAACGGCGTAAATTGGTATTCGGTTTATTCTTTTCAGCGGCTCTGACATCATTTTTAACAGGTATTACGGAACCCATTGAATTCATGTTTCTGTTTGTAGCTCCATGGCTGTATGTGATTCATGCATTTTTGGATGGCCTCTCCTTTGCGATTGCCGATCTTTTAAGCGTTCGCATCGGAAACACTTTTTCCGGCGGAATCATTGACTTTACCTTATTTGGAGTCCTGCAGGGCAATGCCAAAACTCACTGGATCTATGTAGTGGTGGTGGGAGTATTCTGGGCGATTCTATATTATGTATTATTCCGTTTCCTGATCACAAAGTTTAATATCCCGACTCCAGGCCGCGAGGAAGGAGAAGATGATGAGGTAAATGTGGAAACAAAGGGTACAATTGCAGAAACAGCTCTTCGCGTGCTTGCAGCGTTAGGCGGCAAGGAAAATATTGAAGATTGTGATGCTTGTATTACCCGCCTGCGTGTGGCAGTAAAGGATATCAGCAAGGTTGATAAAGAAGCCATTAAGCGGGAAGGCGCTGCGTCCGTACTGGAGGTAAAAGGCGGCATTCAGGCAATATTTGGAGCTAAGGCAGATCTGATAAAATCAAAAATAAACGACATAATCGGCGAAGAATAGGGAGATGTGATACTTATGAATAGAGGTTTGATTGTATCCTGTCAGGCGCTTCCGGAGGAACCCCTGCACAGTTCATTCATTATGGGGCGTATGGCTCTGGCAGCAAAAGAGGGAGGCGCAGTCGGTATTCGTGCAAACAGCGTGGAAGATATTGAAGAAATCAAGAAAAATGTGGATCTTCCGATTATCGGAATTATCAAAAAAGTATATGAGGAAGGCAAGCCTTATATCACCCCCACATTTGCAGAGGTGGACGCGCTGGTCCGGACCGGTGTTGATGTAGTGGCAGTGGATGCCACCAAAAATCAGGATGTGGATTTTCTGTATAAGCTTCATGAGAAATATCCTCACCAAAAATTTATGGCAGACATTTCAACAGAAGAAGAGGGGCTGCGCGCAGACGAAATTGGTTTTGACTTTGTGGGTCTGACCCTGCTGGGATATACGCCTCAGTCCCAAGGACTGGATAAATTTAAGGTACTAAAGTCTTTGATTGCGAAATGTACCCATCCTGTTATTGCAGAAGGAAATTTCAACACACCGGAACAGGCTGCAAGGGCCATTGAATTAGGAGCCTACGCAGTAGTAGTAGGAACGGCCATCACACGCCCTCAATGCATTACCCGTGGATTTGCCGAGGCAGTATCAAAGGTTAATAAATAAATTTACGCCTTCCTTCTGTTTCCTCTGAAATCTTTTCGTTTTTACTAAAAAGTGATATAATAAGAACACTTTATAAAATATGGGTTCAATTTTCACAAATTTAAGACGAAAGCACAAGAGGTATCAATATGGACATTCTTTCATCAATTCAAAAAAAATATAATACGTTTACAGATAAAGAACGAAGTATCGCGGATTACATTTTGAAGGAAGGCAATAATATCCGGAATATGAATATCTCTGTTCTGGCAGCTACTGTGGGAGTATCTGACGGCACAATCACACGTTTCTGTAAAAAAAGTTGGAGGAAAATCTTTTGCAGAGCTGAAAATCCAGCTTGGAAGCGCAGGGGCAGGAAACAAGATTGCCCATTCGGATGATCTTGTGACTCAGGTTTATGATTTTTACAAGACCGTGATCGAACATTCCAATCAGATGATAGATAAGAAGGCATTGGAGTATCTGGCAGACCAGATCGCCACGGCAGGCAATATCTATATTTTCGGAGTGGGATCCTCGGGGCTGACTGCCTGTGAGACCATGCTCCGTTTATCCCGTATGGGATTTCATGTGCAAAGTGTGACCGATTCTCATTTAATGGTGATTTACAGCTCGATTTTGGGCCCCGGAGATCTGGTAATCGCTATTTCCATATCCGGTGAAACTGCGGAGGTTGTCAATGCTGTCAGGGCGGCGAAACAAAATGGAGCAAAGCTTATCTGCCTGACCAGCTTTACTGACAGCACGATCGCACAGTGCGCTGATTTTTGTTTTCCCGTAGTAAATCCATTGTTCGTTGATCAGGAAAGATTTGTAAACAGTCAGTTGGCGACTCTTTATACGATCGATCTTCTTTGCCTGATTCTTCTAAAGGATGAAGTCCGGAAGAAAAAGATGAATATTACGGTGGAAACCATTGTAAAACAGTCTCATTTAAAATAGAATGCATTAAAATAAGAAGTGCCAGGAGCAGCTTTGAATTTCCATTTCAAAGCCGCTCCTGGTTTTTTTAATGAAAGGATTCTTATAGTACTTCTGTTTTCTGCATATTGTGGCATGAAAAGGAGATAATAATTTAAAATTAAGATTGGAGAATTATGGTTTCACAAGTGATGCCATTATAAAATTATGGAGAAAACAATAGCATTTCATGATCTTGTTATCATCTTGTGCGGTATAGCAATGGGAACGATTGCGCGTTTCGTTACCCTTCGCATTGATACCCGTCAAAACCCCAGTTATCCTACCGGTGTTTTTATTAACATAGTAATAGGAATGCTGGCTTCTGCTTTGGGCTCTGTTGCGATACCGGCTCTGTTGGACAAAGAATTCACGGCAGTTACTTTTATTGCCTTAGCCATCCAGCATTTCCGGGAAGTGAGAAAAACAGAAAAAGACAGTCTTGAGGATCTGGAAAAAACAGAATATTCAAAACGAGGGGCCGCTTATATTGACGGCATTGCCAAAACCTATGAATCCAGAAATTATTTATCTATGCTTACCTCCCTGTTTGTTGTACTGATTTTAAGTATTTTATCTGTGGAAAATCTGGTTATAAACTTAATGGTTGCTGCAGTCAGCGGCATTTGTATGATTTATTTCCTGACAAGAATGACAAAAGGCAAATGCATCGGTGATATCTGCAATATAAAAGAAGGAAAAATAACCATAGACCATTCGGATCTGCTTGTGGATGGCATGTATGTTACCAATGTGCTGGGAACCGGGAGAATAAGAGAATTATTTTTAAAAGAGGGAATCGGTATTGTCATAGAGCCGAAAAACGATAAATTCAGAATCACGATTGAGAATTATGGACAGAGGCAGGCCATGCTTTTTGAAGCTACCAGGACCTTTGGCGTGAAGCGGTACAGTTTTACCAGAAAAAATTACAAAACAGGAAAGCTGCTATTGGCTTTTGTACCAATTATTCGTGATCCTGATGCTATAATAGATGTAATTAAGAAAACGCCCGTACTGGAAAACAGCAGGAAAATCAATACAATTATGGATATTAATATTGGAGGGGATATCAATGGGGCAGAGTAGTCCGGAGATATTAGTTTATATAACAGATAACAAAGAAAGAATCATATCAGGCGATCCTTTGACTCTTTATATACCAGATTCAGAGGAGCGTGAAATATGTCTGACTGATTTGGGGAAAGCACTTCGAGCCGATGTGGTACAGCTAAAAAAATGGTGATCACGTATTAATCAGCAGATAGAATATTTTTAGGAGGTGGCCAATGGAAACCCAGCTGGGGAAAAATACAGTAAGAAAAGAGGCAAAAGATAAAGTAACAGGCGCGGCTAAATACACAAATGATTTCACGGATTCTCCTATGCTTTATGCAGATTATTAACAAGTGTCCATGCTCATGCCCAGATCGTATCCATAGATACCAGTAAAGCATCTGCAATGCCGGGAGTAAAAGCGGTCATCACGGCAAAAGACTATCAGGTGTTGTGCGGAACCATGCTTCAGGACAGGCCTCCTTTAGCCAGAGAAAAGGTCCGTTACTACGGTGAACCGGTTGCCATTGTTGTCGCAGATGATGAAATGCAGGCAAAGGCTGCAGCGGGAAAGATACTGGTAGAGTATAAGCCCCTGCCGGTTGTAAATTCTGTGAAAGAAGCTTTTAAAAGGAACCCTGTTATAATACATGAAGCTCTCATGTCATATACAAAAGCAACTGAAGAGGTCTACCCCGTAAAAGGAACCAATATCTGCCATCATCAGAAAATCAGAAAAGGCGATATGCAGAAAGGCTGGCTGGAAAGCGAAATTGTTGCAGAGGGCAGCTTTTCCCTGCCTCAGTCTGATCACGCTGCCATGGAAACGAGGGCAGTTCACTGCATGATCAAGCCGGATGACAGTGTAATGATCAAGACATCATCTCAATCTCCATATGAGGTCAAGGAGCTGCTCAGCAAGTATTTTAATATTCCGGAAGGAAAGATTGTAGTCCAGGTTCCCCTGGTCGGCGGTGCATTCGGAGGAAAATCGTGTGTGCAGCCAGAGATTCTGGCAGTGATCGCGGCAATGCATGTAAAAGGAAAATGGGTCAACCTGGCCAATACGAGAGAGGAAGATATGGTCACCTCTCCATGTCATTTGGGGCTGGAAGGAACCATAAGGCTGGGAGCGAAAAAGAGCGGACAGATCATGGCGGCTGAAATGACATTCCAGATAGATACGGGGGCATACTCTGATATTTCTCCCAAGATAACAAAAGCAATCGCAGTTGATTGCGCCGGGCCATATCGGATACCAAATCTCCAATGTGACTGCTACAGCGTATACACAAACCATCCTTATATAACCTCTTTCCGCGGTTTCGGACATGAGGGACGTACCTTTTGCCTGGAAAGAATGATGGATAAGCTGGCATACGAAATAGGGATGGATCCTTTCCAGTTAAGGCGTTTAAACCTGGTTCAGGCCGGCGATTTAACTCCAACCCTTGTCAAAGTCACCGCCAGCAACACAGGGAATGCGGCAGAATGCCTTGAGAGGTTAAAAACGATCATTAACTGGAAAGAAGGTGCCTGCATAGCAGGAGAGAATGGTTTGGTCAGGGCAAAAGGAATCAGCTGTCTGATCAAGACTTCGGATACCCCTACCGATGCAGGTGCAAGCGCGGTATTAACCTTTAATTCTGATGGGAGCGTGAACCTGGATTGCGGTGCGGCTGAGATAGGGCCGGGGATGAAAACAACGGCAGCGCAGATACTGGCTGAAAAAAATGAGAATCAGTGTCAATGACGTTTATGTAAAGCTTGATGTAAATACCCAGACAACCCCGTATTTATGGAAAACCGTTGCCAGCATGACAACTTACATGGTAGGACGGGCCGTATTGAATGCGGCTGATGATGCCATATCCCAGCTTCTGGATCTGGCGTCAATTGCCCTGCGCTGTCCTGCTGAAGAACTGGATTTTGAGAATAAGATGATTTTTGTAAAGCATGATCCAGAGCTTTATATCATGTTTAAGGATCTGGTAAAAGGCTACAAATTTCCCAATGGCAATTCCCTTAAAGGGCCGGTTATTGGACGGGGCAGCTACGTCATGAATCGTCTTACACCCCTCAATGAGGCGACGGGACGGGGGACGCCCGGACGGAGCTGGACGGTAGGTGCCCAGGCTGTTGAAATTGAATATGATACCAGACAGCATACCTACCGGCTGCTAAAAGCGGCTACTGTGATTGATGCCGGCAAGGTCATAAATCCCAAGACTGCAAGAGGGGTGGTCATGGGCGGCATGTGCATGGGGCTTGGACTTGGTACCAGTGAGGATTTTGTCTGCAATGAAGAGGGGATTGTAGAAGATACAAGCTTTCGCACCTATAAAATGATCCGTTATGGAGAAAATCCGGAATATCTGGTTGATTTTGTAGAGACACCACAGATCGATGCGCCCTATGGAGCCAGGGGCATTGCAGAGCACGGTATTATTGGAATATCTGCCGCTTTGGCTAATGCCATCTCTTTGGCGGCTAAAATCGATGTAAACCGGCTTCCCATTACGCCTGAATTCATATGGAGGGAAAGGTCTAAACTATGATTCCTTTTGATTTTGATTACTACAAACCGGAAAGCATGGAGGAAGCATTCGGCTGCTATCATGACTTGCTCTCAAATAACAAAAAGCCTGTTTATTATGGGGGCGGTACGGAAATTATCAGTATGGCCAGGGTAAATAGTATAAAATTTGATTCGGTCATTGATTTAAAAGGAATACCGGAATGCAGCCAGCTTGAGGTGAGCGGCGGGAAATTCAGGATTGGAGCAGCACAGACCCTTACAAGCATTGCGGAATGTAATGCATATCCCCTGTTGTCCAAAACCATAAAAAGAATTGCAGATCACACGATTCAGGGGAAAATTACCGTAGGCGGCAATCTGGCCGGCACCATCAAGTACCGGGAGGCAGCCTTACCGCTGATGATAAGTGATTGTTCCTTGCAGGTAATGACAAGGAGAGGATTGGCCGAATTACCATTTTCAAAGGTGTTCAATGGAAAACTGCAGCTAAAAGAAGGAGAATTTCTGGTATCCATATTGATTGAAGAAAGTGATTTGAATTTACCTTACAATCATGTAAAAAGAACCAGACAGGAGAAAATAGATTATCCATTGATTACCATGGCGGCATTAAAAAAAATAAGAAGGCCATAAAAGCGGCGATTACCGGATATGGCCATAATCCTGTCATTTTATCAGAAAAGATCATAAACCATAAATCATACAGCGTGGAACAGAAAATTAAAAAAAGTCATAAATTTAGTCCACAGTGATTGTAAAAGTGATTTATCAGGAAGCAGGGAGTATAGAGAATTCGTATTGGAAAATATGCTTCAGGAAATGTTTATTAATTTTGAAAAGATCGGATGATCCTTTCAGGAATTGAGGGATTGTATGCATTTATCAGGAAACAGTATAATTGTTCTTAATGTAAATGGTGAAGATAAATCCGTTATGGTTAAGCCATCCTACACGCTGCTTCATGTCCTTCGGGAAGAATTATCTTTAACAGGAGCCAAAAGCGGCTGTGAGAACGGAGATTGCGGTGCCTGCACGGTATTGGTTGATGACATGCCTGTCAAAGCCTGCCTGATGCTGGCGGCAGAGGCAGTCGGTCATAAGATAACCACAGTGGAGGGGTTAGAAAACGCTCCCATACAAGATGCATTTATAAGAAACTGGGGATTTCAATGCGGTTACTGTACCTCTGGATTTCTTATGGTCTGCCATGCTCTGGCCATGTACAAGCCCGATGCAGATGATCATATTATAGAAGAATGGCTGCAATCCAATCTTTGCAGGTGTACCGGTTATGAGGAAATCGAAAATGCCGTAAAATCAATCTTATCAGCGACTTATAATTGAGAAATACGGGGTTGTACCTGAGCTTTTTTTCAAACAGGTTTTTACGAAAAAGTTATTTATATTTGTGATTCACATCTTGTCTGTTTAGCCCATACAATAAGGTATAATTATGAGATGAGGTGTATGATATGGGATGTTCTAATTCTTGGTCTTGTGGCTGCAACCGCAATAATTGCTGTGACAATAAATCCTGTGATAATAGATGCTGTAACAAAAGTAACGTGGATCCTTGTGCAGAAGCAAAAAGAGAGGCATATTGTGCCGGTTTCAGAGATGGATGCAATGATCCATGCTGCAGAGGTACCAAAAGATAGGCAAGGCTGATAGTAGGATGAGCGGGTATCCGGTATTCCGGACCCGCTTTTTAATTGGCAGTTCAACTATAATTGCGAAATCCACTGTCTTATGATAATATAATTCCAAAGTTTACCAACAGGTTTCATAAATCTGTAAGAGAGGATGAATGTCAATGGGAAATAAAAAAGGTATTATAGCTGAGTTTAAAGAATTTGTTTTGCGCGGGAATGTGGTGGACCTTGCAGTTGGTGTTATTATCGGTGCTGCTTTCCAGGCAATTGTCAATTCCCTGGTAAAGGATATCATATCTCCTCTGATCGGAGTGATTACCGGAGGAGTAGACTTCACCAATAAATTCGTGCTTTTGTTTGCTGCTCCGCAAGGCGCAGATGTTTCCACGCTTCAGGCCGCACAGGCTCTGGGGCCGGTATTTGCATATGGTTCCTTTGTTACAGCTGTTATTAACTTTTTTAATCATGGCTTCTGTTATTTTCATGATGATAAAGGTAATTAATTCCCTGCGCGGAAAGAAGCAGCAGGCAGAGCCGGCTGCTCCTGCGGACAAGGAGTGTCCATATTGTTTTACCCGGATCAATATAAATGCCACCCGCTGCCCCAATTGTACAAGCCAGCTGGATATACAGCCGGAAACAGTCCAGGAAGATTAAAGAGATAGAAATCCGGTGCTGTAAGCTATAAGAGCATGGAAATGCGGTCTAATACATGGTTCACCTCCAATTGCCCAAATCCCCATATATTGTTGGGATAGCTGTAGGCAGGATTACGAAACGCTCCTCTTATAATTATGCGGTTGACCTGTTCGCCTGTAATATAAGTGAAGTTTCCCATGCCCTGAGACCATTCAAAAATAATGGCAGATGCACCCGCTGCAATGGCAGCAGAAGCGCCGGTGCCTGTTAAGGTTCCATATTGATTTTCAGGAAGCGCACAGGGAATCTGATAGCCAGGGGCCGCAATATCAGGTTTAATAAAGCCGCTTCTTGTGAAACCTCTTCCTGATTCATCCAGGATATTGGAGGTCAGCTGATTATAAGCAGCAACGGTCAAGGTACGTCTGGAATTCCCGGGAGAGGTTATGGTTGTATCCGGATTGGAATTTAAAAAAAAGGTTCCGGTTGATATCAAGTCTCCGCTGGGCAGCCAGGAATTAAAAGAAAAAGGTTCATTTTCCGTGCTTTGGACGCGGAAGTACCAGATCCCGGGAAGGGGGTTCTCAAACCGTAATAAAATCAGCTGGTCGCCGCTTTCCCGTTCAAAGACCATATTATTTACCCAGACAATGCTCTGGCTGCTCTGAAAAACAAACTTTTGGCATTGGCTGAAAGTAGGATTAATAAATGGGATTGTTTCCCGGTTTGGTGCGGAAATTTCAATAGAAAGCCTTCCGGGAATATGTGCCCAGAGTTCCATAAAGAACTGCTTGTCACTTCCTGAAATATTTAACTGGAAATCATTAAAGTAGGGTGCGGAAATAGTTTTGTTAAAATAGTGCCTGCCGTTGTTTGCCTCATTTCCTGCAGATATACAAACATTCAGATCAGGATGCTGAACAAGAGTCTCTAAGTAGGTGCTCAAAACACCCCGGCCATCATGACTGCCCTGACTGCTGCCCAAAGCAATACATATGATCATAGGACGTTTCAATCGCTGGCCTATGGAAACTAAGTAACGTACTCCAAGAACTATGTCTGATTCCTGGAAACATAGTTTGTCTTCCGAAACAGAAAATATCATTTTAAGATTCGGCTTAGCTTCTTTTAATTTTACGACAGCCAGCTCTGCATTTGGAACAACGCCGCTAAAGGAATTGTCAGTGCTGGGAGAGCCTGCAATGATGCTTGCAATGGCTGTGCCGTGGCCAACTGCATCGGTTGAAGGAACAACGGAAAGAGGATTTTCATTGTGCAGTGCGTCATTTATGGAAGCTTTTGTATATTCCGTACCAAAGGTAAAATCCTTAGGAGGTGTTCCATCCTGCTGTGTCTGATCCCATATGGAAAAGATCCGGGTTGTTTTATCATTATTCAGAAATGCCGGATGCTGGTAATCAATACCAGTGTCCACGATGCCGATAATCATTCCCTGTCCATAAAAGTTGTAATCCATTTGGGACGTGGCGACATCCATCCCCGGGGCTGCAGGGGTAATAGTAGAAGTAGGGGTATAAAGGGATGGAAAAACGTGGTAAGGATTTAGGCCGAGATCGCATGGCTGCATATTATTTTTGAATATATGCAGCAGGGAAAACCTGTCATTGAGCAATGTAATATCATCGCCCACACCATAGGAAGGAACTAATAAATTACTTATAATCAAGTCGTAATAATTATTATCCAGTATTTTTTCCATAATTAAATCTCCCTGATAAGATCGCTTAGAGCATATGATATATTTTATGCAGCATTGCTTCCGATATGAGTGTTGTCTGTAAGCAGGCGGCATTTGCTGCCGATGTTTGGGTTCTAGCCGATTATAATTCACAGAAACGTGTGCAGGCTCCCTTTTCTTATGCTCATAATAGGAGCCCGGTTGCATAAAATATATCATATGCGCCAGTAGTGTAGACAGGGAGGCCTTATTATGCAAAAAATATTGGATGATAATTATTATGATTTGATTATCAGTAATGTTATGATTCCCACATATGATACCGGAGATAATATAACTCCCATGCATTTAAGGAATTCTTTGGCTCATATCCCTGTTGATTCAGCGAATCCCTGTGACTTGGGAAAGTATCCTTATAATGCATTTCCTTCCCTATTTACCCTCAGCTCCACTGTCAGCCTTGAAAGATCCGGTATCGGAACGGTGCAGAGAAACCCTTATTTAGCTTTATTTGGGCGGGGAGTGATTGTTGCAGTCATAGATACCGGGATTGATTACCAGCATCAGGCATTTTTATATAATGACGGAACGACCCGTATTCTTTCCATATGGGATCAGACCATACAAGAGGGCGCGCCGCCGGAGGGATATACGTATGGCACCGAATATACCAGGGAGCATATCAATGTTGCACTTAAGTCGGAAAATCCCTTATCCATAGTTCCTTCTGTGGATACCAATGGTCACGGAACTGCAATCGCAAGTGTGGCGGCGGGCAAACCCAGCCTGGAGCAGTCATTCAGCGGTGTTGTCCCGGAATCCGATCTGCTGGTTGTAAAGCTGAAGCCGGCAAAGAACAATCTGAAAAAATATTTTTACTCCTGAAAACGCAATATGCTATCAGGAGTCGGATGTGATCATTGGGATCAGTTATGTGACTACCGTTGCTCGAAGGCTGAACCGGCCCATTGCCATATGCATTGCAATGGGAACAAACCAGTCAAGCCATGACGGACGGGGAGCAACCAGTTTTTTTACCAATTACCTGGTACAGCAGCCCCATAATGGAATAACCATAAGTGCAGGCAATGAAGCCAACAAACGCAGGCATTACTTTAACAGCACTACTGCGGAACCCTTCGTGAATAATTTTGAATTAAGGGTTGGAGAAAATGACAAACTGTTTTCCGTTGAGATATGGCCGTTTGCCCCGGCAAGGCTGGCCATAGAGATAATCGCTCCAAACAGAGAAACAACAGGGCAGGTTTTTCCGGCTCTGGGGGAATGCAGAAGATTTGCCTTCGTATTTAACCCGAGCGTTGTGTGGATCAATAATTATATTTTTGAAGAGGAGAGCGGAGATCAGCTGGTATTGATACGTTTTCAGGACCCCCTTCCCGGAATCTGGAACATTCGGGTTCAAAACCTTGATAATGGACCATTTTCCTTTCATACCTGGCTGCCGTCAGGAGACCAGATCTCGGAAGAGACCTTTTTTTATAAATGCCAATCCGGACACTACCGTAACTTCTCCTGGAAATTCAACGAATCCTCTGACGGTTACCGCTTATAACCAGTATAATGACACTGTACTGCCTGAATCAGGAAGAGGATATACAAGAACCGGATTCGTTAAACCGGAGATAGCAGCACCGGGTTATGAGATTACCTGTGCGGTTCCGGGAAACCAGTATGGAAGCATAACAGGAAGCGGATCTGCGGCAGCCCAGGCGGCGGGTGTTGTTGCCATGGTTTTTGAGTGGGCCGTTTCAAGGGGAAATTATACCAATATAACCGGAAACGATGTGAACCGTCTGCTTATACGCGGAGCGCGGCGCACTATCGCGAATACTTATCCCAATAATATCTGGGGATATGGACAGATCGATATTAACTCGCTGTTTGAAAGGCTTACGAATATTTAACCGAATCAAGCAGGGGTATGGATTGGGAATATCCGCCTGAAAAAGACAGCAGATCAATGGATATTTCTTTTTCTATTAAAAACGGGGCGTATTGCAGTCCGTTTTAATTTTATGATTGAGGATATTGAAAACATTCGATATAATGAAAGAGCCGGCTTTTAGCCCTGCCCTGATCTGATGCTGGTTTGGCCTGCTGGTTTATTTCAGCTTTCAGGAAAGGCAATGAAAAATGACAGGATACAGGAAAGAGGAGAAGGAATGGAAGAAACGAAAAAGAGCGGATTGGAAGAGCTTGAAAAAGCGGCTGAAATCAGCGGATTCAAATGGTATATTTTTGATATCATTTACGAGGGGCTGGAACAGGACGGAATTGAAAAAAAATAAATTCAGCCTGGATAAGGAGGAAGCAGATGCAGTCTGTTTCATAATAAGGGATGGAAGCTTTACAGTTTGCGGCAGAGCCGGAGAAAATATCAGGCAGCACCATAGTATTTATCACGGAATCTGTGATTTTTTTAGCAGAATCTATGAGAGCGAGGAAAATACAGAGAAAGCAGTGACCCGTTTTCTTATAAGAACTCTTGATTTACCGGCCCTGATGAAGAAACCAAGCCGTTCCATGCTGAGAGACCAGATCTGCAAATATCAAAAAGAGACCGAGGCCCTGGAGGAGAAAATAAAAAAAGGAGCCGGGAAAAAAAGAAGAAACAATGCTTTCTCTTAACAGGATTTATTTAAAAGAATTAAAAGAGAAAATGGAAAAACATTATGGGGAGACAGTATAAGAAAAAAATCTTTGTTTTATGTGTATAAAACCTCTGGATAAGGTCATAATAGGATTATACCAAAGATGAGTGAATACTTATCCTCCCCTTTTTAGTGAGAGAAGTCCCATAAACTTATGTTTATCTGGCTTCTCTCATTTTTGTCATCATCTTTTGCTACAAAGCTGTTGCCAATAGGAGAGTATTACTGTGGCAAGAGAAGTTCGAAAATCGCCAATAAAGAAATTACAAGAAGAGCTAAAAAAAAGAAACAAGAAGCAATAGAGCCGTATAAGTCGGCTATAAGTACCTATTAAATTGAAAACTCAGCACTAATAAAATATTCTTTAGGCGTTTCCTGTTGTGGTTCGATTCTAATCCCTTTTATTATTCGATATTGGCCGGCAGATAATTTACCATATAATATCTCAAAATCAGTAGACCACGGGAAACTGCTTCCTTTTTTTAATCCATACCCCATAGAAGTAAACATAATATTGTCCTTAACCGGTAAAGGATACCATTTTTGACCATCTTTTACTTCAAGGATATAATCTTCACCAAATATGGCTGGATCATCAGCAGAATAATTAATACACACTGTAATCTTTGTATCAACTACACTTTCTACCGTCATGGTTACACCACTAAAATCATTTAAAACTAATGTGCTTTCAGACCTTTGGGGGATTATATCATTATTATCTTTGTAATTGATATTGCCGCTATAAATTAGTATTAAAAAAAATGAAACAATGGAAGCAAAGATAAATACTTTTTTTCTTCATTTTCTTATCTATTCCTTTTACTCTGTGATGATTTTGCAATTTATTTTATACTTTTATTCTCAAATAACCATTGGGATGATATCCTTCTAGTTGAATTCTTTTTGTTAAGATGCACCTTCTTTTTCATTACCGTACCATAATTATGTAAAAATGTAAATTAAATATACAAACATGGCACACCACTCTGCGCCTGGAAACTGTATCCGGTATGTATTTTATAATTCCTGGCAATGCAGGTATAGTTATTGCTGCCGGCATTGGCCGTGAAATCGTCAAGATTGGCATTAATTTTCTTTTGAAGATATCTTGTCCACGTCTTTGATTTATCTATCATGTCCTTAACTGCTGTCAAATTGCGTTCCTCCATTAAAGGAAAAAGCCCAAGATCAACCAGGTCCAAAAGTTGTGAAACCGGTGCGGGAATTCCTATTTCGAATTATTCAGTTTTTCCAGTCTGCTTGATAAGTTGGTTCACGTATGTACTCAGATCTGCAACTAATACGCCCTGAGTAATGGTCATAAATACCGCCATGGCTACCTTTTGCCTTGCCTGGCAGCAACTCGTTGTCAGGACGGATTACCGTACAAAACAATGCCTGCCGCCCCATTAACCAGCGGACTGCACGTATCTTTGATCGCCTGGCTCTGCTTAATTCCATGCCTTAAAAAGTATAATACCACTGCAACCAAAATAAGTTCCGGTTTTACACAGTTCATAATCTGTTCCATAAAATTATCCTCTCTTTCCTATTTGGCATACTGTGCAATCATTAAAATTAAACCAGCAGCAAATACCCCGGCAATAACTCCAATGATCGTGTTAATATTCGAATCACAGAAAGATATGCCTGTTTAGAAAAGAAAAACATTGAGGCTGGAAAAGAGAGAATGTCATTTATATATGATAAGTGATGTGATAAAATGGAGGAAAGAATTATGGCAGATTATAGTGGATATTCTTCTGGTGTAGTGTTTGGAAAAATATATCAACGGTTGTTTTTTTCTTGATTCCGTACTGAAATGTCGAAGATGAATTGGCAGCATTTAATGATGAATTTTGGAATAGGATAAGTATTGGGAGGGCATTAAAAAAAATAAGAGAACTGCTAAACAGATAGCGTTGGCGATTGCAGAGTTTAAGGATTTATTATAAAAAGGGAGGGTGATTAAAGTGGAAAGGCAAGTAAAGTATCCGGTTGAAACTAAAATATTGTGGTGTGAAGAGGCGTGTTAAGTTTTAGATAATTATAATGATTATTCTGGAAGAGTTTTGCAAGAAAATGATATAATCAATAAATTTTACTTTAACCATGTCGGAGAAATTGCAGTAGTTGTTGATGAATGATTGATTTTATTAAATTACAATCAAATTCAATATTTAGGAGGTTTAAATGAAGTCAGACAAGAACTGGGACTTGAAAAATAGCTTTCCTTTGATGTTATGTACAATAATTGCAGTAGCCGGATTTATTATTGGTACATTGATTTTTGCAAACGTTATTGCTGAACGCCCTATGCTGGGCAATTTTAGCGGTAGTATATCGGATAGCTATACTTATCCTGACCTTATGGAAATCGATGATTTGAAGCAATATTTAGGTATATATCCGACTTATGATGAAAGCCATAGCGAAGGTTATGGCGATAACTATGACAAAATGGATAATGAACTTCGGTCTGATTTGCAAAATAGTATTTTGAACGGAGATTGGCCAGGATTCCCTTATGTTCAGCTTAACGACCGATTATATTTTAGTAAGCAAGCAGTTGATGATTGGTTTGTCGAACAGAGCAAACAACAACTTCGCGTAAAATAAGCTTATATGTGGTAATTATGGACTGCTGATGATCAGTAATTTAGTTAATAATCATTTTTAAAATTGTCATGAAAACTCAAATATTGCTTGTGAGAAATTGAAAAGGCAGCAGGATATCTAAAAGGATATGAAAATAATAAGTAAGATGAAAGGCTGGTTATAAGATAAAATGGAAATTAGAAGAGCAGTTAAAGAAGATGTGATGGCAATTATGAAAATTTATGAATATGCCCGTAAGTTCATGATAGATAATGGAAATCCGACTCAGTGGAGTCCGACCTATCCAAATGTAGATGTATTGGAAAGAGATATTATAAACGGGAATTGTTACGTTTGTACTGAAAAAGAGATTATTGTCGGTACTTTCGCATTTTTCATTGGGGAAGAACCTACTTACCATACGATTGAACAAGGAAACTGGCATTGTGATATGCCATATGGCGCCATTCACAGACTTGCCGGTAGTGGACAGGTAAAAGGGGTATCAAAGGCTTGCCTTGAATTTTGTAAAAGCAAAATGGACTATCTTAGAATAGATACTCATGCAGACAACAAGCCTATGCAGGCAGCTATTTTAAAAAAATGGTTTTAAAAAAATGTGGGATTATTTATGTAGCGAATGGTGATCCAAGGATTGCTTTTGATTATTTATTATCATAATATTAGAAAAGCGGTGAGAGATATGGCTTAAACAACGATTCATCAAATACATATATGACATTTAGGGGTGCATGACCTTCCGGCCTAACTGGCCGGATCAGGGCCGGAGGGAGAAACCATAGGGAACCTCCAAATTTTTTAACATAAGTGTATAACAGGTTATTTGAAAATGATAGTAGGCCGGGTATTAAGATTGATTTACAAAATTAGAATTAATCAGTTTGGTCAAATGGCTTTTTAGAGTATGTAACTTTCCCGTTTTTGTCTATTTTGAAATAAGTCTGATCAATTAATTTTTTTGTTGGCTTGAGGAAGCTTAATCTCTTCAGCACTAACTTGGCGGGCGGGTTCATCTATTACATGGTCATAGCGATAGGCTGAGAAAATCAGACCAAGAAGCAACATATTACAGATGATACTTAACCGTCCCTCTGAAATCAAAGGAAGATTGGGAAAGGCTGCATATTGATGACCGAAATTTCCCAACAGGTAAAATACTCCCTGCCATAGCAAGCATTGACCACAGCAAAAAGCAAGAGATGAAGCCAGATTCCCATGTATCCGTGTAATACATAAAAAAAAGGATCCAATAAAACAGGCCGAGGGCTCCTATCAGCGCCAGTCCCGGAAGCCATCCAAACAGGAAGATACATACAGCAATCAAGTAATTATTATGATAGTGCTGAGGAAGAATATCCCAGAGGGTCACATCATCTGCCTGGTAATGGATATATCTCGGATTGCCTCCTTGATTTTCTATCGCCTCCACTTTATCCTGAAATTCCTGATGTTGCTTGTCGGTATGAATATCTGTGGCGTCTATGCCAATTTGCCGTGGATCACGGGAAGCAAAATACCATGCACCGGTACCGTAATCCATCATTTCTTCCGGGGAGAGTTCAAGACCGTGAGTAAGAGGCGTTCTTGAAAGCAGTTCCTGAATCAATATCCCATTGTATGTATCATTCCAGGTGGTGTAAACCGCGGATTGTGGAGATAGAAAAGCATCTATTTTTTCACGGCCGGAAGTTGTTAAAAAAAAGCGGACTTCCGAGAAGGGCAAGTAATGCCAGTGTGCCGGAATAAAGATATTTTTTCTTGCCGGAAAGAATCCCGCGGTGAATCATAAAAAACACGGTTCCAAGTGTACTCAGAAGAAAAATGGCTGCTGCAGTATCACTGATATGATACGGGCCGGATGTATACATGATAAACATCCATACTCCGGCACACCTAAGAGCGGCTGCCAGGAATTTCTTTCTATTATGGCGGGAACAATACAGCAGCACTGTAATCACTGGAACTAAAAGTAATGTAGCAAAATAGGCAGTGCCGACATTCCCCAACCGTCTCCTGCAAAAGTGCGACAAGACAAATATCACTATTTGAGCCATATACAGCAGGTATATAAATAATGCCAGTATCTTTCTGTGCCGGATTAAGAAGGGATACCCCTTTAATACTGTAAATATAAGAAGAATCCCTCCTGGAATATAGTAAAGAAAGCCATTTGACATCTGCTCAGGTGCCCATCGCAAGAAGCAGGAGAAAACAAAGCCTGCCAGAAGCAGCAAAGCGGTGATGAAGGTAAGTCTAGGGGATTTTTGAATCTTGTGGGCTTCATTCAGCTCAGTGCCAATGGTAATTGCATCCCCCATGCCGCAAAGAGCCTGGTGCTCTGCATCGGCAGGGGAGAACCCTTGTGACTCGTATTCCTCAATACGGTCTTGAATATGGGATTCCAGTTCCTGGCGGATAGAAGGGCGTAACGGTTGATAGGAAATCTGTTCAGTTACCTCTTCCAGAAAATGGGAAACTGCAGAATCAGATGTGTTTTTATTCAAATAGAGCACCTCCCATCACCTGGTTGACGGCAGCCTGGTAAACTTTCCATTCTTTTGATTTTTCTTCTAATATCTTCTGGCCATGAGAGGTAATTGCGTAGTACTTGCGGATGCGTCCGTTGTCTGCAGTCTCATGATAACTGGTGACAGCTCCCTGCTGTTCCAGGGTGTGCAAAATTGGGTAGAGTGTGCCTTCCTGAAGCTGAAATACATTCTGGCTTTGCTGTTCCAGTATACGTATTATCTGGTATCCGTACATGTTTTGCTCTTTCAGAAGCTTCAGCACCAGCATAGAAGTTCCGAGGGCCATATAGCGTTTGTCCATATAATTGCCTCCTTTTTTTCAGTGCCTTTATTTTTTATACCAGGATAGTCTAGGTATATTGGATATTATACATAGATAGTCTAGGTGTGTCAAGCCAATAGAGCCACATTAAGATTTAACTAGGAATCCGGTACGGAACGCAGTTACGCACTACCTATATTCCCTAATAGGTCCATTGATTTACAAAGGGGATCCGCCTGTCAGTTACAGCCGATATTTTGCGCAGTATTCCACGCTTTTGGCATCAAATTTTATCATGTTGTATCCTCCACATAATCAATTTGCTTTCAAATTACAGTTATTATTACGGCTCATAAACCTCTGTCAGTTCTGTTATATTATTGCCGCTTTCATCAGTATGGACAATTAACTTAGCAATTGTCGGTTCTGGGAAGTAACTGCCACCTTGATTCAAGTAGCTGATAAGCTTTTTGCCGTTTGTGCCGGTGCCGCTTTCATAATCAATGTAACTCACCAAAACGTCAGCAGGGAGCAATAATTTCGTGTTTCTGACCACTTCATATTTTGTTGCGCCGCTATTTTCAATCATTTTACCTGTAGGAGCAAGAACTTCGATATGCAAAGAGCAACTATCTCCTATTTCAAAATCAACAATTCTGATAACGCTCCCGTCAACAATATTCGGTTCCGTTACTATGTCCGGTTTAGTACCTAAGTCTGTAAAATTTGAGGCGCTTTCAGAAGCAGAAGGTGTTTGTGTGGTTTCATTAACCGTCAAATTGAGTTGTTCGTTATCATCAACCGATGCGAACATCTTTTCAATTGAACGGTTCCAGTTGTTCTGAAAATCCTCCCAACCAAGCCCTATGTCTTTCAGATATTCGGTAATATTTTCCCGACTGTATGTTGCTCGGGAAGTGTATTCCGCCTTGTCGAGTTCCCCGACACTCGGCGTTTCACGAAAAGCAATATTCACTTCCTCAAGGTTATCGATTAGCACGAATAATAGTGCGGCGTTCTTTGGCGTAACCGTTATATTCTTTATATCGGTCGTTTCCGCATCGTTAGGTTCATAGTAAATAGTGAGTGTATGCGGCGCCCGGCCAGTTCCGTAATCGTCACCAATTGAAAAAAATTGTTGTGTATACTTGCTGTCAAGCCTTGGCAGGGCATACACAATTTTTCCGACCGCGCTGTTATCGCCAACATAAGGCGTCCGCATTGCGAAAAGCGCCTTTAAGTCATCCAAGTTTACATTCATATCAGGGCTTGTCAAAACAATCGCGTAAACGGTATTTATCTGCGCCGGATAGGACTCCGCGATTTCACCGTTATAATAGACAATAACTTTATCATTGACATTAAAATGGTTCATGCTATCTTTTAATTCCACATTGAGAGAAACATTCATCAAGTCGCTGCTCCTGCGCACATCCTCGCCCTCATCGACGATCACAAGGATGGCATTATCAAACACTTCGGTTACCGTTCCGGCAAAGTGTGGCTTTTTAGCGATATTGTTCATAGACATTGGTCTTATCGTATCTAAAATGCTTCCATTCGTAGTGCGATTCACCGCGAACCCAGCGGTCAACACCGTCACAAGCACAATGGCAAACGTAATAATCATCCTCGACGGTTTTTTGAAATTCAGCACGTTCATTATCCTCCCTTTCATACCGCCCTCCCCGAACGCAAGAGGATTTCCGTTCAAGATTTTACGCCCCGCCGCCACACGGACGAGTGACAACGAATAAGCGTTTTTAATCTCCCCGCCAAGTTTGCGTATCACGCATTCATCGCAGGACATTTCCATGTCCGCACCCATCAGAACAAACGCTGCCCATACCAGCGGATTAAACCAATGCAGGCAGAGCACAAGGTACGCGAACATCTTAACAGCGTGATCGTGACGTCTGATGTGGGTCCGCTCATGTAGGACGATATAGCGATATTCCTCGTCGGTCAGTCCTTCCGGAATGTAAATCTTCGGTTTGAAAAGCCCGATTACAAACGGTGTTTTGAGGTTGTCGGCTTCATATAGATTGCCTTCGATAAGCGTTGCGCCGCGAAGTCTGTGTTTTAACACAACGATTGATACAAAACTGTAACTAAGCATAACTGCAATGCCGAAAAGCCAAATGCAAGTACCGATAAAAATCCATATCTGCAATGGATTTATGCTTGTGACGGGAGTGGCGGCGGGCAATGCGGCGCTTACGGCATTGTCGATGACTGTTATTCCGCTGTCAATGCGCGGAACGGCTTGCATTGCGATGCCCTGCGGGATAGGTGTGGAGTTGAATGGGAGCAAACTAAACACGCCCTCCAACGTAAATGGGAACACGAGGCGAAACCCCGCCACCGCCCACAGCGCATAAGAGAAAATCTTCGGTGCTTTTTTTGAGTGGTAACCGTGCTAAAATAATTGTAGCGATAACAAAACTTGCCGTCAGGCTCATATTGAGGACAGACATAAAAATCCTTTCCATACCTTAGTCCCCCCTGTGCTCGTTAATCAGGCGCACAAGTTCCTCCGCCTGCTTGTCGGATAACTTTTTTTCCGCCAATGAACAACGTGAGAAAACGTGGCAGACTACCGCCGAATGTATCCTCAATATAGCGGCGGCTCTGACCCGCGAAAAACTCATCACGGCTTATAGCCGATGTAACGACTGCGCCCTCGTTTTTGAAAATTCCCCTGTCGCACAAACGCTTTAGGATGGTGTAGGTGGTGGATTTTTTTCCACTGCATAACTTCCTTCGACAGCCGGACAAGCTCGGTTGAGTTAATCGGCTCATTTTCCCAAATTAAGTCGGCGAATCTCGATTCCGTTTCCGCCAATCTATAATCAATCATATGACAATCCTCCCATTGCGCTACTATTAGTAAACCTTGTTTAAAGTTTACTAATAGTAGACCTGATTGTCAAGAGGAATTTACTTTTCCTTCCCTTTTAGTGAGAGAGGTTCCATAAACTTATGCTTATCTGCCTTCTCTCATTTTTGTGGCCAAATGGGAGCAGGAGGCAGGTAAGAGGATGACAGTTAGAGAAATGCTGGAAAATTTAACCGATTCAAGTAGCGAAGCGGATTGTGAATATCCGCTTGACCAAAAAGAACATATGTTTGCATTTTCGTCCTGCCTATGTTATAATATGAATAGGATGGCGGACGAAAGCCACACCTTCCTGACCTTTAAGATATTGATGCAGTATTAACCAGGCAGCCGGAATACAGTGTTTTATAAACCGGCATGAACATCCGGAATCGGAGACATGTGATTTTATTTGGAACCACTATGATGTGGTTTTAATTTTTAATCATCAAGCGAACATTTGTTCTATTGCGAAAGGAGACTGGCGTATGATGATCACAAGAAACAACTTAAATGAAATATTGTTTGAAAACCAGGATGCAAGGCTGTTAATAGAGCGGGTAGTTTCACATACGCAAGCCACCTTATATTATTATCATGACGTTGAGATCACCGTAGAGAAAGCATTGGAGATATACAACCGTGCGGTGAGGGCGGAAGAGGAAGATGGGGCCTACTGTGTATCATTTCTGGATTTTTCCGGAGAAAAAAACAAATTGCTGTATTCAGGAAGTTCTTGCTGAAATGGCTTTTGGGACATGGACTAATTTCAACAAAAAAATTAAAACAATCCAAAACGGGATGAAATAATAAAAAAATATTGACATAAGTAATAAAATTATGTATAATTCAAATAATTTCATGGGCGAAATGCCGATGAATTGAGACAGAACAAGAAAAAAAACAATATCAAAAGGAGAGGGAAAAATGAAAAAAAGAGTATTAACTTTAGGCACTGTAGCCTGTCTTGTTATTGGAACCCTGGCAGGTTGTGGTTTTACCGGATCCACTGGCAGCCCCACTACCGGAGGATCTTCCCAAAGTGCGGAATCGAGTGAAGCCGCTTCTGACAAAAAGGCGGATTCGGCAGCCGGCGATCAGGTGCTTAGCGTATATGCAAATGCCGAGATCAAAACCCTGGTACAGTGGGCGGCTTCCGACAACCAGTCATCAAAGGTAAACAATAATGCATTTGAAGGTCTGCTTCGCCTGGATGAGAATCATGAGGCGCAGCCTGCACTGTCGGAAAGCTATGATGTTTCCGATGATAAACTTACATACACCTTTCATTTGAGAGACGGCCTGCAATGGAGCGACGGAACTCCTTTGACAGCAAATGATTTTGTATTTGCCTGGTTAAAGCAGATGAGTGCGGAAGCCACCAATGGCTACAGCTTCATCATGACAGACTATATTGTAAACGGCGCCGAGTATAATGAAGGAAAGGCCGGTGCAGAAGAAGTGGGAGTAAAGGCCCTTGATGACAAGACCTTCCAGGTGACTTTAAAAGCACCTACCCCTTATTTTGCCCGTTTAACTGTCCTTTGCCAGTTCTTCCCATTAAACGAGGAATATGTTACCTCAAAGGGCGACCAGTATGGTTTAAGTGCGGAGAATATGATTTACTGCGGCCCATATGTTATCACCAGTTATGATCCGGCAGTAGGCGCTACCTTAAAAAAAGAATGATAAGTATTGGGATGCTGCAAATGTAAAGGTTGAAAATGCTCAGGTAAGGGTAATGAAGGATGCATCCGCAGCCCTTAACGCTTATCTGGCCAATGAACTGAGCCAGGTAGCTCTTGATTCTTCCAACGTAGCCGCTTATCAGAATGATCCGGAATTCAGTTCTAAGAGCGAGTTCAGAACCGAATATCTGCAGTTCTCCTTAAGCAATCCGGTTATGGCAAACAAAAATATCCGCAGGGCTGTTTCCATGGCAATTGACCGTGAGACCCTGGTTAAGGCAATTCTTGCAGATGGCTCTGCTCCCAGCGAGGGTCTGGTTGCAGAAGGCATGTATGGAGACGAAAGCAAGAGTTTCCGTGATTTAAACGGAAATATTTGCCAATTCAACCCGGAACAGGCTAAGAAATACTGGGAAGAGGGCTGTAAAGAATTGGGACAGACACCGACCCTGACCTTGCTGGTAAGAGATGATTCTGTGACAAAAGCGGTTGCAACCTATATACAGAGTGAATTAAATAAGAATTTAGGCATTGATATTGTAATCGATACCAAGACGGTTCAGGCAAGAAATGAATTGATGGATAACGATAATTACATGTTTGCATCTACGCATGGGGAGCTGATTATGACGATGCCATGACATACCTTGATTTATGGACCAACGGTACTCCATACCGCGGCTCCTATCAAAATGAAGAATATAATAAGCTGATTAATGACGCAAGAGTTGAAACCGATGACGCCAAGCGTCTGGATATGCTGCTTCAGGCGGAGAATCTTCTGGTTGACGAGGATGTGATCGTTGCACCTTTGTACCATAGAGGTTCTGCAACCCTTACAAAATCCAATGTGAAAGGATTGGTCAATCATCCTTTCGGGCCGGATGTGGAATTTAAATACGCTTATTTTAAGTAAGCCGCAGCATACAGGGAGGTGCCCTGACCAACGGAATGCGGAAAATGAGAAGAGCCGCCCTTCCCTTTTAAAATTGGAAAAGGGAAGGGCGGCTCTTTTTAAAATCTCAGGAGAATATGAATGCAAAGGAGGACACAGCATGATAAAATATATCTGCAAGCGACTGATATATCTGGCGCTGACATTATGGGTCATTGTAACAGCTACTTTTTTTTCTGATGAAGAAGCTGCCAGGCTCTCCCTTTGACTCGGAACGCTTTAATATGATGTCTGTTCAGCAGCAGCAGGCCATTTTAGAGCAGTATGGGCTGAATGAGTCCGTGCCCCGGCAATACATAAAGTATATGGGAAATATCCTGCATGGAGATTTTGGAACATCCTTTACTTACACTGGACAGAAGGTATCTGCCGTAATCGGAGGCAGAATCGGCCCCTCTGCTTTAATCGGCCTTCAGGCGGTGTTGATCGGGCTGGCAGTTGGACTGACATTGGGAATTATTGCAGCGTGGAGGCATAACAGCGGAATCGACTATTTCACCATGATCGTGGCTGTCCTTGGAGTCTCTGTTCCTAATTTTGTGGCTGCGGCCCTGCTGCAGTATTATGTGGCCTTAAAATGGGGAATCCTGCCAGTTGGTTTCTGGACCGACTGGAAATGCTCAGTTCTTCCGTCCATTGCCCTGTCCTTTTCCGCCACGGCCATGATCGCCCGGTTTATCAGGACAGAGATGCTGGAGGTGCTGGAGCAGGATTACATCGTCACAGCCAAAGCCAAGGGACTTAGCCCGATGAAGGTGCTCATGCGCCATGCCGTAAGGAATTCGATCATCCCTGTGGTGACGATTCTGGGGCCCATTGTTGTAAATCTTCTGACAGGCTCTCTGGCAGTAGAGAATATTTACACCATCCCGGGAATCGGCAGCTTATTTGTAGACAGTATAAAGGCCAATGACTATTCCACGATCATGGGAATCACGATCTTTTACAGCGCTTTTTATATTTTTGTGGTGCTGATCGTTGATATCGCGTATTCTCTGATTGATCCCAGGATTCGTCTGGCAGCCGGAGGGGAGGGTTAAGAATGGATGAATTATTTGTAAAGGCAAATGTGATGAATCGGAGAAAGAACATATTGCCCGGCCCAATTTAACAGCCCTTCAGGATGGCTGGCTTCGTTTGAAGAAAAATAAGGCGGCGGTCGTCTGCTTGTTTACGTTGATTGCAATCGGGCTCCTTGCAATACTGGCGCCGGTATTTTCAAGATATTCTTATAAAGAAACGAATTATGATATCATTTATCAGACGCCCTCCCTGGTACATCTCTTCGGAACCGATCAGTTCGGCCGGGACCTCTGGGTCAGAACGTGGATGGGGACCCGCATATCCCTGCTCATCGCCTTTGTTGCAGCTCTTTTGGATTTGACGCTGGGAGTGACCTATGGAGCGGTTTCCGCTTTGGCCGGCGGGAGAGTGGATGCCGTTATGCAGCGGATCATTGAAGTGCTGGTGGGAATCCCCCATCTGATCATTGTCATTCTTTTGATGATGGTTATGCCGGCAGGCATCTGGACGATTGTAGTGGCTCTTTCCATTACAGGATGGGTGAATATGGCCCGTCTGGTCCGCGGATCCATTTTAAAGCTTAAAAATCAGGAGTTTGTTCTTGCGGCCCGAGTGCTGGGAACCAGTACTGCCGGAATCATATGGAAGCATTTGATCCCTAATACGGTAGGAGTCATTGTCATCAATGCTATGTTTACCATTCCATCTGCCATATTTACGGAAGCATTTTTAAGCTTTATCGGCATTGGTATGCAGGAACCAAAAGCATCTTTGGGAGTTTTAATTAACAACGGATACCAGGTGCTTCGTAATTTCCCTCATGTGTTGATTTTCCCGGCAATCGTGATCGTCCTGATTATGGTATGCTTCAGCATTCTTGGAGACGGCCTGCGGGATGCTCTGGATCCAAGAATGAGAAAGTAGGTGAATCGTCGTGAGCAGATTATTGGAAGTCAATCAGTTACAGGTACATATAAAAACACAGCATGGGGTAGTCCAGGCAGTGCGCGGGGTAAGTTTTTATCTGGATGAGCAGGAGACTTTGGCAATCGTTGGAGAATCCGGCTCCGGCAAATCCATTTCCGTAAAAAGCATTATGGGCCTGCTTCCGAAAAACGGAAAAATCGTTGGAGGCAGTATTCTCTTAGAAGGCAGGGACCTTGCAAAATATAGCGAGCGGCAGATGCAGGCGGTACGGGGGTCGGATATTTCCATGATATTCCAGGACCCTATGACCTCTTTAAACCCTACGATGACCATTGGTAAACAGATTGTGGAGGTATTAAAAGAGCATCGGAAGGATATGACAAAAGCACAGATGAAGCAACGGGCTCTTGAGTTGATTTCCCTTGTTGGGATTTCCAATCCGGATACAAGGTTTGACCAGTACCCCCACCAGCTTTCCGGCGGCATGAGGCAAAGAGTCGTGATCGCGGTGGCTTTGGCCTGTGATCCTAAGATTTTAATTGCCGATGAGCCGACTACGGCTCTGGATGTAACCATACAGGCACAGATCCTGGATCTTATGAAGGATCTGCAGAAGAAAATTAAAACCTCCATTATTATTATCACCCATAATCTGGGGGTTGTGGCTAATGTTGCGGATCGGGTTGCAGTCATGTACGGAGGTCAGCTGGTGGAAAGCGCCGGTGTGCGGGAGCTGTTTTACCAGACAGAGCATCCTTATACAAAGGGGCTGCTGGCTTCCATACCAAAGGCTTCTCATAAGGGAAGCGAGCTGACGGCCATTCCGGGGACGCCGCCAGATCTGATGGATCCGCCAAAAGGCTGCCCCTTTGCAGCCAGATGCAGGTCGACCATGGAGGTCTGCAGACAGTATCCGCCGGAGGATATGCTTTGCGGTGAAGGCCACCATGCACGCTGCTGGCTTCTTGATGAGCGGGCAAAGGCTCTCAGGGAATAGGAGGAAATTATGATGTCGGCAGAAAAGAAACCATTATTAGAGGTAAAGCATTTAAAGAAATATTTCCAGGTAGGGAAAAACCAGATTTTAAAAGCAGTGGATGATGTCAGCCTGGATATTTATAAAGGAGAAACCTTGGCCTGGTAGGGGAAAGCGGCTGCGGGAAGTCTACTTTCGGCCGTACCGTAATTCAGCTGTATGAGCCAACGGATGGCAGGATATTATATGATGGACAGGAGATGAGCAGAAGCTTATCTGCGGCGGAGCGCCATGGATTTACCAGAAAGATGCAGATGATCTTTCAGGATCCTTATGCATCCCTTAATCCGAGGATGAAGGTCATTGATATTGTTGCGGAAGGAATTGATGCTCATGGAATCTTAAGTGGGGAGGAACGGAGAAAGAAAGTTCTGGAACTCTTAGAAACCGTAGGACTTTCCGAAGAGCATGCAGACCGCTTTCCCCACGAATTTTCCGGCGGGCAGCGTCAGCGGGTGGGCATTGCCAGGGCATTGGCAGTGAATCCGGAGTTTGTGATCTGTGACGAACCAATCTCAGCACTGGATGTTTCCATTCAGGCACAGGTGATTAACTTGTTAAAAGAGCTGCAGGAGAAGAGGGGGCTTACCTATCTGTTCATCGCTCATGATCTTTCCATGGTCAAGCACATCAGTGACCGGATCGGTGTCATGTATCTTGGGGCCATGGTGGAGTTAGGGGACAGTGAGAGCCTTTTTGAGACTCCGCTCCATCCCTATACCCAGGCATTGCTTTCTGCAATTCCCATCCCGGACCCAGATGTGGAAAAGAGCCGCAGCCGGATCATGCTGGAGGGAAGCCTTCCAAATCCTGTCAATTTGAAGGAAGGATGCCGGTTTGCTTCCCGCTGCCCTCATGCAGAGCAGCTTTGCCGGGAAAAAACACCGGAAATGAAAGAAGTCTTGCCAGGGCATTTTGCAGCCTGCCATAAGGCAGTGTAGGATTCTGGCAACAAAAAAATATATGGTTAGGAGAAAATAATGAAAGACTATATCTTGGAGGTCTGTGTGGATTCTGTGGAATCTGCCAAAGCAGCAGTACAGGGAGGAGCCGACAGGCTGGAGCTCTGTGCAAATCTGGTGATCGGGGGGACGACCCCTGGAGTGAGTCAGTTTAAGCAGATCCGCAAATCCTGTGACGTTCCAATCAACGTACTGATACGGCCCAGGTATGGAGATTTTTTGTATACAGATCATGAATTTCAGATGATCTCAGAGGATGCGCAGATGTTTCGGGATCTTGGCGCAGATGGGATTGTGGTGGGATTTTTAAAACCGGACGGGGATCTTGACATGGAACGGCTGAAAGTGCTCAGGAAAAAGGCGGGAACGGGAAACATGACCCTGCACAGAGCTTTTGATGTATGCCGGGATCCATACAGAAGCTTAAAAGAGGCCATGGAGGCAGGGGCAGATACCATACTGACCTCCGGACAGCAGAATACCTGTATGGAAGGAAAGAAGCTTTTAGGGGAACTGATAGAGCAGGCGGCCGGCCGGATCGATATTTTGGTAGGCAGCGGGGTCAATGTAGATGCCATTGCCAGCCTTATGGATGAGATAGATGCCCGGTGTTTTCACATGTCAGGAAAGACGATTGTGGACAGCGGCATGACCTACCGGAAAGAAAATGTAAATATGGGCATACCGGGAATCGGGGAATATGACATTTTCCGTACAGAAGAGGAACAGATACGTCAGGCAAAAAGGCTGATGGAGGAGAAAGCATGTTTACGGAAGAACGTTTAGACAGGATTTTGCAGATCCTTCATGACCAGGGCTTGGTAAAGGTAAAGGATTTAAGCGCTCTTTTTCAGGTGACGGAGGATTGCATACGCAAGGACTTAAAAAATCTGGAAAATGCCGGAAAGCTGAAACGGACCTATGGCGGAGCTTACTATCCCAGGATTACCCTTTGAAGCGGGATGTGATTGACCGGAGAGATACGAATATTGAGAAAAAGAAATTAATTGCCCAGAAGGCTTTTGAGCTTATCAGGAGCAATGAAACCATATTTCTGGATATTTCTACCACAAATATCATGGTGGCGGAACAGCTTTCCAGGTCCCACAAACGGTTGACCGTGGTTACGAACATGATCGATATTATGCAGACACTGGCAGTTAATCCAGATATCACTTCCATTGGGACCGGAGGAATCATGTACCGTACGGTAAACGGCTTTATGGGGGCGGCTGCCATTGAAATCATTAAACAGTACAGCTTTGACAGGGCCTTCATCGGAACCTGCGGTCTGGACCTTACGGACAATTCCATTACCACCTTAGGCGTGGAGGATGGCTTGACAAAGAAGGCGGCAATAGCCAGCAGCAGGCACAAATATCTGGTAATGGAAAAAGACAAATTTTATTTTAATGATTCCTATAAATTTGCCCATTTTGATGACATAGACGGAATCATTACAGACTCCATGCCAGATGAGGCCACAGCCAGGAAGCTTTATTCTGCAGGAGTTACTATTATGTAGCTTCTGCCGGGCCGTCTAAGTCAGAAAATAATTATTTGATTTCGTAAAGGAGAATTTTGTGATGTTTTCAGAACATTTGCAGAGATATGCCCAGAAAAAATATGAACTCAGGCTTCCCTTTTTGGGAGGTCTTAAGGGAGAAATCGAGAAAGCCATGGAAAGCTGTGCTCCCAGGGAACAGGTGCTCATGAAATTTTTATATGGGACAATGCCGGTACGGGATGCCGGGGAGTATGACTTTTCTGTATTTCTTGGATTTGTAAGGCATTCCATCATGGTTTATGATCAGATGGAATGGTGTCAGGAAATTCCGGAAGATATTTTTCTCCATCATATTTTATATTACAGGATCAATACGGAGAATATTGAGGACTGCCGCAGATTTTTTTATGACAAGCTGATCGAACGGATCAAAGGGCTTTCAATAAGGGAGGCGGTGTTGGAAATCAATTACTGGTGTGCGGAGAACGGAACCTATGAAGCTTCCGACAACAGGACCATATCGCCTGTGACTGTGTATAAATCCGGAAAGGCAGGTGCGGAGAGGAATCCACCTTTGCCGTAACAGCATTCCGGAGCGTGGGCATCCCTGCCAGACAGGTGTATACCCCAAGATGGCTCATTGTGATGATAATCATGCATGGGTGGAGGTGTTTGTGGAAGGAAGGTGGCATTTTCTGGGAGCCTGTGAGCCGGAAGAAGTGCTGGATAAGGGGTGGTTTACCAATGCCTCCTCCAGGGCATTACTGGTACACACCAGAACCTTTTCTGACTATTCCGGCGATTCGGAGACGGAATGTCTGGGCCAGGAAGATTTATTGGTCTATTATAATGGAACCCCAACCTATGCCCTGACCAAATCTTATAAGATCCAGGTTCTTGATAAGAATAAAAAAACCGGCAGAGAATGTACGGGTTTCTTTTGAAATTCTCAATATGGCGGAATATTGCAGCGTGGTAAACTTATATACAGACAGGAATGGAAGGGTATCCATTACCATTGGCCTTGGGGATATCCATGTCCGTGCCATGAAGGATGGGCTGTGCTGTGAAGCGTGGATTTCCCCTGAGGATGGGGAGGAAACGGTTCTGGTACTTAAGAAGGAAGAGAATAAATCCGTAAGAGATACCTGGGTGGATGTGGACGTCAGGGCTCCGAAGGATTACCCAATGAATCCGGCGAAGCTTACAAAGGAACAAAAGGAAAGAAACCGGAAACGGATCCATGAGGCTAACCAGATGCGGGAAAGCAGGATCGCAGGATATTTTAAGGCAGAAGAGGCTTCCCGGTATCCGGAGGAAACAGAACTCCTCCGGTTGTCTGCCGGTAACTTTGATGAAATCTATAAATTTCTTTCCAGGGATCAGAATCCGGACCGTAAGGCAATGCTTAACAGTCTGACCGTTAAGGATTATAAGGATGCCAGAGCAGACATCCTGGAAAGCCATCTTGCATGGGCCTCTACATACCGTAAGGAATGGGAAGAGAATGGAAATCTGGATATTTATATAAAATATATCCTCTGCCCAAGAATTTTGCTTGAGGAAATGACGGATTACCGGGGCTTTATTGAGGAATTTTTCCATGGGCAGGAAAAGGAAAGGTTTCGTAAGGATCCTGAAACCGTTTGGGAATATGTGAAGAAGCACATTGGTTTTGAACCAAAGCTGGACTACAAGACGATCTGTTCCACTCCCATAGGAAGCCTTAAGCTTTTACAGGGCAATTCCCTGAGCCGGAAGATATTATTTGTCGCCATCTGCCGGACTCTGGGCATTCCGGCCCGAATGAACCTGGTAAATCTGGAGGCTGAAGTTTATGAGACAGGCAGATTTGTATCAGTATCAGGGGCTGATGAGATATTAACAGACAGGAACAAAGAATCAGGAAAGCTGGTGCTTTATGGGGAAACAGACAGCCTGTGGACCTATTACCAGACATGGACCATTGGAAGGCTGAAAGAGGGACAGTTTGTGTCTCTGGATTACACTGGCGTAAAATTTTCCGGCGGTGTATTAAAGCTGGATCTGGAGCCTGGTATTTACCGGCTAATCACATCTGTACGCCTCCCCAGCGGAAACCAGAATGCCAGCGAGTATGTCTTTGAATTAAATAAGGATGAAGAAAAGTCTGTAACCATGCGCTTAAGGGCTGGAAGTCTGGAAGATATGCTGGTTGACAACTTGCTGGATGATTTTGATGTGACCGTGAAAAAAAGAAAACGGGAAAGAGCAGACGGTTCCGGCATCGGTGCTTATGGAAGGAAAGGCCAATATTCTGGCTATCATGTCCGAGGGTCAGGAACCTACCGAGCATGTTCTTAACGAAATGCTGGAGCAAAAAGATGCCTTAAATGCCCTTGATGGCCAGATCATTTTCCTGCTTCAAAGTGAAATGTCATTGCAGAACCGGACCATCGGCAAGGTTTTGGAAGTAATACCCCGGATTAAGGTAGGTTACATAAACTTTGATGATGGGGTAGAACCGCTGGCAAGGAGAATGTATGTGGATCCGGAAAAGCTTCCTCTTTTGATCGTCACGGATCCCGGATTAAAGGCAGTCTACGGATGCAGCGGCTACAATGTAGGAAGCGTGGACTTAATGATGAAGCTTCTGGGCTTAAGCAGGAACAGGAAGCAGGGAAATAAATGCCTATAGGAACAGCCTTTCCCGTGATTTGACGGCAGAGAATTGTAAAATAAGAAAAAAACATTTTGCAAAATATATAAAGATGTTATATACTGTTTGTTGGAGTACTATCAGAAGTCAAATACCCCGAAGCAGGTTACGGGGCGGTATTTGACTCCATGGGCAGCTGCTAAAATCAAGATCACATAATCTTGGTCCGCTGCTTCATGAGAATAACAGACAAAAGGATGGTTTGAACATGGCTATTTTAGAAAATTGGAGAAACCTGGCATACGGCGATGGACTGGATGATAAAGGAAAAGAAGAATTATGGACCGAGTATTTTAAAGTAGAAAAAGGAATCTATGAGCATATTCTTTCCAAGCCAGAGGAAGTGGTTGAGGGAACAGTAGAGGATCTGGCAAAGAGATATGGAACAGATGTCCAGACAATGACCGGTTTTTTAGATGGAATCAATGAAAGCTTAAAGGGATATGAGAATCCTATTGAGACTATGGACGAGCAGACCGTGGTAAAAATAGAGATCGATACGGAAAAGCTTTATTATAATATGGTAGAGGCTAAAGCAGAGTGGCTGTATAATCTTCCGGAGTGGGATACCATACTGCCGGAAGAGAAGAGAAAAGAGCTTTATAAAAAGCAGAAGGCTTCTGGAACCATTGTTAAGGGAGCAAAGGTCGGAAGAAATGATCCATGTCCATGCGGCAGCGGCAAGAAGTATAAAAAGTGCTGCGGATCCAACCTGTAATCAAATGCTGCCCTGGCAGCAGGATAAAGAGACAGGAAGGCAGGTACCTCTTTATGAGTTACCTGCTTTGTTTTTGAAGAATAAGAGGAAACACTGCGGGTGTACCTAAATGCCCATAGGGCATGGGCAAGAAAGAGGAAATTGTGAATGGAAGCCTACACTAGCTTTGCAGAGGTCTATGACCGGTTTATGGACAATATTCCATATAAGGACTGGTGTGAATACGTAACCGGTCTGCTGAATGAATATGGGATAAAGGATGGCCTGCTTCTTGACCTGGGCTGCGGAACGGGAAGCCTTACAGAGCTTCTTGCGGACCGGGGATATGATATGATCGGAGTGGACAACTCCGAAGATATGCTGCAGATAGCCATGGAAAAGCGGGAAAAGTCAGGAAAAGACATTCTTTATCTTATGCAGGATATGAGGGAATTTGAACTTTACGGCACGGTGCAGGCCGTTTTAAGCATCTGTGACTGCATGAATTATATTCTGGAATATGAGGATATGACGGAGGTTTTCCGCCTGGTCAACAATTATCTGGATCCGGGAGGAATTTTTATATTTGATCTGAACACCATATATAAATATGAGACCCTTATGGGCGATTCCACCATTGCCGAGGACCGAGGAATGCAGCTTTATCTGGGATAATTATTATGATAAGGAAACCAGGATCAATGAATATGATCTTTCTCTGTTTATCCGGCAGGAGGAAAACCTGTACCGGAAATATACGGAGAATCATTATCAGAGAGCATATTCACTTGACGAAGTAAAAATGGCGATAAAAGAGGCTGGCATGGATTTTGTAGCTGCTTTTGATGCTTTTACCAAAGCTCCCGCAAAGGATACCAGTGAAAGAATTTATATCATAGCAAGAGAACGCGGAAAGGAATTATAATATGGCTGATTATATTGTCAGAGCCACAGCAGGGGATCATCAGATCCGCGCCTTCGCGGCAACTACCAGAGAAATGGTAGAACAGGCAAGACAGGCTCATAATACAAGCCCTGTAGCTACGGCTGCTTTAGGCAGGCTTTTGACTGCAGGGAGCATGATGGGCGTCATGATGAAGGGGGAAGATGATTTACTGACTTTAAAGATTCAGGGAAGCGGCCCAATGGAAGGCCTTACTGTAACTGCAGATTCAAAGGGAAATGTAAAAGGCTATGTTTATAATCCCGGCGTCATGCTTCCTCCTAATCAGGCCGGAAAGCTGGATGTAGGCGGTGCGGTAGGAGAGGGAGTATTAAGCGTAATTATGGATATCGGCTTAAAGGAGCCTTATGTTGGACAGACCATACTGGTAGGCGGTGAGATTGCTGAGGATCTGACTTATTACTATGCTGCTTCAGAGCAGACGCCGTCATCAGTGGCACTGGGCGTTTTAATGAATAAGGACAACACCGTAAAGCAGGCCGGCGGCTTTATCATCCAGCTCCTGCCGGGAGCCTCTGAGGAGGTCATCGGAAGCCTGGAGAAAAAGCTGGGAGAAATCACCTCCATCACGGATCTTCTGGATCATGGAGATACGCCGGAAATGATTCTCGAACACATTCTTGGAGACTTTGGCGTGGAGATGATGGAACAGGTTCCTGCCCGCTTTTATTGCAATTGTGATAAAGCCAGGGTGGAAAAGGCCTTGATCAGCATCGGGAAGAAAGAGCTTCAGGAAATGATCGACGAAGGAAAGAGCATTGAAGTAAACTGTCATTTCTGCAATAAAAATTATGAATTTACAATAGAAGATTTAAAAAGGATGTACGAGAAATCGTAAGACAAGAGGCATCAAAAAGAGCCATCCATTGGACATTGGATGGCTCTGATCGTAATCATGTGAAACAATATAACTTCTTCCTATATATTGAAAAAAGGTACACTGATAAGTCAATGATTATAATTTGGTAACGTTTGTAGCCTGTGGCCCCTTAGCTCCGTCTACAACATCGAACTCTACTGCAGCGCCTTCGTCTAAGGATTTGAAGCCGTCCATGCTAAGACCTGAGTAGTGAACAAACACATCGTTACCCTGTTCGTCGGAAATAAATCCGTAACCCTTTTGGTTGTTAAACCACTTAACTGTACCTTTCATTATGATACCTCCAAAATGAATAAAAAGTTGTACTGTTACAGGATATCTGTAACCTCCCTAAGAATAGCATAAAAAGGGAAAGGTGTCAAACATTTTCCGTCTTAAAAATCAAGAAATCTTTAGAATAAATTTAAAGGGAAATAAGTGGTAAAATCGGAGAAATTTGTGGTAAAATGAGAAAAGATTCTTTTGCAAGGATAAAAAGGTGAAAGCAATGAAATTTATGAATTTATGGGGTCATTTTTGCACGATCAATATACATAAGATCAGGGTCATGAAAAACTGTTTTCGTGTGGGCCTTATAAAACAGGGGCTGCTTCACGATTTATCAAAATACAGTCTGGAAGAATTCATACCAGGCGTTCTTTATTATCAGGGGACCAGAAGCCCCAACGCTGCGGAAAGGGAGGACAAGGGCTTTTCAAGAGCCTGGCTCCACCATAAAGGCCGCAACAAGCATCACTACGAATACTGGATCGACTTTACCACTGATATGTCGGAGGGACTGGTGGGCCATAAGATGCCCTTAAAATATGTCATTGAAATGATGATGGACCGGATCGCCGCATCGAAGACGTATAAGGGGAAGGAATACACCGACGCATCGCCCTGGGAATATTACATGCACGCGAAACGCTACATGGTCATTGATCCTGAGACGAGAAGCTTGTTAGAGGAGCTTCTTGTGATGTTAAAAAACCAAGGGGAAGAAAGGACATTTGCCTACATCAGGTATTTGTTAAAAAGAGGGGATTATCCGTAAAAGGCGAATTAAGGGAAGCCATTTGGCTTCCCTTAAAAACATCCATATTCCCGGCATTATTTAAAATATAGCTCAAATAAAAGACGTGCCCCGAAAGCATTCCGGAAAGTGTCGGAAACCGTGGAAAACGCTTCTAAATTATCTGCACATGGTATCAAACAAGTGACGGATGTAAAGGTGAAGCTTTTCGCCCTCCTCAAAGAAGTCCGGTTCATAGGGAACATAAGTGATTTTATCCTTGAATTCCATTTGCAGGCATGGCGTCCACAAGGGGGAAAACTGGGGAAGATAACAGCCGGCCTGCGGGTGTAACATGTCTTGGCCGTAGCTTTTGTCCGGGCTTCCTTATCCACGTATTCAGCCACGCTTTTGTGAATGGCCTTGTCTTCATAAATCAGATAATAGTAATTTTTATAATCAGGATAAAAGAATTTTAATTCGCCCTCATAGAGGTCAATGGTTGCGGTCAGGTGTTCTCCTTCTGCCTCCATGGAAATCAGGGAGTTGGATTTGGAAAATCCAACGGGAATGGCAAAGCCATTTTTGCAGATAAGCCTTAAGGAGCGGAAATCCCGGCCGAAAATATCTTTTTGGCATAAAATTTCCTGATGTTCAAGGAGAAAGCTGTGTTCTAAAAAAAATCCGGGTAATTTAATATAGGGAGGATCAGGGGCATTCCCTTTAAATCGTCTTCATTATGTAATATTAAAAGATCAAATAAAAATTTGTCATGAGAGATCAAATAATCCTTGTAAACTTCAATCAGCTGTCCGCCGGAATAAAGATCCTTCCGCTCTACTTTTAAAAATTCCTCAATGGCTTTTTGCTTCATTGAGGGAAGCCCGAGAAGCCCCCGGTAAGGGCGTATTTTTTTGTAAATATCCAGGCTTTTCACACCGGAAAAATCATAAGGCATCCCGTGGGCAAGGCAGCGCTTCAAAAGATAGGGGATATCAAAACCGTCTCCGTTAAAGTGTATGACTGTAGTGAAATTTTTTTTAAAAATTTAAAAAAAGGTTTCCAGCAGCTCTTTTTCTGAGTCCAGGGTGTCTGCGAACCACTGAACCAGGTTCCAGCAGCCGTTTTTGTAATAAACGCATCCGATCAAATAAAGGGTAGAATACGTCCCGGAAAAACCTGTGGTTTCTATATCAAAGAACAGCAGATCCTCTTTCCTGCCGATCCGGTCAAAGGGATATGTCTCATGAAATGCAATGGTTTTCTGTAAAGTGATCACAAATGCTTCCGCCCTTTCTTTCGTACTGTCCATGTTTTTGGGCAGGGCCCCACTCCGCTTTACCGGGTGTAAATGTATGCCCGCAGGGTGTTGCCTTCCTCAACATTATAGCGGAAAGACGCCGGTCCGTCAACGGAAACAGAATATTTGTTCGACTATCCGCTTGCATAACAACAGGCTGTATGCTATGATAAATAGCAAAGGTGGGATTTCCTGCATAATAGTCAAAAGGAGACAGAGGTCGTGATTTCTTTCGTAAAAGGGCCATTGGTTGAAGTATTTGAAGATACCGTTGTGATAGAAAGCGGGAACGTGGGATTTGAGATACATGTTCCTGTATCCGTGCTTCAAAAACTGCCGGGAATCGGCGTAGAGACAAAGTTGTATACATATTTTCAGGTAAGGGATGATGCCATGTGCCTCTACGGTTTCTTAAACCGTCAGGATCTGCAGATGTTTAAGCAGCTCATAAGCGTGAATGGGATTGGTCCCAAAGGAGCTTTGGGAATTCTTTCTGCCCTGGATCCGGAGGATTTAAGAAGGGCCATTGTTTCAGGGGATGCCAAGTCCATATCCAAAGCGCCGGGGGTCGGAGCAAAGACGGCTCAGAGGATTATATTGGACTTAAAGGATAAAATTGATATGGCTGAAATTCTCCCTTCCGGGTTTGCAGAACCGGTGAATGGACCTGCTTTATCCGGCGGGATAGCAGGAGAAGCAATGGATGCGCTGGCGGCTCTGGGATATTCCGCAGCCGAGGCGGGCAGGGCAGTCCGCCAGGTGGAGGTGACGGAGTCCATGACAGTGGAAGATGTGCTTAAGGCATCCTTAAAGCATTTGGCATTTATATAGAATGACGGGTAAAGACAGAGATGGAACGTAGAATCATAACCACAGAGGTAACGGAAGAAGATAAAAGGATAGAGCCGAACTTAAGACCCATGTGTCTTGAGGAGTATATCGGACAGGAAAAGATACGTACTAATTTAAAAGTATACATTGATGCCGCCAAAGCCAGGGGGGAATCCCTGGATCATGTTTTGTTTTACGGGCCTCCCGGTCTGGGAAAGACTACTCTTTCAGGGATCATTGCCAATGAAATGGGAGTCAATATGAAGGTCACATCAGGACCTGCAATTGAAAAACCGGGAGAGATGGCCGCTATACTGAACAATCTCCAGGAGGGTGATGTGCTGTTTGTGGATGAGATCCACCGCTTAAACCGTCAGGTAGAAGAGGTTCTGTATCCGGCCATGGAGGATTTTGCCATAGATATCATGCTGGGGAAGGATTCTTCTGCCAGATCCATAAGACTGGATCTTCCTAAATTCACTCTGGTGGGAGCGACTACCAGAGCGGGGCTTTTAACCGCTCCATTAAGGGACAGGTTCGGTGTGGTGCAGAAGCTGGAATTTTATACGCCTCAGGAGCTTAAGATCATTGTTTGCCGTTCCGCCAGGGTCTTACAGGTGGAAATCGAGGAAGAAGGGGCGGCAGAGATTGCCAAGCGCTCCAGAGGAACTCCAAGGCTGGCAAACCGCTTATTAAAGAGAGTGCGGGATTTCGCCCAGGTAAAATACAACGGTATCATTACAAAAGAAGTGGCGGATTTTGCCCTGGACATTTTGGATGTGGATAAGTTTGGCCTGGACTATAATGACCGGGCGATCCTGACCACAATGATTGAGAAATTTTCCGGCGGTCCGGTAGGACTGGATACCCTGGCTGCTTCTTTAGGAGAGGATGCCGGAACGCTGGAAGATGTTTATGAGCCTTATCTTTTGATGAACGGTTTTATAAACCGAACCTCCAGAGGGCGCGTTGCCACGGAACGGGCATATGAACATCTTGGTATCTCCATGGGATCATGACCTGACTGAATTTTAGAAATTTCCTATTATTCAGACCTGCTTTTTGGACATAAAGGTATGCAGGCAGGGCTTTTCTATCTGCGGAAAATATGTTATAGTAAAAAAAAGAGCAAATGAAACAGGGAGAAAACAGCATGGATTCCAAACGCAGTACAGAAGTTTTAATAGATGGTAAGATTTACGCATTGGGCGGAAGAGAAGAGGAAAGTTATATTCACCGCCTGGCCAGCTACATCAATGAGATGATTATAACGCTGAAGCATCAGGAAGGGTTCACGAAGCAGAGCGCAGAATATCAGAATATTATGATCCAGCTGAATATGGCGGATGATTACTTCAAGGCCAGAGAACAGTCTGCCAGACTGGAGCAGCAGAAGGCGGAGATGGAAAAGGAGATATATAGCTTAAAACATGAACTTGTGGCCACTCAGATGAAGCTTGAGTCGGCAAAGCTGGAACTGGCGGAAGCAGGAAATCTGCGGATTCCGATAAGAAAGAATAAGTCAGGAGGGGATGTTGGGCGGCAGGGCCGTGACATCCTCTCTTTCATCAATAAAGGGTAAGAGGAGGAACTTGTGAAGAAAGCAGTTGAAATTCTTGCTCCGGCAGGATCGTTTGAAAGTATGAGGGCAGCGGTGGCGGCAGGCGCCGATGCGGTCTATATGGGCGGCAGCCGGTTTGGAGCAAGGGCTTATGCGGAAAATCCCGAAGAGGACAAGCTGCTTGAAGCCATTGATTACGTCCATCTTCATGGGCGAAAGCTGTACATGACTGTTAATACGCTGATGAAGGAGCAGGAGCTGCATGAGCTTTACGATTATCTTCTTCCATATTACAGGCAGGGCCTGGATGCGGTGATTGTACAGGACATGGGAACCTTCCGATTCATCCGGGAGAATTTTCCGGGACTTCCCATTCATGCCAGCACGCAGATGACCATTACCGGCGCTTATGGAGCCGGGATTTTAAATGATCTGGGGGCGGACCGGGTTGTTACTGCCAGGGAGTTGTCCTTAAAGGAAATTGCAAAGATCCATGATCAGGTGGATGTGGAGATCGAAAGCTTTGTACACGGCGCATTGTGCTACTGCTATTCCGGCCAATGCTTATTCAGCAGCCTCATAGGAGGGCGAAGCGGAAACAGGGGAAGATGTGCCCAAACCTGCCGCCTGCCCTACGAGGTAAAACGGGAAGGACAGGTTCTTTCAGGAGGAGATGACCGTTACTGCTTAAGCCTCAAGGATTTGAGCACTCTGGATATCATACCGGACCTGATAGAAGCCGGAGTCTATTCCATGAAAATTGAAGGAAGGATGAAGAGCCCCAGATACACAGCAGGAGTCGTGAGCATTTACCGAAAGTATGTGGACCTTTATCTGGCTAAAGGAAGAAAGGGCTACCAGGTCGAAGGGCAGGATAAGAAAATGCTTCTGGACTTATTTGACCGGGGCGGACAGACCGATGGATACTATACGCGCCAAAACGGGCGGGATATGGTGGTCTGGAAAGAGAAACCGGCTTTTCGGGAGGGCAATCAGCCTTGTTCGATTACCTTGATAAAAATTTTGTAGAAAAGCAGGTAAGGGAGCCGGTGGTTGGAACCGCGTTTCTGGAAGAGGGACAAAAGGCTTCTTTGCTGCTAAGTGCCTGCGGTCATAATGCTGCCGTCATCGGGGAGATCGTGCAGACAGCCCAAAATCAGCCTATAACAGAGGAAAAGGTGAGAAAGCAGCTGGACAAGACGGGAAATACTCCCTTTTATTTTGAAAATCTTGATATTAGTATAAAAGGAAACATATTTTTGCCGGTTCAGGCCCTTAATGATCTGCGCAGGCGGGGGCTGGAAGCCTTGGAATATGAGATCCTTAAGGGTTACAAAGAGAACAGGCAGGCAGAGCCGGCAAAAGCCGCCGGGGAGGCTGCCTGCAGACGGAAGCCGGCTTCAGAAGGTCCAATGCTTACGGTTTCTCTGGAGCGGCCGGATTGCTTTGAAGAAGCGGTGAACAGTCCTGATGTAAAAAGAATTTATATCGATTCTGCAGAATTTAAGCCGGAACAGTGGAAAGCGTCTGTAGAAAGCTGCCACAGGGCCGGCAAGGAATGTATGCTTACCATGCCCCATATTTTCAGAACCAGGGCGGAACAGTTTTTTGATAAACATTTAACGGAACTGAAAACTGCTGCATTTGACGGATTCCTGATCCGTTCTCTGGAGGAAACCGGCTATTTAAAAGAGAAGGGAATCAAGGGAAGCCTGATCTTTGATTTTGGAATGTATGGAATGAATAATCCAGCCCAGGAGATGCTGATGGAACTGGGGGCAGATGAGCTGACCTGGCCGGTAGAATTAAACAGCCGGGAATTGGGAAAACTAAGAGTTCCTGGAGAGCTTTTAGTATACGGCTGTCTTCCCATGATGGTGACTGCCCAGTGCCTTCATCAGGGAATGGAGGGGTGTGATAAGACACCGGTTGTTTTGACATTAAAGGACCGGAAGGGAAAATCATTTCCCGTAAAAAACCATTGTGCTTTCTGCTACAATTCCATTTATAATTCGGCGGCCTTGTCCCTTCTTGGGTTAGAGGATGCGGTAAAGGCATTATCCCCCTTAGGCTGCGGCTGCAGTTCACCACAGAGAACAAAGCACAGACAAAAGCGGTGATACAAAGCTTTTCTGACGGATTTCTTTATGGGAGAGAAGCAAAGCTGACCTTTGAAGAATTTACAAGAGGTCATTTCAAACGCGGCGTAGAGTAGGTGGCATATGATTAATCTGATTATTGATGTCTCCAGATATCTGATGATACTGTTGATTACATTATACACATATTTTAATTTTCGTTTTTTTTCTTTTCCGGATGAAATCAGGAAAAGGAAAATTTGCGGGCGCCAGAATTTTGCCATGTTTCTCATTCACCTGCTTGCCTATCTGATCATCTGGCTGGAGACGGAGGATGAAAAGATGCTGGTGTTTTACGTGGCACAGGTAATATTCTTTTTCTGTTACCTTTTTCTGTACCGGCTTATTTACCGCAATGTATCCAGGCTTCTGGTCAACAATATGTGCATGCTCCTTACCATAGGATTTATTATGCTGACCAGGCTTTCTTTTGACCGGGCCATAAAACAGTTTGTCATCGTGGCCTCTGCGGCCCTGGTGACCTTTATCATCCCCTTTGTCATTGACAGGGTATGGCAGCTGAGCCGGATTCCATGGATCTATGGGATCGGTGGACTTCTCCTCCTTGGCATCGTATGCATTGCCGGAACCAGCAGCTACGGCGCAGCTTTCCCTGGGGATCGGCGGCTATTCTTTCCAGCCCACGGAATTTGTGAAGATCAGCTATGTCTTTTTTTATAGCCACCATGTTTTACCGGTCTACCAGTTAAAGACCATCCTTATTGTAACTGCAGCGGCAGCCCTTCATGTTCTTATTCTGGTGGCCTCCAGAGATCTTGGAAGCGCCCTCATTTTCTTTGTTACTTATATTTTCATGCTCTTTGTGGCAACAGGAAAATGGCTCTATCTTCTGGCGGGGGCAGGAGGCGGGACTTTTGCGGCTATGCTGGCCTATGAGCTGTTCGGCCATGTAAGGACCAGAGTATCGGCGTGGTTAAACCCCTGGTCAGATATTGCGGGAAAGGGATACCAGATCACCCAGTCTTTGTTTGCCATTGGAACCGGAGGTTTGTTTGGCATGGGACTATACCGGGGGATGCCAGGAAGGATCCCGGTGGTAGAAAAGGATTTTATATTTTCAGCGATTTCGGAGGAGCTGGGAGGCATTTTTGCCCTGTGTGTCCTTCTTATCTGTCTGGGATGCTTTTTACAGTTCATGATGATTGCCAGCCGGATGCAGGCAGTGTTCTATAAGCTGATTGCATTTGGCCTTGGAACTATTTATATTATTCAGGTATTTTTAACCGTTGGAGGAGTGACGAAATTCATTCCTTCCACAGGAGTGACGCTCCCCCTGGTCAGTTATGGAGGAAGCTCCATTTTAAGCACCTTTATCATCTTTGGAATCATCCAGGGACTTTATATACTCAAACGCAATGAAGAGGAAGAAGAAAAATATGAAGGCTAACCCGAATCCAAAAGCAAATCACCATATCCTGATACTTACCTATGGGGTCGTACTACTTTTTGTAGGGCTTGCGGTTTATTTCGGCTATTTTCTGCTTGTGAAGAGTGACAGTGTGATCAATAATTCCTATAATGCCAGACTTGACAGCTTTGCAGACCGGGTGGTACGTGGGGAAATCTACAGCAATGACGGCAGGGTCCTTGCCAGGACAGAGGTGGATGGAGAGGGAAAGGAAACAAGGGTTTATCCCTATGATTCGCTGTTTGCCCATGTGGTGGGATATTCCACCAATGGAAAGACCGGTCTGGAGGCCCTGGCCAATTTCTATCTCTTGACCAGCCACGTAAATCTTGTGGAGCAGGTGGTAAATGAACTGTCATCCGTAAAGAATCAGGGGGACAGTGTTGTCTCTACGCTTGATGTGGACTTACAGAAAGCAGCTTATGATGCCTTGGGCAAGCGAAAAGGAGCGGTGGTAGTGATGGAGCCGGATACCGGCAAGATCCTTGCCATGGTATCCAAGCCGGATTACAATCCCAACACCCTGGCTGCGGACTGGAATCATCTGGTTGCGGAGGAAAATACGTCAGGACAGCTATTAAACCGTGCAACCCAGGGACTTTATCCTCCTGGTTCCACCTTTAAGCTGGTGACGGCTTTGGAGTATATAAGGGAAAATCCGTCCAATTATAATGATTACACCTTTGACTGCAACGGGATTTATAAAAATGGGGATTATACCATCCGCTGTTACCATGGGACAGCCCATGGACATCAAAATCTGGAACAGGCATTTGCAAACTCCTGCAACGGGGCTTTTTCCAATCTTGGTTTACAACTGGACTTAAATGGATTAAAGAATACTGCGGATCAGCTTCTGTTTAATTCGGACCTGGCCCTGCCCATTGCCAGCAGTAAAAGTTCCTATTCCATGGAAAACGGTGCTGATACGTGGCAGATCCTTCAGACCTCCATCGGCCAGGGCCAGACTCAGATAACGCCCATTCATAATGCAATGATCGTGGCGGCCATTGCCAATGGGGGTACCCTTATGAAGCCATACTTCATTGATAGGGTGGAAAACGTAGGGGGAGATGTCATTAAGAAGTTTATGCCTCAGTCCTACACGAATCTTATGACTGCCGTGGAGGCCTCTGAATTGACCGAGTTTATGCGTTCTGTTGTAACAGAGGGAACCGGCTCTGCCCTTAGGACCGATGCCTATACAGTAGCCGGAAAGACCGGATCTGCGGAATTTGAAAAAGGCAAGGAAACCCATGCCTGGTTTGTGGGATTTGCTCCGGCAGAGCATCCAAGAGTAGTTATAAGCGTGATTGCAGAAGAAAGCGGCTCCGGCGGACAGGCGGCAGCACCCATTGCCAGAGCGCTTTTTGATTTATATTTTTCCAAACAATAAAAAGAATGATATTTGCTTTCCATGATTACACACTTGCATATGAGTCCAAAAAGAGGTATACTAGAGCCAGTCTGTGTGACACACCAAAACCGGACTTCCAAAGGAAGTTACGGTTTCACTCTGGAGGAATTGCAATGATTGAAGCAACGAGTTGTGGCGGTGTGGTTATTTTTCGAGGTAAAATTCTGGTTTTATATAAGAATTACAAAAATAAGTATGAAGGTTGGGTTTTGCCAAAGGGAACAGTAGAAGCGGGTGAAGAGTATAAAGAGACGGCTCTCCGGGAAGTAAAGGAAGAGACAGGCGTAAGTGCGTCCATAATCAAATACATTGGTAAGAGCCAGTACTCCTTTAACACGCCTCAGGATATGGTGGAAAAAGATGTGCACTGGTATCTAATGATGGCCGACAGCTATTACAGTAAACCACAGCGGGAAGAATATTTTATTGATTCAGGATATTACAAGTTCCATGAAGCGTATCATCTTCTGAAGTTTTCAAATGAAAAGCAAATATTGGAAAAGGCCTACAATGAATATCTGGATTTAAAGAAGAGTAATTTGTGGGGCAATAAGAAGTATTTCTGAAAGGTGAGTTCAGGGAAGTGCCTGGGCTTTCACTGGGAGAGCCGGAAAAGTTGCGGTTGAACTTTTCCGGCTCTTTTCACAGGGATCAATATGGAAAGACAGCTTAAAAAGCGGTTTCCAGTTCTTTTAATCTGGCGAATAAGGACTTTGTGTTAAGCTCAAAGATAAGACCTTCGATTTTTGGACTTTCCATTACCTGACTGATATAGGAGCAATGGTTTACCATGGGATCCTGGTCCCTGCCTGCTATGACATCTAAGTCTTCTACTGCAACGATCTCGTCAACTACGATTCCCCATCCCATTCCATCCAGGATAAGAACCATTTCCTTGTAAATCGTTGAACGGAATAAATCCTTTGTCTGGTCCAGAAGATTTAAGATCGTTGGCATGGATTCTTCCTTTACCTGTTTTAAAATCTTAAAGAGGCATTCTTCCCTCTGGCAGCCTTCACAGTCTTTTTTTACAGCGTTCCGCTTCGTCGGCAGCCAGATGAAGCCTTGCATGCGGCTCCTCTATTTTACTGAGATGACGGGTAATGGTAACGTTGTCAGTTTTAAATTCATCATACCACTTTCCTAAAGCGCACTGATGGGGATCCTTTGCCAGGCCGAAGGTTCCGCCCTCATTGATGAAACGCTCCAGTTCCTTTACCCAATTGATGTGATCCTGCTTTCTGGCATCAATCATCTCTTCAAAATCCCTGCACTCATCTGAAATAGGTTTTAGTCCAAAGGTTACCCGTAAATCAAGCATTTGTATGACCTCATTCCGGTATTTGAACATTCCGGTCACATTAGCTGGGGCGGCCGGTATTGTGCTATATTGGGGCAGCTGCACAATGGTTGATATGTATTTACTGTTAATGCAATAGAGGGAACCGGCAATTTTAAATAAAATATACGGATATTTGATCTCTTTTTCCATTTTTTTGATAGTACCTTCCCTTTTTATTCTTGATATCTGTATTATATAGCCTCTTGCTACATAGTTCAACGTCTTTTGAGGAAAATTATATTTTAAAACGAAATATTAGACTATGAATAAATGGAAAATCAGAGTATAATGGAATGGAATATCTGATCGGGATAGCACATATTTATCAGGGAGGAAGGAATATGGTAAAAGTAAGCTCTTTAAGCCGCAGCATCAATGCATTTTATGTGGAATGGAGTGCTCTCAATCACTACTTGTCATCCTATGAATGCGAGCGGAATGGAGTACCATATGTCGGTTTTGGGGACCCTCGCGTCCAAAAGCTATGGAAGGGATTATCTGCCCAGGAGCGGAAAGAGGTTATGAAACGCTGGGTGCGAGAAATGAAACAGAATTGCAGAATTATTTTACCTGATTCTGCAAAGATATTTGAAGAAATGGAGAAATACATGTCTGAAAGAAAATTTGTAGTCGTTGACGGTTCCTCTATGCTGTCGACATGCTATTATGCGGTTTTACCAAGGGAGATTATGTTTGCAAAGTCAGAGGAGGAAAAGCAGAAGCATTATGATAAGATCCTCCATGCAAAGGACGGCACTTATACCAACGCAATTTTTGGAATGCTTAAGATGGTGGTCTCTCTGATGAAAAAACAGCAGCCGGATCACATTGCCTTTGTGTTTGACAGAACCAGGGATACATTTCGAAGAGAATTGTACCCGGATTATAAGGGAACCAGGGGAGCCACACCGGAGCCCTTAAAAAGCCAGTTTATCCTGATGGAAGAAATCTTAAAAGACGTGGGCTTTCAGGTGCTTTTGAGTGAACAGTATGAAGCTGATGATTATGCCGGAAGCCTGGTCATGAAATTCAGAGACGAGATTTCCATGATCCTCCTCACAAAGGATCACGATTATCTCCAGCTAGTAAATGATGAATATAATGTCCGGGCGTGGATGGTTCAGTCACGGCAGGAAAAAGCGGACGAGCTGTATAAAAAATATTATTCTTTTTACGGTGTAAAAAAAGAAGAGGTCAACCTTCCTGAAAAGGTTTTTGAATATACCTCTGATACGGTGTTATATGAAGAGGGAGTAAGGCCGGAGCAGATTACGGATTTAAAGGGGATCCAGGGAGATCCTTCTGATAATATTCCGGGAGTAAAGGGAGTAAGCAGCGCGGTTCCTCCGCTTCTTAGGGAATATGGTACTGTGGAAGAGATATACCGTTCCATTCATGAGGCCGAGTCTGATAAAAAGAGCTTAAAAGCGCTTCAGGATTTCTGGAAAAATGAACTTGGAATCACCCGTTCTCCATATAAGGCATTGACAAAGACCAGTGATGAGGAATTATGCGGGGAAAAAGCAGCCCTGCTTTCCAAAACCCTGGCTACCATGAAAACGGATATTCCCATTGACATGGAGCTTGAAGCTTTTTCAGCAAACGCATATCAGGAGGAAAAAGTCAAAAATTGGCTTAAAACCCTTGATATAAAAGAAGCTTCCATTTTTGGCTCCAGTAAGTGATAGTTATAAAAGTATTTTTTTATTCCGCCTGGGGACACTCATACAGAGCGTCCCTGATTTTAAGCGGAATACCCGGTATAAATACCAGGCAGTATTTGAATCTTTAAGCATTTGCCAGATGAAAGAATGCTTGCATTCCCAAGTCTGGATTATTATTTGCAGAAATAAAGGAGAAACAGATTATGAGCAAATTTTATGAAATTTTATCCTCTTTACTGGAAAAGACGATGGCACTCCAAACCTCTCTTGTCCTTTTTGAATGGGATAATGAAACTCTTGCTCCGGAAGGTGCCGGTTCCTATACTTCAAGGGTGATCGGTGTGCTCTCTGAGGAATATTACAAGGTTATGACAGGAGAAGAGATGGGGAAAGCCATTGCCGGCTGCGAGGAAGATAACAGCCTGTCCGATGTGAAGCGGGCCATTGTCAAGGGAGCGAAGGAAGCCAGAGAAGAACTGGTGTGCATTCCGTCAAACGAGTACCGGGAGAATGCCCAGCTTATAGCAGAGGCAGCCAGAATCTGGTCAAAGGCCAAAAAAAGAGGAAGATTTTGATTCCTTTGCGCCGACTCTTGAAAAAGTAATCGGTTTTAAAAAGAAATTTGCTTCTTACCGGAAAAAGGAAGGCCAGAAGCTTTATGATATCATATTGGATGAGTTTGAAAAAGGGTTCAATATGGAGCTCCTGGATGAATTCTTTAGCCGGCTTAAAGAAGAGATTGTACCTCTTTTAAAAGAGATTAAGGAAAATGGTAAGACCATTGATGATTCCTTTTTATCAGGCGGTTATTCTGAAGAAAAACAAAGGGAGATGGCACATTATCTTGCGGAATATGTTGGCTTTGACTTTACAAAGGGTGTTCTTTCAGAAAGCGCCCATCCGTTTACGACAAATCTCCATAACCATGATGTCAGGATCACTACCAGCTATCGGGAGAAGGTAGATAACTCCATGTTCTCCGTGATTCATGAAGCGGGTCATGGACTTTATGAGCTTGGAATCAGTGATGAGATCACCCAGACTCCGGTGGGGCAGGGGACATCCATGGGAATGCACGAATCCCAGTCCCGCTTTTTTGAGAACATCATCGGCGCAGCCAGGCCTTCTGGGTTCCTATTTATAAAAAGCTTCAGGAGCTTTATCCTGAACAATTAAAGGAAATTTCCATAGAACAGTATATGGATGCAATTAATAAGGTGGAGCCAAGCTTTATCCGGACAGAGGCAGACGAACTCACCTACAATCTTCATATTATGATCCGCTATGAATTAGAGAAAATGATTATAGAAGAAGATGTGGACTTAAAGAAGCTTCCGGAAATCTGGGCGGATAAATATGAGGAATATCTTGGGGTGCGTCCGGAAAATCCATCAGAGGGGATCCTTCAGGATATTCACTGGTCCCAGGGACTGATCGGTTATTTTCGTCTTATGCACTGGGGAATGCTTTTGGGGCTCAGCTTTATTACCATATGAGAAAAGAGATGGATTTTGACGAACTTCTTAAAAATGGAAAGCTTGACGTTATAAGAGAGTATTTAAGGGAACATGTCCACAAGTTTGGAAAGCTGAAAACCAGCCGTGAAATCTTAAAGGATGTTACGGGTGAGGATTTTACTCCGGATTATTTCATTCAGTACTTAAAGGAGAAGTATCGCAGCCTTTATGAGTTGTCATAATGCCTCAGCCGGACCAGTTTGCGAATATCCGCTTGATTCTGGTGAGGTTTAAATAAAAAGGGAACCTGTTTAAGAATATTTTTCGGTTGAAAAGAGGATGAATATGGAAAATATTAAAAAAAGCGCATCTGAACTGATCGGCCATACACCCCTTGTGGAATTGTCCAATTATGGGAAACGGCACCATGTGGCAGCTGCCATTATAGGGAAGCTGGAATATTTTAATCCTGCAGGAAGCGTAAAGGACCGGGCGGCCCTTTATATGATTCAGGCTGGGGAAAAGTCCGGCGCCTTAAAGCCAGGTGCCACGATCATAGAACCGACTTCCGGCAACACTGGAATCGGCATCGCAAGCATAGCTGCCATGAGGGGATATAAGGCCATTCTTACTATGCCGGAGACCATGAGCGTGGAACGGCGCAATCTTTTAAAGGCCTATGGAGCGGAAATTGTATTGACAGAAGGAGCAAAAGGGATGTCAGGCGCCATTGCAAAGGCGAAAGAGCTGCAAGATGAAATAGCCGGTTCCGTTATTCTGGGACAGTTTGACAATCCGTCCAATTCCAAAGCCCATTATGAAACCACCGGCCCTGAGATATGGGAGGATACTGATGGAAAGATCGATGTTTTTATAGCCGGCGTGGGAACCGGAGGTACCATTACCGGAGCAGGAGAATACTTAAAAAAGTAAAAATCCTGACATAAAGGTAATTGCAGTGGAACCTGCCGCTTCACCGGTTCTTTCGGGAGGAAAGCCGGGGCCACATGGAATTCAGGGAATCGGAGCAGGGTTTGTCCCATCAATCCTAAATACGGATGTTTACGATGAAATTATACCGGTGGAAAATGGAGATGCTTACGAGACAGGAAAAGAACTGGCACAAACAGAAGGGATTTTAGTGGGGATTTCCTCCTCTGCAGCCGTATGGGCTGCCAGGGAAGTGGCAAAGCGTCCGGAATATGCCGGAAAAAGGATTGTTGTAGTTCTTCCTGATACCGGGGACAGATACTTATCGACTCCTTTGTTTACCTAAATTATAAACACTGCAAATATTAAAACCAGGGCAGCTGCTATTATGCAAGCCCTGGTTTTTGATTAATAGCGGGTATGCTCTTTCCAACTTATGGAATAATAATAATTAATTTCAGCTCCGAAAAACAGAATGCAGATACAGGCATAAATCCATAGCATCAACAGCACAATGGCGGTAAGGCTTCCGTACATGACAGAGTAATTTCCGAAATTATTAAAATAAATAGAAAACGCAAAGGAAGAACCGATCCATCCCAATGTGCAAAAGGCGGCTCCTGGAAGCTGACTGAAAAAGTGCTGCTTTTTTTCCGGAACATAGGTATAAAGGACAGCAAAGCAGATCGTCAGCATGAAAACGAGCATGGTACGAAACGTAAGAACATACTGGGTGATCTCGGCCAGCAGCGGAAAGTGGCGGTTCATAAAACTCTGAATGGAGCCTCCAAGGACCAGCAGAACAAGGGTCAGGAGACAGATGACCATAAAAATGATGGTATAGCCGGCGCAAATGATCCGGGTCACGATATAGTTTCGCTTTTTCTCCTGGCCAAATACCCGGTTCAAGCCCCGCTCAATGCTGAGCATCCCCTTGGAAGCAGACCATATGGCAGCCACTGCAGTCACAGATAGGACTGCTACCGGAGAATTCGTATAAAGGTCATCGATAACAGATACGATTAAACTGTTCAATTCCAGTGTGCTTGGGATGATTGTGATCATAAGCTGGAGCAGATTGGCTTTCGTAATGGATGGGATAAGCTGTATCAATGCCAGTAAAAGCATCATAAAGGGAAATGCCGCAATGATGGAGAAGAAGGAGGCCTGGGCTGCATATACGGTCATCTCATCCCTGCTGTATTTGTCATAGATTTGTTTGCAGCGCAATAAGAATCGAATCATAATATCTCCTTTTCCTGTCATGATTTTCCCCGCTAATATTAGAATATTATCATGGAACAAAAAAAATATCAAGATATAGGTAAAAACACGTACATAATTGACAGATCCGTTCATAAATCTTAGAATGAAGCCAGTGAGTATGAAAATGGAAGTGAGGAAAGGAACGAAAAACAGATGGAAAATATTCCTGCAAAGACCATAGTGACCAGAACAAAAGGCTCCCAGTGGTTTGGTATTGATTATAATATGAATATCTATAAAGGGTGCAGCCATGGCTGCATTTATTGTGACAGCCGCTCAGACTGTTACCGGATTGCGGATTTTGATTCGGTGAGGGCCAAGGAGGATGCCCTTCGCATCATCCGGGACGATTTAAGGCGTAAGGTGAGAACCGGTATTGTAGGGACAGGAGCCATGAGTGATCCCTACAATCCCTTTGAAAAAGAGCTTGAATTAACAAGACATGCCCTTGAGCTTATTGATGCATATGGCTTTGGAGCAGCAGTGGCTACGAAAAGCGCCCTTCTTAAGCGGGATGTGGATGTTCTTAAAGGAATCATGGAGCATTCCCCTGTCCTGTGCAAAGTGACGGTTACTACCACAGACGATGATCTGGCGAAGAAGATCGAACCCAATGTATCCCGCCCTTCCGAGCGGCTGGCTTTGATTGAGGCATTAAGGAAGAACGGGATATTTGCGGGAATATTATTGATGCCGGTTCTTCCGTTTCTGGAGGATAGCGAGGAAAATATCCTTTCAATTGTAAAAGCCGCCCATGATACCGGAGCCAGCTTTATTTATCCCGCTTTTGGGGTAACTTTGCGGAATAATCAGAGAGAATGGTATTTTGACCGCCTCCGGGAACAGTTTCCCCAGCAGGATCTGGTTTCCGAATATATCAGGCGTTATGGAAACAGTTATGAATGTACAAGCCAGGTGCAAGAAAGCTGTGGCAGATATTTTCCAGAGAGTGTGAGCGGTATGGGATATTATACCGGATGAAAGATATCATTCATGGGTACAAAAAGAATTACCAGGTAACCCAGTTAAGCCTTTTTGATTAGGAAAGGGACATCAGTTCACCAAAATACGAAACAAATTCTTTGGCTATGTTTGAAACATAGCCATTTTTTTATATACGGCTGCCATTCTGGTAACAGTATCCTTAGAGTCGATCTCCCTGAAAACAAGACCGGTATGTTCCCCTGCTTTGCTGATGGATTCAGGCACCAGGGCGATCCCAAGGCCGGTGGCTGCCCATTGGAGACAGGTCCTGGCATCATCATTGCGGCAAAAAACATTGGGCACTATGCCGCTGTTTTGGAAGGCAAGGGAGATGATGGAATCAAACCGGCGGTAATAGATCAAAGGCTTGCCTGAAAGGTCTGTCAGCCTGATTTTATTCATGGGAACGCCTGAAAAAAAGGAAGGGGTTCCAACCGCTATTAAAGGTTCTTCTTTTCCGTATTCGCATTCAAAACCCTCCGCATTAAATGGAGTCCGGATAATGGAGCATTCCACAATCCCGTTTTTCATCTTTTCCAAAAGCTCATAGGTATTTCCTTCTGTGACCTCAAACCGTACCTTTGGATGGGTGGCGCAGTATGCCTTTAAAAAGTCGTGGAGCATATTACCGGAAGAAGAGATGGTTCCCAGCTTTAAAATTCCATTGGAAGCAGCCTGGAAATGATGGAGTTCTTCCGCAATGGAGTCCATCATGGACAGAATGTCTTTGGCCCGGGAATATAAAAAAGCACCTGCTTCCGTCAGCTCAGTCTTTCTGGAGCCGCGTTCAAAAAGCTTTACCCCAAGCTCTTCTTCCAGCAGAAAAATCTGCTTGCTTAAAGGCGGCTGGGATAATCCCAGCTTTTTTGCTGCGGCTGTAAAGCCTCCGGTTTCTGCAATTATAGTAAAATAGTAAAGCTGCCTTGAATTAATTGGATTCATTGGGATATCCTCTATTTCATATTTAGTATTGTATTATTATACCAAAATGGTATAATGTTACAATGCATTATTCCAAAAATATATTAAATTTTCAAAAGCGGAGGAATATTAGGATGAAAAAGCTCCTGAGATATTTAAAGGACTATAAGCTGGAAAGCGTCATGGGGCCGTTATTTAAGCTTCTGGAAGCCTGCTTTGAATTATTGGTGCCTCTTGTAATGGCAAAGGTGATCGACGTGGGGATCAAGTCCCAGAATATGCCTTATATACTTAAGATGGGCGGATTATTGGTGCTGCTTGGCATCATAGGCCTTGCCTGTTCTATTACGGCCCAGTATTTTGCGGCAAAAGCAGCGGCAGGCTTTGGAACTTCTCTGCGAAATGATTTGTTTAGCCATATTAACAAGTTCTCGTACCAGGAAATTGATTCCATTGGGACCGCCACCCTGATTACCCGTATAACCAGTGATGCCAATCAGGTTCAGTCAGGGGTGAATTTATTCCTCCGTCTGTTCCTTCGTTCTCCGTTTGTGGTATGCGGAGCCATGATCATGGCATTTACCATCAATATCAGGACAGCTGTTATTTTTGCGGTGCTTATCCCCATTCTTTCCTTTGTGGTATTTGGCATTATGCTGATCAGCATCCCATTGTATAAAAAGGTGCAGAAGCAATTGGACCAGGTGCTTTTGGCTGTCAGGGAGAATCTCGAAGGAGTCCGTGTTATCCGTGCCTTTGACCGACAGGATGATGAAATACGCCGGTTTGATGAGGAAAATGGCCTTTTAGTACGTTTCCAGGTTTTTGTAGGTAAAATTTCAGCTTTAATGAATCCTCTGACCTATGTGATGATCAACTTAGGGATCATTGTTCTTATCAATGCCGGCGCCGGGCAGGTCCAGAGCGGCATCATCACCCAGGGTGAAGTGATTGCTTTGGTAAATTACATGTCCCAGATTCTGGTGGAGCTTGTAAAACTGGCAAATTTAATCATTACGATTTCAAAGTCCTTAGCCTGCGCAAGCCGGATAAGCGCTGTATTTGAACAGGAGCCTGCCATTACAGAAACCTCTCATAAGGCTGTGGAAGAGAAACAGGGCGTGCCTAAAGTGGAATTTGACCATATGACCTTTACCTATGCAGGAGCCAAGGATGCGGCATTAAGCGGCTTGTCTTTTCAGGTCATGGAAGGAGAGACCATCGGAATCATCGGTGGAACAGGCTCCGGCAAGACCACTCTGGTAAATCTGATTCCCCGGTTTTATGAGGTTACAGAAGGTTCCGTAAAAGTAGGAGGAGTTGATGTGAGACAATATCCTTTGGGCCAGCTTCGGGAACTGGTTGGAATTGTCCCCCAAAAGGCAGTGCTTTTTAAAGGAAGCCTTCGGGAAAACATGAAGTGGGGGAAAAAGAAGGCAACGGACAGTGAGATTTATGAGGCTCTTTCCATTGCCCAGGCAAAGGATTTTGTAGAGGAAAAAGGACAAGGGCTGGAGCTCATGATCCAGGCGGGAGGAAAGAACCTTTCCGGCGGGCAGCGGCAGAGACTTGCCATTGCAAGGGCTTTGGTAAAGGAACCTCAGATCCTCATTATGGATGACAGCGCTTCAGCCCTGGACTTTGCTACCGATGCAAGGCTTAGAAAGGCAATTAAGGAAAGTACCGGGAATATGACCGTATTCCTGGTGTCCCAGAGAGCTTCCACCATTAAAAATGCAGACAGGATCCTGGTTCTTGATGACGGGAAAATGGCAGGCTGGGGAACCCATAAGGAGTTGTTAACTTCCTGCCAGGTTTACCGGGAAATCTGCTTATCCCAGCTGTCGAAAGAGGAGGTGCAATAACATGGACATAAAAAGATACAGATTCACTGTCAAACGGATCCTTGGATGCATTGGCCGTTATAAATGGGGAGTTGCCGCCTCTCTGGCCTGTGCCTTTGTCACGGTCCTGCTGACCTTGTACATTCCCATCCTCACAGGCCGGGCCATTGACTGCATTGTGGGACCAGGCGCTGTTGATTTTGCCGGCATGTGGCTGATTTTAAAGCAAATCGGAGTCATCATAGCAATAACAGCGGCAGCCCAGTGGCTTATGAGCCATATTAACAATCTGATTACCTACCGGGTGGTAAAGGATATCAGGACCCAGGCATTTAATAAGCTGGAGATCCTTCCTTTAAAATATATTGACTCCCATTCTCACGGAGATATCATAAACAGGATCATTGCGGATATTGATCAGTTCTCTGACGGGCTGTTAATGGGCTTTACCCAGCTCTTCACCGGAGTCCTCACCATTTTGGGTACATTGTTTTTCATATTTTCCATGAATCCTGCCATAACGGTTGTAGTGGTGCTGGTAACACCGGTTTCCTTATTTGCCGCCAGTTTTATTGCAAGAAAGACCTTCCGCATGTTCAAGATGCAGTCACAGACCAGAGGAGAACTGACTTCTCTTGTGGAAGAGATGCTGGGAAATCAGAAGGTGGTGCAGGCTTTTGCTCATGAAGCCGATGCACAGGAGAAATTTGAAGATATCAATGAGGAATTGGGTGTCTGGAGCCTGAAAGCTACATTCTTTTCATCCATTACCAATCCGGCGACCCGCTTTGTGAACAGCCTTGTTTATGCCAGCGTTGGAATTGCCGGAGCCTTTGCGGCTGTAAAGGGGCTTTTATCTATAGGACAGCTTTCCAGCTTTTTAAGCTATGCCAATCAATATACAAAGCCGTTTAATGAAATATCAGGGGTGGTTACAGAGCTTCAAAATGCCCTTGCTTCTGCAACGCGTGTGTTTGAACTGATTGACGAAGAGCCTCAAATCCCGGAGGAGCCTGACGCAGCAGTGCTCTGCAATGCAGAGGGAGAGGTTTCCCTGGAGCATGTGTACTTCTCCTATAATCCGGAGACAGCATTAATTGAGGATATGAATTTAAAGGTGCGGCCGGGACAGAGAGTTGCCATTGTAGGTCCCACCGGCTGCGGAAAAAGTACGGTGATCAATCTTCTCATGCGCTTTTATGATGTGGATTCCGGTTCGATCCAGGTGGATGGGACAGATCTGCGTCATATGACCAGAAAAAGCTTAAGAACCAGTTACGGCATGGTGCTCCAGGAAACCTGGTTAAAGTCAGGGACCATTGGTGAAAATATCGCATACGGAAGGCCGGATGCATCTGAGGAGGAGATCATTCTTGCAGCAAAGGAGGCTCATGCCCATGGCTTTATCAGACGCATGCCGGAAGGATATGATACTGTCATAACGGAAGACGGCGGAAACTTATCCCAGGGTCAGAAGCAGCTTTTATGCATTGCAAGGGTCATGCTGTGTCTTCCTCCCATGCTGATCCTTGATGAAGCCACTTCTTCCATTGATACCAGAACCGAGATAAAAATACAGAAGGCTTTTGGAAAAATGATGGAGGGGCGTACCAGCTTTATTGTCGCTCACCGGCTTTCAACCATAAAAGAAGCGGATGTGATACTGGTCATGCGGGATGGCCACATCATTGAGCAGGGAACTCATGACAGCCTGCTTTCCCAAAATGGATTTTATGCCCAGCTTTATAACAGCCAATTTGCTGTGTAATTCCCATATAAATATAAAAATGGCGCCAGAAAGTGATTTAAATTATACTTTTCTGCGCTATTATTATTTTTTTGTTATGAAACACTTTATAAATTTCGATATTCAATATAAAATAGCATTATAAAGGCGGTATGAATATGTCAGAGATTATTATGGAAGCTGGAAGGGCGGCCTCTTTCAGGCCCGTAAGAATTCCTTTGCAGTATACGGATAAAGGAAGGGGGTATGGATGATTTTTACGGTCACATTACAGGAATGGATTAAGATTATGAATCTGTAAAAGACAGAGTAAAAATCTTGACCGTATTTTATGGTTTAAAAGAACAGGGGGAAAAAAATGAGTTTTTTAGATATCATATTGACGGGTGCACTGATAGCTGAGAGTGTACTTATAATTTTGCTGGTCCATTTTTATAAAACTGAAAAAGAAAAAGTTGAGATTGAGAAAACAAAAAGAGCTGAAGATAAGGAGTATATTGATATTTTCATAGAGCACCTGGAAAAACGGGCGGAAACCTATGAAATACTCCTGGAATTTAAAAGAATATTAGAAGAAGCCTATAAGGATGCTATTTAAAAAAAAGAAAAAGGGCAGATGCCCGCCTTATTTCCTTCTGGCAGGATCCATATAAAAATAGTCCTTGACATTTTGAACATCCGTTATTACAATGGTACGTAACGCTACAATTAAAAATATTAAATGCAATGAAGGTGTAAGTAAATCCTTATTTTCTTCCAGAGAGAAGGGGCCATCGGCTGTAAGCCCTTTTAAGTTCAGCTAAGAGATTGAATTTCCCACCGAAGCAGCATGATTGAAACCAGAAGCAGCTTAGGCGGCCATTCTGGCGGGTAAGTCATGACGTCAATACACGTTACGTATACCGAGTGCCTGTGTGATACACAGGAATCAGGGTGGTACCGCGAATATAGCTTCGTCCCTTTTTGGGGCGGAGTTTTTTTTAGTTCATCTTACTGTTAAAACAGTAAATATAAAATTTGATTATGGAAAGAAGGAGAGCACGATGAAGGATCAATTGGAGAAAATCAAACAGGAAGCATTAAGGCAGATTGAAGCTTCCGATGCGCTGGAAAAACTGAACGACATTAAGGTCGCGTATCTTGGAAAAAAAGGGTGAGCTGACCAGTGTATTAAAGAGTATGAAGGATGTTGCTCCGGAAGACAGACCAAAGGTGGGGCAGATGGTAAATGATGCCCGGACCCTGATCGAAGGGAAATTAGAGGAGGCTATGTCCGCCCTGCAAAAAAAAGCCAGGGAAGAACAGCTGAAAAAAAGAAGTAATTGATGTGACCCTTCCCGGAAGGCGGAATAAGGTAGGCCACACCCATCCCAATACCATTGCACTGGAAGAGGTTGAGAGAATCTTCATTGGCATGGGATATGAGGTCATTGAAGGACCGGAGGTGGAATACGACTCCTATAACTTTGAAAAATTAAATATACCCAAGAATCATCCGGCAAGAGATGAACAGGATACTTTTTATATCAGCGACAACATCGTATTAAGAAGCCAGACCTCACCGGTTCAGGTCAGGACCATGGAAAAGGGCAAGCTGCCCATCCGCATGCTGGCTCCCGGCCGTGTATTCCGGTCAGATGAGGTGGATGCAACCCATTCTCCTTCCTTCCACCAGATTGAAGGTCTTGTAATTGATAAAAATATCACATTTGCAGATTTAAAGGGAACCCTTGCAGAGTTTGCAAGAGAGCTTTTTGGCCTGGAGACAAAGGTGAAATTCCGTCCGCACCATTTCCCATTTACAGAGCCAAGCGCGGAGATGGATGTTACCTGCTTTAAATGCGGCGGAAAAGGCTGCCGTTTCTGCAAAGGTTCGGGCTGGATTGAGATTCTCGGCTGCGGCATGGTCCATCCAAATGTACTTACAATGAGCGGTATCGACCCCAATGAATATACCGGCTTTGCTTTTGGCGTTGGATTGGAGCGGATTGCCCTGTTAAAATATGAAATTGATGACATGAGATTATTATATGAGAACGACATCAGATTTTTAAAGCAGTTTTAAGGAAAGGGAGATAGATCAATGAATACACCATTATCATGGATTAAAGCATACGTTCCGGATTTAGACGTAACGGCTCAGGACTATACAGATGCCATGACACTTACCGGATCAAAGGTTGAGGGCTATGTATGCCTGGATAAAAACTTAGAGAAAATTGTAGTTGGACAGATATTATCCATAGAGCGTCATCCGGATGCGGATAAGTTAATCATCTGTCAGGTCAATGTTGGAGCGGAAACCGTACAGATCGTCACAGGCGCATCCAATGTAAAGACCGGAGATAAGATTCCTGTTGTATTAGATGGGGGTAAGGTGGCAGGAGGCCATGACGGCGGTCCTCTTCCGGAAGAAGGAATTAAGATCAAAAAGGGGAAGCTTAGAGGAATCGAATCCTGCGGCATGATGTGCTCCATTGAAGAACTGGGATTTTCCAGTGAAATGTATCCGGATGCTCCGGAAAGCGGAATTTATATTTTGCCTGAGGATACGGAAGTAGGTGCTGACGCCGTTGAGGTGCTGGGCCTCCGTGATTCCGTATTTGAATACGAAATCACCTCAAACCGTGTGGACTGCTACAGTGTAATAGGAATTGCAAGAGAAGCGGCTGCAACCTTTCATAAGACCTTTGTGCCTCCGGTGGTAACGGCCACAGGCAACAGCGAGGATATCCATAACTATCTGAAGGTATCCGTAGAAGACAGCAGCCTTTGTCCCCGCTATTGCGCAAGAATGGTAAAAAATATCAAGCTTGCTCCTTCTCCGGTTTGGATGCAGAGACGTCTTGCCGCATGCGGAATCCGCCCTATTAATAATATTGTGGATATCACAAATTATGTGATGGAAGAGTACGGACAGCCAATGCATGCCTTTGATTATGACCTGCTTGCAAATCATGAGATCATTGTAAAACGCGCGAAAGAAGGCGATACCTTCCAGACCCTTGACGGACAGGAAAGAAAGCTGGACAGCACCATTCTCATGATCAATGATGGGGAAAAAGCGGTAGGAATCGCCGGCATCATGGGAGGAGAGAACTCCAAGATCACCGATGAGGTGAATACCATGGTGTTTGAATGCGCCTGCTTTGACGGAACCAATATCCGGCTTTCTTCCAAAAAAAGTTGGATTAAGGACCGATGCTTCCGGCAAATTCGAAAAAGGGCTTGATCCAAACAACGCCGAGGAAGCCATTAACCGCGCTTGTCAGCTGATTGAAGAACTGGGTGCAGGAGAAGTCGTAGGCGGCATGATCGATATTTATCCGTCCAAGCGGGAAGGGAAAAGACTTCCCTTTGAGCCGGAAAAGATGAACAGGCTTCTGGGAACTGAGATTGAACCGGAAACAATGCTTGGATACTTTAAAAAGCTGGATTTGGGATATGATGAAGCGGCAGGTGAAATCCTCATTCCTACCTTCCGTCAGGATTTAGGCTGTATGGCAGATCTGGCTGAGGAAGTTGCCAGATTCTTTGGATATGACAAGATCCCCGTATCCCTTCCAACAGGTGAGGCAACCACCGGCAAGCTGTCCTATAAATTAAGAATAGAAGAGGTAGCCAGAGAGGTGGCGGAATTCTGCGGATTTTCCCAGGGAATGACCTATTCCTTTGAAAGCCCCAAGGTATTTGACCGGCTGCTGATTCCGGATGACAGCCCGCTCCGTGTGACAGTGAATATATTAAATCCTTTGGGAGAGGATTTCAGCGTTATGAGGACCTCCCCTCTTCATGGAATGTTAAACTCCTTATCCACCAACTACAACCGCCGGAATAAGAATGTCCGCCTTTATGAGCTGGCCAATATTTATCTTCCAAAGGCGCTTCCATTAACAGAGCTTCCTGATGAAAGAATGCAGTTTACCCTTGGCTTTTACGGGGATGGCGATTTCTTTGATATGAAGGGCGTTGTTGAAGAATTCTTCGATAAAACGGGAATGCACAAAAAGCCTCATTATGATCCAAAGGGCGGAAAAACATTCCTTCATCCAGGAAGACAGGCAGATATCATTTATGATGGAGTGACCATCGGATATCTGGGAGAAGTTCATCCGGAGGTGGCTGACAACTATAAGATCGGGGAACGGACCTATGTGGCTGTGATCGATATGCCATCCATGATCCCGTTTACAAGCTTTGACCGGAAATACACCGGAATTGCAAAATATCCGGCTGTTACCAGGGATATCAGCATGGTGGTTCCAAAGGAAATTCTGGTGGGACAGATCGAAGAGATCATTGATCAGCGTGGCGGAAAGATATTGGAAAGCTATGAGCTTTTCGATATTTATGAAGGAACCCAGATTTTATCTGGATATAAGTCTGTTGCATATTCCATCACCTTCCGTGCAGGTGATCATACCCTGGAGGAGCAGGAGGTTCTTGCTGTTATGAAAAAAAATTCTTAACGGATTACAGGGACTGGGAATTGAACTTCGGGCATAAAAGCCGTTTAACACGTAAACTAATTAGGAAAGATGTCAGGATGAAAGGAAAACCATCCTGGCATCTTTTTTCTTTTGTACCTGCATGGAACTGGTAAATTCCGTCAATCCTTACGGTAAGAATGTAAGAAAGGACAGGAGGCAAAAAGATGTTAAACGGCCTTGATATTATAGAAATAACCGGAAGAATTGTTGGGGATTCCTGGGGATACCCGGGAGTAGAAGCTGAGGTGATCCTGGAAAACGGTGCCCATGGAAGAGCAGCGGTTTCCTTGGGAAACACCGGAAGAGCAGAGGAGCAGGCGAGGCTGGTCAATGACTGGCTTTCGGAGATCATTTTGTTTGAGGATGCATCAGACCAGGGAAAAATAGACCGGATGCTTTCCCAGGCGGCAGAGGAAATAAGAGCAGAAGGAGATGGGAATCAGGGGATTTTGGCTTTATCCATGGCGGTTGCAAGGGCAGCAGGCGCAGGACTTCGTCTTCCCCTTTACCGTTATCTGGGCGGAACCTCGGCTCCTGTGATGCCGGTTCCCATGATGAGCATGATAAGCGGAGGAGGCGGGGATAAAGGTCTTGATTTTCATGAGATCATGATCGTGCCTCAGGGAGCGAACTCCTATTCGGAAGGACTGCGCATGGGAGTGGAGATTTATCAGACATTAAAAAGGCTTTTATCCATGAGCGGTTTTGGCACCTCCACAGGAGATGGGGGCGGCTTTGAACCGGATATGAAAAACTCAGAGGAAGCATTGCATTATTTAATGGATGCTTTTATGCTTACCGGATATAAGCCGGGGGAAGATGTGCTGGTGGCCATCAATGCAGATGCAGACCGGTTGTACGTAAAGGAAGACGGTACCTACTGTTTTTCAAAGGAAAGCAGGAAGGGCGGAATCACCATAAACAGGGCACAAAAGGATATGCTTGCCTATTATCTGAGGCTGGCGGACGGATTTCCCATCTGTGCGGTCATGAACGGTCTTTGGAAAGAAGATCTGGAGGGAAGAGAGCAAATGATGAAGTTACTGGAGCACCGCACCCTTCTGGTTTCCGATGATTTTGCAGCGGCTAATGCCACGATCATCCGGATGGAACAGGCGGGAACTGTTACCGGGGCACTTGAAATGGTGGAAAAGGCAAGAAAAGCCGGAAATAAGGTGATCATTGCCAGTGATGTGCAGGATACGGAAGAGTCTTTCCTTGCAGACATGGCAGCGGCTGTACATGCCGATTATGTAAAGAGCGGCGCACCGTGCAGGGGGGAATGTACCGCCAAATACAATGAGCTTCTGCGCATTGAAGAATTTTACAGGAAAACTTGGCGGGCAGTCATGGAATATTCTGGCTGACCGGTCAAAGGAAAAGAACCGAAATCTCCTCATGGATACATGCCATGGGCAGGACCTGATGCCGGGACACATAAGGATGAATATAAAAATATAAAAATATATTGTATTTTCAGATAAATTATGGTATGATATCCTTTGTTTGACTATAGGAGGTGGGAAAAATGATCAGGATTATTTTATCAATCATATTTGTTATCATATGTGTTGCTTTATCAGCAATAATCCTTTTACAGGAAGGAAAGAGTCAGGGCCTTGGTTCTATCGGCGGTATGGCAGATACCTACTGGGGCAGAAATAAAGGCCGTTCCATGGAAGGAAAACTGGAGAAATTCACAAAATACGGAGCAGTCCTGTTTTTCATTCTGGCACTGGTACTGAATCTGAATATACTGTAAAGATTAAACACTCTTGTGATATGGCAACAAGGGTGTTTTTTTCGCATAATGGGGAAGTATTTGTAATACCTGTTGTTAAAGTGCAGATAATATAACTTATCAGAAAATGCAAAGCAGATTCTGATAAAAGGGGCGTTCTTTGCCCCGTCCATCCGATTATGGGAAGTGCTTTCTGCATCCGATAATATAGGAAAGAATGAAAAAAGATAGATAAAAATGATAGTTAAGAGAGGAAAACAATGACAGAAGAACAGTTAACGCAAAGGAAAGCCATGCTTCTCCAGCTGATTCATGATCCTGCCTATGTGCCTATGAAATTAAAGGAATTAGCCATTCTTTTTAACATTCCAAAGGAGCAGAGGGAAGATTTAAAAGAGGTACTTAATGCACTTTTAGCGGAAGGAAAGATTGGCGTATCACAAAAAGGAAAATACGGAAAGCCGGATATCGGCTCCATTGCCGGAGTATTTTCCGGACACTCCAAAGGCTTTGGTTTTGTAGCGGTAGAAGGGCTTGATCAGGATATTTTTATTCCGGAAGATAAGACAGGCGGCGCACTTCACGGTGATACCGTGCAGATATCGGCCGAATCAAAGCCGGGTAACGGAAAAAGGGCTGAGGGCCATGTGATCAAGGTGCTGGTCCATGCAAATGAGGAGATCATAGGGTATTACCAGAAAAATAAGAGTTTTGGTTTCGTCATTCCGGACAACCAGAAGATTTCAAAGGATGTGTTCGTTCCCCAGGGCAAGGACATGGGAGCAGTGACCGGTCACAAGGTGGTGGTTAAGGTTACGGATTTTGGCGGGCCGGAACGGAAACCGGAAGGGATCATAACGGAAATCATTGGCCACGTCAATGATCCTGGTACGGATATTCTTTCGATTGTAAGAGCATATGGGCTTCCGGAGGAATTTCTGGACGGCGTGATGAAACAGGTAGGAGCAGTGCCGGATACGGTTACCGGCAAAGACATGCAGGGACGCCTGGACTTAAGAAATTTACAGACAGTTACCATTGATGGGGAAGATGCAAAGGACCTTGACGATGCCATTACCATATCAAAAAAAGGACGGAGCCTATACCTTAGGCGTCCACATCGCTGATGTTACAAATTACGTAACGGAAAACAGCCCATTGGATGAGGAAGCTTTAAGACGGGGGACCAGTGTTTATCTTGTGGACCGGGTAATCCCCATGCTGCCCCATAAGCTGTCAAATGGAATCTGCTCCTTAAACCAGGGAGAAGACCGGCTGGCTTTAAGCTGCATCATGGACATTGATGAAAACGGCAATGTAATGGGACACCGGATAGCGGAAACCATCATAAACGTAGACCGGAGAATGACCTATACAGCAGTCAACGCCATTATAACCGACCGGGATGAGGCGGTTATGAAGGAATACGAAGCTTTTGTTCCCATGTTTGAGCAAATGAAGGAACTGGCTGATATTCTGCGGGAAAAGAGAAAGAAGAGGGGCTCCATTGATTTTGATTTCCCGGAAACAAAGGTGATTCTTGATGAACGGGGAAAGCCTCTGGAAATCAAGCCTTATGAAAGAAATGCGGCAACGAAAATCATTGAGGATTTTATGCTGATGGCAAATGAGACGGTTGCGGAGGATTATTTTTGGCAGGAGATCCCCTTCCTCTACCGTACTCATGATAATCCGGATCCGGAAAAGATGAAGAGCCTTGCAACTTTGATTAATAATTTTGGATATTCCATCCGTTTCCACAACGGTGAGGTTTACCCGAAGGAAGTCCAGAAACTGCTCGCCAATGCAGAAGATACGCCGGAAGAAGCCCTGATCAGCCGTCTGGCCCTGCGTTCCATGAAACAGGCCAAATATACGGTTGCAAATACCGGGCACTTTGGTCTGGCGGCTAAATATTACACACACTTTACCTCTCCAATCAGAAGGTATCCGGACTTGCAGATCCACCGCATTATTAAGGAGAACTTAAGATCAGGCTTATCTGAGAAGAGGATCAGCCATTACGATAAGATCCTTCAGCAGGTGTCAGTCCAGTCCTCTGCCATGGAGCGGAGGGCCGATGAAGCCGAGCGGGAGACCATTAAGCTTAAAAAGTGCGAATATATGTCCAGACACGTTGGGGAAGAGTTTGACGGAGTGATTTCCGGAGTGACCAACTGGGGGCTTTATGTGGAGCTTCCCAATACCGTAGAGGGCTTGATTCATGTGAATCAGCTCCAGGATGATTATTATCATTTTGATGAAGAACATTATGAGCTGGTAGGAGAAATGACAAAAAAAGACCTATAAACTTGGTCAGCCTATCAGGGTCATGGTGCTGGGTACGGATAAACTTTTGCGTACCATCGACTTTATTCCGGCGAAGAGTTTTGAAGAGGAATAACAGGAGGAATGAAAATGGGGAAAGAGAGTTTCAAATTAATTGCCAATAATAAAAAGGCATATCACGATTATTTTATTGATGAAAAATACGAGGCCGGCATCGAACTGGCCGGAACAGAAGTAAAATCCATCCGCATGGGCAAATGCAGCGTAAAGGAATCCTTTGTGAGAATTGATAAAGGAGAAGTTTATGTTTGTGGCATGAACATCAGCCTTATGAAAAAGGAAATATTTTTAACAAGGATCCGCTGAGGGTCAGAAAGCTGCTGCTTCACAAGTCTGAGATCGGAAAGCTGGATGCAAAGATCGCCCAGAAGGGATATACCCTGGTTCCTCTGCAGGTATATTTTAAAGGCAGCCTGGTGAAGGTGGAGATCGGACTTGCCAGAGGTAAAAAGCTATACGATAAAAGAGATGACATTGCTAAAAAGGATCAGAAAAGAGAACTGGAAAGAGACTTTAAGGTGAGAAATCTTTAACTGACTAACACTTTAATGGGCCTCCTGAATAATCTGTACAGAAAGCTGTTTTAATGCTAAAATAACCTTAGAAAATGTTGGAGGGAAAACGGATGGCATTATACGATTACGTAGGGGCATTAAGGCGGGGCCGCAGGCAATATCAGGCTTCCGTATCAAAGGGAGAATATCCCTATCTGCCGGTGCTGGATGAGATACTGTCTTTTACGGATATTGTTTCGGAAGTGAACTTGGGAATCATGGATATTCCTCTGGAAAAGGTGGTAGGAACGAAAACTGAGGGGCGAACCAGCGCCTTTGCCAGTAATTTCATGCCTCTTTTATCGGAGAAATCGGAATTTGGAGCGAAATGGGCGTATTTATATGACCACCAGATTGAAGAGGGAATCCATGATCCTATTGAAGCTTATGAATTTATGAACCAGTATTACGTTCAGGAGGGCAATAAAAGGGTCAGCGTTTTAAAATATGTGGGTGCTTTCAGCATTTCGGCCTCGGTCACCCGCCTGATTCCAAAGAGGACCGATGACTTAGATAACAGGCTTTACTATGAATTTCTGGATTTTTACCAGGTCTCCTTTAACTGCGACGTTTGGTTCAGCAAAGAGGGAAGCTATGACAAGCTGATAAAGGCCATGAATAAAAACCCGGGAGAGCCCTGGAGCGAGGATGACAGGATCATCTTTAAGTCCGCTTATGACCGCTTTTCCAAAGCATTTCATGCCTTTGGCGGTGATGATTACGATATGACCTGTTCGGATGCGTTTCTGGTTTATGTGGAACTGTTCGGATACCGGACGGTGAAGGACCGGATCGAGGGGCAGATAAAAAAAGACCTTGTAAGGATAAAGGATGAACTCCTTCTGGCTTCCAGAGGAAATAAGATCGCTTTGGTTGAACAGCCGGAAGAGATAGCGGAAACATCGGATAGCCCCCTTAGGCTCATTAACTGGCTGCGCCCGTTCCAGGCCATTGAACCGCAGATGTTAAAAATTGCATTTATCCATGCGAAGACAGCGGAAAATTCAAGCTGGGCTTACGGGCATGAGCTGGGCAGGATGTATCTGGAGCAGGCGTTTAACGGCGACATTCAAACGGTTGCATTTTTTTAATGCAGATACTGAGCCGGAGATTGCCAGTGCCATTGATCTGGCAATTGCGGCCAGGTGCAATGTCATATTTACTACGAACTCCCAGATGATAAATCTAAGCGTGAAAACTGCAATCGATCATCCGGAGGTAAAGGTTTTCAACTGTTCCGTTAATATGTCTTATTCTTCTATCTGTACTTATTATGGGAGAATGTATGAATCGAAATTCCTTATGGGAGCTTTGGCAGCTTCCATGTCCCGGAATGAGAAGATCGGATATATCGCTGATTATCCCATCTACGGCACCATTGCCAACATCAATGCATTTGCTCTGGGAGCCAGGATGATCAATCCATATGCCAAGGTGTACTTAGAATGGTCAAAGGTGAAGAACAGGGATGCACATGCAGAGCTGGAAAAAGAGAAAGTTACCTTTATCTCAGGGATGATATGATAACTCCACAGACGCCTACCAGAGAATACGGACTTTACCAGAAAAATCCCGATGGAAGCCTTAAGAATCTGGCGAGCCCGATCTGGCACTGGGGGAAGTTTTACGAAAAAAATTGTCAATATTATATGCCACGGAGATTCCGACAGGAAAGAAATGAAGGGGAAACAGGCCATCAATTACTGGTGGGGGATGTCGGCAGATGTGATCGATGTCATCTGCTCTCACAATCTGCCTCACGGAACAAGCCGGCTGATTACATTTTTAAGGAATTCTATACGGGCTGGAAGCTTTCAGCCTTTTGAAGGAACTATTTATTCTCAGGACGGACAAATCCAGTGCGGGGAAAACGAAAGTCTTACTCCGGAGGAAATAACCACCATGAACTGGCTGACAGAAAATGTGGTGGGACAGATTCCGGCATTTGATGAGCTTACGGAAGAGGCTCGGTCTCTGGTACGTCTCCAGGGACAGACAATATACGAGAACACGGATATGGAGGAATAGCGTGAAGATCCTGGTACTGTCTGACCATGAGTCAAAATCACTTTATGAATATTATTCACCGGAAAAATTAAAGGACATTGATTTAATTATTTCCTGCGGAGATTTAAGAGCGAATTACCTTACATTTTTTGCAACATTTTCCCATGCCCCGGTCTTTTATGTCCGGGGAAATCACGATGGCAGGTATGAGGATGGCCCGCCAGAGGGCTGCACCTGCATTGAAGATGATATTATAACCTACCAGGGAATCCGGATTATGGGTCTGGGCGGTTCCATGCAGTACATTCCAGGCTCGCCGAACCAGTACACAGAACGGGGAATGGAGCGGAGAATCAAAAAAATGTGGTGGAAGCTTAAAAAGAACAAAGGCTTTGATATTCTTGTCACCCACGCTCCGGCATTTCAGCTAAACGACCTGCCGGACCTGCCTCATCAGGGGTTTTCCTGCTTTAAGGAACTGATGGACAAGTATTGTCCCAAGTATTTTCTTCATGGACATGTCCATGCCAATTATGGAAAGAGCTTTAAGAGAGAGGACCAGTATGGCGGCACAAAGGTTGTAAACGCCTATGAATATTATATTATTGATTATCCGGAAAACCCGTAATAGGCTGGACCTGAAGTCATTGCATTTTAGGGTATGGGGATATGGAATCCCCCAGGTCAAGCCAGGAAAAGAAAGTGCAAGTATATTAGAGAATAGTAGGAATGGAAAAAGAGGGCTGCGTATGAAAAGACGCAGCCTTTTGTGTAATCTGTATTTTAGGTATAACTTCAAATTATAGTACACATTCCTATTATTTAGTTGACAAAAAGATGCTGGATTGCTATCATTTAAGTTATTATACAAAAAGGCGGGGATATGGATGGAAAGAATCGTATTATCATTGTTGGTTGATAACACCTCCGGTGTATTAAGCCGTGTGGCCGGACTGTTCAGCCGCCGTGGCTATAACATTGAAAGCCTTACGGTGGGTGTGACTGCGGATGAGAGATATTCCAGAATGACAGTGGTGTCCACAGGCGATCAGGAGATATTGGACCAGATTGAAAAACAGCTTAGAAAGCTGGAAGACGTAAGGGATATCAAGGAATTAAAGCCAGGTTATTCTGTTTACAGGGAACTTATTCTGGTCAAGGTACATGCCAATGCCAGTGAGCGTCAGGCGATCTGTGCCATAGCCGATATTTTCAGAGCCACCATTGTGGATGTTGGAAGGGATTCCGTAACCGTCATGCTGACAGGAGATCAGTCCAAGCTTGATGCAGTTCTTAACCTGCTTGAAGATTACGAGATTTTAGAGCTTGCGAGAACCGGCCTCACAGGGCTTTCCAGAGGCTCCGACGACATTCGCTATCTGCCTTAGGCAGTCTGGAATTGTAAGCTAGAGGTATTGTGGGAGGCGGACAGTGAGCCGTCAGCATGGTTCCTTTAACAAAATATATCAAGAGTCAGTATATGAGGAGGAAATAAAAGATGGCAAAGATTTACTATCAGGAAGATTGCAATTTATCCTTATTGGAGGGTAAGACCATTGCAGTGATTGGATACGGCAGCCAGGGCCATGCCCATGCGCTTAATTTAAAGGAGTCCGGATGCGATGTCATTGTAGGGCTTTATGAGGGAAGCAGTTCCTGGGCAAAGGCAGAGGCACAGGGATTAACCGTTTATACAGCTGCAGAAGCTGCAAAAAAAGCCGACATCATTATGATCTTAATCAACGATGAGAAGCAGGCTGCTATGTACAAGGAATCTGTAGAGCCTAATTTAAAGGATGGGGACATGCTGATGTTTGCCCATGGCTTTGCCGTTCATTTTGGACAGATCGTTCCTCCGAAGAATGTTGATGTTACCATGATCGCACCAAAGGCTCCCGGCCATACCGTAAGAAATGAATATCTGGTGGGCAGAGGAACTCCCTGTCTCATTGCTGTTCATCAGGATTACACAGGCAAGGCAAAGGACAAGGCACTTGCTTATGCATTGGCTCTGGGCGGCGCAAGAGCTGGCGTACTGGAAACAACCTTTAAAGATGAAACAGAAACAGACCTTTTTGGTGAGCAGGCCGTATTGTGCGGTGGTGTATGCGCACTGATGAAGGCTGGCTTTGAAACTTTGGTAGAAGCAGGATATGCTCCGGAGAATGCTTATTTTGAATGTATCCATGAGATGAAGCTGATCGTGGACCTGATTTTTGAAAGCGGCTTTGCAGGCATGAGATATTCTGTTTCCAATACTGCCGAATACGGTGATTACATCACAGGACCAAAGATCATTACCGATGAGACCAAGAAGGCAATGAAACAGGTTCTTGCAGATATTCAGAATGGAACCTTTGCAAAAGACTGGCTCTTAGAGAACCAGGTTGGATGTGCTCACTTTAACGCTGTTAGAAAGAAAGAAGCTTCCCACCAGTTAGAAAAGGTAGGCAGCGAACTCCGCAAGCTTTACAGCTGGAACGATGGCGGAAAGCTGATTGATAACTAAAATTTATATCTGCAGGCAGCGGCCTGTTAGTAGAAAAGCCTGGAAAAAGCAAATCTTTTTCTAGGCTTTTTGATTGTAGAAATTTTTAAGTATGGATCCCTGCCCCTCGCATGGCATCAAAAAAAGTTCTCCATAGCAGTGGATAACCCGCTGGGATTATAAGCGAACCCAACGGTTCTTTTCCTTATGGCCGATTCCATGGGAATCTGGATCAAATCTCCCCGGTCCAGCTCTTCCTGGACAAATTCCTTGATCACACATCCGATTCCCAGTCCAATTTTAGCAAATTCAATCAGCAGATCCATGGTGGTGACTTCCAAAAGCTGATTTGGCACAATCTGATTTTCATTCAGATATTCGTCAATGTACTTTCTGGTCATATTGTTCTTATCCAAAAGAAGAATATTTCCTGTCTGGAAAAGGTCTGCATCCGGCCCTTCCCTCAAATACAGGTTATCCAGATAAGACTTTGTAGCCACAAAAACATCATGGATGTCCATAACCGGCTGAAACAAAAGGGGGCGTCGGTTGGCCGGTTCTGCAATCAGTCCCAAATCAATCCGCTGTTGTTCCAGCATGGTGATTGTATGGGAAGTGGACTGGCTTTCAATAGAAATCTTAATATGAGGATACTTCTCAATGAATCCCTTTAAATAAGGAAGAAGTAAATACTTGCAAAGAGTATTGCTGACACCGATTTTTAAGTGTCCGATATTAAAATCCTTCACCCGCTTCAGTTCCAGTTCCCCGCGGTTTAATTCTTCAAAGGCTGCTTTTGTATGATTATATAGAAGCTTTCCTTCTTCCGTAAGCTGGACACCTCTGGAATTTCTCGTAAATAAGGCCACGTCCAGGCTGTCTTCCAGCTTGCTGATGGATTTGCTGATGGCAGGCTGGCTGATGTAAAGCTCTTTGGCAGCCTTTGAGATATTTCCGGCTTTGGCAACTTCATAAAATATCTTATAATGGGAAAGGTTATGATCCATGTTAAGGTCTCCTCTCATTTTTCTTCCTATCTTATAACTAGCTATTATATTAAATATTCATATTATGTATTTCTATTATATCAATAAGTATGTTAGAATGTAAAGCAAGAAAAAGATGTTACAGTTTGGTCAGGAAACATGTTCTTTCCGCCAGATGGTGTATAGCATGGCTGAACTTTAATAGTGATAAATTAACAGGAGGACGCAGTCGATGGGAATGACGATGACCCAGAAAATATTGGCAGCCCATGCAGGGCTTTCCCAGGTAAAGGCAGGACAGCTGATTGAAACGGAGCTGGATCTGGTATTGGGAAATGATATTACATCTCCGGTTGCCATTAAGGAAATGGAGAAGTTTCATAAGGAAACCATCTTTCATAAAGATAAGATTGCCCTGGTTATGGACCATTTTATTCCTAATAAGGATATTAAATCCGCAGAAAATTGTAAATGCTGCCGTGATTTCGCCGGCAAACACGAAATTACCAATTATTTCGACGTAGGGCAGATGGGAATCGAACATGCCCTTCTTCCGGAAAAGGGGTTGGTGGTTGCGGGAGATGCAGTCATTGGAGCGGATTCCCATACATGCACCTATGGAGCATTGGGAGCTTTTTCCACCGGTGTGGGCAGTACGGATATGGCGGCAGGCATGGTAACTGGAAAAGCCTGGTTCAAAGTGCCGACCGCAATAAAGTTTGAACTTGTGGGGAAACCCTCCAAATGGGTCAGCGGCAAGGATGTTATTTTGCATATCATAGGCATGATCGGTGTGGACGGCGCCTTATATAAGTCTATGGAATTTTCAGGAGATGGCATCAGGAATTTATCAATGGATGACCGTTTTACCATCTGCAACATGGCCATTGAAGCCGGAGGAAAGAACGGCATTTTCCCGGTGGATGACTTATGTATTCAATACATAAAAGACCACGGGGAGCGTGATTACAAAATTTATGAGGCAGATGAGGATGCCGAATATGAGGCAGTTTATACCATTGACTTATCCAAATTAGAGCCAACAGTTTCCTTTCCCCACCTTCCTGAAAATACCAGGACCATGGCTCCTTTGGGGAGATTAAGATTGATCAGTCTGTGATCGGCTCCTGTACCAATGGCAGGCTTGACGATATGAGAATCGCAGCCGCTGTTATGAAAGGACATAAAGTGGCAAAAAATGTGCGCTGCATCGTAATTCCTGCCACTCAGGAAATCTATTTGCAGTCCATGAAAGAAGGCCTTTTAGAAATCTTTATTGAAGCCGGAGCTGTGGTAAGCACCCCGACCTGCGGTCCCTGTCTTGGCGGCTATATGGGAATCCTGGCGGCAGGAGAGCGCTGTATCTCCACCACCAACCGTAATTTTGTGGGGCGGATGGGTCATGTGGATTCAGAGGTATATCTGGCCAGTCCTGCGGTGGCGGCTGCAAGCGCGGTTACCGGCCATATATCTGCGCCGGGCGAACTGATTATAGGAGGTTATAAAATATGAAGGCATGTGGATCTGTTTTTAAATACGGAGATAATGTGGATACGGATGTTATCATTCCTGCCAGATATTTGAATATCACAGATGGGAATGAGCTGGCAAAGCACTGCATGGAAGATATTGACAAGGATTTTGTAACCAATGTAAAAAAAGGGGACATTATTGTCGCAAATAAGAATTTTGGATGCGGTTCTTCCAGAGAGCACGCCCCTCTGGTAATCAAGTGTGCCGGAATAAGCTGTGTCATTGCCGAGACCTTTGCCAGGATTTTCTACCGGAATGCAATTAATATCGGCCTTCCTATTATAGAATGTCCGGAAGCTGCCAGAGCCATTCAGGCAGGAGATGAGGTTACAGTAGATTTTGACAGCGGTATCATCACCAACAAGACCACCGGAGAATCCTTTGAGGGGCAGGCATTTCCACCCTTTATGCAGGAGATCATTTCAGCAGGTGGGTTGTTTCCCTATATTAATAAGAAGAAATAGATGGTTTCCATGGAAAATCGGTCCGTAATTGCCAGGAATTGTGTCCGGCAGTTACGGACTTTTTTTACGGGATGACAGCGAGCTAAGGTCAAGCTTCCTTGACTTTGGCGGCTGCTCGCGGGTCAATATCCTGAAGCTTGCTGTGGAGTATTGACTTCCTGACATTGCAAATAATGGAAATGCGTATTATAATAAGAAAAAATTTAAGGAGTTGATTTATATGGTAAAGACAAATGCAATGCGAATGCTTGACAAGGCAAAAATTTTATATACCACAAGAGAATACGAAGTGGACGAGCAGGATCTGTCCGGCAGCCACGCAGCGGATATGATGGGGGCGGATCATGGGAGCGTATTTAAAACTCTTGTATTAAAAGGAGAGAAAATAGGATATCTGGTCTGCTGCATTCCGGTTGACGGGGAACTGGATTTAAAAAAAGCGGCGAAAGCTGCCGGAGATAAGAAGGTGGAGATGATTCCGATGAAAGATTTGCAGGGAGTCACCGGATACATTCGGGGAGGCTGTTCTCCTATCGGCATGAAAAAACAATTTCCTGCCTTTGTCGAAGAATCAGCCCGTTCCTACGGGGAAATTGTCGTCAGCGGAGGCCTAAGAGGGCAGCAAATCGTCATTTCTCCCCAGACCCTCGTTGATTTTATAAAGGGCAAATTTGCTTCACTAATACAGGATTAGTTTACATAAAACAAAGAAAGACAGGGACAAGTCTAACTGGTGATGTTGAATAATTAACATAAATGTAACACTATTGTAAAATGTTACTATAATAGTAGCATAAAGAATGAGGGTGAAAGCACAAATATATAGTGCATAATGTATAAAACAAAAAAAGGAGTTGAAAAAATAGAAATTAAAATATCACAAAAATGTTAAATAGGCATTGACTTTTTTTAGCAGGCTTCTTCTATAATTACGGACGTCACCAGGAAACGGCTGTGAAATGTAACCAGCCCAGGCAAGTGATATATGAGAAAGAGGTGTATATATGCTTACACTACGCTCTATCCTTCAGCAGATTTGTCAATTCTTCAGAGGGATGGCCTTTAAGGTCACAAAGCGGATGTATCGTTCTTCCGCAGTTTTTATGGCGGGTGCGGCAATTATTACTGTTGTGGCGTTTACCTCAACGGGATTTGGAAGCGGCGGCAGGAATGCTTTAACGGCATTTGCAGAAACGCCGGAACCGGAAGACTCTCCGGATAATGAAGAAGTGAAAGAAGAAACCCTTAACCAGGAAAAAAAACTCAAATAAAACTTACGGAAGCCAGAATGCAGGCACAGCAGCTTGCCGGTAATTTTCTGGAAAAAGAGGTAATCCAAAAGCAGGCGCTGCAAGAAGAATCCAGGGCAGAGATAGAACGGATCAATGCCAGGATCGCTTTGGAAGAAGAGGCAAAACGGCAGGCAGAGGAAGCTGCTAAAAAAAGCGGAAGAAGCAAGAAAGGCGGCTGAAGCGGCAGCCATAAAGGCAGAGAAAGAAAGGGCCCTTCATGCCACATCGGTGTCTACGGACGATTATCAGGTCTTACTGCGGATCGTGCAGGCGGAGGCCGGAGTATGCGACGACAAGGGAAAGATCCTTGTGGCCAATGTGATTTTAAACCGCGTAAAGAACGGGGAATTTCCCGACACGGTGAAAGGAGTCGTCTACGAACCCTCCCAATTTTCACCGGTATCAAACGGCAGTATTAATTCCGTAAAAGTGACAGATGATACGAAACAGTGTGTTGATCGTGCTGGCGGGAGAGGATTATTCCAACGGAGCCCTGTATTTTATGAATCGGGGAGGCTCCAGGAGAGGAGCTATAAGCTGGTTTGATTCCCATCTGACCTATTTGTTCCAGCACGGCAACCATGAATTTTTTTAAATAAAAACATTGTAGAATATTCTGCTTTAGGTGTATACTATATGTGCATGGCAGGTACCCTTTGGATCTGCGGCCAAACTATACGATACATAAAAGGAGAGTATGATTATGATTTTTGACTCAGCAAAAAAACCTTGATTTTTACAGAAACCTTGGAGTGGATGGAAGATACGAAAAGGCAGTTGATTTTCTTAAAAATACAGATTTAGAGAGCCTGGTGCCAGGCAAATATGAAATTGACGGTAAGAATGTTTTCGCTAATGTAACAGAGTACACAACGGTTCCCTGGGAGGAAGCCAAGTACGAAGCTCACCATAATTATACAGATATTCAATATATGATATCCGGTTCAGAAACCATGACATATGCAAGGATCGATGAACTGGCAGAAAAGGTACCTTATAACGAAGAAAAAGATGTTGTATTTTACGACAATGAAAATCCAGGCTTAAAGGTAGTTGTAAAGGCTGGAGAATATATGATTTTCAATCCCTGGGATGGTCATAAGCCAAAGGCAGCTGTAAGTGAACCAGCTATGATTAAAAAGGTGATTGTTAAAATCAAAGAAAACTGATTAGAAAACGGGAACCAATCCTTTGCGCAAAGGACCAGTTCCCGTTTTTATTTTATGGGTTCCAGCCATCAGAACCGGACAAGACTGCTTCTTTTGTGAATTTTTCAAGATCAGCCTCTGTCAGCCGGTGAATCCAGTCCGGCCGTTTTTCCATTACGGCACCAGGACCGTAACTGCCGTATTCCCCATAGAAGGCATGTTTATGGGCAGCTTCCTTGTTCCAGTCATGCCAGCCTTCCTTGCAGATATGATCATCCATAAAGCAGTTTAAAAGCACGGTTTTTCCATATTCCCTCCAGGGACGTCCCAGATAAGCGTTGTCGGCGGGACAATTGCCTTCAAAGCGGCAGTTTGCCATGACGTAGCCATATTCCTGATCTTTTGGAGTGGAAGCAGCAGTCACATAGCTGCTGATCTCCATTCCTGTGTACTTGGAAAAAAAGGTACAGCCTTCAAAATAAGCGGTGGCACTGCCGAAAATAAAGTCAATATCCCTTCGAGGTAACAGTTTTTATAATAGTGCCGGCCATTGATCCGGGGGGAATGCTGCTTTGGTCCGATAAAACCATTCGGTTCGATTTCTTTTGGAGGAAGAGGACCAGTAAAAAGAGTGTCCTGGTTTCCCAGGAACCGGCAGTTTTCAAAGTGCAAACGGTCCCCATCGGCATAAAAGGCCAGAGCCTGTCCAACGTCGGTGCCGGTTCCCGCGCTGTTTTCAAATGTAAGGTTCCTGGCCGTAAAATCATGGGTATCGATCAGGCAGGAATAGGTGCGGAAGGTGCCCCGTTTCATTCCATCCTCCATGGTCATGCGGGCATAAAGGCCGCAGGAGAGAATGGTGCTTTCCGCATCTTCCCCAACAAAGGTTACGTGAGGAGCCCTTACGGTAATCTGTTCTTCATAAAAGCCCTTGTGAATATAGAGGAGGTGCTCCCCGGTATGATCGGCTGGAAGAGAGCGGAGCGCTTCTCCAATGCTTTTAAAATCTCCAGTGCCATCTTTAGAAATATGAATCATAATTATCCTCTCTTTTGATTATTGTACACAAAATGCATATTTATATATTAAATATATCCATTTTATATGAAAATTGCAATCAAAATCATTGACTTTTTCTTAACAAAGTGAGATAATAGTCACAAATTTGGATTTTATAAAAGGAGGATTATTCTATGTCAACAAAAGCATATTATCCAATCAATGAAATTGGAAAAGGCCAACCAGGTTTTGCAACTACGCGTTCGATCATTGAAGCTCCGTTTTATGGAAACAACGTAATTAAAATCAATACTCTTAGAGAGGCATATGATCTGGCGAAGAATTCACCAGGAACCGTTGTAACGGACATGCCTGTATACAGAGGAGAGGAATTTGGCCTTGATAAGGATGCCAAGGTTCTCTTATTTAATGATGGTGCGATTACCGGACGCTATGCGACTGCAAGAAGAATCGCAGGAGAACCCGGTGTAAATTGCGGTGCTCTTGACAAGGTTGTTATGGACGCAGTTTATGAAACCCGCTGGAAAACAATGTATCATGCACAGGTTTTTGTAGGTCTTGATCCTGAATTCATGGTGAAAGCACACCTCCTTATTCCGGAAGGTGAAGAAAATATCCTGTATAACTGGATGTTAAACTTCCAGTATATGTCTGATGAATATGCGAAAATGTATAAGACTTCCAAGCCGGTCGGTGATGGAAAAGAAGCTGATATCTTTATCTTCTCTGATCCTCAGTGGAACGGTTCTGACCGTCCCGGAGTCGATCTCTCCTGTTTAAGTGATCCAAAGTGTTTATGCTACTTTAATACGGACCAGAACTGTGCTGCAATCCTGGGTATGAGATACTTCGGTGAGCACAAAAAAAGGCACCCTTACTATGGCCTGGGCTCTTGCAAACCGCAATGGATATGCTTCCTGCCACGGCGGACAGAAAGAATATAACCTGACTGATGGTTCAAAATATGTTGCATCCGTATTTGGTTTATCCGGCTCAGGAAAATCCACCATCACCCATGCAAAGCATGGCGGAAAATATGGTGTTACGGTTCTCCATGACGATGCATTCATCATCAATACCGACACCTGCTCATCTGTTGCATTGGAACCCACATACTTTGATAAAACACAGGATTATCCGACCGGCTGTGAAGATAACAAATATCTTTTAACTGCCAGAACTGCTCCTGTACCTTAGATGAAGACGGAAAGATCCAGCTGGTAACAGAGGATATCAGAAACGGCAACGGACGTGCCATCAAATCAAAACTGTGGTCTCCTAACCGTGTGGATAAGATCAATGCTCCGGTCAATGCTATTTTCTGGATCATGAAGGATCCTACGATTCCGCCGGTAGTAAAATTAAAAGGCGCTTCCCTGGCATCTGTTATGGGCGCAACTCTTGCAACAAAGAGATCAACAGCGGAAAGACTGGCACCGGGAGTTGATCCCAATGCCCTGGTGGTTGTACCTTATGCAAACCCATTCAGAACCTATCCTCTTGCCAATGACTATGAGAAATTTAAAAAAAACTGGTAGAAGAGAAGAATGTAGATTGCTATATTATTAACACTGGTGATTTCATGGGTAAGAAGGTTCAGCCAAAGGATACCTTAGGCATCCTGGAAGCCATTGTGGATAAGACCGCCCAGTTCAAGCAGTGGGGACCATTCTCTGATATCGAAATCCTTGAGTGGGAAGGATTTGTTCCGGACCTTAATGATACCGCTTATGTAGAACAGTTAAAGGCACGTATGGCAGACCGGGTGAAATTCGTTGCAAATACAGCTACTGTTAAGGAAGGCTATGACAAGCTTCCGGATGATGCCCTGGCAGCACTTGAGAAAATTGTTGAGGAATTAAAGTAAAATTTCATAGAGACGAAAAGGAACTCCCTTTTTCGTCTCTGTTTTTCTTAATTACACTGAAAGAGGAGGCGCCATGAATAAAGAATATTTGTTGTTTGATTTAGATGGAACCCTTACGGATCCCAAAGAGGGCATCACCAAGTCTGTCCAGTACAGCCTCCGGCATTTTGGTATTGAGGTGGAGAATTTAGATGAGCTTTGCTGCTTTATCGGGCCTCCTTTAAAGGACAGCTATATGGAGTATTACGGCTTCAGTGAGGAACAGGCAAGAAAAGCCATTGATATTTACCGGGAATATTTTTCAGAAAAAGGATTGTATGAAAATAAGGCCTATGAAGGGGTTTTGGATGTACTGAAGTCTCTCCTTAAGGCAGGGAAAAAGCTTTATGTGGCCTCCTCAAAGCCGGAAGTGTTTGTCAGGAAGATCTTAAAACATTTTGGGCTGGATTCCTGTTTTTTATTTATGGGAGGCGCTGACATGGAAGAAATCAGGGTAAAAAAAAGCCGATGTGATCCGTTATGTTTTAACGGAATGCGGAATTACCGATTTGGACAAGACGGTGATGATCGGAGACAGGAAGCATGATATTTTGGGGGCAAAAGAAACCGGAATTGCCTCTGTAGGGGTGTTGTACGGTTATGGAGACAGGCAGGAGCTTACGGAAGCCGGAGCGGATGTTCTGGCAGAAACAATTTTTGATTTGCAGAATCTTTTATAGTATGCTATACTAAGTCTCTAACGCTGGAAAAGGGTGATTCTCTCTTTTGCCGGTCCGGCAGAAAAGCCGGGATACATTACGATGATCAGGAGGAATACAAGAGATGAAAAAGGTGGAGATCGGATTCTGGGGAGTTGAATCTATCCTGGAATTTGTCTCGATTGCGGGAGCATGTAAGGAAAAAAATAAATTTGGCCTGCGGAGAAAGAACGGTAAACGCAAAATCGTTGCTTTCTGTCCTGTCTTTGGCCACTGCAGATGGAGTGGAATTGATCATTCATGAAGAATCCTGCGATTCTCTTTTAAGAATCCTGGAACTGTATGTTGAGCATGGAAGACTGCTTGGCAGCAAACATATTGCTGTCTGATCCAATGGATTAAAATTAAAACTGACAGGAAAAGGAACTTGAAAAACAAATCAAAGTAGTGTATACTAAGACCATAGAAAACATGAGAAAGTAATTCCTGAGATGTACGACACTCTTACCTTTTTTTGAACCTACATTATGACACATGGGATTCCAATATTTTCAGGTGGATGTCAGGCCTCCGTTTGCAGTGGAAGGCAGAAACCTGAGTGAGGTTGCCCACCTAGCTCGGCTAGGCGTCAATAAGTAAGAACCGGCATTTTGGGGTTACTAAAGAAAAAAGCAGCGAGAAATCGCTGCTTTAATTTTATGTAAAAGTATGGTAGAGTATAATGGACAGTAATCAAACTTAATAACTTAGGAGAATTTCGATGAAAGAGACAAAATTTCGGAACTATATCTGCTGGGGAGTCACAGCGCTTTCCGTTATTGCCTTGAGCATAGCCTTTGCTTTCTTCCTTTCCAGATTCCAGGCTGTGAAAGGTATGACAAAATTGGTCGTGGGTATTCTGATGCCTGTCATTTACGGAGCAGTGCTTGCATATCTTTTACTGCCGGTATATAACAAGTCCAGGGACATGACTAAGCGCCTGCTTTCTTCCATGTGGAAAAACAGGAAAGGGGTGAAGTCCGTATCCGGACTTATGGGAACCTTGGTCAGCCTCATTTTTCTGTTTGTAATTGTAGTCGGACTTTTCTGGATGATCATTCCTGAGATTTATACCAGCATTATGGGGCTCCAGGAGACATTGGGCGAGAACATGAACGATTTAGCCTGTGGCTTCAGAAGATGTTAGAGGATAATCCTTCTGTGGAACGGGCGGTCATTCCTATCTATGACCAGCTGACAAGCCATCTGCAAAACTGGCTGACCTCTGACCTGGTCCCCAACATGTCCACGTTAATCGGCAGCCTTTCCAGCGGACTGTTAAGCGTGGTGCTGGTTCTTAAGAACATTCTGATCGGCGTTATCGTAATGGTCTATCTTCTGAACATAAAGGGAACCCTTTCGGCCCAGGGCAAGAAGATCATTTACAGCATATTTCCGCTGAAAGTGGCGAACCAGGCAATTGATGAAATCCGTTTTGTTCACCGGGTGTTTGGCGGGTTCATAACGGGTAAAATTTTGGATTCCCTGATTATCGGATTATATGCTTTTTCCTTTTAAACGCCATGAAGATGCCTTATACGCTGTTAGTGAGCGTGATTGTAGGGGTAACCAATATAATTCCCTTTTTCGGCCCGTTTATTGGAGCCATCCCCAGTGCATTTCTGATTCTGCTGGTAAGCCCTATTAAATGCCTGTATTTCCTGATCTTCATCCTTTTGCTCCAGCAGTTTGACGGAAATATTCTTGGGCCGAAAATATTAGGACAATCCACAGGTCTTCCCAGCTTTTGGGTGCTGTTTTCCATCCTGCTTTTTGGAGGAATGTTCGGCTTTGTGGGAATGATCATTGCGGTACCAACCTTTGCGGTGATTTACAGCGTGATTTCAAGACTGGTGAACCGTTCCTTAAAGAAAAAAAGATCTCTCCCTTAAAACGGCGGATTATTATAACCTGGAACGGATCGAAGACGATAAAAAAACATATATGAGATAAGAGGAGCGCATGAATAAAAAGACATTTATTGGATTTGTTGTCGGTATTCCTCTTTTGGTTTTGATTCTCATTATTATTATTCTGGTGGGTGAACCGGAACCGGAGGGATTATCAAGAGGGGTGGCATTTAAGTCGGCTGCTCTTCTTCTTACCGATAGAGAAAGCTGTGAGAAGATGCTGTCGGACAAAAGTCAAGAATACTTTCCGGAAAAGGAACAGAATAACTGGTATGTGAAATACATGAATTTCCTGTATGCAGGCGGTTATCTTGATCCCCGTGAAATACCGGCAAAAAGGGACACTGCAGAAGGCTTTCTGACCTATAAAGAGGCGGAAAGCCTGGCGGAAGCTTTGGTTCCCGGATCGGGAAAGAAGATTCATGAAAGCGGCAAGAAGCAGAACAGGAAGATCCCATCAGATGAATGGTGGTATTTGTATGAAGAACTGAGGGAAGCGCTGGATAAGGAAGGAACGATCAAAGTGCTTGACGTATTTCTTTATGGCACTCCCACTAATGTAAAAACCGCAACAGCCTGGACTGCCTATACCAGCGGGGGAAATTTTCAATTTGAAGGCATCAGCTGGATTCTTACATAGACTGGGAGCTAAAGCTTCTGGTAAAGGGCAATGAGATCATCGCATTAAAAGAGGCGGTGACAGATTCCATAACCTATAAAAATGTCTGGCTGACCAGTGGAACGGGAGGAACATTCGGCGTATCCTTAGGGGCCGTGGAACGTACCTTTCCTCTTGAGGCCTCTTTGGGACAGCCGGAGGATTTTGCCAATAATATTGCGGATATCACTTTAAAAAGAGGGAGCTTACAAAAGGTTACCTTAAAGAAAAAGAAGATAACGGGGAAGTTCTTGCGGTAAAGGAGAATTCTGTTGAGATTGAGGGATATGGCAGCCTGAAGCTGGATAAGGATTTCAAAGTGTACCGTTTATATGGACAGTTTGAAGAACGCAGTATCTCTGACATTCTGGTGGGATATGATATACAGGATTTTGTTGTGGCCCATGGCAGGATATGTGCTGCTTTGCTGGTTAGGGAATTTGATGCAAAGAGCATTCGTGTCCTTTTAATGAACACTGATTTCCAGTCGGTCTTCCATCCGTCTGTAACCCTGTCTGCTGAGAGCGGTCTGTCATTGTCCTATGGAGATAAGGAGGTAAAGATTCCTCCAAAGGCGGAAGTGATCATTGATACCGCAGATGAGCGGTTAAAGGATGGACGGATTGTAGCAGCGCCTCTGGAAAAAGGAGATTCCATATCCGTGAATTCCATAAAAAGGTCCTATGGTATCCCAGCCTATGGCGGCACGATTGAAGTACGAAAGGAAGCTGATGGGCTGGTTTTAATCAATGAGCTGTACCTGGAGGATTATCTGACCAAGGTCGTGCCCAGTGAAATGCCTGACAGCTATGAAAAGGAAGCCTTGAAGGCCCAGGCTGTCTGTGCAGGACCTATGCTTACCGCCAGATTCAGAGCAACACCTACAGCAAATACGGAGCTCATGTGGATGACAGCACCAGATTCCAGGTTTATAATAACTTGCAGGCCGCATCAAAGACAGAAGAGGCGGTACGTGAGACCTATGGGAAGCTTTTGTTTTACAATGAAAAACCGATTGAAGCTTTTTATTTCTCAACATCCTGCGGACACACCACCGACGGCAGCGTATGGGGAGGAGATCCGGCCCTATTCCCCTATCTGGATGGCAGTCTTCTTCAGGACAGCAGGGGAGTGTTAAATTTGTCAACAAACTCTGATTTTGAGGAATTTATAAAGAAAAAGGATTACCCGGCCTATGATTCAGGATTCCCCATGTACCGGTGGGAAACCACGGTCACCAACGTCAGCTGGAGGAAGAGATCACCGAAGTCGGCTCTATCTTAAATATTACTGTGACGGAACGGGGAGTAGGCGGAATCGTGAAGAAACTGAGGGTCGAGGGTTCTGACGGCATCATGACCATCAATGGAGAAGGACAGGTGAGAGCAAAGCTTGGAAATAAATATATGGCAATTACCAAGCTGGATGGGACGCTCATGAAGAACTTTGATTCCCTTCCCAGCGCCTATATTGCAATAGAAAACCAGGGCGTTGATGACAATAACATTACAACTTTTCACATCTATGGCGGCGGTTTTGGACATGGAGTGGGCATGAGCCAGAATGGGGCTCAGGCGATGGCAAAGGGCGGAAAAAAATTATGAAGATATCCTGAAATTTTCTATCATGATACACAAGTACGGGAAGCAGAGCAGAGTAAGGAATGAGAATGATATTTCCGGCGTAGGATGATAGAAAAAGCACAGGAATGTGGTATGCAGGATCAGAAGCTGGAAAATCTATTAAACCTTGCCCTCAGTGCAACTCCTGAAGAACGTGAAAAATCAGGCAATTTAAACGTAGGATATAATCCCGGGGAAAGATCATGGGATGTGATTGTAAAGCATTCCGGAGATATAAGCGGTCTTTCCCTGGTGGGAATCCGGGTAGAGCAGATGGTGAACGAATACTCCATACTTACGGTTCCGGAATCCCTTATTGACCAGTTAAGCTCAGTGCCCCAAATCGAATATGTGGAGAAACCAAAGAGGCTGTTTTTTGCCATCAACCAGGCAAAGTCGGCCTCTTGTGTCAATCTGGTCCAGCAGGGAAACAATATTCTTACGGGAAGAGGAGTTTTGGTAGCTATCATTGATTCAGGAATCGATTATTACCACGATGATTTCCGGAACAATGACGGAACGACCAGAATCGTAAAGCTGTGGGATCAGACTCTGGACCAGGTGTTCACAGCAGAGGAAATCAATGCTGCCCTGGCTACCGGAAGCAGGACAGAGGCCAGAAAGCTGGTCCCATCCGTGGATATCACCGGACACGGCACAGCCGTGGCATCCATAGCGGCCGGAAACGGAAGGGAAAACAGGGGACAATACCGGGGAATTGCCTTTGAAAGCCCGCTTTTAGTTGTAAAGCTTGGAGTCCCTCAGGAAAGCGGATTTCCCAGGACCACGGAGCTTATGCGTGCAGTCAATTTTGCAGTAAAAGAAGCTGTGGATATGCAGATGCCGGTAGCGATTAATTTAAGCTTTGGAAATACCTATGGTTCCCATGACGGAACCAGCCTTTTAGAGACATTTCTTGATGATTTATCCAATTACGGGAAGACGGTAATTGTGGTGGGAACAGGAAACGAAGGGGTGGCAGGCGGTCATATTTCCGGAATCCTGACAATGTCCAATCCTGAAGAGATTGAGCTGAGCGTGGGAGAGTATCAGCAAAGCTTTAGCGTGCAGCTTTGGAAATCCTACGCGGATTTGTTTGATATCAGCATTATAACGCCTTCCGGTGCGGTGATCGGCCCAATCAGCAGCAGCCTGGGGCCTCAGACCATAAACTATGGAAACACCAGGATCTTGCTGTACTATGGGAAACCCGGCCCCTACAGTGTGGCACAGGAAATTTATATGGATTTCCTTCCCCTTGATACCTATATAGACAGCGGGATATGGAGATTCCGCCTGACTCCCAGGCAGATCGTGGAAGGAAAATACGATCTCTGGCTCCCATCCGCCGGAGTGCTGAGCGAGTCCACCCGGTTTTTAAGGGCTACGCCTGAAACGACTTTGACCATTCCTTCTACGGCCAACAAGGTCATATCCGTGGGAGCTTATGATGACACCTATCAGTCTTATGCGGATTTTTCCGGCAGAGGATTTACAAGGAGAACCAATCTGGTAAAACCGGATCTGGCTGCTCCCGGAGTGGGAATCATTGCGGCAAGGGCCGGAGGCGGCTATGAATCGGTAACAGGCACGTCCTTTGCAACTCCCTTTGTCACCGGCAGCTCCGCTCTTTTGATGCAGTGGGGAATTGTGGATGGAAGGGATCCGTTTCTCTTTGGGGAAAAGGTAAAGGCTTATTTCATCCGCGGTGCCAGGCCCCTTCCCGGAATCACCCAATATCCCAATCCGGAGCTTGGATACGGCGCGTTATGCGTGAGCGACAGCTTCCTGTATAACATGGGCAGGAAGAGGAAAGGCCATTGGAAAAATGGCCAAAATGCTTTATAATGAAATCAGTACTTTTGGGGAGGTGTGAAATGGAAGTCAGGCATGAACTTGTCATTCCCAATAATGACCTGCCTTTCCGGATGTTTATCTTTGAGGGAAGGGATGGAAATTATAAGGTCACGAAACACTGGCACCATTCCGTTGAGATTTTTCTGGTCCAGGAAGGGAAAATTGATTTTTACATCAACAACAGCCATTTACCCCTGGAGAGGCAGGACTTTGTGCTGGTCAATTCCAATGAAGTCCATTCCATCGAATGTCCCGATCCAAATATCACCATAGTTCTTCAAATACCGGCAGAAGCCTTTGAGGAGTACATGGGAGAAGAATGCTATGTGAATTTTGAGAAAAAGGATGAGGCTCAAAATAAGAGACTGACACAGCTGGTTGTTTCCATGTTTTCCATCTATGAAGAACAGGAATATGGTTACAGCCTGAAGGTGAAAAGCCTGTTCTATGAACTTTTATATCTTTTAGTTACGGAGTTTAAGTCACAAACCATGGATAAGGAAGTCATCCGCCAGAAGAGGCAGCTCGATAAGCTGTCAAAGGTCACTCAGTATATGAGGGAAAATTATGACCAGGACTTAAAGCTTGACCAGGTGGCAGGACGTTTTGGTTTCAGCCCTACCTATTTGTCCAGAATATTTCAAAAATATGCGCAGGTCAATTACCGTACCTATCTGATTGACCTGCGGGTCAAATACGCGGTCAGGGAGTTGGTCGGGACCAGCTGTGAGATTGGAGAGATTGCATGAAGCATGGATTTCCGGACAGCAGAGCCTTTTCCAAGGCATTTAAGAAGCGGTATGGATGTCTTCCCAGTGAATACAGGAAACATCTGGATGCAGGCAGATGACGGATATTGTAATTATTTTAATATAGGGTATTATAATTACTGAAAATATGATATAATGTACCATAACTTTGGGCGAAGGATGTGATTGTATGAATATCAGGAAATCCACAGAACAATGGGAGGAAGCATATTTAAGTCCTTATGCCGCTTTCAGTAAGAACAGCAAGGGAAGAGAGCGGGAGGAGGAGGCTTGTGATATCCGGACTGCCTACCAACGGGACCGGGACCGGATCATTCACTGCAAGGCATTTCGCAGGCTGAAACATAAAACCCAGGTTTTTCTGGCCCCGGAAGGGGATCATTACAGAACCAGGCTCACTCATACCCTGGAGGTATCCCAGATTGCAAGAACCATAGCAAAATCTCTGCGAATGAACGAAGACTTAACAGAGGCCATTGCTTTGGCTCATGATTTGGGCCATACTCCTTTCGGCCATTCCGGGGAAGCGATTTTGAATAAGATCTGCTCCCAGGGCTTTGCCCACTACAAGCAAAGTGTCCGGGTAGTAGAGGTTCTGGAAAAGGACGGAATGGGCCTAAATCTCACCTGGGAGGTCCGTGATGGAATCTTAAATCACCGCACCAGCGGTCACCCGTCCACATTAGAAGGCGGTATTGTCCGCTTATCGGATAAAATTGCCTATATTAACCATGACATTGACGATGCGATCAGGGCCAAGATGTTTGTTGAGGAGGACCTGCCTGAATGCTATACAGGTATTTTGGGCCACAGTGTCCGTGAAAGGCTTAACAATCTGATCCATGATATTATCCGCAACAGCTACGGAAAGCCGGAGATCATCATGTCTCCGGATATGGAGAAGGCCATGCAGGGGCTGCGCACCTGGATGTTTGATAACGTCTATAGAAGCGATATCCCAAAAGCAGAAGAAGGGAAAGCACAGCATCTCATTGTCATGCTTTTTAATTACTATATGGAACACCCGGACAAGCTTACGGAGGAATACTGCACCTTAATGGAAGAAGGCCAGGAAAGCCGGGAACAGGCAGTCTGCGATTACATTGCAGGCATGAGTGACAGATATGCCATTGACAAATTTGAAGAGCTGTTTGTCCCGAAAGCGTGGAAAACGGTTTAAATCGAATGAACTTTGATAAATACCCTGTGGGTATCCCTTTACAGCCAAAAACATGGCCAGAAAAGGAGAAAGGAGATATGAAGCTTCATGCGATATTCGGAAGAAGTGATTGAAGAAGTCCGGATGAAGAATGACATCGTGGATGTGATCTCGGGATACGTCAAGCTGCAGAAGAAGGGAAGCAATTATTTTGGCCTCTGTCCTTTTCACAATGAAAAGTCCCCTTCCTTTTCCGTATCCCCTGCCAAGCAGATGTACTACTGCTTTGGCTGCGGTGCAGGCGGAAATGTACTTACGTTTGTCATGGAATATGAAAACTATTCCTTTTCTGAGGCCCTGAAGGTCCTGGCAGACCGGTCAGGTGTGAAGCTTCCTGTGGCAGAGTACAGCAAGGAGGCAAGAGAGCAGGAGGATCTTAAGTCCACTCTTTTGGAAATCAATAAGCTGGCCGCCAGTTACTTTTATTACCAGCTTAAAAAAACCTCAGGGTGAGGCTGGCTACCGTTATTTAAGGGACAGGCAGTTAAGCGACGAAACCATAACCAGGTTCGGGCTGGGCTATTCCAATAAGACAAGCGATGACCTTTACCGGTATTTAAAAGGCAAGGGATATGACGATAGCCTGTTAAAGCAGACCGGACTGGTGACCATTGAGGAACGGGGGACCTATGATAAGTTTTGGAACCGGGTGATGTTCCCTATTATGGATGTGAATAACCGGGTCATTGGTTTCGGAGGCCGGGTCATGGGTACCGGGGAGCCAAAGTACTTAAACTCACCAGAGACAAAGCTTTTTGATAAAAGCCGGAATTTATATGGCTTAAATTATGCCAGGCTTTCACGGGAAAAATACATATTGATCTGCGAGGGCTACATGGATGTGATCGCAATGCACCAGGCCGGCTTCACCAATGCGGTGGCCTCCCTGGGAACAGCCTTTACCACCCAGCATGCCCAGCTCTTAAAACGGTATACGGATAAAGTGGTCCTCACATATGACAGCGACGGTGCGGGTGTTAAGGCTGCCCTCCGTGCCATTCCCATTCTTAAGGAAGCAGGTATATCCATTCGCGTGCTTAACATGCAGCCCTATAAAGATCCGGATGAATTCATAAAGAATCTGGGAGCAGAAGCATTCCGCCAGCGGATCGATGAGGCCCGCAACAGCTTCCTGTTTGAAATTGATGTGCTGAAAAAGAACTATAAAATGGATGATCCGGAGCAGAAGACGGAATTTTACAATCAGGTGGCCAGGAAACTTCTGGAATTCCCGGAAGCTGGAACGGGAGAATTATTTAGAGGCGGTATCCAGGGAATTTTTTTATCAATTATGAAGACTTAAAACGCCTGGTCAACCGCTTGGGTGCTTCTCTGGGACCGTCTGTTTTCGCTCAGAGGGAAGAAGAGGGAAAACTAAAAAAAACCAGAGGAAAAAGGAAAAGGAAGATGGTGTAAAGCAGTCTCAAAGGCTGCTTCTGACCTGGCTCATTGAAAATCCATTATTATTTGATAAGATTGAAGGAGTGATCACTCCCGATGATTTTATAGAAGAACTATATCACAAGGTGGCAAGTATGGTTTTTGACGGACACGCTGCCGGAACATTGAATCCGGCCGAGATCTTAAATCATTTCATTCATGATGAAGGTCAATACCGGGCAGTCGCAGGTCTTTTTCATGCGAGCTTAAAAGAGTCCCTAGATAATGAAGAGCAAAAAAAAGCGTTTTCGGAAACAATTATGAAAGTGAAAAAAAACAGTCTGGATTATGCCAGCCGCCATGCAGCAGGGATTTTAGAACTGCAGAATATTATAAAGGAACAGGCTGCGCTAAAGGATTTGCATATTTCGCTGGATTAGGGTGTACACTATAGGCAGGCTGTGGAAGGATGGAAGAACATGGACGAGAATGTGAAGAAGGCAGCAGATAAGATGGTGGGGTCAAGAAAAACGGAAGAGGAACAGGCTGCAGAGCTTAAGGCTATGGAGTCAGCCGCTGCATTTGAGGGAAAATTAAATCAGCTTCTCCTCCTGGCAAAAAAGAAACGGAATGTACTGGAAAACCAGGAGGTTCTGGATTTTTTTGCGGGAGAGAATCTGGATTCGGATAAACTGGATCAGATTTATGATTTTCTGGAAAACAATAAGGTAGACGTACTTCAAATCGGCGGGGAAGAGCTGGATTTGGATGAGGATCTTTTCGTTGAAGAAGATATCGAGGATGAAGAAGAAATCGATATGGAAAGTATTGATTTATCTGTTCCGGAAGGTATCAGCGTGGAGGATCCGGTCCGCATGTATTTGAAGGAGATCGGCAAGGTTCCGCTTCTTTCCAGTGAAGATGAGATTGAGCTTGCCAAGAAAATCGAACTGGGAGATGACGATGCAAAACAGAGGCTGACAGAGGCCAATCTGCGTCTGGTGGTCAGCATTGCCAAACGCTATGTAGGGCGGGGAATGCAGTTTTTAGACTTAATCCAGGAAGGAAACTTAGGACTTATTAAAGCTGTGGAAAAGTTTGACTACCGAAAAGGTTATAAGTTCAGCACCTATGCGACCTGGTGGATCAGACAGGCCATCACCCGTGCCATTGCGGACCAGGCCCGTACCATCCGGATCCCTGTTCATATGGTGGAGACCATCAACCGTCTGGTCCGTGTATCCAGACAGCTTTTACAGGAGCTGGGACGGGAACCGGTGCCGGAGGAAATAGCAGCAAGGCCGATATGCAGGTCGACCGGGTCAGGGAAATCATGAAGGTATCTCAGGAGCCTGTATCCTTAGAGACTCCCATCGGAGAGGAAGAGGACAGCATCTGGGAGACTTTATTCAGGATGAGCAGGTAGCCGTTCCGGCTGATGCAGCCACATTCACCATGCTCCACGAGCAGCTGATGGAGGTGCTTGACACCCTTACCGAGCGGGAGCAAAAGGTTTTAAAGCTGCGCTTTGGCCTTGATGACGGGCGGCCCAGGACCCTGGAAGAGGTAGGAAAAGAATTTAATGTTACAAGAGAACGGATTCGCCAGATAGAGGCAAAAGCACTGCGCAAACTGCGCCATCCCAGCAGAAGCAAGAAGCTTAAGGACTATCTGGATGATTAAGATACAAGACGGAGTTTAAGATGAAGCTATCAAAGCGTTTGGAAACGATCGCTTCCTTTGTTCCGGAAGGAAGCAGAATCGCTGATATTGGAACGGATCATGGTTATATTCCTATCCATTTGGTACAGGAAGGAAAAGCAAAACATGCCATTGCCATGGATGTGCGGGAGGGCCCCTTGTTACGGGCCCAGGCCCATATCCAGGAGGCAGGCTTGCAGACTCAGGTGGAGGTCCGTTTAAGCGACGGACTTTTAAAATTGGAGGAAAACGAAGCTGATTGTGTAGTTATAGCAGGCATGGGCGGAGAGCTGATGATACATATTCTGGAGGCAGGCCGGGATTTATGGGAAAGCATTCCCTACTGGGTCTTATCCCCCCATTCAGAACTGGACAAGGTACGCAGATTCCTGGAAGAACAGGAATTTTTTATTGAACGGGAGACTATGATAAAGGAAGAAGGCAAATATTATACCGTTATGGGGATCAGCAGAGAGACAAGAGCGGGTAATAAAGAGGAGCGGGAGATTTCCTACCGCTATGGCAGGATCCTGCTGGAATCAAAAGATCCTGTTTTAAAGGAATATCTAAAAAAAAGAAGAAGAACAGCTAGGGCAGATCATGAAGGGGCTTTCCGTGAGCAGTACCGACGCAGCGATCAGAAGAATGGAAGAACTGAAGTTTGAATTAGCCTATAATAAGGAGGCACAGGATGCGGTGCGATGAACTGATAAAAAACTGGAACAGCTGGCACCGCCAGCCTGTGCCTGTGATTGGGATAATGTTGGCCTTTTAGCAGGCCGTAGTGATAAAGAGGTAAAAAAAGGTTTTTATCGCCTTAGATGCTACTGATGAGGTAGTTGAGAATGCTGTCCTTTGGGGGGCAGATTTATTGATTACCCACCATCCCCTTATTTTCAAGCCTTTGAGTAAAATCAATGACAAAGATTTTATATCCAGGCGAATTATAAAGCTGATCCGCAATGACATCTCTTATTACGCCATGCATACGAACTTTGATGCGGCGCCTGGATGTATGGCAGATGCGGCTGCAGAAAAGCTTGGGCTTACAGAATTAGGGGTGTTGGAAAAAGAAGGCGTGATGTTAAAGGAAACGTCTGAAGGGCCAAAAGAAACAGTATATGGAATCGGAAAAACGGGGCATCTTAAAAAAAGAGATGACAGTAAGAGAGATAGCTGCTCTTGTAAAGGAACGGTTTTGTATTCCCTTTGTTACAATTTACGGAGAGGACGCACCAGGGGAGCCAGTCCGTTTTGTGGGAATAAGCCCGGGATCCGGAGGAAGTATGATCAAACCGGCTCTGGAGGCAGGCGTGAAGGTCTTTATAACAGGCGATATCGGCCACCACAATGGAATCGATGCCGCCGCAAACCATATGGCTGTCATTGATGCCGGCCATTATGGCCTGGAATATCTGTTTCTGGATTTTATGGAAGAATTTCTAAAGAAAGAAGCAGGGGAGAACCTGGAAATCTCCAAGGCAGAAGTGGAATTTCCTGAAACATTCATATAAGGAGGAAGCGTATGGCAGTTGTTACAATAAATGGTGTGGAAAAGGAATACCCCATTGGCACGTCTTATCAAGAAATTGCAAAAGAGTATCAGCCCAGTATGAAAATGATATTTTATTGGTCAGCATAAACGGAAAATTAAGTGAGCTTCATAAAACGGTCCAGTTCGACTGCAGCCTTCGTTTCTTTACAGGGAAAGATCAGCCTGGAATCCAGACTTATCACAGAAGCACTATTTTTGTTATGATGAAAGCCTTTTACGATGTGGCTGGTGCGGAAAATATTGAAAAAGTGACTGTAGATTTTTCTCTTGGGAAAGGCTATTATATTGAGGCTCATGGAAAGGTTCAACTGACTGAGGAACTGCTTTCCAGGGTAAAAGCCCGCATGCAGGACTATGTGAGCCAGGAAATCCCGATCATGAAGCGGAGCGTAAACACGGATGATGCCATTGATCTGTTTCACAAGCACAGGATGTATGATAAAGAAAGACTGTTTCGCTACCGCCGGGTTTCCCGTGTCAATATTTACAGCATTGGCGGCTTTGAAGATTACTACTATGGATACATGGTACAGAATACAAAATACATTAAATATTTTGACCTGATATTATTTGATGACGGCTTTATGCTCATGCTGCCCCAGAAGGAAAATCCGAAAGAAGTACCTGCTTTTGATCCTGAAAAGAAGCAGAAGCTGTTCCGGGTGCTGAAGGAGAGCGTAAGATGGGGGGAACGGCTGAATGTATCCCATGTTGGCGCTCTGAATGAAGAAATTGCATCGGGCAACATCAACGAACTGATTTTGATCCAGGAGGCCCTGCAGGAAAAGAAGATTGCTGAGATCGCAGCAAAAATTGGTGCCGACAGGAGCAAGAAATTTGTAATGATTGCCGGGCCATCCTCATCGGGAAAAACCACCTTTTCCCACCGCCTGTCCGTTCAGCTAAAGGCTCAGGGAATGAACCCTCATCCCATTGCAGTGGATGATTATTTTGTGAATCGGGTAGACAGTCCCAAAAATCCGGACGGAAGCTACAATTATGAAGTTTTAGAGAGCCTGGACATCGAACAGTTCAATAAAGACATGACGGCCCTTCTGGCAGGAGAAACAGTGGAAATGCCACGTTATCAATTTAAAACAGGGGTCAGGGAGTACAGGGGTGATTATTTAAAATTGGGAAAAGACGATATCCTGGTCATCGAAGGAATCCATTGCTTAAATGACAGACTGTCCTATTCTCTGCCAAAAGAAAGTAAATTCCGTGTATACGTAAGCGCCCTGACCCAGTTAAACGTTGATGAGCACAACCGGATTCCAACAACCGACTGCCGCCTGATCCGCCGGATGGTACGGGATGCCAGAACAAGAGGCGCTTCCGCACAGGACACCATACGCATGTGGCCGTCGGTGAGAGCAGGAGAGGAAGAGTATATTTTCCCCTTCCAGGAATCTGCGGATATGATGTTCAACTCAGCTACGGTCTATGAACTTTCTGTGCTGAAGCAGTTTGCGGAACCGCTGTTATTCGGCATACCAAGAGAATCCCCGGAATACATGGAAGCAAAGCGTCTGCTGAAATTCCTGGATTATTTTCTTGGGGTCAACAGTGAGGATATTCCCCGCAATTCCATTGTCAGGGAATTTATCGGAGGAAGCTGTTTTAAGGTTTAAGAAGGAAATTAGCTTTACAAATAAATAAATTTGTGATATGTTAGAATAGTTTTGAGTAAGACAAATGGCCGCAGCTGCAAAGCCGAAAGGCTGCAGGTGAGGAAAGTCCGGGCTTCACAGGGCAGGATGCCAGATAACGTCTGGCGGAGGCGACTCTAGGGAAAGTGCAACAGAAATATACCGCCGCTTAATGCGGTAAGGGTGGAAAGGTGGTGTAAGAGACCACCGCCCTTCTGGTAACAGGAGGGGTCCATGTAAACCCCATCCGAAGCAAGACCGAACAGGGAGCATAAGGCGGCCCGTCTGCTCCCGGGTAGGTCGCTTGAGCCTGCTGGCGACGGCAGGCCTAGATAGATGGCCATTCAACGACATAACCCGGCTTATCGTCTTACTCAAAGCTTAAAAAAATGGGAGTATTTTAAAATAGTCTCACTGAAAAACAATGCACAAAAATGCGCCTTGATCAACAAGGCGCATTTTTATCGTCAAGCGGATATTCTCAATCCGCTTATTTCGTATATTTTTCTTCACAATACATGCAGCGGTAGACTTCCTTTTCTTCATCGGCAAGATAGAATATATGTGGAAGCCCCTGCTCGATGGAGGTAATGCAGCGGGGGTTCTTGCACTGGATCACGTTGGTGATCTTTTGGGGAAGGCTTAAGGCTTTCTTTTCCACAATCAGGTTATCCCTTATAATGTTGACTGTAATGTTATGGTCAATATAGCCCAGGATGTCCAGATCAATGTGGTCTAAGCCGCCTTCAATCTTTATAATATCCTTTCTTCCCATCTTATTGCTTTTTGCATTCTTAATGATGGCGACCTGGCAGTCCAGCTTGTCCAGTCCCAGGTTATAGTAAATTTCCAGGCTTTTTCCGGCTTCAATGTGGTCTAATACGATTCCTTCTTTTAATCCGCTGATATTTAACATGATTTTTCTACCTCCAGTAATGTCATGATAAGAGCCATACGCACATACACGCCGTACTGCGCCTGCTTAAAGTAAGCGGCTCTGGGATCCTCGTCAACCTCTACTGAGATCTCGTTGACTCTTGGAAGGGGATGAAGAACATACATATCTTCCTTTGCCAGTTTCATTTTCTTTTTGTCCAGAATATAGCAGTCCTTCAATCGAATGTAATCCTCTTCATTAAAAAAGCGCTCTTTTTGAACGCGGGTCATATAAAGGATATCAAGGGATGGCATTGCTTCGTCAAGGCTGTCCATTTCCACAAATTCAATGTTGTTGGCTTTTAACACATCTTCACGGATGTATTCAGGTACTCGCAGTTCTGGGGGAGAAATAAGGATGAATTTAATGTTTTTGTAACGTACAAGAGCATTAATCAGAGAGTGAACCGTGCGGCCGAATTTTAAATCACCGCAGAGGCCGATGGTCAGATCATTTAAGCGGCCTTTTAAAGAACGTATGGAAAGAAGATCAGTCAGAGTCTGGGTCGGATGCTGGTGGCCTCCGTCTCCGGCATTGATTACCGGTATGCTGGAATGGTTAGCCGCTACCAGCGGAGCCCCTTCCTTGGGATGTCTCATGGCACAAATGTCTGCGTAGCAGGAAATGACCCGAATGGTATCAGCAACACTTTCTCCTTTTGCGGCAGAACTGGAGTCGGCAGAAGAAAAGCCTAGTACACTGCCGCCCAGATTCAACATGGCAGCCTCGAAACTCAAACGAGTTCTTGTACTTGGCTCATAAAATAATGTCGCTAATTTTTTTCCATCGCATACATGAGAATATTTTGGAAGATTGTCTTCGATGTCTTTGGCCAGATCTAAGAGCTGCCCTGTCTCTTCCACACTAAAGTCTAACGGGTTAAGTAAATGTCTCATAAGAATCTCCTTTATCCACTAAATTAAGGTTTAAAATTCTATCCCATCTACTATACAGTATTAGTTAAAATATTTCAACACTTTTTTTGAAATTTATGATATAATTTAGACCTGTAACTTTTTTTCCAAAAGTTGGATGGAAGCCCCTGTAAGGAATATTTAAGGAAGTGTAAGAAAATAAAGAATGACCGATGGAAATATCTTGTTGTATAATGTGTATACAAAGTCAAGCGTCCTGTGGTAAGCTGCAGGATATTTGACCCTTGCAGCATTTGCCAGTTGCAGGCATGCCTACATTCCTGTGCCTGGCTCATTGCTTGCAAAAATAAAGAAAGGAGGTGTCTGTTTTGGCGGAAGGAAAGACACCTATGATTCAGGTTAAGAATCTTTATAAGGTGTACAAAGTGGGAAACACAAAGGTCTATGCGTTAAATGGCGTGGACTTTACTATATATAAAGGGGAATTCTGTGCGATTGTAGGCCCCTCCGGTTCCGGTAAATCCACTCTCTTAAATATGTTGGCAGGCCTTGAAAAGCCGTCAAAGGGAGAGATTGTCATCGGCGGGAACCATATAGAAAAGCTTTCGGAAAATCAGCTGGTATCATTCCGCAGAAAGCACGTGGGTTTTATTTTCCAGTCCTATAATCTTTTAAAGACCATGAATGCGGTGGAGAATGTGGCCTTGCCTCTGTCATTCCGGGGTGTGCCAAAGAAAACAAGGAATGAAAAGGCAAAGGAGTACATAAAGCTGGTAGGGCTTGAGAAGCAGATGAAGCATATGCCAACGAGATGTCAGGAGGTCAGCAGCAGAGGGTCGGCATTGCAAGAGCTTTGGCAGTAGATCCTAAGATCATCTTTGCGGATGAGCCCACTGGAAACCTGGATTCCAAGACTACCAGGGAAATTTTAAGCCTAATGCAGAAAATCGTGAGAGAGCAGAATCAGACCCTGGTCATGGTTACTCATGATAATTATATTGCAAAATTTGCAGACAGACAATTCCATATAGTAGATGGAAAAATCTTTAAAATTGAAGAGCAACATCATGAGTATACGAAGGAGGACATGGGAAATGAAGAAGGGTAGGAAAGGATTTTTATGGCTGCTTGTGGCCTTTATAATTATTTCTGCTGTGCCGGGGCAGGCTTTTGCGTGGCAGGGGGACGAACGCTGGATTGATGTCAGCAAAACCCCAACCGGTAAAACAGGGCAGAGCATGACCATTCATATGGTTTTGAAAGAACAGGATGGCATTGATCACAAAAATGTGGCAATCCGCTTTGAAGAAGGACTGGCAAATCAAGAAAGTGATGCAAAAGAAAATGGAGAAGAATATTCAGGAAGTATTTTCCCATTTGAGATTACTTCCGGCATCTTTGACAATAAAAAGATAGGCAATTTAAAAAGTGAAAGCACTAAAAACGTATCTCTTACCGCAATGGTGCGCAGAGACATTCCAGACGGATATTATTCAGTACCTATAGAGATTGTAGCAAACGCAACGGTAAAAAACGACGGATCGCCGATTGCTCATGGAAAAATCAACATCTGGATCACAAAATCCGCTTCAACCACGGAATCAGGGAAAGACGAAGGAACCATCCAGTTTGAGCTGGGAGAAAACCAGAACACACCTTTTGGCATTTATCCGGATACCATGAATTTCAATATAAATGTCCGCAATTCCTCCAATATTACAGCTTTTGATGTAGACATACGGATGGGTCTGAGCCAGGATAGCACCAAGTTCCCTTTTGATATTAATGATGGAAACTACACCCGGCATTATGACCGGCTTGGCGGTGGCGAGACGGTAGAGGTCCCCTACAGCATGAGTATCCGCAAGGATGTTTACAGCGGATACTATCCCATCCCCTTTATCATCGAATACCGTGACAGCACGGATGGAGATGTCCAGAAAGCAGAAGAGACCTTCTATGTCAAGGTTCAGAATAAAGACAAGGAAGAAGAGACCGGTGATTTCAATGCCAATGACAGGACAAAGGCAAGACTTATTGTGGATGGGTTTCAGACGAATCCGGAGACAGTCTATGCCGGGGACGAATTTGAAATGATCCTTCACATGAAGAACGCCTCCGAAAACGTTGCGGCAAGCAATATCCTCTTTAACCTGGAATCAGAAAAAGTTACGGACAGCGCGGTATTTACCATGGATTCCGGTTCCTCTTCCATTGTTGTGAATTCTCTTGCTGCGGGCCAGACTACGGATATAAAGGTGAAGCTTCGGGCGGGAGCCTGGGTGGATCAAAGAACCTATGCCATCACCATCAATGAAAAGTATGACAGCCCTGAGTTTAAAAATGCGGAAGAAAAGGTGACGGTGAACATTCCTGTCAAGCAGGTCTCCAGACTGAACACGGGGACGATTGAGATAATGCCTGATACGATTTCCGTGGGTTCAGAGACAAATGTCATGTTTCCTATTAATAACACGGGAAAGGTTCTTCTCTACAACGTAATGGTGGCTTTTGTGGGGGATTCCATCCAGCAGACTAACAGCTATGTAGGAAATATAAAGCCGGGAGAGTCCGGAAATGTGGATGCCATGATCTCCGGAACAGCTCCATCTACAGAGGATGGAAAGGTCAAGGTTTTGATCACCTATGAGGATGAAAATGGGATAGTCAGCGATCCCATTGAAAAAGAGATATCTTTAACGGTAACGGAACAGGAAGACTTAGATTCCGAAATGGATGGTATGGGGGAATTTCCGGCGGTAACAGAACCGGAAGGCTCGTCCAAATATGGAAAAATCGTTATTCCGGCGGTGATTGCTGTTTTGGTTATCGGAACCATTGGCACTGTATTTGTGCTTAAAAAGAGAAAAAAAGAAAAAGGAAGAAGAAGCATTAGAATCAGATGCATTAGAACCAGAAGCATTAGAACCGGAAGCATTAGAACCAGAAGAGGAAAAAAACAATGAGATTTAGCGATTTGCTTTCCATGAGTGTAAATAACTTAAGACGCAGGAAGCTAAGGACATTTTTAACGGTTCTGGGAGTTTTGATCGGTACTGCTTCCATTGTTGTCATGGTGTCTTTGGGGATCGGCTTTAATGAACTTACTATGGAACAGATCGCTTCCTATGGAAGCTTACGGAATTCCGTATATTCCAACGCTATGTGGGGAGGAAATGAGAGCAGCAAGGATCCTAATTACATGACGGATGATGTGATCGCACAGTTTGGGCGGATCGAGCATGTTACCACAGCTTCTCCCCTTTTAGAGACCAATGTTTTGATGACCCAGGGTGCTTACCAGGGATACATCAACCTTATTGGAGTTTCCCAGGAGTACATGAAAAATATTCCGTTAAAGGAAGGCAGCATCCCGGAGCCGGGAAAAAAAAGACCTCCAGATGGTTGTGGGAAATATGGTCGCCAGAAATTTCTCCAACCCTAAAAGTAATCGTAATGATTATTATGATGATCCCTCCAGCATTCCTGACATTGATTTTATAAATAGGCCCCTGTTTGTGATTTTTGATATGGATGCCTACTATCAGTCACAGGGCGGGGGGACAGGTGATGGAGGCGCAACGGTTAAACCTCCTAAAAAGTATCTTATTCCAACAGCCGGATTGGTGGCAGGAGGGTCGGAGGAATGGAATAGTTACAGCTACAGCGTTTATGTGGATTTAGATGCCTTAAAATCCCAGTTGAAACAGATTTTTAAAAAGAAGCCTATTCCCAATCAGCCTACCAATAAAAAGGGGAAGCCCTATAACTATTTTATTTACCAGCAGGCGGTTGTGGAAGTGGATGATATGAACAATGTAACGTCAGTACAAAAAGCCATTACAGATATGGGCTATCAGGCTAACAGCAATATGGAGTGGCTGGAACAGTCCCAGAAACAGGCCAAGATGGTTCAGGCTCTTCTGGGGGGATCGGAGCCGTATCCCTGTTTGTAGCTGCCATCGGTATCGCCAATACCATGATGATGTCCATTTATGAAAGAACAAAAGAAATCGGAATCCTTAAGGTTCTGGGCTGCGATATGAATAATATCAGAAACATGTTTCTTCTGGAATCCGGCTTTATAGGCTTTTTAGGAGGAATCACAGGGATTCTGTTCAGCTACGGGGTTTCGTTCCTGATTAATAAGTTCCTTTCAGGCAGTTTTATGCAGGGCATGCCCGGTGATCTTTCAAGGATCCCTCCATGGCTTTCCCTGGCGGCCGTGGGCTTTGCTGTTTTTGTAGGAATGGCCGCAGGATTTTTCCCTGCCTTAAGAGCCATGAAGCTGAGTCCTCTTGCAGCCATAAGAAATGAATAGCTGTTTTTAAAAAGAGGGCTTGCATTTCTTCGGAGAATATTATATGATGATGTACAAGGTACGTGCGACTGGCGGATGAGTGGAGTTTTACCACGGGGAGCACGATACGAAAAAGCCGACCGCCTGGGCGCCCTGTGGGATGCCCAGGCGGTTTTTTACGTGAACAACGAGCCAATAAGCATGTTTTCATTCAGAAAGGAGACCAGATCTCATGCATTTGATTTCTTTGCAAGACGATTTAAGGAGCAATTCCTATCCGGGAAGAGGCATTATAATGGGAAAAACACCGGATGGAACAAAGGCGGTTGCCGCTTATTTCATTATGGGGAGAAGCGAAAACAGCCGCAACCGTGTATTCGTAGAGGACGGAGAAGGAATCCGTACCCAGGCCTTTGACCCCTCAAAGGTCACGGACCCAAGCCTTATAATTTATGCTCCTGTGCGGGTTATGGGGAATAAGACCATTGTGACAAACGGAGATCAGACCGATACCATTTACCGGGGAATGGATATACAGCTGACCTTTGAACAGTCCTTGCGATGCAGGGAATTTGAACCGGATAGTCCCAATTATACGCCCCGTATTTCCGGATCATGCATATAGAAGACGGACGCTTCAATTACGCTATGTCCATCATAAAGAGCAATCATGGGAATCCCGACTCCTGTAGCCGCTATACCTTTGCTTATGACAATCCGGCGGCAGGAGAAGCCCATTTCATTCATACCTATATGCACGATGGAAATCCCCTGCCAAGCTTTGAAGGGGAGCCAAAGCTGGCGGAGGCCCTTGATGATCTGGATGAATTTACTGCAATGATATGGGAAAGCCTCCATAAGGAAAATAAGATCTCTCTATTTGTAAGATATATTGACATAGAATCCGGAGCTTATGAGACCCGGATCGTAAATAAAAATCAATGACAGGAGTACTGAAGATGAATGAGCTGGAATTAAAATATGGCTGTAACCCGAATCAAAAGCCTCAAGGATTTTTATGCCAGGCGGGAAAGAGCTTCCCATCCAGGTTTTAAGCGGCAGGCCGGGATATATCAATTTCCTGGATGCCTTTCATGGCTGGCAGCTTGTAAAGGAGTTAAAGGAAGCAACTGGCCTTCCTGCAGCAACTTCCTTTAAACATGTGTCCCCGGCTGGCGCCGCAGTGGGACTGCCTCTTGACCCGGTACTTGCACAGATTTACCGGGTAGAGGATATGGAAGATCTTTCTCCCCTGGCCTGTGCCTATGCAAGGGCAAGAGGCGCTGACCGTATGTCCTCCTTCGGGGACTTTATTTCCCTGTCAGATATCTGTGATGTGGATACTGCAAGGATTATCAAACGGGAAGTATCGGATGGCGTCATTGCTCCAGGATATGAGCCGGAAGCATTGGAAATCTTAAAGTCCAAGAAAAACGGCAATTATAACATCATCTGCATTGACCCGGATTACCAGCCGGAGGCTCTTGAGAGAAAACAGGTTTTTGGAATCATGTTTGAGCAGGGAAGAAATGAAGGGAAGATTGATGAGGAGCTTTTAAAGAATATTGTGACAAAGAACAAGGAAATCCCCCAATCAGCAAAAATCGACTTAATCATTTCCCTTATTACTTTAAAATACACCCAGTCCAACTCTGTCTGCTTTGCAAAGGGAGGACAGGCCATTGGAATCGGAGCAGGCCAGCAGTCCCGCATCCACTGCACCAGACTGGCAGGAAATAAGGCGGATAACTGGTTTCTTCGTCAGGCGCCTAAAGTCCTTAACCTTTCTTTTGTAGACGGCATTGGCCGTGCAGACCGGGACAATGCCATTGACGTCTACATCGGAGAGGATTGTATGGATGTAATTGAAGACGGCAGATGGGAAAATATTTTCAGGGTAAAACCAACTGTATTTACAGCAGAAGAAAAGAGGGCATGGCTTAGCCGGCTGACAGACGTATCCCTGGGATCTGATGCCTTTTTTTCCATTTGGTGATAACATTGACCGGGCTTACAGAAGCGGTGTGAAGTACGTTGCCCAGCCAGGCGGATCGGTTCGGGATGACCAGGTTATTGAAACCTGTGACCAATATGGAATGGCCATGGCTTTTACCGGAATCCGCCTGTTCCATCATTAAGCGCAAAAGGGGAATCCAGGATAAATGTGACCTGTATTGCTTGTTTTACGGTAAAAAAGGAAAATAAGTACCAGCCTATATTTTTTGTAAAAGCACTTTAGAGAGAGGGGCGGCATAAAATAAGAGTAAGTAAGTTTAAGGTGGCTTTCTTTGAAAACTTTTCCCAAACCTTTAACTGCGCGAGAAGAACGAGAGTGTCTGGAACGATACCAGGAAGGGGATCGGGAGGCGAGAGCCACACTCATCGAGCGGAATATGCGCCTGGTAGCACATGTGGCAAAAAAATATCAGAATACGGATTATGATATGGAAGACCTTCTTTCCGTAGGAACTATTGGACTTATTAAAGCCGTTAATACCTTTCATCCAGACAGAGGCTCCAGACTGGCCACTTATGCGGCCAAATGTGTGGAGAATGGTATCCTATCATGACGGCTCCCAAATTGCCAAAATTAAAGGAACCGGTGTATGCCTGTAACAGCAGGGCATGCACCGGTTCCTGTTGCTTTGTAACCTTTCCGCCAATATTCCCCCGGCAAAGAATATTTGATTATGTCCAACATATATATTGATAAATAACTAATTTAGAGAAGGAGGCAAGGACATGGTGAAGTTAGTTGCTATTGGCAACCGGTTTATGAAGGATGACGCCATAGCAATCAGAGCCGCCGAAATACTGGAAGACCGTCTGAAATGCCAGGATGTTCATGTGATCATTGGTGAAACTGATTTTCAAAGCTGCTTTTATTTACTGGATAAGGATGACTTTGTTTTTATACTTGATGCATTTTCCTCAGGGGCGGAGCCTGGAAGCATTCATAAGTTCCGTCTGGAAGATGTGATGTCACAGCCTTCTTTGTTCTCCATGCACCATGATTTGAGCATGGTGGAACTCATGAAGCTATATGGCAGTCAGTTTAAGGGTTATCTGCTGGGCATTGAAGTATTTGAAATCGGGTTTGACCAGGAGCTAAGCACTGTTTTAAGGGATAAGCTGCCCCAGATCTGCAGAGTAATCGAATGCGCAATTAAAAAAATCATATCGGAGGAAGTGACTTATGCATGATACTTTTCTAAATCAGAATTTATACGAATCGATTATTGACTTATGCAGGGAAAATTCTATTGCGAAGATTTTGAATCTGACAATTACGGTACATACAAACAGCCATATATGTGAGGGCAGCCTCCGTGAACAATTTTCTGAAAGAAAGAATACGCTCATTGGAGACTGGACAAACATATTGGTCAACAAGCAGGAAATAGAACCACTTACTGCGATTATTGACAGTATTGACGGTGAAAAATTCCAATGAGAAAGGCCTGATTTTTATCCGGCAAAATATAACAATTATTCTGAATTTTATTTTGGGAGGTTTTTTTCATGGAATTAAATCTGTTTTTGGATTATATCGGGAACTGCGTCAGGCATATTAGTGAGGATGTAGATAGACTTCACTCCAAGCAGTACAACGATAGCGTTGTACTAGACCATTTGGGCAGTGAAGTGATCATGCTGGAAAGTCATATCAAATATTTCACCCAGTCAAACCGACTGGCCATGGAAGAGGTAGAATATCCGTATCAGAACAACTATGTAAATCAGACTCAGAATGATAATCCTCCAAGATACTTTACCCTGGAAGAATTATCACAGTATAATGGGAAAAACGGAGCTCCGGCTTATGTTGCGGTAAATGGAGTGGTGTATGATGTGACAAATAATTCCGTCTGGAGAGGAGACAGCCACTTTGGCCTTAATCCTGGAAATAATTTATCAATAGATTTTGCAACATGCCATCCAGGAGCAATGGTTTTAACCAGATTGCCCATAGTCGGTTATTTAGCCACAGAGTAAAGCTGGTGATAAATTTGGACTGTGCAGACTTTCAATGTCCTTATCAGGAAAGCAGGTTGAAAACAACGGAAAGTCTTGTGAACCGGGTGAAGGATGATGTCGAAAGCGGTGTGCGCCAAAAGCGGAATCTTGTCTGGCTTGAATTAAACGGCTGCTCCGGAAATACCATCTCCCTTCTTAACGGCCAAAATCCGGATTTTCAGTATCTGCTGACTCAAATGACCAATTTTATATACAGCAACAGCCTGATGAATCAGGCCGGAAACAAGGCTATGGATCAGCTGTTTGATGTAATAGGCAGTGATTATATCCTGGCTGTGGAAGGAGCGGTATCATTAAAGGACAATGGTTCTTACCACATCATTGGCCGGTATGGCGGCAGGGAGATAACAGGATACGAGGCGGTTAAAAGACTGGGAGAAAATGCGGCCCATGTGATTGCCGTGGGAGCCTGCGCTTCACATGGAGGCGTGTCGGCAGCAAGGCCAAATCCAACCCAGTGTGCGGGAATACAGGAGGTTTTACAGAAAAAGGTGATTAAATTAACAGGATGTCCATGTCATCCGGACTGGTTTATGGGCACTCTGGCTTATCTGATATTATATGGGGAACCCCCTCTTGATAGCAGGGACCGTCCCCTGATGTTTTACAGCATTACCATTCATGACAGATGTCCAAGAAGGTCTTATTTTGACAGCGGCATCTTTGCCACAAAGCTTGGGCAGGAAACCTGTATGTACATGATGGGCTGCAAGGGGCCCATTACCCAGACCGACTGCCCAATCCGCCAATGGAACGGGCATGTCAACTGGCCCATAGGAGACGATTCGCCCTGTATCGGCTGTGCCCAGTTTGGATTTCCTGATGCAATGGAGCCTTTTATCACCTTTGACACCATGGGAGGGGAGTAAATATGCCAGAAAGAATAACCATAAATCCTGTTACCCGTATCAGCGGTTTCATGGAAATTGATGCTGATATCGGAGAGCAATCAGTGGTGGATGCAAAAATGAGAGGCTTGATGTTCCGGGGATTTGAAAAAATGCTTCAGGGAAGAAGCCCTTTTGATGCCGTTTATTTTACGCAGCGCATTTGTGGAATCTGTTCGACCGCACATTCCATGGCTTCTGCCCTTGCCCTGGAAGAAGCCTTGAACATTGTCCCCTCTGAGCAGGGAAGGTATCTAAGGGATTTGCTTCATGCATGTGAGTTCCTGCAAAATCATTTAAGGCATTTTTATCAGTTTACCCTTCCGGACTTTGTAAAGCTTCCTGAGGATTATCCTCTGTTTAAGGCGGATCACAATGATTACAGGCTTCCAAAGGACATAAACGATAAAATGGTAAACGATTACTTTGAATCCCTTCAGCTCAGCCGGGATGCCCATCAGATGTTAGCCATACTAGGAGGAAAAGCTCCTCATAATCACGGAATATTCATCGGAGGGATCACGTCGCCGATCTCAGCAGATAAGATCATCAGCATAAAATCCATTCTATATAACATAGGAAAGTTTATTGATGAAAAAATGGTGCCTGACGTATACGCAATCGGAACCTATTATCCGGAGTACTATCATATGGGCGGAGGCTACGGCAACTTATTGTCCTATGGGAGCTTTAATAATTATAAGAATTTAGGAACCCTCTATGTGGACCCTCTTGTTTATTCAAATGGCCAGACAACTCCCTTTGATCCTGCTCTCATAACCCAGGAAGATGAATATGCATGGTTTAACGAAAATAATGAACCGGATAAAAATAAGCCCCAGGCATATTCCTGGATAAAAGCGCCCAGATACAATAATATTCCCTTTGAGGTAGGGCCGTTAGCAAGACAGTGGCTCTCCGGTGAATACAAAAATGGGATCTCTGCCATGGACCGGACCATTGCAAGAGTGCTGGAAGCTAAGAAAATAGTGGAAATTATGCAGACTCTTATAGATAATCTGACTCCCGGAGTATCCATGCAGAAGGAATATACGATTCCTGTTCAGGCATCGGGAAAGGGACTGGTGGATACGACACGGGGGGCTCTTGGCCATTGGCTGTATATTGAAAACAGTGTAATAGCCTTTTACCAGATTATAACCCCGTCTGCGTGGAATTTGTCAACACAAACAAATGGGATGAATGGAACAGGGGAACAGGCCCTGATCGGGTCGCCTGTAAAAGATGTAACAGCGCCTGTGGAAATCGGCAGGATCATACGGTCTTTTGATCCCTGCGTGTCCTGCGCCACTCATGTTTACTCAGACGGGAAGCATGTGAATACAATTCAGGTTGTGTGAAGCTCTTCTATAAGAACCTGTTTTTGATCATTGGGGCAGGGAAGCTGCTGGATATATTGAAGGACAGCCTGGCTGTGCAGGATGGCGGATTTTTTTCCCAATTCTTTTCTGCCTTCTTCTGTTTTGGGTTGATATACGATCATATTCATAATAAGGACCTGATATAGACTCTTATTATAATGTATGATGCTTCCCATGTCCCGTATGTTTGGGAATAAGAGGCAGAATCAGGCGTTTGCTTAGTAAGGAGGAAGGTTTGGGTGGAACCCGGGAAAGAGCGGTTTGCGATTTATTCAAGAAAGTCAAAATTTACCGGAAAGGGAGAAAGCATCGGTAACCAGATCGAGCTGTGCAGGCAATACATTTCTGCACATTATGGAGCGTGTTTCGCTGACAGCGCCTGCGTATATGAGGATGAGGGGTTTTCCGGAGGAAACCTGGAGCGGCCTCAGTTTAAAGTCATGATGCAGGAGGCAAAAAAGAAGAAATTTACAGCGGTGGTATGCTACCGTCTTGACCGGATAAGCCGTAATATTGGTGATTTTGCAAATCTGATTGAAGAGCTGAATGAGCTTCATATTTCCTTTATCTCCATAAAAGAGCAATTTGACACCTCCTCCCCCATGGGGCGGGCCATGATGTACATTGCTTCTGTTTTTTCCCAGCTGGAGAGAGAGACAATAGCGGAACGAATCCGGGATAACATGCTTGAGCTTTCCAAAAGTGGAAGATGGCTGGGCGGAAATACTCCTACGGGTTATACGTCGGAGAGCGTGTCCTCTGTGACTATAGACGGCAAGGTGAAAAAGGCCTTTAAGCTTAAGCTGATTCCGGAAGAAGCAAAGCTGGTCAAGCTGATTTACGAGAAATTCTTAGAAACCGGATCACTGACCCAGACGGAAACCTATTTGCTCCAAAATGGCCACAGGACAAAATACGGCCGCCTGTTCAGCCGTTTTGCAATAAAGGGAATACTGACCAATCCGGTCTATATGATTGCAGATCAGGAAGCCTATGAATATTTGCGAAAAAAAAAGGTGGATCTGTTTGCAGAAAAAGAAGTTTTTGACGGAAGCCACGGAGTGATAGCATATAACCGCACTCTTCAAAGGGCAGGAAAAACCCACGAGATGAAAGATATGGAAGAGTGGATCGTGGCGGTTGGAAAGCATAAGGGAGTTGTTTCAGGTTCCATGTGGGTCAATGTTCAGCAGCTGTTGGACCAAAATAAGTCAAAAAAATTACCGGAAGCCCCGCAGCAATGTGGCATTGTTGTCCGGAATTCTCTTTTGCGGCGGCTGCGGCGATTACATGCGGCCAAAGCTGTCCGGCCGGTACAATGACAAGGGAGAGCAGATCTATTCCTATTTATGCACCATGAAGGAAAAAAAGCCGTATGAAATGCTGCGGGATGAAGAATGTAAATGGAAATATGCTGGATCAGATGGTACTGGAGGAAATCCAAAAAAATATCTGAGGATACTGGTGAATTTCAAAAGCAGCTGTGCCGTAGCAAAAAAAAGAAGTGGAAGAGAGCAGGCAGGAAGTGGAATGGGATATATCCCGTTTAAAGGAGGAACGTAAGAATACCGAAGGGAGATAGCCGGATTGGTGGCTTCCCTTGGAAAAGCCGGAGGTACCGGGGCGGAGGAATATATCATTCAGCAGATTGACGGACTCCATAAAAGAAAAGGAGAAATAGAGAAACGGCTGCGGGAACTTTCCCTTGACCCGGGAAATCAGCAGCTTTCCGGTCAGGAGCTTCAGCTGATTAAGCAGACCCTTTCTTCCTTTCAGAATGTAATCGATCTCATGGATGTCCAGCAAAAGCGTGCGGCGGTCCGCACTTTTGTAGATAAGGTCATATGGGATGGGGAGAATGTCCATCTGTACTTATTTGGCTCCAAGGAGCCTGAATTGCCGGAGCCGCAAGGTGACTATAGCAAATGAAATCCTCATGCTTCTTCGTGCAAATAAGAAATATTCAAAAGAGGTTTCTCTATTTGAACCCATCGGCGTAGACAAGGATGGAGAGACTGTGAGTCTGGTAGATGTCATTGAAATGGAAAATAAGGAGACATTGGAAACCATTATTTTAAAACAGGATATTAAGGAGCTGTATGAGGCCTTTGACAGCTGCCTTAAGGAAAATGAAAAAACCATAATCAGAATGCGGTACGGGCTGCATGGAGGAAAGGAATATACGCAGCGGGAGATAGCGGATGTAATGGGAATATCCAGGTCCTACGTATCCCGGCTGGAAAAAAAAGCTTTGGAGCGGCTGAGAGACGAACTTAGAAAAAATAGTATCTAACAATGAAATTATAAAAAATATGTAAAATGAAATAAAATTTCATTGACTTTTTAGAAAAAAAACTGGTATAGTTCAAATAAGGATATTAAGTGGATTGTTACTGGAAAGCAGGCAAAACCAATTTTGATCATGGAAAATGAAATTTCTTTTTTCGTGATTAAAGTTGGTTTTTTATTTTATAGGATGGGACATTGTATGAAAATTGACAAAATAATCAATAACAATATTGTCAGTGCGCTGGAGCCGGACGGAAAAGAGATCATAGTCATGGGCAGGGGGATCGGATTCGGCATGAAGCCGGGGAAGGAAATCCCGGAAGGCGCAGTTGAAAAGGTATTCCGTCTGGACAGCCAGAACAATGTTGACAAATTTAAAGAATTGCTGGTGAACCTTCCACTTGAGCACATCCAGGTTTCTGCGGAAATCATAAATTACGCAAAAAGCGTATTAAACAGGACTCTTAATCAAAACATATACATAACGCTGACAGATCACATCAATTTTGCCATTCACCGATTTAAGCAGAAAATGAAATTCTCAAACCCTCTGCTTAATGAGATAAAGACCTTTTACAAAGAGGAGTACTTGATCGGTGAATATGCCATAGCATTAATTGACCGCAGGATAGGGATATCCCTTCCTGTTGATGAGGCAGGGTTCATTGCGTTTCATATCGTCAATGCGGAATTCAATACCGCCATGCGCGATACCATTGATATCACGAACCTGATTCAGAATACTGTAGGGATAGTGAAAGATTATTTTTCAATGGAGCCTGATGAAATGTCCTTAAACTATCAGCGGTTTGTTACCCATTTAAGATTTCTGGCACAAAGAATCGTTACAAAGGAGCTGTTGAACAGCGGAAATGGTGAATTTAACCATCTGATATCCCAGATGTATCCGGAGGAATACCGGTGCAGTTTAAAAATCAAGGATTATATAATGGAAACCTACCATCACGATGTAACGGAAGAAGAAACCGCATATCTGGCGGTTCACATCAAGAGAATGAGGCTGTAGAAGAAAGGAGAATCACTATATGTTTGATTCATTAAAGAAAATTTTCGGAGGAGGCGGTGAAAAAGAAAGAGAGAAGATTCTGGCCCCGGTTGAAGGAACGGTAGTACCCTTAAGCGAAGTGAATGATCCCACATTCAGCCAGGAGATACTTGGAAAGGGAGTCGCCATTATTCCGGCAAAAGGAAGAATTGTGGCTCCGGCCGACGGAATCCTGACGGTGGTGTTTGAGACAAAACATGCTGTCAGCATTACGACCCCGGAAGGCGCTGAGATCATTGTCCATGTAGGGCTTGATACGGTCAATTTAAAAGGGGAGCATTATACTGCATATAAAAAGCAGGGAGACAAAGTGAAAGCAGGGGAGCTTCTTTTGGAATTTGACATGGCAGCCATAAAGGAAGCCGGATATGAAGTGATTACGCCGGTAATCGTTTGCAATACGCCGAATTATCCGGATATGGTATGCCATACAGGAATGCAGGTAAAGGAACTGGAACCAATCATCGAACTGTAGGTATCAAAATGAGGGAGTATTTGTATGAATTAAAAGATCCCCTGGGACTTCATGCCAGGCCGGCTTCCGTGATCTTCATGGAAGCCAGGAAGTATTCATGCAGCATAGAAGCCCAGTGGGAATCAGACAAAGCGGATTGTAAAAGCCTTTTGGCAATCATGGGGCTTGGAGCCAAAAGAGGCAGCATCATCCGATTCCGGTTTGACGGAGAGGATGAGGAGGCGGCCATAACTGCGCTTCGCACCGTTTTGGAAGAAATGTGATCTGAGCCTGCTTGGCAGCAGGAATGGATAAAAAATGTCCGGTAGGACAAAAAGAAAGGGGTTTCTTTATTATGATGAAGTATTTGCAAAAACTAGGTAAGTCATTGATGCTTCCGGTGGCATGTTTGCCTGCGGCAGGCATCCTGATGGGGATTGGTTACTGGATCGACCCCGACTGGGGCGCAAACAGTGCCATTGCTGCCTTTTTAATCAAGGCAGGGGGGCCATCATTGATAACATGGCAATTCTGTTTGCTATTGGTATCGGCGTTGGTATGGCAGATGACCATGAGGGTACTTCGGCTCTGGCTGCCATTGTTTCCTGGCTGATGATCCAGACGATTCTTTCGCCTGGAGTGGTTGCCATGCTGAAAGGAATTGATGTAAGCGAAGTAAATCCTGCTTTTAGCAAGATTGGAAACCAGTTTATCGGTATCTTATCCGGTATTATCGGTTCCAGCTGCTATAATAAGTTTAAGAATACCAAGCTTCCGGATGCGCTGGCATTCTTCAGCGGCAAACGGTCTGTTGCAATTGTCACTGCTCTCGTTTCTTTGGTAGCCTGCCTTGTTTTGTTCTTCATATGGCCGATTGTATATACCGGATTGGTTACATTTGGTAAAGGCATCCTGGGACTGGGCGCTATTGGAGCCGGTATCTATGGTTTCTTCAACCGTCTTCTGATTCCGGTAGGTCTCCATCACGCACTGAACTCCGTATTCTGGTTTGACGTTGCAGGAGTGAACGACCTTGGTAATTTCTGGTCAGGAAATGGTGTTCTGGGCCAGACAGGTCAGTACATGACAGGCTTTTTCCCGGTTATGATGTTCGGTCTTCCAGCCGCAGCTTTGGCTATGTATCATACCGCAAAGCCTGGTAAAAAGAAAAATGCATATGGTTTATTGCTTGCAGCAGCAGTATGTTCCTTCTTTACAGGCGTAACAGAGCCTCTGGAATTTGCTTTCATGTTCCTTGCTCCAGGTCTTTATTTGATCCATGCACTTTTAACCGGTATTTCCTTAGCGATCTGCTCCCTGCTTCCCGTACGTGCAGGCTTTAACTTCAGTGCAGGTTTCGTTGACTGGTTCTTGAGCTTTAAGGCGCCTATGGCTGTAAATCCGTTGCTTATTATCCGTTGGGCCTTGTTTATGCGGCTGTTTACTACGTGGTATTCCGCCTTGCAATTAAAATATTTAACTTTAAGACTCCAGGACGGGAAGATGATGATCTGGATGAAAACACAATCACTCTTTCCAATAACAACTATACCGCTGTTGCCGCCGTTATTCTGGAAGGACTTGGCGGTAAGGATAATATCACCAGCATTGATAACTGCATTACAAGATTAAGACTGGAGATCAAGGATTATACTCTTGTAGATGAAAAGAAGATCAAATCCTCAGGTGTTGCCGGCATTATCAGGCCAGGCAAGACCAGCGTACAGGTTATTGTAGGACCTCAGGTACAGTTTGTTGCAGATGAATTTAAGAAGCTTTGCCAGTAATAAACAGGCAAAAAGCAGGGGCATATCATTGTCCCTGCTTTTTGTACTTGAATGAGGTTTAAAAATCCGGCTGCCTTCGGGGTCCCAAACAGGACTTGAATGAATATATTAAAATAAAAAGGTAAGATTCCGGGATATGCGTGATATATTAATTCTTGTGCTGGCACTTAGCACCGACACCTTTGTTGCCAGCATTGCTTATGGGGCAAACCGTCTGAAGATTTCCTGCGGAAAGGTTATTGCAGTGAATATGATCTGCAGCGGCTGTCTGGGGGCTGCTCTTATATTTGGAAGCGTGATCAGCGGATTGGTGCCGGAAGGTTTTGCAAAGGGGGCGGCATTTTCCTGCCTGTTTCTCCTGGGGGTGATAAAGCTTCTGGACTATACCATAAAAAAATATATTAACAGTCATGTGAATGTTCACAAGAATCTGACATTTTCTATTTCCGGTCTGAGTATCATCATAAATATTTACGGAAATCCTTTGGCAGCAGACTGGGATAATTCCAAGTCCCTGTCCTGGAAGGAAACCATAATGTTTTCCCTGGCAATGTCGCTGGACAGTCTGATCGCCGGGGCTTTATCCGGATTTTTGATGATACCTCCGGGGCTTACGGCCCTTTGTGCTCTGGTTGTGGGGACTGCCGTCATGTATATCGGCCTGTTTCTGGGACGTAAGCTTGCTGCGTTAAAGGGCTGGGATTTATCCTGGCTCAGCGGCATACTGTTTTTGTTTCTTGCATTTGGAAAATTATGATGATCTGATTTAAAAATGGGGTTCACTCTTAAATGGGTTGCACCCCATTTTTAAATGCGGTATAATCGTTATCAAAAACAGGAGCAATTATTTATGCAGTTTACCATACCTCATTATTATAATAAATTCCGTTGTGTGGCCGGGGAGTGCCCGGATACCTGCTGTGCAGGATGGGCCATCATGATCGATGATCTTACAAAAAGACGATACCAAATGCGAAAGGATGCTTTTGGCAGAAGGCTAAACCATTGGATTGACTGGAAAAATGGCTCCTTTAAGCAGTGTGGCGGCCGGTGTGCGTTTCTTAATAAGGACAATCTTTGCGATATCTATAAGGAGGCCGGCCCGGGAATGCTTTGTAAAACCTGCCGGGATTATCCAAGGCATATAGAAGAATTTGAAGGAGTCAGGGAAATCTCCTTATCTTTATCCTGCGAGGAGGCTGCAGAACTGATTCTTGGCTGTGAAGAACCTGTCCGCTTTCTCACGAAAGAAAATGAGAGAGAGGAGTCCTATCCTGCTTTTGATTTCCTTTTATTTACAAAGCTTATGGATGCAAGGGATCTGATTTTATCCTTCCTGCAGAACCGGGACTTAGATTGCCGGCTGCGCATTGCCATGGCACTGGGGTTTTCCCATGACATGCAAAGGAGGATCAATGAGGAAAAGCTGTATGAGCTGGATGAATTGATAAAACGGTATCAGGGGCTGGACGGAGCTCTGATCGTGGAAAAGAAGGTGGCTTACAGCAGGCTGGAAGACAGGATCCGTTATGAAAAGATGAAGAAATGGTTTTCTCTGTTTGGAAAGCTTGAAGTGCTTAATGAGAGCTGGCCCCAATATATGGGAAATCTTAAAAGAATATTGTTTGATTCCGGTACAGAAAGCTATGAGGAGAACAGGAAAGCCTTTCACCGGTATTTAATGGAAGAGGAAGGCCGTAAGCGTCAATGGGAGCAGTGGAGCGAACAGCTTATGGTATACTTTATCTTTACTTATTTCTGCGGGGCTGTTTATGACGAACACCCCTACACAAAGGCAAAGCTTGCCGCAGTGAGCACCCTTCTCATTCAGGAAATGGCTCAGGCGGTATTTAAAAGAAATGATGGCCGCCTTGATTTTAAAGAATTTGTTCATCTGGCCCACCGGTTTTCCAGAGAGGTAGAGCATTCGGATGTGAATCTCAATACCCTGGAGAGAATATTCCGGACGGATAAAAGCTTTGGTCTGGGAGAGATCCTTGGACTGCTATAGGAAATTGGGAGATAAAACGGCGATTGCCGGAATGATTCAGGTTTTATGGCCTGAGTCATTCCGGCAATCTTTTTTATTTTGCTATTTTACCAGCTTTAATACCGGATCCTGTTCCTTTACGCCATCAAGGGCAAGAGACTGCACCTCCCGGTAGTTGGCCGTATTGGTGATGAGCACCGGCGTCACCACCGGATAGCCTTCTTCCTTGATCTTGTCAATATCAAATTCCACCAGTAAATCGCCGGCATTTACCTTGTCACCCACCTGGACATAAGTTTTATAATGCTTTCCTCCAAGCTGGACGGTATCCAGTCCTATGTGGATCAAAACCTCTGCTCCGTTTTCCGAAGTGACGGCAATGGCGTGTTTTGTATCAAATACAACAGAAACCGTTCCCTTTACAGGAGCTACGGCACGTCCTTTTGATGGTTCAATGGCAATTCCCTTTCCCAGCATTCCGGAAGAGAACACGCTGTCGCTTACAGATTCCAGAGGGATTGCGGTGCCTTCTATGGGAGAGCATACGATTTCTTCCAAAACTGCCTTTTCCTCAGCCGCTGCCTTTTCCTGTGCTGTTTCCTTTTGGGCAGGAGAGCTGTCAGGTACATGACCGGCTGCCTCATCTTCTTCATTGCGTCCTCCATCCAAAAGATAATCTTCCAGATTGGATTTAATGACAGTTACCCGGGGACCATAGATTACCTGGATGCCGTTTCCCTTTTTAACAACGCCGGCAGCACCGCTTTGCTTCAGCAAGTCTTCCTGAACCTTACCAGGGTCATGTACTGTGATGCGCAGCCTGGTAGCGCAGCAATCCACGTCACTGATATTGACGCTTCCTCCCAGTCCTTTCACAATAAGGGCTGAAGCTGCATCTTTTCCTGAACCGGCATCTTCCCCTTTGGATTCTTTGGAAGCATTGTAATCGGCTCTGGTGTAAAGCTTTGTTTCCTGGTCATCGTCTTCACGGCCAGGGGTCTTTAAATTCAATTTTGTGATCATGAACTTAAACAGGAAATAGTACACGATAAAGTAGACAATGCCCACAAAAACAATGTTGATCCAGTTGGTTTTGGCATTTCCCTGTAATATACCGAATAAGAACATATCAATAAAACCGCCTGAAAAGGTCATGCCTACGCCCACATTTAACATATGCATCAGCATGTAGGCTGCACCGGCCAAAACACAGTGGATTCCATAAAGGATCGGTGCAACGAAAAGAAAGGTGAATTCAATTGGTTCCGTAATGCCGGTCAGCATGGAAGTCAGTGCAGCTGACAGCAAAAGACCACCTACCAGCTTTCTTTTCTCCGGCTTTGCCGTATGATACATTGCAAGGGCAGCACCTGGAAGGCCAAATATCATTAAGGGGAACTTGCCGGACATAAACCTGGTCGCGGACACACTGAAGTGGCTGATTCCCTTTGTGCCTAATTCCGCGAAGAAAATATTCTGGGCACCTTCCACAATTCGGCCACCGACTTCTGCAGTTCCTCCCACTCCTGTCTGCCAGAAAGGAAGATAGAACACATGGTGCAGGCCAAAGGGAATCAAGGCCCGTTCCATAATGCCGTATAACATGGTTCCGCCGTATCCGGAGCCTCTTACCAGATCCCCCACTGCATAAATCCCCTTCTGAACCGGAGGCCAGAGATAGAACATCAGGATACCTGCCAGCATATAGGTTACAGCAGAAATAATCGGCACAAACCGGGTTCCTCCGAAAAAGGACAGGACCTGGGGCAGCTGTATCTTATAATAGCGGTTATGCAGGGCAGCCACACCAAGGCCTACGATAATACCTCCGAATACACCCATTTGCAATGAGTTGATTCCAAGAACAGATGCCGTTGATCCAGGCAGCATGTTTTCAGAACCGCCGTGTATGGTGATCATGGCTCCAATGGAAGCATGCATGATAAAAAAGGCAATAGCACCTGCCAGTGCAGCTACTTCCTTTTCTTTCTTAGCCATTCCAATGGCTACTCCGATTGCAAATATTAAAGGCAGGTTTCCGAATACAATATCCCCTGCGGCTTTTAATACCGTAAGAAAAGCATAAATAAAAGTTCCCTGCCCCATGACCCTGGTCAGATCATAGGTTTCCAGCATAGTCTCATTTGTAAAGGAGCCGCCTATCCCTAAAAACAACCCTGCCACCGGCAAAATTGCAATGGGCAGCATAAATGATCTTCCAACACGTTGTAAAACACCAAATATTTTATCTTTCATATACATCCCTCCATCTTCGTTATGTCTTAATAAAGAAATTCTCCGCATAAGGCAGATATGATCAGCCGTTGCGGCTGTATAAATTTATTTCCTTTTACCCCAAAATGCCTCCTTTCCTGTTTTGATAAGGAACAGCCGGCTTATCTTTTTAGTGTGATAAGGCCATTGATCCAAAATCCTGAAAAACAAAGGAGAGAGGATTTCTCATATCTATTATACACCTAAAACCTGTCCCTTTAAACAGATAATTTCATGCTTTTAGCTAAGATATCAAAAAAAGTCTTTGACTTCTTACTTCTTATAAGAAATTCGAGAAAACAGAAGCAAATAAAACAGTACAGAGCCCGGAAGTTGCAATGGCCAGGCTGCTCATGGCTCCTTCGATTTCTCCCATTTCTATGGCTTTTGTGGTCCCGACGGCATGGGAAGCAGCACCAATGGCAATGCCCTTGGCAATGTTCCGTGATTTTAAATACCCTGCATACGGCCTCCGCAATGATGCTTCCCTGGATGCCGGTGATAATGATGCTGGCAACCGTAATGGTCACATATCCTCTCATTTCCTCTGAAATGCCCATTGCAATGGCGGTTGTAATGGATTTTGGCAAAAACGTTACATACTCCTGGTGATTTAAACCAAAGATCAGGGCCAGCAGCAATACGCTGCTCATTGTGGTGAGAACTCCGGTCAGGGTTCCGGCTATGATGGCCTTAGAGTGTTTCTTAAGAAGTTCCAGCTGGCGGTAAAGGGGAACTGCAAGGCAAATGGTGGCTGGAGTCAGAAGATAGCTGATGTATTTGGCGCTTTTGTCGTAAACCTCATAATCAATGTGAAATGCGGATAAAAATGCCATAACAACACAAATGGAGATTAAAAGGGGATTGAAGACAGCCCATTTGAACCTTTTCTTCAAACGAAGTCCCACTTCATAGCCTAAAAGCTCAGCACCACGCCAAAAAATAAAAAATCACTTACTGTATTACTCATCTTTTTCTGCCTTTCTATTGCTGTCGTTTTCGATGAAAAACTGGGTCACTTTTCCGGTGATCACCATGACGATGACTGTGGAAACCAGGGTAATGACCAGAAAAGGGATTAAAATAGGCCGGAGGACTCCCCAGGAATCCAAAAGTCCGACGGCCGCCGGAATAAACATCAATGGCATAATGTCTATAAGAAATGTGCTGGCCTCCTCAACCGCCTCCAATGGAATCCATCTTTCCTTAACCCGATCAGCATGATCAACAGACCATAGATACTTGCGGGCACCGGAAGGGGAACAAGCAGATGGATAATTTCTCCTGCCAGAGATATGAAAAGAATAATGGTAAATTGTCTGATGTATTTCATTACAAAGCCTCCTTCGTTTCCTTCCTGAATTTCAACTACGGTTTATCCTAAACTTAAATACATGGCTTGTCAAATGGTTTTTATTATCATAATTTATTTTTTATTGGCAAATTTAAGGCTGCAAGGTATAATAAAAGCATGAATAGAAAAGGAGCAAAAAAGCATAATGGCTGGCATAGAATTTGATATTTTATATTTTTTTACAATCAATACATACTCCCTGGCTGGATGTGTTTATGAAGGAAATAACCGGTCTGGGAGACAGTGGGATCTTCTGGATCATTACCGGTGCTGTTCTCCTGTGCTTTAAGAAGACAAGAATCATGGGTCTTTGTGTTATTTTATCCCTGGCAGCCGGATTTTTAATCGGGAATATGTTCCTTAAGAACCTGATTGCAAGACCAAGGCCCTGTTGGATTGATGACAGCATTCCCCTTCTGATCAAAAACCCAGGAGATTATTCTTTTCCCTCCGGCCATACCCTGGCCTCCTTTGAAGGGGCCGTCAGCATCTGGCTTTATAACCGGAAGTGGGGAACTCCAGCCCTGGTCCTGGCGGTTCTCATCGGTTTTTCCAGGATGTACCTGTTTGTTCATTTCCCGACCGATGTGCTGGGAGGACTGGTTTTAGGTACTTTGATCGCTGTTTTGGTTCACTCTATAGTGGAGAGGAGCGGAATTTTAAAAAAAAATACTTGATTTCCGGAGAATCTGTGATATACTGATGGCGTTACAAAAGTACAATATAATAGTCGCAGAGTAGACCCGTGTGCGTTAAGTGCCGGCTGAACAGGGAGTTGTCAGCCGGACGAAAAGATTTTCTTGCGGTACGCCGGTCGCATCCCGCTGCATCAGAAGATAGTCATATTATCTCCGGTTGTAGTTTGAGGTCTGCAAAGGAGGTATTTTTTTATGAAAAAATTCGTTACTTTGTTCACCGATTCTTACAGAGAGCTAAAGTCTGTAAGGACCATTACCACCTCAGCCATGTTTGGCGCAGTAGCAATTGTTTTGGGCATGTTTTCCATTAACATGGGAAATTACATCCGGATCGGTTTTTCTTCCATTCCCAACGGAATCGTTTCATATCTGTTTGGTCCGGTAGTAGGAGGCCTGTTTTCGGGAAGCCTGGATGTGCTTAAATATTTATTAAAGCCTACAGGCGCATTTTTTCCGGGACTGACTCTGGTAACCGTTCTGGCAGGTATCATGTATGGCTGTATGTATTACAGAAAACCCGTCACCTTAAGAAGGGTTCTGGTTTCCAAGCTTCTGGTCATGCTGGTCTGCAACGTGATTCTCAATACCATGTGTCTTTCTATCCTGTACGGAAAAGGCTTTATGGTGCTTCTTCCTGTAAGGGCACTGAAAAACCTGGTCATGTGGCCAATTGACTCCATGATTTTTTTATACCATGGCAAAAGCGCTGGATACCATGGGGGTCTTTCGAACAATCCGTAAGGCCCAGACTGCGGGAACAAAATAAAATTTAAGGCCTGTAGCGTCAATAATGACCGCACAGGCCTTTTTAAATGAAATTCGCAGACAGAACCTTTCTTTCATGATCGGATGGACGGGCTAAGAAGCAGCCATTTTTATCGAAACTTGCGTTGCAAGTTCCGATAAGCTATATTATAATCTTAAGTGTTTGCATGATATGGCAATGCCGGATCAGAACAATCAGATTAAGAAGGAATGATGGAAAATGGAAAAAAAGATAAAGGCCATTTTTTTTGATATTGATGGTACGCTTCGGGATTTTCAGACAAAACGGATTCCTGACAGTGCAAAAGAGGCGCTCATGGAAGCCAGAAGGGCAGGAATCCTTCTGTTTATTGCAACGGGGCGCCATAAGCTTGAAATGGAACAGGAAGACCTTCTTGAGGGGCTCCTCTTTGACGGCTATGTGACGTTAAACGGCCAGTATTGTTATTGCGGGGACAGGATCATTTATGATCTGCCCATAGATCCTGATGAAGTTGAACGGACCTTGGCATTTTTGGAGGAGGAGCCATTTCCCTGCATGTTCATGGAAGGGGACCGGATGTACATCAATATGGTGAATCATGCGGTGGAAAAGGTCCAGATGGATATTGGAACCAGGCTTCCTCCGGTTTTAAATGTGGAACGGGCCAGAAACCAGCCTATTTACCAGATAATACCTTACGTATCATACGATATGGAGCAGAAGTTAAAGAAGCATCTTTGCGGCTGCGAATTCATACGGTGGCATGACGAGATGGGCTGTGATGTGATTCCTGCAGGCGGAAGCAAGTGGAACGGGATTATGAAGATGGCAGAGCATTACGGTTTTTCTGCCCATGAGATGACTGCCATTGGTGACGGCAATAACGATATTTCCATGATATCCGGTGCAGGCCTGGGAATTGCTATGGGAAATGCCTCTGATGAGGTAAAGGCGCTGCCGGATACATTACGGATTCGATAGAAACAGATGGCCTAAAGAAGGCCGTCTTCCATATATTAGACTATAATTTATTAGGAGGAATGACCAATGAGTGAAGAAAATTGTACTCATAATTGTAATACCTGTAAGGAGAATTGCGGCAGCCGGGAGGAACAGGTAAGCTTTTTAGAGCCCCTTAACCCTGCCAGTACAGTAAAAAAAGGTAATCGGCGTTGTAAGCGGAAAGGGCGGCGTAGGTAAGTCCCTGGTAACTTCCATGATGGCGGTAGGCATGAACGGGAAAGGCTATAAAACGGCCATTCTGGATGCAGATATCACCGGCCCATCCATTCCAAAAGCATTTGGCCTTTCGGATTACGGTGTGGGCATGACGCCAAATGGCCTTATGATCCCTGCAACCACTGCAACGGGAATTGAAGTGATGTCAGCGAACCTGATCCTGGATCATGAGACGGATCCGGTCATCTGGAGAGGTCCTGTCATTGCAGGCGCAGTCAAGCAGTTCTGGCAGGAAGCCTTTGGGATGGAATTGACTACATGTTCGTGGACATGCCTCCGGGAACCGGAGATGTGCCCTTAACCGTGTTTCAGTCTCTTCCTGTAGACGGAATTATCATTGTGACTTCTCCTCAGGAGCTGGTTACCATGATTGTTGAAAAAGCCGTAAATATGGCGAAAAAGATGAATATACCCATTCTTGGACTGGTTGAGAACATGAGTTACTTGATTTGCCCGGACTGTGGCAAGAAGATTTCTGTGTTTGGAGAGAGCCACGTTGATGAAGCGGCCAAAGCAAATGGACTTACCGTTCTGGCTAAAATCCCCATTGATCCCCGGATCGCTGCCGCAGTGGATGGCGGTACGGTCGAGTATTTAGAGGCAGCCTGGCTTGAAGGGGCAGTTTCAGCCGCAGAAAAAGCTTAAAGTAATATACGTTATGATACGTTACGAGGGATAAGAATGAATATTAGTATGAACCCCAATAGTGAATTGAACCAGTCCATTGTGAATGTTCCCAATCTGGTTCAGGTTCCAGACCCGCTTTTAAAGCAGGCGTACCAGTTTCAGGAAGCTATGATGATGTACACCTGTGCCATTCGGGAGATCAAGACAAAGCTGGAGGTCTTAAATGACGAGCTGTCAGTAAGAAACTCCAGAAATCCCATTGAAATGGTTAAATCCAGAGTAAAAAAAGCCCATAAGCATTGTGGAAAAGCTGCAGCGCAGAGGACTGCCGGTTTCCCTGGAATCCATGATGGACAATCTGGATGATGTTGCAGGAATCCGCGTGATCTGCTCCTTCCTTGATGATATTTATGCGGTGGCAGATATGCTGGCCCGCCAGGATGATGTGCATATCATTGCCATAAAGGATTATATCCGCCACCCCAAAAAAAACGGGTACCGCAGCTATCACATGATCGTAGAGATCCCCGTGTTCTTTTCCGACCAGAAAAAATGGATGCGGGCAGAGGTCCAGATCCGTACCATTGCCATGGATTTCTGGGCCAGCCTGGATCACCAATTGAAATATAAAAAAGAAGTGGAAGAATATTCCCAGGAAATCAGTGAAGAACTGCGGGAATGCGCGGATGTGATCGCACAGACCGATGAAAGGATGCTTAATATCAGAAAGAGGATTGAGGATCATGGAGTTACAATTTCCAAATAAATAATTAAAGGGAGCAATTGGGTGAAAAACCCCAATTGCTCCCTTTTCTAAGTTTTGTTTAAATGCTGCCGGGAAGATAGGGGGAGGCTAACAGTAAAAACGGTTCCTGTTTCGAGGCTGCTGGTCAGGCTGATTTTTCCCTTATGGTGGTCAATAATGGTCTTTGCAATGGAAAGGCCAAGTCCATAGCCTCCTTCCTTGCGGACTCTTGATTCATCTGTCCGGTAAAACCGTTCAAAAACATGGGCCTGGTCTTTTTCAGGTATAGGAGCCCCCGTATTTTGAACGGTCAGGACCGCATTATGGGAAGATTTCTTTAGGCGGACAGATACGGACCCGTTTTTTTCCTGCGTATTTGCAGGCATTGTCTAAGAGAATGGTGATTACCTGCTTTAGCTGGGCTTCCCAGCCGTCCAGGATAATACCTTGGCCGATCTCATTTTCCAGCTTCACCTTATTTTCAAAGGCAATGGATTCAAAAAGCAGGACTCCGTTTAATACGATGTCACTAAAATCCAGGGCAGCCTTTGCTGCCTGGGAGGCCTGGACGGCTCCAGTATCGGACCGGGCCAGAAAGAGCAGCTCTTCCACAAGCTGTTTCATGCGTTCTGCCTCCTCTTTTGTATTGTCCAGCCATTTCTGCTGGTCCATGATGGTGCATTCCCTATGATGGGAAAGGATCTGCAAATTGGCCAGGATTACAGTAAGAGGTGTCTTTAGTTCGTGGGATGCATCGGCAATGAACTGGTTTTGCATCCGCCATGCATTTTCCACAGGCCTTAAAGCCAGACGGGAAAGGAAAATACTCAGGATCAAAAAAAGAAAGACCGCCACAAGAAAGACAAGCAGACAATTGACAAGCAGGATCTTTAAATTATTCCGTTCATATCTTTGGTCTGCAAATACTATTTTCGTGCCTCCGGGAAGGGAACCTTAAGGTAACGTAGGGAATAATCCTTAAGCTCCCCCTGGAGAGAACCATCAGCCTTTGCCAGCTCCACCAGAGCGGAAGCCTGATCCTTGGTAACGGTTATGTTCATTTCCCTTATATTTTCTATGGAGTTGCGGTTGTTTAAGGTCACCACAAAAGACGGGACAAGAGACGGCAGATTTTTTGGAGGCCTGCGGCCAAATTCCACTTTATCCGGCAGCCGGTCCGGCAGGTTTCGGTCTACAGCCTGATAAAGAGCCATGACGGTCTGCCGTTCCATGCGCTTAAAGCTGGTGTAGTAAAACATGCCAAGAACAGCGGAGAGAATGCTTATCACAAAAGCCATGTTGACCAAAACAAATCTTCTTCTTAATTTTTTTATCATAACCTTTCCTCCAGGCGGTATCCGACCTTGCGAAGGGTGCTGATTTCTACCTTTGATCCTACAAAATGCAGTTTTTTTCGTAAAAAGGAAATATAAGCCTCCACATTGTTATCCTCTGCGTCAGATTCACTGCCCCATACCCTTGAGATGAGGGCTTCCTTTGAAACGATTCTGCCGGAATTGCCCATAAGAATTTTTAACACCTCAAATTCCTTATATCCAAGATGAATGGATTTGGAGCCGCAGCATAAATCATTGGCAGACAAACTAAGGGTTAAGTCTCCGAATTTCATTTCTTCTACGATCACTTCTCCCTGACGGCGGGAGAGCGCCCGGATGCGGGCTAACAGCTCTTCAGGAACAAATGGCTTGGTCATATAGTCATCAGCCCCCGGTCAAGTCCGGTCACCTTATCCTGAATGTCATCCCGTGCGGTCAGCATGAGTACAGGAGTCTGTATGCGGGCCTCTCTCAGCTTTTTTACCACTTGAAAGCCGTTTTGTCCCGGAAGCATTACATCTAAAACAATGACGTCATATTCCCCGGAAAGGCCGCAGGATAAGCCGTCAGTTCCATTATACACAATATCAGCCTGGTAATGCTGTTCCTTCATAATCTGTCCCAAAGCATCGGCCAGTCTTACTTCGTCTTCTACAATCAATACCTTCATGGTTAGATTCTCCTATATCTGTTATTATGAAAAAAAAGATGTTTTCATAATCGGATGAACGGGGCATAGAGCGCCCCTTTTATCTTCACTTGCGTTGCAAGTTCCAATAACCTATATTATGAACCTGTTGACATTTATTATAAGTTGAGAATGCTTATGAAGCAACTAAGAAATACCCCCAAAGCCTGTTTTTCTTAGTTGTGTTAATCATAATGGATTAAGCTTAAAATAAGCTGAAATCTCATGGTAAAAGACTGCTTTGGTTAAGGGATTCCAGATATTTTAAGGAAAATGCCAAGTTTCAGGTTAATTTCAGCTTACTATCACAAAACCGACATAAGAGCCTGTTAAAATAAACTTCAGATTTGAATAATGAGAGGAGAAACTGGATGAACAGACAGAGAATAGCGGCTTCCCTGGCTTTTGCAGTTGCGGCGACGGCAGTCAGTCCTATGATAACGGAGGCATCAAGTAATTTTGATTTAAGGAAAAAGGTAATCGGAGTCTCGGGGATCATGAGTGTTGGGAATCCGGATCTGTCAGTGACACGGGGGGAATTTGCCAGTATGCTGGTAAATGCTTCTTCCTATCGAAGCACGGCCGGCAAAACCAGCAACACTTCCGTATTTGCCGATGTGCCAAGAAACCATGAATATGCGGCCCAGATCCGGATTGCAGCGGAACAGGGGTGGATGAACGGATATCTGGGCGGAAATTTTAAACCAGATGAATCCATAACACTTCAGGAGGCAGTAAAAGGAGTCCTGGGACTTTTAGGATATGTAAATTCTGATTTTACCGGTGACCAGTCCGGTTCCAGGCTTTCTAAATATCATTTTCTGGAATTAGATGAGAATCTGAATAAAGAGGCTTTGGAAATCTTAAATAAATCGGATTGCATCAACCTGTTTTATAATTTGTTAAAAACAGATACAAAGTCTGGAACCATGTTTGGAAAAAGCTTAAACTGCGAATTGACAAGTGACGGTGAGATCGATCCGTTTACAATGGTGGACAATAGCATCAAGGGACCGAAAATTGCCAAAAGCAAGAGCAGACTCAACTCCATTCTGCCCTTTAAGCTTAGTGATGCCAATATTTACCTTGATGGAGAGCCTGTTACAAATTCCAGTGATGCAATTGATGTTTCCCTGGAAAGCTCGGAGGGGGTCCTGGTATATTATCATACTATTTCTAAAACCGTGTGGCTTTACACCGTTGGAAATGAAAATGAAAACGGACGTTCCGCTGTATTTGGAGAAATTACCAACGTGGTCTATGATTCTGCGGATTTAATGACGCCGGGAGCAATCATACTGGATGACGGCAACACCTACGAGCTTACCAGCACGGAGATGAAGTTTGCATTTTCTTCCTATGGGGACTTACGGGTAGGAGATACCGTGAATCTGGTCTATACTCTGTCTGTAGACAAGGAAGGAAATGAAACCCGGACTGTCATTGATTATATAGAATAGAAGATTAACAGGAGAAGCCAGAATGAAAAAAATCATTCAGAAATTATATTCAAAAGAAAAAAAGAAAAGGCCGGATAAAGGGAAAAAAAAGTTTTGGTTTTTCTGATCATAATCCTTGCGGTGCTGGCAGGAGTCATGGTGGCCGCGGGCTTAAAAAAATCAAAGGCAGCATCAGCTGCTGAAAAAAAGCATAAGAACTGCAAAGGCAGCAAAGCAGGATATCGTTTCTGAGCTATCCTCCTCCGGAACCATTTCTCCCCAGAATACCTATGACATAACCTCTTTGGTTGAAGGAGAAGTCATTGCAGCGGACTTTGAAGAGGGAGATGAGGTGGAAAAGGGACAGATCCTCTATCAGATCGACACCTCATCCATGGAATCAGAGATGACATCTGTAAACAACTCCCTGTCAAGAGCCCAGGAAAATTATGAAGCCGCATTGGATGATTATAATTCTGCCTTAGGTGATTACAGCGGAAACACCTATAAATCCACTGAGAGCGGGTACATAAAATCTCTTTCCATTAAGGAAGGTGATAAGGTGGGAAACAATACGGAGATTGCTTCCGTCTACGATGATAAGACCATGAAGATCAAGCTTCCGTTCTTATCCGGGGAGGCCTCCCAGATAACGGCAGGACAGGAGGCGGTTTTGACTCTTACTGATACGGGAGAAGAAGTCCAGGGCGTGGTCACTTCCGTCAGCAATATGGATGTAACCTTAACAGGCGGACGCATCGTCCGTTATGTTACCTTTGAAGTGACAAATCCAGGCGGTCTTACCACGGAAACCCCGGCTACGGCTGCGGTTGGCGATTATGTGTGCAGTATGGAAGCAACCTTTGAGCCGAAACTTGAGACGACCATGAAAACGGACTTATCTTCCGGTGTGGAGGTGGGAACCCTGCTGGTTCATGAAGGTGACTATGTAACAAAGGGCACTCCGCTTTTTACAATGGAAAGCAAGTCCGCGGATAAGCTGCTTCGCACTTATAAAGATACCCTGGAAAAGGCCCAGGAAACTTTAGAAGGAGCAAAAAGCAAGCTGGAGAGCACCCAGAATACGTATGATAATTACACCATCACTGCTCCCATATCCGGAAAGATCATTACAAAAACCGTGAAGGCAGGAGATAAGATCACGAAAAGCTCCAGCGGAAGCACAACCCTGGCAGTTATATACGATATGTCCGGCTATACCTTTAAAATGTCTGTGGATGAATTGGATGTCAAGTCCGTTAAAGTAGGCCAGGAGGTAATCATTACGGCAGATGCCGTGGCCGGTAAAACCTTTTCCGGCACAGTTACAAATGTAAGCCTGGAAAGCTCTGCCTCCAACGGCGTTACCACTTATCCGGTTACTGTCACCTTAAATGACGGCATGGATGAGCTTCTCCCCGGGATGAACGTAGACGGAGTGATCATACTGGATAAAGCCACCGATGTCCTTGCAATACCGGCTGATGCGCTGATGCGGGGAAATCAGGTTTATGTAAAGGATGAAACAGTAAAAGAGGCAAAGGGGAACATTCCTGCAGGCTTTAGGGCCGTAGAAGTTACCACAGGCCTGATCAATGATGACTATGTGGAAATCACCGGCGGACTGGAAGAGAACCAGGAGGTTTACGTTGCGCAGTCAACTGTAAGCAACTCACCTAGTATTGTGATACCGGGAGGCATGGGCGGTATAAATGTATCCCCAGGCGGTTCCGGCGGTGGAAACCGAAGCATAGGCAATGGCAGCGGTTACGGTGGTGGAAGCCGGAGTACAGGCAACGGCAGTTTCAAGCCCTGATAACCACAAGGAGGTTGTAAAGCGTGGAAAATACCTTGATTGAATTAAAGGATATTTATAAAGTGTATCAAATGGGCGAGGAAGAGGTCTGTGCAAACAACGGAGTATCCTTAACCATTTGCCGCGGGGAATTCGTGGCGATTGTTGGAAAGTCGGGAAGCGGAAAATCCACGCTCATGAATATCATAGGTGCACTGGATGTTCCCACCTCAGGAGCATATCTTCTGGGCGGTGAGGATGTAGGCAGGATGTCGGATAACCAGCTGGCAGGGATACGGAATAAGATGATCGGCTTTATCTTCCAGCAGTATAATCTGCTTCCCAGACTGAACCTTCTTGAAAATGTGGAACTGCCCCTGTTATATGCAGGGGCAGGGGCCAATGAACGGAACAAACGGGCTATGGCCTCTCTGGAACGGGTAGGTCTGGCGGAAAAGTGGAAAAATTATCCCAATCAGCTTTCCGGAGGCCAGCAGCAGAGAGCTTCCATTGCAAGGGCGCTGGCAGGAGATCCCTCTCTTATTCTGGCTGATGAACCTACGGGAGCCCTGGACTCAAAAACCAGCCGGGAAGTCCTTAATTTCTTGAAAAAGCTGAACGATGAAGGGAATACCATTGTCATGATCACCCATGACAGCGCCATTGCGCGGGAAGCCAGGCGGGTGATCCGGGTACACGATGGTAAGATTAATTTCGATGGAGACGTAAATGAATATTCTGCAATCCTTTAAAATGGCTTTAAAGAGCATCTGGAGCAATAAGATGCGTTCCTTTCTCACCATGCTTGGAATCATTATCGGCGTGGCCTCGGTCATTATTTTGGTAAGCCTTGTAAACGGACAAATGTCCTATATGACGGAACGGTTCGCCAGCATGGGCACAAACCAGATCAATGTAAATGTAACCAATCTTTCATCCAGGTCCATAACCGTGGATCAGATGTATGAATTTTATGAAGACAACAGGAATCTTTTTTCTCAGATGACGCCAAAGGTTTCCTTATCCTCTACCTTAAAAAAACGGAACGGAATCACTGACCAATACTTCAATATCCGGTGTCAGCGAGGAATATTTGGAAATGAAAGATCAGACCCTGGATTCAGGACGGTTCCTCCAGTATTCTGATATCCTATCCAGACAAAAAGTTTGTGTTGCAGGCTATTATGTGGCCTGGGAATTATACGGAGGAGCAGAAAAAGCCATTGGCCAGTCCATAAAAATAAACGGGTCTGCCTACAGGATCGTTGGCGTGGTTTCCAGACAGGATGAGGCGGAGCTTAAGGCTGGTGGTTCGGACGACGTATTGTACCTTCCCTACAGCAGTGCAGCCAAGATGAACAACACTGCTGATATAAACAGCTATGTCTTTGCCACCGCTGATATGGACCATACCACAGAGGCCAAGGAGGCCATTAACACCTTTCTTTATGGGACCTTCAAGGATGAGGACTTATACCGGATTACTGCCATGAGTGAACTTTTAGATTCCTTAAATTCCATGATTTCCATGATGTCCATGATGCTTGGCGGAATCGCCGGGATCTCTCTTTTGGTTGCAGGAGTGGGAGTCATGAACATCATGCTGGTGTCGGTAACGGAACGCACCAGGGAAATCGGGATCAGGAAGGCGCTGGGAGCAAAAAAAGCACAACATCATGCAGCAGTTTGTTATAGAAGCCGCAGTCACCAGCTCTCTTGGCGGGGTAGTGGGGATCCTGGTAGGCTCTGCGGCAACCACAGTCATTGGAACTGCCATGGGGATAAATGCCACCCCAACACCGGGTGCTGTCATAGTGTCCTTCAGTGTATCCGTTGGAATCGGCCTTTTGTTCGGCTATATGCCTGCCAGAAGAGCTGCGGATTTAAACCCTATTGACGCTCTGCGCAGCGAGTAAAAAACCAACATTTTCTTGCAAATATATCATATTGGTGATACTATTTGCATAGTTACCAAAGGAGTAGCTCATTTTTGGGCTGCTCCTTTTGCGTAGAGTAAATTAGTGGATCATGAGAAAGGGAAGAATTATGAAGGTTGTTGATATGCACTGTGATACCATTTCAGAGCTTTTTTTTACCGGAAAGAAGAAGGAAAGGTCTTTTCCATCTTAAAAAATGACTGTCATATTGATTTGGAGCGCATGAAAAAGGGGATTACTGCTTACAGAACTTTGCCTTGTTTACAAATCTCGCCAGGCAGGAACATCCTTTTGAATATTGTATGAAGCTTGTTGATCTCTTTTATATTGAACTGGAAAAATATGAGGATATCATTGGTATTGTAAAAAGCTACAGGGACATTGAAGAAAACCGGAAAAATGGGAGAATGTCTGCCATGCTGACCATAGAGGAAGGAGGCGTATGCAGGGAGAACCGGCGTTCTTAAGGAATTTTTACCGGCTGGGTGTCCGTATGGCGACCCTTACCTGGAACTATAAAAATGAACTGGCACATCCCAACCGGATCTGGGAGGAAAACGGAGAGGCCTTTTTTGAACCGGAAACGGAGCATGGACTTACGGAAAAGGGAATTGAATTTGTTCGGGAGATGGAAAGGCTGGGAATCGTCATTGATGTGTCCCATTTGTCAGATGCCGGGATAGAAGACGTGTTCCGGTATACGGAAAAGCCGTTTGTGGCCAGCCATTCCAATGCCAGGGCCATTGCCTCTAATCCCAGGAACTTAACGGATGATATGATAAAAAAACTTTCAGAACGGGGCGGCGTCACCGGAATCAATTATTGCGCCGATTTTCTTCATGACTGGAAAAAAGGAGAAGGAGCCTTAAGCAGGGTGGAAGATATGGTTTCCCATATGAAGCATATAAAAAGGTGGGAGGCATCCAGTGCATTGGCCTTGGATCGGATTTTGACGGAATCGGGGGAAATTTAGAGCTTAAATCCCCGGAAGACTTACCCCTTTTGGAAGCTTATATGAAAAAAGAGGGATTTTCAGAAAGGGAAATTGAGGCAGTCTTTTATGGGAATGTCCTTCGGGTTTATAAAGAAATTTTACATTAAGACATAAATTTACATAAATTTTACATTTACGTGCATATTTTTTTACATAGACTTGATATAGTGTTTACAATAATGTACTATCATGAAAAAATGGAGGATGCTATGTCAATCACAGAAATACAAATGTTATTTAAATTCATTGGAGGGCTGGGGATGTTCCTCTATGGAATGGACGCCATGGCCGATGGGCTTCAAAAATCAGCAGGCCATAAAATGCAGCAGCTTTTAGGGGTCCTGACCAGCAACAGGCTCATGGGTGTGCTTTTGGGAACCGGAATTACCGCCATCATCCAGAGCAGCTCAGCCACCACAGTCATGGTGGTAGGATTTGTAAATGCCGGGATCATCAATCTGGAGCAGGCCGTTGGCATCATTATGGGTGCCAACATCGGAACAACCGTTACCAGCTGGATCGTGTCCATGAGTGAATGGGGAGAGATGATGAAGCCCGAGTTTTTTGCTCCGGCCCTGGTAGGCGTGGGCGCTGTTTTAAGCCTTTTTACCGGAAGCGGAAAGAAAAAGCAGATCGGTGAGATCCTGGTAGGCTTTGGTGTGCTGTTTATTGGGCTTACCTTCATGTCAGATTCCATCACTCCTTACAGGAACGCCCCTATTTTCAGCCAGGCATTTTCCATTATGGGAAGAAATCCACTCCTTGGAATATTAGCAGGACTTGTTGTTACCGGCATCATCCAAAGCTCCTCGGCATCCGTAGGAATTTTGCAGACTCTGGCTCTCAACGGAATCGTAAACTGGCAGTCAGCAATTTTTATCACCTTAGGGCAGAATATCGGTACCTGTGTAACCGCTCTGCTTTCCAGTGTGGGAGCTAACAAAACGGCTAAACGCGCCGCTGTCATTCATCTTCTTTTTAATGTGGTCGGTGCTGTTATTTTCGGCTGTATCATGTTTGTAGTGTTTAAGCTGAATCCGGTTTTTGCGGCTTCACGAATCAGCAGTGTGGGAATATCCATCTTCCATACCATATTTAATGTGAGCAATACCATTATTTTATTCCCCTTTGCCGGGCTTCTGGTAAAGGCCTCAGGCTTCTTTGTGCGGGAGAATAAAAAGGAAGCTCCAATGGATCCTGATACCCAGATGAAGCGCCATCTGGATGAGAGAATTTTAGAGACTCCTTCCTTTGCCATTGAAAATGTAAACCATGAAGTTGTGAGCATGGGAAATGCCGCCATGGAAAACTTAGACTTAGCGGCTGCCGCTCTTCTTGGCAACAACAGGGCAGAGGCAAAGCTTGTGGAAAAAAATGGAACAGAAGATCAATGATTATGAAAAGATGCTCACAGATTATCTGATAAAAATCAATAACCAGTCCTTAAACGAGGAGCAGCATCTTCTGGTTAAAAAACTTATTTTATACGATCAGCGATTTTGAGCGGGTCAGCGATCACTGTGAGAACTTATCCGAACTGGCAATGGAAAAAGCCAACCGGAACATTATTTTTTCAAAGGATGCTGAAAATGAAATCAAGGAAATGCTTAAGGAGGTACGTTCCTCTCTGGAGCATGCCATAAAGGCCAGGGAGACCGGAGACATGTCAGAGGTCCGTGCAGTGATCCAAAGTGAGGAACGTGTGGACAGCCTGGAAGAGGAATTAAGAGAACGTCATATCGAACGCTTATCCGCGCAAACCTGTAAGCCGGAAAACGGAGTCATCTTTTTAGATGCCTTAAGCAACCTGGAACGTATTTCTGACCATGCTCATAATATTGCAGGTTACGTGAGGGATGAAATGTAACAGAAAAGGGAACGCCCTGCGGACAGGAATGTGGAAAGGAGAATGTATGGAGCGTATCTATGTAATTGAAGACGATGACAACATCAGGGACTTAATTAAAATTGCCCTGGAAGGTTTTGGCTATGAAGTATCTGCTTTTGAGATGGCGGAGGAAGCCTTAAGGCATATTGAGTCAGACAAGCCGGCCCTGGCTGTGTTTGATCTGATGCTTCCCGGTATGGACGGGCTGACAGCCATTCGCAGAATTCGGAAAAATGAGTCTTTAAAGGATATTCCAATTCTTATTCTGACCGCGAAAGACAGAGAGTTTGATAAGGTGGCAGGACTTGACGGCGGAGCCGACGACTATATGACAAAGCCCTTTGGAGTCATGGAGCTGGCCGCCAGGATCCGAAGTCTTTTGCGGCGCAGCACCAGAGGACAGGCTGACTCAAACGAGCTGAATCAATATTGCTTAAGCTTAAATAAAAAGACAAGAGAGGTCCATTGTGACGGCGTCAAGGTTGAACTGACGCTAAAGGAGTTTGAACTTTTACAGTATTTGATGGAGAACCATAATAAGGTCGTCACCAGAGATGAGCTTTTGAACCATATCTGGGGGTATGACTACGATGGGGAAACCAGGACTCTGGATATGCATATCCGTACACTCCGGCAAAAGCTGGGAGAAAACGGCGGTTCCTGCATCAAGACGGTCCGCGGCGTAGGCTATCGTTTTATTAAGACGGAAGAGTAGGGAAATATATATAGTCTGGCTATATGCGCAGATGGGGGAATCTATGAGAAGCGTGATCTTTAAAAAAAATTTATCCAGATCATTTTAGTAGTGCTGATACTCAGCAGCTCTGTTTTTTATATCGCCTCCAGCAGCGCACTGCTTAAAAATTCCAGAAAAGACATGACATACACTTTAAGAGCAATGGATGAGATCCTGGATTATTCCGGTGATCTTACCGGAGAAATAGGAGGCCTTAAGCAGTCACTGGGTGAGAGTGAAAGCCGTTTTACAATTATACGCATGGATGGAAGCATTGTGGCCGATACTGGGAATGTACCGGCCACTTCCCTGGATAATCATCTGGACAGGGAAGAAGTGAAAGAAGCTCTTTCTGAGGGGACCGGCACGGCCAGACGCTATTCCGAGACCCTTAAGGAAAATATGCTTTACGTGGCAATCTGCTCCTCACGGGCGGATTATATTCTTCGTATGGCAATTCCATATTCCGGCATGAAAGAATATCTGATGCTGTTATTGCCTTCCATCTGGCTCAGTTTTCTGATGGCCATTATGTATTCTGCATTTTCGGCGGACAGCTTCTCAAAATCCATTACAAGACCGTTAAAGGAAATTTCCCAGGAAATGTTAAAAGTAAACGGGGATTATACAGACCTTTCCTTTGAAACTTACCAGTATCCGGAGATTAATATTATAGCGGAAACAACCAGGTCAATGTCTAAAAATATAAAGGAATATTTAAACCAGATTGAACTGGAAAAGCAGATCCGCCAGGAATTTTTCAGCAATGCTTCCCATGAACTGAAAACTCCCATTACATCGGTTCAAGGGTATGCTGAGCTTTTAGAAAGCGGGATCATTCAGGATGAAGAACAAAAGATAGATTTTATAAGGCGAATCAAAAAGGAAGCAGTCAATATGAATCACCTTATCAATGACATCCTGATGATTTCCCGGCTTGAGGCAAAGGAAGCAGAGGTTTTAAAAAGTGATGTGCGTCTGTCCATTCTTTTAGATGATATCGTCGAATCCTTAAAACCGCTGGTTGCATCTCATGAAGTTATCATCCATGTAGACTGCAAGCCCCTTTGCATTTATGCCAATGGACAGCAGATGAAGGAGCTTTTCGGAAATCTTATAAGCAACGCGGTCAAATACAACAAGCCCGGCGGCCAGGTATGGGTCACAGTGACAGAAGAGGACCACAATGTGATAATCCGTGTTAAGGATAATGGGATGGGTATCCCAAAAGAATCTTTAAACCGTATTTTTGAGCGGTTTTACCGTGTGGACAAGGGGCGGAGCAAAAAACAGGGCGGGACCGGCCTGGGACTTTCTATCGTGAAGCACATTGTAAATTTCTATCATGGTACCATTACCGTACGCTCAGAGCTTGATGTGGGAACGGAATTTGTTGTAAAGATTCCAATTCTGGAAAAAATGTGTTAATATTGATTCAGCAAATGATAGGAGGTGTACAGATATGGGAAGTTTTGTTTTAACCTGCTGTTCTACAGTAGATATGAAGAAGGAATTTTTTTGAACAGCGCCAAATTCCCTATGTGTGTTTTCACTATACAATGGATGGCGTCACCTATCCGGATGACTTAGGACAGAGTATTCCCTTTCCTGAGTTTTATGGCCGGATCGCCAAAGGTGCGGCCCCTGTGACTTCCCAGGTAAATGTGGAAGAATATTGTGATTTTTTTGAACCGTTTTTAAAGGAAGGCAAGGATATTCTGCACCTCACCCTTTCCTCCGGGATTTCAGGAACCTACAATTCTGCCTGCGTAGCCAGGGAAGAAATGAGCTCTAAGTATCCGGAAAGAAAGATCGTTATTGTGGATTCCCTTGGGGCTTCTGCCGGCTATGGACTTCTGACCGATGCAGTGGCAGACTTAAGGGACAAGGGTGTTTCCCTGGAAGAAGCAAGTGAATGGGTGGAGAATAACAAGCTATTTGTGCATCACTGGTTCTTCTCCACGGATTTAACCAGTTTTAAACGGGGAGGCAGGATTTCAGCCACATCCGCAATGCTTGGCACTGTGCTTAACATCTGCCTCTTATGAGTGTTGACGACAAGGGGCATCTGGTTCCCAGGCAGAAGATCCGTACCAAGAAGAAAGCAATCCATGAAATTGTGAACACAATGGAAGCCCATGCAGACGGGGGAAGGGATTACAGCGGGAAATGCTTTATCTCTTATTCCGCCTGTGAAAGCGATGCCAGGGAAGTGGCGGCCCTGGTGGAGGAGCGTTTCCCCAGGCTTTCTGAAAAGGTGCTGTTAAACAGCATTGGGGCTGTCATCGGTTCCCATACCGGGCCTGGTACTGTGGCATTATTTTTCTGGGGAGACAAAAGAATGGATTAGTTTTTCTCCCGGAGAGTATTTTCCTGATAATGAGGATGCTCTCCGGGATTTTCTTTTACATAAATACCAAAGTGTGATAAGATAAAGGCTGAATGCAGGAAAAAGGAGAGCTCTTATGAAAGTTAAAAATTCAGCACATGTGGCAGCGTTGTACGGAATGCTGATTGCACTGGCCTTTGTGCTCAGTTTTGTAGAAACTGATTCCCATTTCTCTTGGAATACCGGGGGTAAAGCTGGGACTTGCCAATCTGGTCACGATTATGGGGCTCTATACGGTAGGGACAGGCGGAACGGTTTTCATTTCACTTTTGAGGATCGTTCTTACCGGATTTACCTTTGGAAACTTATTTGCCATGCTTTACAGCCTGGGAGGCTGGAGCTTAAGCCTTCTTATAATGGTTCTTTGCAAGAGAAAAAAACTGGATGGGTACAACAGGAATCAGTATTCTGGGAGGTGTGGGTCATAACATCGGGCAGGTTTGCGTGGCAGCTCTTGTGGTCAAGCAGGCCGGAGTGTTCTTTTATCTTCCCATGCTTCTGGTAGCAGGCACGGCCGCAGGACTTATCATAGGGATCCTGGGCGGCATGATCATAAGCAGGATCAGTAATTTTATTAAAAAAAATGCAATAAAAACAAAATATAGTATATTGTTTTGCTCCTTTTAGAACGGTATAATTGGAGAGGTATATAAGGAGAAAAGAAACCAGGAGGGACACCACAATGATTTATGAGGCAATTAAGAAGCTGGTACAATATGGGCTTAACACAGGGTTGATCGAGGAAACGGACCGTTTTTATGCCCTTAACCAGATCCTTGATGTAATGATGATGGACGAATATGAGGAGCAGCCAGGACAATGGGACCATATTGATCTGGAAGCTGTTTTAAAGGAATTGCTGGATTATGCCTGCCAGGCCGGAATAATAGAAGAAGACAGTGTTACATACCGGGATTTATTTGATACAAAGCTGATGAATTGTCTGATGCCAAGGCCGGGTGAAGTAGAAAAAAACGTTCTGGGATCTGTATCAGAGCCAGTCACCTCAGGCTGCAACCGGATATTATTATAAACTGAGCCAGGATTCCGATTATATCAGGCGTTATCGGATCAAAAAGGATATGCGGTGGGTGACTCCTACCCAATACGGTGATCTGGATATTACGGTGAATTTATCAAAGCCTGAGAAGGATCCAAAGGCCATTGCCGCTGCAAAGCTTGTGAAACAAAGCGGTTATCCCAAATGCCAGCTTTGCATGGAAAATGAGGGTTATGCGGGAAGGACAAACCATCCGGCCAGAAATAACCACAGGATCATCCGTCTTAAGATCAACAACAGTGAGTGGGGCTTTCAGTATTCTCCCTATGTTTATTATAACGAACACTGTATCGTTTTCAACGGACAGCATATTCCCATGAAAATAGAGAGAGACACCTTTGTAAAACTGTTTGATTTTGTAAAGCTGTTCCCACACTATTTTCTTGGTTCCAATGCGGATCTGCCCATTGTAGGAGGCTCTATTCTTTCCCACGACCATTTTCAGGGAGGAAATTATGATTTTGCCATGGCTAAGGCTCCCATGGAGAGCTGTTTCCAGATGGAAGGCTTTGAAGGAGTGGAAGCCGGAATCGTGAAATGGCCCATGTCCGTACTGCGAACCAGAAGCAAAAATCCAGAGGACTTAATTGCCCTTGGGACCAAGGTTCTGGATGCCTGGAGAGCTTATACGGATGAGGAAGCTTTATCTTTGCGGAAACGGAGGGAGAGCCTCATAACACCATCACCCCAATTGCCAGAATGCGGGATGGAGTATACGAGCTTGATCTGGTCTTAAGAAACAATATCACCACAGAAGAATTCCCTCTTGGCGTTTACCACCCTCATCAGGAGCTTCATCACATCAAGAAAGAGAATATCGGCTTAATTGAGGTCATGGGATTGGCGGTCCTGCCTTCCAGACTGAAGGAAGAACTGAACCTGCTGGCTAAGTGCATTGTGGAAGGGAAAGATATAAGAGATGATGAAACCATTGAGAAGCACGCGGACTGGGCGGAGGCTTTTCTTCAAAAATACGAAAAAGTAACAAAGGAAAACGTAGAGGATATTTTAAAAAAAAGGAGGTTGGCCTGGTATTTGAGCGGGTGCTGGAGGACGCAGGCGTTTACAAATGTGATGAACAGGGCCGAAACGGGTTTAAACGGTTCCTTGCCAGTGTGGGATTTAACCCTTGTTCACAATAGAAAGGCTGTGAGAAGGTCAGATGGATTGGTGTTTGTAATTACCTCCCCTTTGAGGTATAGTCGAGTTGGAGTGAAAGGAAATATTGTATTCACTCAATAAAAACGTACAAACCGGCTAAAAGGAGCCGGAGGGGAGCAGATAAACAGTCATGAAGCAGATAGAAAACAAAACACTGAGAACGCTTACAGAGTATGGACTGATCACGTTCAGCATCTGGATTATGGTGGTGGGAATCTATTTTTTTCAAATTCCCCAATAATTTTGCATTCGGAGGTGTCACAGGGTTTGCAACAGTTTTCAGTGCATTAACCCATTGGTCGGCCAGTGAGTTTACAAACATTGTGAACACCGTATTACTGGTGCTTGGCTTTCTCTTCCTGGGACGGAGCTTTGGGATTAAAACGGTTTACGCCACCATCCTGATGTCCGTATTTCTATATTTTTTGGAACGGCTGTATCCTATTACAAAACCTCTTACTAATGAACCGCTTTTGGAACTGATTTTTGCCATTCTTTTGCCAAGCGTAGGCACTGCCATCCTTTTTAACACGGGAGCTTCCAGCGGAGGAACGGACATTATTGCCATGATACTGAAACGGTACACCAGTCTTAATATAGGTACCGTGCTTTTGCTGGTGGATCTGGCGGGAGTCATCCTGGCCTACTTTGTATTCGGACCGGAGACCGGGCTGTTCTCTTCTCTTGGTCTATTGGCTAAATCCCTCATCATCGGTGATGTCATTGAGAATATCAACTTATGCAAATGCTTCAGCATCATCTGCGATGACCCAGCGCCCATTTGCGATTATATCATACACGGACTTAACAGGAGCGCCACGGTTTACGAGGCACAGGCGCTTTCAGCCATCATAAAAAGACAATTATCCTGACAACCATGAAGCGTTCCCAGGCACTTAAGCTTAAAAAATATATACGTACTGTGGAACCATCAGCATTTATACTGATATCCAATTCCAGTGAAATTATAGGAAATGGATTTCTAGCAAATTAATAAAGACCGGAGAATACAAATTCTCCGGTCTTTTTGGCGAACAGAGCAGCAAATACAGCTTCTGTTATCGTCATTTTTTTACAAAAATGCGCTTTAACGCTTTAAAAACACATAAAATTAAAGTAATAAAATTGACGGCTTGTCTTTTTTGTAGTATGATACGAATTAAGTTCCAAAAAGGACGAAATTTTGGAAGGAAGAGGAGAGAAGATTATGAAAAAATCAGCAAAAGTTTTATCACTGGTTCTTGCCGGTGTCATGATGATGTCCTTATCAGCATGCGGCAGCAAGGCATCGGATACGGCAGCCTCTGCGGCGGAAAAGACAGGCGAAGCGGCAGAATCCATGGCAGAAAAGACAGCAGATGGAAAGCAGTTTAAAATCGGAGTTCTCCAGCTTGTACAGCATGCGGCTTTAGATGCGACCAATAAGGGTTTTATAAAGGCACTTGATGAAGCAGGTCTTAACTACACGGTTGACCAGCAGAACGCCTCCGGCGATCAGCCTACGTGCCAGACCATTGCCAGTAAGCTGGTCAATGACAAAGATGATTTGATCCTTGCCATCGCAACACCGGCAGCTCAGGCTGTGGCTGGAGCTACAAGCGATATTCCGATTCTGATGACAGCGGTCACTGATCCGGCAGCCTCCGATTTGGTTGAAAGCAACGATAATCCAGGCGGAAACGTAAGCGGAACCTCTGATTTAACTCCTGTGAAAGAGCAGATATCCCTGTTAAAAAAAGATTCTCCCTGATGCAAAAACCGTTGGAATCCTTTTCTGTTCCGCAGAATCCAACTCTGAGATCCAGGCCAAGATGGCAAAAGAAGCAATTGAGGCAGAAGGCATGACAGCAGTGGAGTACACCGTGTCCAACTCCAACGAGATCCAGACGGTGGTTACCTCCATGGTAGGCAAGATCGATGCCCTTTATGTTCCCACCGATAATACCATTGCCGCAGGTATGGCAACTGTCAGCATGGTAGCCAATGAAAACGGTATTCCGGTGATTTGCGGGGAAGAAGGCATGGTAAAGGCTGGCGGTCTTGCTACATACGGCATTGATTATTATGAACTGGGTTACTTAACCGGTCAGCAGGCAGTGAAGATCTTAAAAGAGGGTGCGGATATCTCCAAGATGCCCATTGAATACCTTCCTTTAGATAAGTGCAAGCTTACTGTCAACGAAGAGACAGCAAAGATTCTTGGGATTGATGTTTCCGGCCTTAAATAAACAGAATTATACAGAAATGAACGGCAGGCATGGCCCATTTGACTGGCCGCCTGCCATCCATAGATGCTTTACATAAAGGATGGGGATTTCATTTTTTATGTAAGGCATTTATGCCTATGAACGCCCTTTGGGCATACCTTTACACCCGGTAAAGCGGGGTGGGCTCTGCCCCAAATACATGGGCAGGAAATATGAAACGAGAAAATACGCGGAGGAATGATTGATGAGTGGTTTGCTGGTATCCCTTCAGGATGCAGTTGTTCAGGGGGTTTTATGGGGATTATGGTTTTAGGGGTTTACATTACCTACAAACTGTTGGATATTGCCGATTTGACGGTAGATGGCAGCTTTGCCATGGGCGGCTGTGTATGCGCTGTTATGATACTGAATTTTCATGCAGATCCCTGGGTTGCCTTAGGGGTTGCGGTGGTGGCCGGGATGGCAGCCGGAGCAGTGACCGGAATGCTGCATACGATCTTTGAGATACCGGCAATTCTGGCAGGAATCCTGACGCAGATCGGGCTTTGGTCCATTAATCTCCGGATTATGGGTGGAAAGAGTAATGTGCCGCTTTTAAAGACAGATACGATTATGTCTAAATTCATAGCTGTAACCGGATTAAGCAAGCAGGCTGCCACCATGATCATCGGAATCGGGCTGGCAATCCTTATGATTTCCCTTCTTTACTGGTTCTTTGGGACGGAAATCGGCAGCGCCATGCGCGCTACGGGCAATAATCAGGCAATGATCCGAGCCCAGGGCGTCAATACGAACTGGACAAAGCTTCTGGCACTTACCATCAGCAACGGGCTTGTGGGACTTTCCGGAGTTGGTCTGTCAAAGCCAGAAATATGCGGATATCGGTATGGGGACCGGTGCCATTGTCATCGGCCTTGCCGCTATTGTCATTGGTGATGTACTGATGGGAAAGCTGCGCTCCTTTGCAAGCAAGCTTACCTCTGCAGTAGTTGGTTCTGTCATATATTTTGTGATCCGTGCCGTGGTTTTGAGAATGGGCATGAATGCCAACGATATGAAGCTGCTGTCGGCTGTGATCGTTGCAGTGGCGCTTTGCGTACCGGTTATGGCGAATAAATGGCGCATCAGAAAATCTTATACAGAAGGAGGAGAATAACTGTGCTGGATATTAAAAATGTCAGAAAAACGTTTAATATAAACACCATCAATGAAAAAAAGGCATTGAATGGCATTGACCTCCATCTGAGCGAAGGTGATTTTGTCACTGTGATCGGCGGGAACGGAGCGGGAAAGTCCACGATGTTGAATATGATAGCAGGAGTGTATCCGATTGATTCCGGAAAGATCCAGATTGATGGGATCAATATTTCCAGGGATCCGGAGTACAAAAGAGCCAAGTATATCGGCAGGGTATTCCAGGATCCTATGCTGGGAACTGCCGCCGGAATGGAAATACAGGAAAATATGGCGCTGGCTTATCGGCGGGGCCAGGGAAGAAGCCTTGCCTGGGGAATCAAAACCAGTGAAAAAGCCTTTTATCATGAGGCGCTTAAAAAAAACTGGGACTTGGACTTCAGGACCGTATGACCAATAAGGTCGGTCTTCTTTCCGGAGGTCAGAGACAGGCACTTACCCTGCTGATGGCGACTCTGAAAAAAACCAAAACTCCTTCTCCTTGATGAGCATACCGCTGCACTTGACCCCAAAACTGCCAAAAAGGTTCTGGAAATCACTCAGGAGATTGTGAGAGAACAAAATCTCACTACGCTTATGATCACTCATAACATGAAGGATGCGATCCAGATTGGCAACCGGCTTGTCATGATGCATGAAGGCCGCATCATTTATGATGTATCAGGGGAAGAAAAAAAGAAACTGGAAGTAGAGGATCTTCTTAAGAAATTCGAAGAGGCAAGCGGTGAGGAATTTTCAAACGACAGAATGATTCTGGCGAAATAACCGTTGAACATATGGGACAGGGAACCTTTGTAAGGGTTTCCTGTCCTTTGCTATTTGCTTTCGTGACAGGAAGCTTATTTTTTTCAAATTTACATCACCTGAATGTAACTTATTTAATATTTGTAACATAATCTTAATAATTTTTTGTTGGACCTATATCGCAAAGTATGACATTTTATGCTATACTTAGACAGATATGCTCATAGTCTGAATCGGCTTTCCAATAGAATACAGAAAGATGGAGAGAAAGTACAGGATGGAAAACAACAACGAGAAAAAAGATTATATAATCCGTTTGGATAAGGCCAGAAAAAAACGTAGTAAGAATGATTATAAGAAACTTTTGGTACTGGGAGGCGCGTCGGTTCTTTGTGTGGCAGCCATTTCAGCGTTGGGAATCGCGGTAAAGAATCACATCTTTGCAAAACCGGCAGGGCTTGCTACCGCATCTGAGGCTTATGCAATAAAAATGGAGGAATCAGCAGGCTTGAACGCAGAAGCTGAGTCCAAGGCCCAGGCAGCAAAGGAAAAAGAAGAAAAAGAAAAGGTAGTAAATTCATACAATAATTTAGGAATCATCCAGGTATCAGGATATTTAAATGTGAGAAAAGCACCGGGTACTGAGGAGGATGTAATCGGAAAGCTCCAGGGAGACAGTGCCTGTGATATCCTGGAAAAGACAGATTCCGGCTGGTACAAAATATCTTCCGGCGGAATTGAAGGATATATAAATTCCGAATTTGTTTTAACAGGGGAAGATGCAAAAAAGAAAGCAATGGATCTGGTAAAGCTGAGAGCTGTTGTTCAGACCGACAGCATGAACATCAGGAAAGAACCATCCACCAGTTCGGATGTGGTAGGACAGGCCCTTTTAAATGAGCGGTATGAGGTATTAGGACAGACAGATGGCTGGGTACAGGTTCCTTCCGGGTATTTATCAGCGGATTATGTAGAACTGGAATATGGACTGAATGAGGCGAGAAAACTGGATTTAAAGGCTATGATATTCAACCTCTATAAGAATATCGGTATTTCCGACGTGGATAATTATTTGAACGTAAGAGAAGAACCTAATGAAAAAGGCAAGGTCATTGCAAAGATGCCAAGCAAAGCCGCGGGAAATATTTTAGAGAAAACAGATGACGGCTGGTATAAGATCCAGTCCGGTAAGATTACGGGTTATGTGAAGTCCGATTATATCCTGACAGGACAGGCGGCAAAGGATGAGGCCCTGCAGGTGGCAGAGCTTATGGCCATCGTCGACACGGATATGCTAAACGCCAGGTCCGAACCTTCTACTGACTCAAAGATATGGACCCAGATATCCAACAACGAACGGTATCCTGTTTTAAAGCAGATTGACGGCTGGATACAGATCGAGCTGGAGGAAAACAGCAGCGCCTATGTATCCACAGATTTCGTTGATGTCCGGTATGCTCTTCCTGAGGCAATCAAATTCTCTCCTCTGGAGGAAAAAGCCAATGCACAGGCATCATTAAGGACCCAGATCGTCAATTATGCCCTGCAGTTTTTGGGAAATCCATATGTCTGGGGCGGAACCAGCCTGACCAAAGGGGCTGACTGTTCCGGATTTACCATGTCTGTTTATGCTCATTTTGGCATTGGACTGCCTCATTATTCCGGTTCTCAGGCTGGTATGGGCAAGGCAGTGAAATCCGGGAGATGAAGCCTGGAGATCTGATCTATTATGCAGACAGCAGAGGAACCATTAATCATGTTGCCATGTATATCGGCAACGGGCAGATCGTACATGCAGCCAGCAGGCGGAGCGGCATTAAAATTTCTACATGGAATTACCGGACACCGGTAAAGATACGTAATATGATCGGTGATTGACTTAAGGCTCCCGGATTGAAATTTAATTGATGTTTTGATTAAATTAATCCGGGAGTTTTTTTACTTTTTCTCTTGTTTACAAATTCTGGAAAAAGGATTATAATAAGTACAACCGTTATATTTCTGAAAATATAACGGAAAGGTGGGATCCGGTATGAAAACAGGTGCGGTCATTTTTGCGGCGGGGCATAAAAGTGCCACCAGTACATTTAAACCATTGATGCCTATTGGCGGTACAACCGTTATTAGGCGGATAATCATGACGTTAAAGAGGTCCGGTGTAGATCCGATCGTGGTCATAACCGGAAAAGATGCAAAGGAATTGGAAAAACACATTTCCAAGCTAAGAGTGATCTGTCTCAGAAATGAGAATTATGAAAATACCCAGATGTTTGACAGCATTTGTACAGGCCTCAATTACATTGAGGATCTGTGCGGCCGGGTTCTTATTCTTCCGGCAAAATTCCCCATGCTTCTGCCGGAAACCATTAAAAAAGTTATGAACAGCAGCCAGCTGGCCGCTTGTCCGGTCTTTGACGGCCGCAGAGGCCATCCGATTATGATCAGCAAGGAGCTGATCCTCTCCATCCTGTCATACAATGGAAGACAAGGGCTGCGGGGAGCTTTTAAGCAGATGGAAGCAGATGTCTTAATTGAAGAAATCCCAGTTGATGATAAAGGAATCATAGAGTCCATGGAAACGGATGAGGTCTATGGAGAAAACCGTGATACGGGACAGGCATCCATGCACCCCACTGCGAATCTGTTTCTGGAATGTGACGAGATTTTCTTTGGGCCGGGGATTGCCCAGTTTTTGATGCTGATTGAGCATAACGGTTCCATGCAGACGGCTTGCAGGCAAATGAACATGTCCTACAGCAAAGGTTGGAAAATTATAAAAGAGGCAGAAAAGCAGCTTGGATATCCTCTTTTGATCACCCGATCAGGCGGAGCAGAGGGAGGATTTTCCCAGCTCACACCTAAAACAAAGGATTTTCTGAACCGGTTCTTAAGCATGGAAAAAGAATTAAATGAAAAAACAGAGGAACTGTTTATGAAATATTTTGAGGGGGTATTGAAATGAGAAAACTGTTTAAAACGGTTCTGGAAACACTGGAAAAAGACGAAGATGGAGTTTTAGTAACCATTATTGCAAGTTCTGGATCAACTCCCAGAGGCGCAGGGTCCCATATGCTGGTAAAACGGGACGGGACCACGGAAGGAACCATCGGAGGCGGAGCGGTGGAATACCGGTCCATCCAAAGGTCACAAAAAGCGATTGAGGAAAAGTCATCCTATCTGCACAGCTTTGTACTGGGGAAGGAGCAGGTAGCTGATCTGGGAATGATCTGCGGTGGTGATGTGGTGGTTTACTTCCAGTATCTGGATCATGAAAATCAGGAATTTAAGGACTTATGCAGGAAGATAGAAGAAGCCTATGACAAAGATGAAGACAGCTGGCTTATTATGGATATTACCAACGAAACCACATGGGGGCTTGGCATCTACAGCAAATCAGCGGGATTTACAGGAATAAAGGGAATTGACGAAGAGGATAGAAAACTTCTCCTTCAACATAAAGCGGTTCAAAAAGACTTCGGTGAGCGTAAGTATTACAGCGAGCCTCTGGTCCGGGCCGGGGGCGTCTATATTTTCGGAGGCGGACATGTGGCACAGGAATTGGTCCCTGTTCTGGCACATATAGGGTTCCGGTGTACCGTTTTTGATGACCGGCCGGAATTTGCCAATGAAAAGCTGTTTCCCCAGGCAGAGAAGACCATTGTAGGGGATTATGAAAGGATTTTTGACTACCTTGAATTAAGGGAATGTGATTATGTCTGTGTCATGACCAGGGGACACCAGTCGGATTACATTGTTCAAAGACAGGTCCTTACGAAAAATGCCTGCTATATCGGTGTGATTGGCAGCCGCAGGAAGCTGGAAACTTTAGCCGAAAAGCTTATGGCAGACGGCGTTACCAGAGAACAAATCGACAACTGTCACAGCCCCATCGGCCTGGAAATCTACGCGGAAACACCTGCTGAAATCGCCATCAGTGTGGCCGGAGAACTGATTGCTGTCAGAGCCCTGCGGGAAGGGCGAAAAAAATAATGGGGAAATTTCTGTTTTTAAAAGGTGATTCCGGAGAAGGAAAGACAACCCTGCTTTTTGAATGCTTAAAGCCCTGGCATCGGATGATTGGAGGGTTTTATACCCAACGTTTGTTAAGTGAAGATGGAATGACCATGGGATTTCGCATGGTCCCGGCAGAGGAAGAATGGATTCCTGCGGCTGCTTATAAAAAAAGGAATGACCAATGTTTTTATTGAGCGGACTGAAAATGGATTTCAAAAAAAATCTTATTTTTTTTGAAACCCATGGGATAGAAATTCTGCGTTCGTTCGTTCAAAACAGGCTTTGTCTTCTGGATGAAATAGGCGGAGTAGAGCTATTTGCACCGGAATTTATGGAGGAGGTTCTTCGCTGTATCGATAGTCAGGTACCCTGCATCGGAGTTTTGAAAAGCCAGAAAAATCTGGAGCCATGAGAACCAGAGTTCCCACAGAGCCAGATCCGGACAAGCTTCTTCGGGATTTGGAAGAAAAGCTTGAAAAACGGTCAGATGGACGAATTCTTACATTTGATCGCGAAAAAAAAGAACACATTCGGACGGAAATTATGGAATTTTTGAGAGAATGTACGGAAAAGGAAGGAAAGGAAACACATGTAGAGAGGGACTGGATTTATAAAAGACGTTTTGGAATCATAGTGCTCTTATTTATTGTCTGTTTTTTGGGTTCCTTTTTGCTTGGACGGTACCCGGTATACCCGGACACGCTTTTAAAGATCCTTCTTTCAGCAATTTTTCCGATAAAGACCACCTGGACTGCCCAGGCAGAGACTGTTGTTTTTCAGGTCCGTCTTCCAAGAGTTTTTATGGCAGCATTGATCGGAGGAGGATTGTCCTGTGCAGGCGCCGCTTATCAGGGATTTTAAAACCCCATGGTATCACCGGACGTTCTGGGTGCATCCTCTGGCGCAGGATTAGGTGCTGCCCTGGGATTATTTTTTTCATTGGGGTATAACGGAGTAACAATCAACGCCTTTCTTTTTGGACTTTGTGCTGTAGGGATTGTCTGTCTGGTCAGCAGCCGGGTAAAGTATAATCCCGTACTGGGACTGGTTCTGTCCGGCATGATGGTAAGCTCCCTTGCTTCTGCAGCGGTTTCTTTTTTTAAAACTGGTGGCGGATCCGACCAATACCCTTCCTGTCATTACCTATTGGCTTATGGGAAGCCTGGCATCTATCCGGCAGAAGGACGTTATGTTTGCTGCACCATGGATCCTGATGGGGATCCTTCCGATTTATCTTCTCCGGTGGCGGATCAATGTTTTAAGCTTGGTGAAGATGAAGCGAAGAGCATGGGGATCAATGCCGGGAAGCTCCGTTTTATCATTGTAGTCAGCGCAACTTTAATTACCTCAGCAGCAGTTTCGGTCAGCGGGCATATCGGCTGGGTGGGACTGGTAATCCCCCATTTTGCCAGAATGCTGGTAGGGAGCGATTACCGCAGGCTATTGCCGGCCTCTCTGCTTATGGGGGGCAGCTTTCTGTTGATCGTGGATAATTTTGCAAGGCTTTTGGCTACCAGTGAGATCCCCATCGGCATTTTGACTGCATTTGTTGGTGCTCCGTTCTTTTTATATCTTATTTTGCGGGAAGGAAACCGGTTATAGAGGAGGGGAGATATGGAGCTGACAGTAAAAGACCTGGAATTCGGCTATCATTGTTTTCCAGTGTTAAAGGGGATCAATTTTTCATTCAGCAAGGGAGAACTGGTCTGTGTTCTTGGAAAAAACGGCGCAGGAAAGAGTACGCTTTTTCGCTGCATATTAGGTCTGCTAAAGGGATATAAGGGAGAAATTCTGATCGATGGAAGAGAACGCCGGCACTTTTCAGAACGGGAATTGGCCGGAAAGATCGCCTATATACCCCAGAACCACGATACTGCATTCTCTTTTTCGGTTCTGGATATGGTATTGATGGGAACAACTGCCTCCCTGCCCCGTTTTGCCGGTCCGGGACAAAAAGAAAAGGACAGGGCATTGAATGCTCTGAAGCTTTTAAGGATCGACGGTCTTAAGGACCGTATATTTGGGCAGATCAGCGGCGGAGAACAGCAGCTTGTGCTGATTGCAAGGGCCATCGCCCAGGAGGCGAAAATACTGGTTATGGATGAACCCTGTTCCAGCTTAGATTACGGCAACCAGATCCGGGTCATGGAAGAACTGCGGAACTTGTCAGAGAAGGGATATCTGATTATTCAATCCACACACAACCCGGAGCATGTCTTTTATTTTGCCCATAAGGCACTGGTGATGATGGATGGAAAGATAACGGCTTTTGGTGAGCCGGAGAAAATCTTGACAAAAGAACTTTTGGAGGGCGTATACCAGGTGCCCATTGAGATCTATGAAGATTTAAAAAGCGGAAAAAAAGTGTGTATGCCTGGGGGAAGGTGATGAATATGTGGGAACTGTATGACCGTCTGATAGAACCAATACCAGATGACGTAAAGATAGAAGATTATTTTGTAGGAATCCAGTGGACTTCCGTGACTGTCTGCGGATATACTGGCGGGGCAGCGACAAATCAGCTTCAGACCATTCAAAGAACTGAAAAAAACATTCTGGACATGACATGGAAGGAAGCTGCTGGGCTGATAAAATCATGGAATTTTACAGAGGCCAGCATAGGTGCAGCAGCGGTAAACGCTTATTATAACCAGCCAGGCCAAATCAGCCGGCTGGAAAGGGAAGGCGCAATCAGGCAGTTGTCTAAGGAAGACGCTTTTATGGCCTATGGCGAGGATATCAAAGGAAAAAAGGTAGCCACCATCGGACATTTCTGTTTTGCGGAGGAATATTTGAAAGAAGCAGAGTCCTGCGTGATTCTGGAACGCGATCCAATGGCTGGGGATTATCCGGACAGTGCCTGTGAATATGTGCTTTCAGATAGAGACTATGTTTTTATCACTGGATTTACCCTGGTTAATAAAACCCTTCCAAGACTTTTAGAGTTGTCGCGGAATGCTAAAGTTATATTAGTGGGGCCCAGTGTGGCTCTTGCACCTGTCCTTTTTGATTTTGGTGTGTGGGAGCTGGCAGGTACTCTTATTACAGATAAAAAACTTACAGAGGAATTTGTGAAAAAAGGAGAGCACAAGGCGGTAATCCGTTCCGGTTTGCCGGTAAGGCTTTCCCCAAAATAAATAAAAGCCGCAATAGCGGCGGAATAGGGAGATTATATGAAAAAAATGAGAAAAGGGCTGGTACTGGCTGCATTCCTTGCTGTTGCGGTACTGGCAAATGGGTGCCAGAAAGAAAGCGGCAAGGAGATTCCTGCCAGCCAAGCGGAGTCAACTGCGCCTGTAAGTGCAGAAACTCAGGCAGAAACAGAAAAAGCGGGCGAAGCAGGGGCACAGTCAGACACCAGGGTGTTCACGGATTCAGCAGGAAGAGAAGTTACACTGCCAAAGGAAATTAACAAGATTGCTCCTTCCGGGCCTTTGGCACAGATTGTGCTTTACACCATCTGTCCAGATAAGCTGTCAGGACTTGCTTCTGATTTTTCTGAGGGTGCAAAGCAGTATATTGATGAAAAATATTGGGGACTTCCTAAATTCGGCCAGTTTTATGGGAAGAATGCAAACCTTAATATGGAGGCTCTCATTGCGGAAAGCCCGGATGTGATCATTGATATCGGAGAAGCAAAGAAAACTGTAAAAGAGGATATGGATGCCCTTCAGGAACAGCTAAACATGCCAGTCATCTTTATCGAGGCAGATCTGGATACCATGAGTTCTGCTTATGAAAAGCTGGGAGAGCTTACCGGAGAAACTGATCAGGCGAAGAAACTGTCTGAATATTGCGATAACATACTGAAAAAGTCTGAGACAGCAAGGGACAGTTGGCAGAAAAGAAATCGGTTTATTATGCTACTGGAGATGATGGTCTTCACACCAATGCAGAGGGTTCCATTCATGCCCGGGTCATCGAACAGATCGGAGCAGAAAATGCAGCCAAGGTTGAAAAGGTATCAAGCGGCGGCGGAAGTGAAGTATCCTTTGAACAGCTTCTTCTGTGGCAGCCGGATATTATCATTGCAGATTCTGAGGCCCTGTACCAGACCATAACAACGGATAAGGTTTGGGGAGAATTAAATGCAGTGAAAGAAGGGAAGGTTTATCAGATACCTTCCGTTCCATATAGCTTTATGAGCAGTCCGCCTTCTGTCAACCGGATGATCGGGATTCTGTGGTTGGGGAATCTTGTATATCCGGAACAGTACAACGTTGATATAAAACAGGAAGTGAAGGATTTCTACGAACTGTTTTATCATGTAACTCTTGATGATGCACAGGTGGAAGAAATCCTGAAATAAAAAAATATATCCCCCGGATTGGATCTGGCTTTTATGCCAGTTCCATGTCCGGGGGATTATTATTGTCAGGCGGATATTCGCAATGACCAATGGGTCAGGCCCTTGGCGCCCCTGCTTGATTCGGTTAAAATTACTGCTGTTGGCTTTTGTTTCTATTATAGTTGATCAGACATCCGGCCTTTACGATTTCCCGTTCTTCCGGGGTCATATCAGCAATGTGCAGTTCTATCTCATGAACCGGATTTCCTTCTTTATTTTTCACCATATAGGCGGGAATATGTTTCATGTCGCCGTCAAGGGCAGTACGGATTCCAGGTACATAGATGAAATCCCCTACTTCAAAATCTGGTTGTTCATCAAGGAGGAAGGGAAGCATTCCCCAGTTCATAACATTGGAACGGTAGCGTTTGGTGGCATACTCTTTTGCAATATTAGCAAGGCCGCCTAATACCCTCTGGCAGCTGGCTGCCTGCTCACGGGCAGAGCCATCCCCTGGCTTTACCGCATAGACCATGCTTCCGATCTCTGTTTCTTCTGCCTTCAGCTCCCCCTGGTTTAAGTAAGCAGCCAGGGCCTTAAATGCAGCTTCCAGTGACGGATCAGCCTCTAAGGGAGAAGTTCCGGCCTTTCTTGCCTGCTCCAGCTCATTGACCTTCTTTGAACGTCCCACGTATTCCGGATCCCGGCGGGATAAGGTAAACTCTGCAAGGCCGAGAGGGTTGGAACGGTAGGAAGAGGTTTCGCCGGAAGGGATCAGTTCATCAGTGGTGGTGACCGGATCCATGATCTTTGAACATACCCGTAACAGGATGTTTTCCGTCAGGGCACTCATAGCCGGCCAGTCCTTGATGTTTGGCCCGTAAATCAGGGAAACCTCTGGCTGAGCCTTTCTAAATCCCTGGTACACCCGTCTTTCGTAGGAAGATGGGTCGAATTCATAGGCAGGAACCTGGTAATCCTCGCCATAGCCTTCCGCAGAAGTGAGATAGCCGCCGTTTGCTGCAGTTGCCGCAATGGAGCGGGCATCCATAAGGGCGACACAGGAAATCTGTCCGCTGCCCGGCTTGGAGCCTTCCCGGTTGGGGAAGTTTCTTGTGGTGTGGCGGATGCTTAAGGAATTGTTGGAAGGCGTATCTCCTGCGCCAAAGCATGGGCCGCAGAAAGCCGTTCTGACGGTAGCACCGGCTGCCATCAGTTCTGAGATCGCTCCCTTTTTCACCAGATCCATATAAACAGGCTGGGAGGAGGGGTATACGGATAAATTGAAGATGTCATTTCCGCAGTTCTTGCCGGTCAGAATATGGGCCGCAGCCATGACGTTGGAGTAGTTGCCTCCGGCACAGCCTGCGATCACTCCCTGCTGGACCATCAGCTTTCCATCTACGATTTTTTCAGTCAGGGAAAGGCTTGCCTTGGAGCTTCCCACAATGCGCTCTGCTTCCTTTTCCACAGTCCTGAGAATGTCCCCAAGGTTTTCATTTAATTCATCAATCTCATAAGTGTTGCTTGGATGGAAGGGCAGTGCGATCATTGGCCTTATGGTGCTTAAGTCCACATAAACCACCCCGTCGTAGTAGGCCACTTCCCCGGGATTTAACTCCTTGTAAGCATCTCCCCGTCCATGGAGGTTCAAATAAGACTTTGTATCCTCATCGGTTCTCCAGATAGAGGAAAGGCAGGTGGTTTCCGTTGTCATGACATCCACGCCGTTCCGGTAGTCCGTATCCATGGAAGATACCCCGGGCCCTACGAATTCCATGATCTTGTTCTTTACATAGCCGCTTTTAAAGACCGCTCCGATAATGGCCAGGGCCACATCGTGAGGGCCCACAGAAGGAGATGGGCTTCCGGTAAGATAAATGGCCACAACGCGGGATAAGCCACATCATAGGTATCACAAAGAAGCTGTTTTACCAGTTCTCCGCCTCCTTCTCCGATGGCCATGGTCCCCAAAGCTCCATACCGGGTATGGCTGTCAGAGCCAAGGATCATGCGACCGCAGCCGGCCATCATTTCCCGCATGTACTGATGAATGACCGCAATATGTGGCGGAACAAAGATCCCGCCGTATTTTTTGGCAGCGGAAAGCCCGAATACGTGGTCATCCTCGTTAATGGTGCCGCCGACTGCACATAAGGAGTTATGGCAGTTGGTCATAACGTATGGAATAGGAAATTCCTCAAGCCCTGATGCACGGGCAGTCTGGATAATTCCGACAAATGTAATATCGTGGGAGGCCATGGAATCAAACCGGAGCTTTAAATGCTCCATGTTATCAGAAGTATTGTGCTCTTTTAGAATGGAGTAGGCGATGGTACCCTTTTTTTGCCTCAGTCTTATCTGCAGCTTTTCCTGTAAGGGCGGCCACTTTTAATGCTTCCTGTTCCGGAATCAGCCCGGTTCCATGAACAAGATAGGCCCCGCCGTCATACAATTTTACCATATGCTATCTTTCCTCTCTTTTTTTGTAGGAAACAGTTTCCCCTACGTATTTTGTCGCCGGACGCATGATTCTTCCATCGTACAGCTTGTTTTCGATATTGTGCGCCAGCCAGCCTGCCATACGTGAGCAGACAAACAGAGGCGTATACATATCTTCCGGTATCTGTAACATATTATAAGCGAAACCACTATAGAAGTCTACATTGTTTGACAGTGGTTTTCCGTTGACTGCCAGACAAGCCTTGGCAACCTTTTCAAACTTTGTAAGGAATTCATATTCATCTTCCCTGTTTTTCTGTTTGGCAAGCTTTTCGCAGCAGACCTTTAACAGATCCGCCCTGGGATCGGAAACCGTATAAACTGCGTGGCCAAGTCCGTATACAAGGCCGGTATTATCATAGAAATCCTTTGAAAGGATCTTCTGGATCACTGCCTTCATCTGGCTTCCGTTGCCTTTAGCCCGATTTCCTTTTCAATGGCCTTGATCATTTCACTGCAGCATATATTGGCGCCGCCGTGCTTTGGTCCCTTTAAGGAGCCGATCGAAGCGGAGATGGCCGAATAAATATCGGTTCCTGTGGAAGATATGACTACATTGGTAAAGGTGGAATTATTTCCGCCGCCATGGTCTGCATGGATCATCAGCATCACATCTAAAAGATCAGCCTCCTGCGCGGTAAAAATCCCGTCTTTTCGCAGCATGTATAGAACGTTTTCCGCCATGGAATATTCCGGCTTTGGATAATGTATGATCAGGCTGCCCCTGTCATAGTAATGGACCTTGCTCTGGTATGCATAGACGGAAAGAGAAGGAAGCTTTGCCAGGATGTTGATTCCCTTTAAAAGTGTCTCATAAGGGTCCACATTATCCGGTTCCTCATCATAATCGTAAAGAGCCAGGATGCTTTGCTGAAGGCTGTTCATCAAATTACGGGAAGGGGTGCGGAGCATATTTTTTTCCAGGAACTCATCAGGGAGAAGGTAGTTCTGGCTAAGAGTGGATGTGAATTCCCTTAATTCTTTCCTGGAGGGAAGATAGCCAAAAAGGAGTAAAAACGAAGTCTCTTCAAAGCCATAGCGTTCATTGTTCTTTCCGCCTACCAGGTCCCCGATCTCGATTCCACGGTAATAGAGCTTGCCAGGAACGTTGACCTTTTTTTCCGTCTTGGATTTCATAGCCGACTACATCAGATACGCGGGTCAGGCCCACCCGGACTCCGGTGCCGTCTTCGTTGCGGAGCCCTTTTTTTACATTGTGCTCCTTAAATAAATTGTTTGGAATATCCGTAAAATTAGAGGATTTGCCAAAGGTCTGAGCGATAAAAAAAGTTGTTCATGGAACGATCTCTCCTTTTTTTTATTAAGCCACAGCCATAAAGGCGGGTACCTGTTTATAGAAAAGCAGCGCAAAAGGATTTCTCCGGCGCTGCCTCCATTGGCAAAAACGTGACTTGATTTATGTTGTTGGGTAGTTTAACATGGAAAAGTATCAAAGTCAATAACTTGTTATAATCACAACTAAAATATTGTTATTGTGTCAGGATGAAGACTGGTTTTTACCAGGAGGGCAGAAAATCCTGTTTTAAGTTTTTCAAGCATATTTTTATGGTTTTCTCCACATCATATGGAAATACCCTGCAAATGTGCCATTACGCCCCGAAAAATGGGGCGGACGCTGCCAGGAAAGCGTGGATAAAGAGGAATCCATCAAATTTACAGTAAAACAGGAGGTTTTTAAGGTGAGAGAGTATCAGTATAGAAATGACCAGAATAACGAAGAAACAGAGGAAAGACAGAATAACGAGAATAGGCCATCTGACAATACGCGCAAGGAAAACCTTGATGAAAAGAAAACGGAAAAAGATATTGAACAGAAAGAGGATGAAAGGCTAGAAGAATATGGCCAGATGACCCTGGATGATAATGCAGGCAAGCGGAAGATCCATCTGATCTCCATTATTGGGGAGGTGGAAGGCCATGAGAATTTATCCGGCAACAGCAAGGCTACAAAATATGACCATATTCTCCCGAAGCTTGCCGAAATTGAAGATGATGATTCTGTGGAAGGGCTTTTGGTTCTATTAAATACCTCCGGCGGTGATGTGGATGCAGGCCTTGCCATAGCGGAGATGATCGCTTCCTTAAGCATCCCTACCGTATCCCTGGTTCTTGGAGGAAGCCATTCCATTGGAGTTCCCTTAGCAGTTTGTACGGATTACTCCTTTATCGTACCCACTGGAACCATGATGGTTCATCCGTAAGAATGACGGGAATGGTAATCGGCGCTTCCCAGACCTATGAATATTTTGAAATGATACAGGACAGGATCTTAAGCTTTGTTTCCAGCCATGCAAAGATTGCCTACGACCAGTTAAAACGCCTTATGCTGAATACGGAAATGCTCACCAGAGACTTAGGAACCGTGCTGGTCGGCGAGGAAACGGTAAAAGAAGGCCTGATTAACGAAGTGGGCGGAATCAAGGATGCTTTAAAAAAAATTATATGAACTGATGGAAACTGCTTCCCGTTAAACGTTGCAATTCTCCCGATTTTTTTGTATACTGTTACCAACGGATAGAAGGGGGAAGTATTGTGCCTGAGACAACAAAGAAACGTACAACAGCAAAAAAAGGAAAAAACGGGAGAACAAGAAATACAGCCGCCAAAAAAAATGTGGTTTTGCCGGAACCAGAATTTATCCATTCAGAGGTCGTGATCATTATGTCATTTTTGGCCGCGGCCATACTGTTTTTCAGCAACTTTCATTTATGTGGAATGGTTGGAGATTTTCTGCGCAGCGTACAGCTTGGCATATTTGGAAGTGTGGGATATGTTGCGCCTGTGCTGCTGTTTGCAGGAACAGCGTTTTACATCTCCAACCAGGGAAATCCCAGGGCTGCTTTTAAACTGGCGTCTTTTATACTGGCGCTGGTTTCTTTGTGTGGATTTTTACAGCTTCTTTTTGGAACAAAGAGCGGCGAGGGAATGGGGCTTGCAGATATTTATTTTGAGGCTTCCGTAAGCGGAAGAGGCGGCGGCATTATAGGCGGCCTTTTGGCCGGAGGGCTTACCTCTATTATCGGTGTTGTGGGAGCCTATCTGGTGATCGGAGTCCTTCTTATCATATCTGCAGTCTGCATTACGGAAAAATCTTTTGTAGATATTGTGAAAAAGGGAGGCGGAAAGGCATACCGTCATGCCAGGGATAATGTGGACATGCACATGGAAATCCATGCGATACGCCAGGAAGCCCGTAAAAAGCTTTGGGAAGAGAAAAAGCTCCGGGGCGTCAATCTGGAAGCCACGAAGCTGGAGGCAGCCAAGGAGGAAAGCTATGGGGAAGATCTGGCTGAGGAAGTTCCTGACATCCTTGCCGATGATATTATGGCCCAGGCAGACCGGCTGTCTGCCGTAACCTCTGCGGAAGTAAATGAACCCAATCCTGCTGATGTTTTCCGTGGCAGCTTTTCTCCTGTCCTGGAAAATGAAGAGGATATTGTTCCCTTTGATCCCGACGTGGAAGCAGCTCCGCTTACAGAGGCATTGGAAGAATCTTCTATATATATGAAGAAAGAAATCAAAACCTTAAAGGAAATGGATGTGGTGGAAGAGGAGTTCTATCCAGAGGAAGGACATGATACCTTTTCCATTCCAGAAGAGCCAAAACAGGTGGTCACCGCTTCCGGCAAAGTGATAGAGACAGACACAGAAGCTCTTCAGAAAAAACTAGAAAAGAAGCGGGAAGAAGCGGCAAAGGAAGATGGTTTAAGTGTTACCCAGGAAATCAGGCAAAAGCAGGAGACCGTGAAAAAGGAATATAAGTATCCGCCTCTTTCTCTGCTTAAAAAAAGGAAAATCAGGGGTCTTTTCCGACCGGGAATACAAGGAAACTGCCATTAAGCTCCAGCGGACTCTTCAGAATTTCGGTGTCGGGGTTACGGTCACCAATATAAGCTGCGGACCTTCCGTAACCAGGTATGAGCTTCATCCGGAGCAGGGGGTAAAGGTCAGTAAGATTGTAGGCCTGGCAGATGACATCAAATTGAGCCTGGCGGCCGCTGATATCCGAATTGAAGCGCCCATACCAGGAAAATCGGCGGTGGGCATCGAGGTACCCAATAAAGAAAACCAAATGGTATACCTGCGGGATATTCTGGAGGCGGATGGCTTTCAGAAGCATTCCTCAAAAATCGCTTTTGCAGTTGGTAAGGATATCGGCGGACAGGTGGTTGTCACTGACATTGCAAAGATGCCCCATCTATTAATCGCCGGAGCTACAGGTTCCGGTAAATCCGTCTGTATCAACACCTTGATCATGAGCATTATCTTTAAAGCGGATCCTGAGGATGTGAAACTGATCATGGTGGACCCCAAGGTGGTGGAATTAAGTGTTTATAATGGGATTCCCCATTTGCTGCTTCCTGTGGTCACTGACCCGAAAAAGGCCTCTGGAGCCCTTAACTGGGCGGTGGCGGAGATGACGGACCGTTATAATAAGTTCGCCCAGTATAATGTCAGGGAAATCAAGGGGTATAACCAAAAGGTAGACAGCATAAAAGACATTGAGGATGAGGATAAGCCCAAAAAGATGCCTCAGATCGTCATCATTATCGACGAGCTTGCGGATCTTATGATGGTAGCGCCTGGAGAAGTGGAAGATTCCATCTGCCGTCTGGCCCAGCTTGCCAGAGCTGCGGGCATTCATCTTGTCATCGCCACCCAGCGTCCGTCAGTCAACGTCATAACAGGTCTTATCAAGGCCAATGTTCCCTCCAGGGTAGCCTTTGCGGTTTCTTCCGGAGTGGATTCCAGGACCATTATTGATATGAATGGTGCGGAAAAGCTTCTTGGAAAAGGTGATATGCTGTTTTATCCGGCAGGATACCCAAAACCACTGCGTGTTCAGGGTGCATTTGTATCGGATTCCGAAGTCTCCAAGGTTGTGGAATTCTTAACGGAGCAGGGGCTTACCGCAGATTATAATCCGGAAGTGGAAAGCATGATGCTTCCGCGCCTGCAGTCGGAGAGATAAAGGCGGAGGAAATGACCGGGATGAGTATTTCGTCCAGGCCGGGAAGTTTATCATTGAAAAGGACAAAGCGTCCATCGGAATGCTGCAGAGAATGTTTAAAATAGGCTTTAACCGGGCTGCCCGGATCATGGACCAGCTTGCAGAAGCCGGTGTGGTAGGAGAAGAGGAAGGCACCAAACCTCGTAAGGTACTGATGAGCCTGGAAGAATTCGATGAAATGCTTTCCCAGGGTTGTTAATCATAGAACCGTGTTATTTACATAGAAGGAGGAGTGGAAAATGAAAACAGATATCGAAATCGCGCAAGAGGCAAAAATGCTTCCTATCAAAGATGTGGCTGCTTCCTATGAGATCTGTGAGGATGAGCTGGAGCTTTACGGAAAGTATAAGGCAAAACTGACTGATGAACTGTGGGAGCGGGTAAAGGACCGTCCGGATGGCCGACTGGTTCTTGTAACGGCAATCAATCCCACCCCCGCAGGGGAAGGAAAGACCACCACTACCGTAGGTCTTGGCCAGGCATTGGGGAAAATGGGTAAAAAGGCGATTATCGCCCTCAGGGAACCCTCCCTTGGACCATGCTTTGGCATTAAGGGCGGCGCGGCAGGCGGCGGATATGCAGGTAGTGCCCATGGAAGACTTAAATCTTCATTTTACCGGTGATTTTCATGCTATAACCTCAGCCAATAACCTGCTTGCAGCTTTGTTAGACAATCATATCCACCAGGGCAATGCCCTTGGAATCGACACCCGCCAGATTCTCTGGAAGCGCTGTCTGGATATGAATGACCGCGCCCTTAGAAATATTGTGGTTGGTCTTGGATCCAAAGCAGAAGGCTTTGTGAGAGAGGATCACTTTGTGATCACGGTGGCATCGGAAATCATGGCAATCCTTTGCCTTGCAAATGATATGGAAGATTTAAAAGAACGGCTGGGAAGGGTCATTGTGGCATATAATTATGCTGGAGAGCCTGTGACGGCTCCCAGTTAAATGCAGTAGGCGCTATGGCGGCTTTGCTAAAGGATGCCTTAAAGCCCAATCTGATACAGACCCTGGAACACACCGGCGCCATTGTTCACGGAGGTCCTTTTGCAAACATCGCCCATGGCTGCAACAGCGTACGCGCGACCAAAACGGCATTAAAGCTAGCTGATGTTGTTGTGACAGAGGCAGGATTTGGCGCGGATTTAGGCGCGGAAAAATTCCTTGACATCAAATGCAGAAAAGCCGGATTAAAGCCTGACGCCATTGTATTGGTAGCTACGGTGAGAGCCCTCAAATACAACGGCGGAGTGCCAAAGGACCAGTTAAAGGATGAAAACCTGGCTGCCCTTGAAAAGGTATTGTCAATCTGGAAAAGCACATTGAAAATATGATGAAATACGGCGTTCCGGTAATTGTTACCCTGAATTCCTTTATCACAGACACAGAGGCTGAACACCAGTTTGTTAAAAAGTTTTGTGAGGAAAGAGGATGTGAATTTGCCTTATCCCAGGTTTGGGAAAAAGGAGGAGAGGGTGGCATCGAGCTGGCAGAAAAAGTGCTTTATACCCTGGAAAATAAAGAAAGCAATTTTGCCCCTCTTTATCCCGATGACATGGGGCTTGAAGATAAGATCGCTGCAATTGCAAGGGAAATCTACGGCGCAGATGGGGTGACCTATGCTCCGGCAGCATTAAAAGCCATAAGAAAATTTGAAGAAATGGGCTTTGGCAGCCTTCCTGTGTGCATGGCAAAGACACAGTATTCCTTATCCGATGATCAGACAAAGCTTGGAAAGCCGGAAGGCTTTGACATTAATGTGCGGGATGCTTATGTATCCGCTGGAGCAGGATTTGTGGTCATTCTGACCGGAGCCATCATGACCATGCCAGGTCTTCCGAAGAAGCCTGCCGCAGATAATATTGACGTAAATGAAGATGGAGTAATCACCGGATTATTCTGATTTGGAGGTTTTATGAAGTTTAAAGAATGGCTAAAAGACTTAAAATATGAGGTGCTGCAGGGTAGCCTGGACCTTGAGGCCGAGGATGTCATTTATGACTCCAGAAAGGCACGAAAGGGTGTTGTATTTGTCTGCATGAAAGGCACGAGAACCGACTCCCATGAATTCATACCAGAGGTGGTGGACGCTGGGGTGGAAATCCTTGTAGTAGAACGAAGGATGGATATCCCGGATGGCGTAACCGCCATTCTCGTACATAATGCAAGAGAAGCGCTGGCTCTTTTATCAGCCGCCAGATTTGGATATCCGGCGGAAAAGATGGTGACGATTGGCGTGACTGGAACCAAGGGAAAAACCACCACCACCCACATGATCAAGACTGTTTTGGAAGCCTGCGGCAAAAAGTGGGAATGATCGGAACTACAGGCATTGTTATCGGCCAGGAAGTTACGCCTACGGTGAATACGACTCCCGAGTCCTATGAACTTCATCAGGCCTTCAGCCGCATGGCGGAAGCCGGCTGCGAGTATTTGGTAATGGAAGTTTCCTCCCAGGCCTTTAAAATGCACCGTAGATGGGATCTGCTTTGATTACGGACTGTTTACCAATATTTCCCCTGACCATATCGGACCAGATGAACACCGGGATTTTGAAGAATATCTTTTTTTACAAATCCCGGATCTTCTGCTGCTCGAAAGTGGGAATCATGAATGGGGATGATGAGCATTGGGATGAAGTGGTAAAGGATGCTTCCTGTAAGCTCTATTCCTTCTCCATGGAGAAAAAAAGACACAGATTTTAAAGCAGAGGCCATCAGGTACATCGCCCAGCCGGAATTTGTTGGACTGGAATTTGACATCAAAGGGGCTTGTGAGCTATCTGTCCGGGTGAATATTCCGGGACGCTTTAACGTTGCCAATGCTTTGGCTGCTGTCAGCGTTTTAAGCTTTTTAGGGCTTCCAAAAGAGAATATCTGTCATGGACTGGAACATTTAAACGTGAATGGACGTATGGAAATCGTTTATTCTTCTGAAAAATGTACGGTAATCGTAGATTATGCCCACAATGCGGTCAGCATGGAAAGCCTGCTCTCAACGCTAAGAGATTATCACCCAAAGCGCCTTGTCTGCGTCTTTGGCTGCGGCGGAAACCGTTCCAAGGACCGGCGTATTTCCATGGGAGACAGCGCCGGACGTCTGGCAGATCTTACGATTATCACCGCGGATAATTCCAGATACGAAAAAAACGGAAGATATCATCGCGGACATTCGTGGAAGCCTTGAAAAGACCGGGGGAAAATTCATGGAAATTCCGGACCGCAGGGAAGCCATCCGTTACAGCATCATTCATGCCGAACCAGGTGACATGATTGCCATTATAGGGAAAGGGCATGAGGATTACCAGGAGATAAACGGAGTCCGCCACCATTTCTCAGACCGGGAAGAGGTCTTAAATGCAGTGGATGCCAAGCTTTCAAAGGAAGCTTAAAAGGAAAGCCAAGCGATAAATAAAATGCCGAAAGCCGTAGGGATATGCGGCTTTCGGCATTTCCGCGGTAGATGGTATGCCAGAAAGCATGGGCAGGAAAGAGGAACGCCCTTCGGGCATACCTTTATGCCTAAAAACACGGGCAGGAAAGAGGAACGCCCTTCGGGCATACCTTTATGCCCAGAAAGCGTGGGCAGGAAAGAGGAAAGGAATGTGCGCCGGGAGCGTGCATGGAACGGAGGAAGCAATGGTAAATATGACAGTAAAAGAAATACTTTCAGCCACGGGAGGTAAGCTTCTTTGCGGTAATAAGGATACGGTTCTGGACCACATCAGCATTGACTCCAGAAATATGAAGGGGAATGACCTGTTTGTCCCCATCATTGGAGAAAGGCAAGATGCCCACCATTTTATCGGGCAGGCCTTTGACAATGGAGCAACGGCGGTGCTTACCAGCGAGCATGACGCTATGGACGACTTTAAACCGTGGATACGGGTAGAGGATACAAAAAAGGCTCTTCAAGCCATTGGAAGCTATTACAGGGACTGCTTAAAGCTTCCCCTGGTGGGAATCACGGGAAGCGTGGGAAAGACCACTACAAGGGAGATGGTTGCCTGTGCCCTGTCTGCCCGTTATTCCGTTTATAAAACTCCTGGAAACCATAACAGCCAGGTAGGAGTGCCTATTACCATATCTGAGATTTCACCGGAGGATGAAATCGGAGTCATTGAACTGGGAATGAGCGAGCCGGGAGAACTGACCGTCATCGCCAGGATCGCAAAAATCCAGATGGCTGTGATAACCAATATCGGAGTAACCCATATCGAGCAGCTTGGATCCCAGGAAAACATCTACAGAGAAAAACTGACTATCCAGGATGGGCTAATGGAAGGCGGAATCCTCTTTTTAAATGGGGATGACCCGCTTTTAAAAACCACAAAAGCAAAGGAAGGCTGTAAGACCATTTATTACGGAACAGAAGATAATTGTGATTACAGGGCTGAAGATGTTCATTTGGAGGAAGGTTTTCCGGCCTTTACGGCAGTCTTTGGACAGAAGAGAGTTTCTTTGCGGCTGGCAGTAATGGGAAGCCATAATGTGTTAAATGCCATGGTGTCCCTTGCAGTGGCTTCTGAGTGCGGCATCCCTATGGAAGAAGCGGCAGAATGTCTCCAGAAATTTACCGGTTTTAAGAACCGGCAGCAGATCTATCATACAGCCGGTATGACCATCATCGATGATACATATAACGCCAGCCCGGTTTCCATGAAAGCAGGACTGGAGGTCCTGGGTTCTATTAAAAAAGGCGGAACGAAGGATCGCCGTATTGGCTGATATGAAGGAGCTGGGAGAAAAAAACACGGTCATACCATTATGAAATCGGAGAATACATTACAGAGCATCCAGTATATGAGGTAGTGACTTTGGGAGAGCTGGCAGGGGAGATCGCCAGAGCGGTGAAGGAACATGCTCCTCATATCCTGGTTAAGGAATTCATGGAACCAGAACTGCTGGTGTCTTATTTAAAAGAGGAATTAAAGGAAGGGGACTGCGTGCTGTTTAAGGGCTCCAACAGCATGAATCTTGGCCCGGTCGCGGAGAAATTTTACCGGCCTTGACAGCCTTTTAGAGCCCATGGCACTAATGGTGCAGGTATACCTTTCCGCCCGATAAAGCGGGCGGGCTTTGCCCGAAAGGCGTGGACAGAAAAGAGGAAACACTCTTCGAGTATACCGTTATGCCCAAAAAGCGTGGGCAGAAAAGAGGAAAACAATGACGGAACGATTTGCCCGGATTATTATTGATATTTCCCATGAAAAGGTTGACAGAACCTTTGATTACCGGATTCCGGCCGGACTTCTTGATGAAGTGGCTGTAGGTACTCTGGTTTTGATTCCTTTTGGAAAAGGGAATTCCATGCGGAAGGGGTATGTGGTCGGAATTGCCGCCCATGCGGATTATGATCCGGATAAAATTAAGGAGATAGCGGGAATCGTAACAGACGGCGTATCGGCAGAATCCCTGCTCATCTCCCTGGCATGGTGGCTGAAAGAGCGGTATGGCTCCACCATGAACCAGGCATTAAAAACAGTGCTTCCTGTGAAGCAAAAGGTAAAGCCAAGGGAAAAAAAGGTGCTTAAAAGCCTTTTGGACCATTCCCAGCTTTTAAATGCCTTAGAGGAAGCGGAAAAAAAGAAATACAAGGCCAGGGCACGCCTCTTTCAGGCGCTTTTGGAGAATCCGGCCATTCCATACGAAATTGCGGTTAATCAGATGAATCTTTCTGCCGCCACCTTAAAGCCGGTTATTGAAAAAGGATACGTAAGCCTTGACTGTGAAGAGGTTTACAGAAATCCTGTTAAAACAGAAATAAAAGAAAGAAGCAAGGTGGTTTTAAATGGGGAACAGCAGGCGATTGTAGACAGTTTTTGCCTGGATTATTCCCATAATATAAGAAAAACCTATCTGATCCACGGCATTACAGGAAGCGGCAAGACAGAAGTTTACATGGAACTGATCCAAAAGGTCATAGAGGATGGAAAACAGGTGATTGTTCTCATTCCGGAAATTGCCCTGACTTATCAGACCGTCCTGCGTTTCTATGGAAGATTTGGGAACCGGGTGTCCATAATCAATTCCAGATTGTCGGCAGGGGAACGGTATGACCAGTTTGAACGGGCAAGAAACGGGGATATTGATATTATGATCGGTCCCCGTTCGGCCCTGTTTACGCCCTTTTCCCGTCTTGGACTGATACTCATAGACGAAGAGCATGAAGGAGCTTACAAAAGCGAGGTGTCTCCAAGATACCATGCCAGGGAGGTAGCTGTGAAAAGAGCCTCCATGCAGGGGGCATCTTTGGTTTTAGGCTCAGCGACTCCCTCCCTGGAAGCTTATACAAAAGCCCTTCGGGAGAATACCAGCTTTTTCGCCTGACGGAAAGGGCCAAAAAAAACAGCCGTCTGGCGGCAGTATCCGTGGTGGATTTAAGGCAGGAGCTTAAGGAAGGCAATAAGTCCATTTTCAGCAGAAGCTTACAGGCGCTGATCGAGGACCGGCTGGAGAAGCGGGAACAGGCCATGTTATTTATCAACAGGCGCGGCTATGCGAATTTTGTGTCCTGCCGTTCCTGCGGAGAAGCCATTCGCTGCCCTCACTGTGATGTGACTTTGACACTTCATAATAACAGCCGACTTGTCTGCCATTATTGCGGATATTCCATATCCATGCCTGACCGCTGTCCGGCCTGCGGTTCTCCCTACATTGCCAATTTTGGAGTGGGAACCCAGAAGATTGAACAAATGACCAGAAAAATGTTTCCGGCTGCCAGAGTCCTGCGAATGGATCTGGACACCACCTCAAAAAAAAGGGAGGACATGAAGAGATACTCACTGCTTTTTCTGAAGGAGAGGCCGATATCCTTATCGGCACCCAGATGATCGTAAAAGGGCATGATTTTCCAAATGTGACCCTGGTAGGAGTGCTGGCTGCAGACCTGTCTTTGAATACTCCGGACTACCGGTCTGCAGAACGGACCTTTCAGCTTTTGACCCAGGCGGCAGGAAGGGCTGGCCGGGATTTTCGAAGCGGTGACGTGGTCATTCAGACCTATAGTCCGGAACACTACAGCATTGTGACCGCTGCCAATCAGGATTATGAGGCATTTTACCGGCAGGAAATGGCATATCGCCGTCTGATGAAATATCCTCCGGCAAGCGGCCTGTTGACAGTACAGTTTTCTTCCAGACTGGAAGACTGTTTGAAAGAAACAGCAGATGCGGCTGCCGGGTTTATCGGCCCCTTTGCGGAACAGGAAGCGGTGCAGATCATCGGCCCGGTAGAGGCTACTGTTTACAAAATTAATGATATCTATAGAAAAATTTTATACTTGAAACAGGAAAACTATGATATACTAATAAAAATCAGGGATCAGATCGACGGTTTTTCAGAAAACTATGGGCACCTGTTTGATCAGGTAATGATCCAATACGATTTTTCATAAATGAGAAGATACACCTTTCGGGTATACCTTTATGCCCGGAAAGCATAGGTAGGAAAGAGGATAAAAGAAAATGGCAATTAGAAAGATCAGAACCATTGGAGATGAAATTTTAAGAAAGCACTGCAAGCCTGTAAAGGAAATCACACCAAGGATCAGCGAGCTGATCGTGGATATGTTTGAGACCATGTATGACTCGTGCGGAGTTGGCCTTGCAGCTTCCCAGGTGGGGATTTTAAAACAGATCGTAGTCATAGATGTAGATGATGGCAACCAATATGTACTTATTAATCCGGAAATCATGGAGACAAGGGGAAGCCAGACCGGGCCGGAAGGCTGCCTTAGCGTGCCTGGAAAATCCGGTACGGTCACAAGGCCTGATTACGTAAAAGTGAAGGCTTATGATGCTGCCATGGAGCCGTTTGAGTTGGAAGGGGAAGGATTTTTGGCCAGGGCAATCTGTCATGAATGCGATCATTTAAACGGTGATCTCTATGTGGATATCGTGGAAGGCGAGCTGGAGGATGTCTCCTTAGATGAGGAAGAAGGAGAGGTTGAAGAATAATTATGCGTATCATATTTATGGGAACACCTGATTTTTCTGTTCCCGCTCTTGAGGCTTTAAAAGAGGCCGGGCATGAAATTCTTGCGGTAGTTACCCAGCCGGACAAACCCAAAGGAAGAGGGAAGGAAATCCAGATGACTCCGGTAAAGGAGAAAGCAATGGAATACCACATCCCTGTTTATCAGCCGGTCAAGGCCAGGGATCCGGAATTTGTTAAAATTCTATCAGATCTGGAACCGGAACTGATCGTAGTAATTGCTTTTGGACAGATTCTGCCAAAGGCAATTCTGGATATTCCAAAATATGGATGTGTGAATATCCATGCATCTCTACTCCCTAAATACCGCGGCGCATCTCCCATACAGTATGCTGTCATTAACGGGGAAAAGGAAAGCGGGGTCACGATCATGATGATGGCGGAAACCCTGGATACCGGAGATATGCTGGATCAGGAAGCCATTGCTTTAGATAAAAAAGAAACCTTCGGAAGCCTTCATGATAAGCTGAGCAGTCTGGGAAGCAGGCTTATTTTGAAAACCATAATAAAGCTGGAAGAAGGGACTGCCGTACGTACGCCTCAGGATGATTTAAAGACCTGCTACGTAGGCATGATAAAAAAAGTCCATGGGAGATATTGACTGGTCCATGGATGCAGTATCCATTGAGCGCCTGATCCGCGGCTTAAATCCATGGCCCAGTGCTTATACTGTCTGGAATGGAAAAGTGATGAAACTGTGGGAAGCAGAGGTAGTGGATAAAGAGTATGAGGGGGCTTACGGCCAGGTAGTAGAGGCTGGCCGGGACTCTCTGGTCATAAAGACCGGGAAAGGCAGCCTGTCCATACGAAAACTTCAGCTACAGGGGAAAAAATGCATGGAAATTGATGCATTTCTCCGCGGATACCAGATTGCGGAAGGTACCGTTTTGGAGCGCCTCGCAGGCACATCTTCATGCAGCGTGGGCAAGAAAGTGGAAAGGAGAATCTGATTATGTATTATGGCGGCATGATGGGATATTATTGGGATCCGACCTGGATCCTTGTCATCATTGGAGCAGTTCTTTCCATGGTGGCATCTGCAAGGGTGAATAGTACATTTAATAAATATTCAAAAGTGAGAAGTATGTCCGGGATGACAGGAGCAGAAGCGGCAAAACGCCTTTTAAATTCTCAGGGCATTTATGATGTTCAGGTAAGGTCTGTAGGCGGGCAGCTTACGGATCATTATGATCCTAGAACCAAAACCGTTAATCTGTCGGATTCTGTTTATGGCTCTACATCAGTGGCGGCAATCGGTGTTGCGGCCCATGAATGCGGTCATGTTATGCAGGACAGCACAGGCTATATTCCCTTAAAACTCCGGGCAGCCATTGTTCCTGCGGCCAATATTGGCTCCAAGGCAGCACTGCCTCTCATTATTCTCGCGTCATTATAGGGGGAATCGGTTCTCCCTTAGTTAATATCGGCCTGATCCTTTTTTCTGTGGCGGTTATTTTCCAGCTGGTCACCCTGCCTGTGGAATTTAATGCGTCCAGCCGGGCGGTCACTCTTTTGGGCCAGGTGGGAATCTTAGGCGATCAGGAGTTAGGTTATACCAGAAAAGTTCTGGGGGCTGCAGCCCTTACCTATGTAGCGGCGCTTGCTGCGACCGTACTTCAGCTTTTAAGGCTGGTTATCTTGTTCGGAGGAAGAAGGAATGATGACTAAGGAGACCGACAGCAGGGAAATTGCCCTGGATATCCTGTTAGAGATCCTGGAGCGGGGAGCTACAGCCATATCATCCTGCGCCAGGCTTTAAATAAATATCAGTATCTGGATAAATCGGAACGGGCCTTTATTTCCAGGATAGCAGAAGGAACTGTGGAATACCTGCTTCAGATCGATTATATCATTGATTCCTTTTCCAACACAAAGGTTAAAAAGATGAAGCCGGTAATACGCACGATTCTGCGCATGTCGGTTTATCAGCTTCTTTATATGGACCGTGTTCCGGATTCCGCCGTATGCAACGAAGCGGTGAAGCTTGCCGTGAAACGGAAATTTACAGGATTAAAGGGCTTTGTCAATGGGGTACTGAGGAATATTTCCAGAAATAAAGAGGGCTTAAGCTGGCCGGATGATTCTGTCCGTTATTCCATGCCGGCATGGATCGTATCCATGTGGGAGGAAAGTTTTGGCCGGGAAACGGCAGTCACCATGATGGAGTCCTTTTTAAAGGATAAAAAAACTACGGTCCGCTGCAATTTTGCAAAGGCTTCCAAGGAAGAAATCCTTAAAAGCCTTAAAAAGCAGGGGGCAGAAGTGAGTGAGTACGGAATTTCGGAAGCAGTGCTTTGTATTGAAAAATATGATTACCTGGAAGGATTGGAAGCATTCCAAAAGGGGTATATCCAGGTTCAGGATCTAAGCTCCAGCTTTGTAGGTGAGATCGCAGATCCGAAAAAGGGAGATTACGTCATTGACGTATGCGGCGCTCCTGGAGGAAAGAGCATTCATATAGCAGATAAGCTTGACGGAACAGGCATGGTGGAGGTCCGTGATTTAAGCCTCCAAAAGATAAGCATGGTTGAGGAAAATATTAAACGGTGCGGATTTTCAAATATCCGTACAAAGGTCCAGGACGCTCTTGCTGCAGACCCGGATTCAGTGGAGAAAGCGGACATTGTCATTGCTGACCTGCCTTGCTCCGGGCTTGGGATCATCGGACGAAAGCCGGATATCAAATACCGTATGACGCCGGAAGACTTGGAATCCCTGGCAGCGCTCCAACGGGAGATCCTGGCAGTTGTCCAGACATATGTAAAACCGGGCGGGCGCCTGATTTTCAGTACATGTACCATAAACAGAAAAGAAAATGAAGAAAATGCCAGTGGTTCCTTGAGCATTTTCCTTTTGACTGCATAAGCCTAAAGGGAAAGTTTGGAGAAAAGATGGATTCAGCCGCTGCGAATCAGGAATTTTTACAGCTTTTGCCGGGAATCCATCCCTGTGACGGATTTTTTATTGCGGTATTTCAAAAAAAGGTAGGGCCTTCAAGGCATACCTTTATGCCCAAAAAAACGTGGGCAGAATAGAGGAAATATAGAATGGATAAGATAGATATAAAATCTCTGGATATGGAACACCTGATATCCTATATGGTGTCCATAGGAGAAAAGCCCTTCCGTGCAAAGCAGCTTTATGAATGGATGCACCAGAAGCTGGCTTCTGATTTTAATGAGATGACCAATCTTCCTAAAGCGCTGAAAGAAAAGCTTTTGCAGCTTACAGAATTTACCTGCCTTACAGTCGTAGAGGAAAAGATTTCAAAAATAGATGGAACAAGAAAATACTTATTTGCCCTTTCCGATGGAAATGTGATTGAAAGCGTTTTGATGAAATACAAACATGGAAATTCTGTCTGCATTTCATCCCAGGTAGGCTGCCGCATGGGCTGCCGGTTCTGCGCTTCCACACTTGACGGGCTGGAAAGGAATTTAACTCCTTCTGAAATGCTTGACCAGATATACCGGATCCAAAAGATCACCGGGGAGCGGGTTTCCAATGTGGTGGTCATGGGATCCGGAGAACCTATGGATAATTATGATCATCTGGTTCAGTTCATTCGTTTACTTACTGATGAAAACGGCCTGAATATCAGCCAGCGTAACATAACGGTGTCCACCTGCGGCATTGTTCCGGGAATTCTTCGACTGGCTGAAGAAGATTTACAGATCACTCTGGCTTTGTCTCTTCATGCACCAAATGACGAAGTCAGAAAAACCCTGATGCCTGTTGCCAACCGTTACCCCCTAAAAGAGGTGTTGGATGCCTGCCAGACGTATTTTGAAAAGACAGGGCGAAGGCTTACCTTTGAATACAGCCTTGTAAGCGGTGTCAATGATAATTTAAAAGAGGCAGCCGCCCTGACTGCTCTTATAAAAGGCCAGCACGGGCATGTGAATCTGATTCCGGTAAATCCTATTAAGGAGCGCAATTACGTGCAGTCAGACCGGAAGGCCATAGAAGCCTTTAAAAATCTTCTTGAAAAAAAATGGAATAAATGTTACTATAAGAAGAGAAATGGGACGGGATATTAACGGCGCCTGCGGGCAGCTGAGAAAAAGCTTTTTAACCGACTCAGGGAAGTCCCCCGCTTCAAATGCGCGGAGCATTAATTAGTGGTAGGGGACTTGCCTGTATCAGGTGGAACTTGTACTCCACCTGATAAGCAGCAATCGCTGCTATTTGGTTATGCCCGGTGGAGCGGGGCACGCTGTGAGCAAGTAGGGTCGCGGATTACTAATATCCGCTTGATATCAGAAGTGAAGAGGAAGTGAGAATGAAACGATGAAAGCTTGCGCTATGACGGACACAGGAAGAGTCCGTACGGCCAATCAGGATTATGTCTATGCCCAGGCAGAGCCTTTGGGCACACTGCCCAACCTTTTTTTTAGTTGCAGACGGCATGGGCGGTCATCAGGCCGGGGATTACGCCTCCAGATATATTGCTGAAAATCTGGTGGCTCACTTAAAACAGGCAGATTCGCCGGGGATTGTTCCACTTCTCCGGGAGGGAATCTTAAAGGTCAACGGAATGCTTTACCAGGAATCCTTAAAAAGTACAGAATTAAACGGCATGGGAACAACCCTGGTGGCAGCAGTGATCGAAGATTCTACCATGTACGTGGCCAATGTGGGAGACAGCCGTTTGTATCTGGTAAGGAATCGGCTGCAGCAGATCACAAAGGATCATCCTACGTGGAAGAACTGGTGTCTTTAGGCCAGCTGGAGCGGGGAAGCCGGGATTACCGGGAAAAAAAAGAATATTATAACAAGAGCGGTTGGTACAGAGGATAAGCTGGAGATTGATTTTTTTGAAGTCAGTCTGGAACCGGGGGATTATGTGCTCATGTGTTCCGATGGACTCAGCAATATGCTTGAGGACGCTGAGATAGAAGAAATTATATGCTCAGAACTGGAACTGCCGGAAAAGGCAGAAAAGTTGATTACAATAGCCAATGATAATGGCGGAAAAGACAATATAGCTGTTGTTTTAATTGATCCGCAAATTGGCAGGGAGGTAAGCTTATGATCTTAAGACCGGGGACATTTTTACAGGACAGATATGAAATACTGGACCAGATCGGTTCCGGCGGGATGTCAGATGTATATAAGGCCCTGTGCCATAAATTAAACCGCCCTGTTGCCATAAAGGTCTTGAAGGAAGAATTCAGTTCAGACAGCGGTTTTGTCAGCAAGTTTAAAATGGAGGCCCAGGCGGCCGCCCGCCTTTCCCATCCCAACATCGTAAATATCTATGATGTAGTGGATGAAGGGAATCTTCATTACATTGTTATGGAACTGATTGAAGGAATTACGTTAAAAAAATTATATTACAAAAAAAAGGCTGTCTTGATGTAAAAGAAGCAATCGGGGTTGCAATTTCCGTTGCACAGGGAATCGCGGCAGCTCATGAACAGGGAATCATACACCGGGATATTAAGCCTCAGAACATCATCATTGCCAGGGATGGAAAGGTGAAGGTGGCTGATTTTGGAATCGCCCGGGCAGCTTCCTCCCAGACCTTAAGCGCTACCGCAGTTGGCTCTGTCCATTACATATCTCCCGAACAGGCAAGAGGCGGTTACAGCGATGTACGAAGCGATGTCTATTCTCTGGGAATCACCATGTACGAAATGGTGGCTGGCCGGGTCCCGTTTCAGGGAGATAATACAGTAACCGTTGCCCTGGCCCACTTGGAAGACCCCATAACGCCGCCCAGCTTTTATAATGAGAACATTCCGGTAGGACTTGAGAATATTATTTTAAAATGTACCGAGAAAAAGCCGGAATACCGTTATGGAAGTATGCAGGAGGTCATATCCGACTTACGGAAGGCGCTTGTCAATCCTGACGGAGATTTTGTCCAGTACAATTCCCAGGTGGATGATTCCCAGACGGTCATCATAGGAAAGCCGGAGCTGGAACAGATCCGTTCCGGCCGTAAGGTACAGGCAGATCCTGTTGTAAACCGGAATGGAAACAGAAATCAGGAACAGCGTCCGGAGCGCCGCCAAGGAAAAAAATGCAGGTGCGCAGCCGGGCAGCAGCAGAACCAGAAAACAGGATTCTGAGGATGACATCAATCCCAAGATCGAACGGCTTTTGACCGCGGCAGGTGTTATGGTTGCTGTCCTCATTGTGGTCGTACTGGTCATTGTTTTCTCAAAGGTGGGAGGGTTATTCCGTTCTGGTTCCCCAAAGGAAACCGAATCAACTGCGGAGATTTCCACCGAAGAAACCTTAAGTGACAAAAAGGTGAAAATGACAAGCGTTGTGGGATTGGCAACGGATATTGCAGAGCAGAAGTTAAAGGACAATGGCGGCCTGTATATGAAGGTAAGCGATTACGTATTTCATGATACCATAGACAAGGGCGATATCGTGTCCCAGGACCCGGCTGAAGGGACTGTGATTGATAAGTATTCTGCGGTCTACGTAGTGGTCAGCAAGGGACCGGAGCACGCAACCATTGACTTAACAAAGCTTGGACTTGAAAAGATGGATGGCACTTCTGCCAAAGCAGTGCTGGAGGGCAATGGCCTGACAGTCAATGTGGAGCAGAAGAACAGCGAAACCGTTGTGTCAGGATATGTAATCAGCTATACCCCCGATGCGGCAAAAGAAGGTGAAACCGTAACTCTGGTTTTAAGCAGTGGTCCGGCTCTTGTCAATCCGGTCACGGTTCCGGATATTACCGGCCAGACTCAGGAGATTGCTGTGGAGATGCTGGCTGACGTGGGACTGGTACAGGGAACGGTTACAGAAGCAGCCTCTGAGACAGTATTAAGGGGCAGTGTTATCAGCCAGTCCTTAACCGCTAACAGCCAGGTAGAGTCAGGAACTGCCGTGAATTATGTTATCAGCAGCGGAACTGCCCAACAGTCCAAAGTCAAGTATCTGGCTTCTATTGAAAAGTCTTATCCCCTGCAAAACATTATCGGACCAGGCTCCGGCAGCACCCAGCTTACCTTAAAGATACAACTGAAGCAATCGGTAAATGGAAAAGACGAAATCAGAGAGCTTATGGGACCTGTTACCATGGCAGGCGACCAGGTGCTTCCTGTATCATTTAAAAATATTGAAGGCGCTTATGGCATTTCAAGCGGTACCGTAGAGATTGTAAATGTGGAGACTGGCGATGTGATTAATTCTTATGTCATCACATTTATTCCGGTGCCACAATCGTAAGAAAACACCCTGCGGGCATACCTTTACGCCCGATAAAGCGGGGCGAGTTTTGCCCAGAAAGCATGGGCAGGAAAAAGGAAAGTATATGACAGGAAAAATTTTGAAAGGAATCGCAGGCTTTTACTATGTCCACGGCACGGACGAAACCATCTATGAATGTAAGGCAAAGTATATTCCGCAATAAAAACGTAAAACCTTTGGTTGGGGATGATGTGGAATTTTCTATTCTGGACAGTTTGGAAAAGAAAGGAAACATCGAACAGATCCTTCCAAGGAAAAATGTCCTGGTACGTCCGGCCGTAGCTAATGTGGATCAGGCCATGGTGCTGTTTGCCATCACCCAGCCGGAACCCAACTTAAATCTGCTGGACCGTTTTCTGGTTATGATGGAAGTTCAGGAGGTTCCCGTAAAAATCTGTTTTAATAAAATTGATTTGGTTGGAAACGAAGAAATGCAGGCTCTTGGAGAAATCTATGAGGCGGCAGGCTATCCCGTATTTTTTACCAGTACCTATGACGATCAGGGAATTGAGGAAATCAGGGAACTGGTGCGGGGAAAAACCACGGTTTTGGCAGGACCTTCCGGAGTAGGAAAGTCCTCCTTAACCAACCTTCTCTATCCCCAGGCTGAGATGGAGACTGCAGGTATCAGCGAGAAGATCCAGAGAGGAAAGCATACCACCAGGCATTCGGAGATTTTTGGCATCGGCCGGGATACGTACCTGATGGATACGCCGGGATTTAGTTCCATGTACTTAGATGACATGGAGTGTGGCCGGCTGAAAGATTATTTTCCGGAGTTTGAGCCCTATGAGGACGGATGCCGGTTTCTGGGCTGTGTGCACATAGGGGAAAAAACCTGCGGCGTAAAGGATGCGGTAGAAGAAGGAAAAATAAACCGGGGCCGATATGAAAACTACCGGCTTTTATATCAGGATCTAAAAGAGAAAAGGAGATATTAATATGCTTAAACTTGCCCCTTCCATATTAGCGGCAGACTTTAAAATTCTTGGACAGCAGGTAGCGGAGGTAGCAGAGGCAGGTGCCCAGTACATTCATCTGGATGTGATGGATGGTGCATTTGTGCCCAGCATTTCATTTGGAATGCCGGTTATTGGAAGCCTTCGGGGCTGCACGGACCGGTTTTTCGATGTTCACATGATGGTAGAGGAACCCGGAAGATATGTAAATGATATCAAAGAAGCGGGAGCTGATCTCATCTGTGTCCATGCGGAAGCCTGTACCCATCTGGACCGCACCATCAATCAGATCAAGGAAGTAGGGCTAAAGGCAGGAGTGGCCCTTAATCCTGCGACTCCCTTATCTGTTCTTGACTTAATTCTCCCGGAAGTGGATATGGTTTTAATTATGACGGTAAATCCAGGTTTTGGCGGACAAAAATTCATTCCTTATACCCTGGATAAAGTGAGGGCTTTGAGGCGAATTTGCAGGGAACGGAATCTTCAGACGGATATCCAGGTTGACGGAGGCGTGACTTGTGATAATGTGAGAGAACTGATTGAAGCAGGCGCTAATGTATTTGTGGCCGGTTCAGCCGTGTTTAAAGGAGATGCTGCCGCCAATACAAAGGCATTCTTAAAAATATTTGAGGAATATGAAGGGTGAAAGAAGAAATCAGAGGTTTGATCGTTACCGGAGGTACCATGGATTATGGATTTGCCGGCAGATTTTTAGAAAACAGAGAGTTTGATAAAGTCATCGCAGTAGATGGCGGACTGGCGGCTCTTTCCAGGCTTCAGTTAAAGCCTGATGCCATTGTGGGAGATTTTGATACGGTGGCAGAAGATGTCCTGGCAGAATATAAAAACAGCCAGGACAAGATTACTTGGGAAATCCATAAACCGGAAAAGGATGAGACCGATACAGAGCTTGCCATAAATACCGCCATAGGACTTGGCTGCTCGGAGCTAGTCCTGCTTGGTGCAACGGAGGAAGGCTGGATCATTTTATCGGTAATCTCCATCTTCTCTATGCATGTCTGAAAAAAAGGCGTAAAAGCCTCTATCGTTGACGAAAAAAACTGGATTACGGTGATCGATAAGGGAAGAACGTTTCATGCAGAAACATTATGGGGGAAGTACATTTCCTTCCTTCCCCTGTGCGGAGAAGTGAAGAAAATCACATTGACCGGATTCAAATATCCTCTTTATGAAAAGGATATTGACTTAGGAACAAGCCTGTGTATCAGCAATGAGCTGACCGGTGAGGAGGGCACGATTGAATTCGCGTCCGGAACCCTGATTTGTATCCAGTCCCATGATTAAACTGGCATGGTTTAATATATGGAAACTGGATATTTATATCACTCCACTTGCATGCTAAGATAAAGAACAACATAAGCAGCAAGGGAGGAATTACCAATGAGTAAAACAGACAACAGGATTTATAAAACCGCACTGACAGGACTATTTGCAGCCATGTCCTATGTAGTATTTACGTTCCTGCAATTTAAGATCACACTTCCGGGAGGAGATGCCACATCCATTCATCTGGGAAATGCGGTCTGTGTTTTGGGAGCGCTTTTATTAGGTGGGCTGTACGGCGGATTAGGCGGTGCCATCGGCATGACCATAGGAGATCTTTTTGACCCGGTTTATGTGGTCTATGCACCAAAGACTTTTGTACTAAAGCTGTGCATCGGCCTTATCACCGGATTTTTGGCTCATAAGATCGGCAGGATCAATGAATCCTCTGATAAAAAGCATATACTTTCCTGGACCATTGCGGCCGTGGCAGGAGGACTTTTGTTCAATGTGATTTTTGATCCCCTGGTGGGTTATTTTTACAAGCTTCTGATCCTGGGAAAACCGGCGGCAGAACTGGCGCTGGCATGGAATGTTGCTTCTACTTCCATTAATGCAATAACCTCTGCCATTGTTTCCGTCATCATTTATATGCCCCTTCGGAATGCCCTGATCAGATCCGGTTTATTTACGAAAATTTGTTAGGAAGCACCCTGCCAAAAAGCGTGAGCAGGAAAGAGGAAATTTTTATGACATCAGAAATACATCAGAAGAAAATTGCTGTCATTCATGATCTGTCAGGATATGGCCGCTGTTCCTTAACAGTGGCCCTTCCCATTCTTTCAGCCTTAAAGGTCCAGTGCTGTCCGGTTCCAACCTCCATACTATCTAATCATACCGGATTTCCAACCTATTTTTTTGATGATTATACGGAGAAAATGCCTTCATACATTGAACAGTGGAAAAAACTGGATCTGTCCTTTGACGGGATTTACAGCGGATTTTTAGGCTCCGAGGAACAGATTGGGATTGTCATTGACATGATTAAGGATTTTAGAACACCAGATACAAAGGTTTTGGTGGATCCCATTATGGGAGATCACGGAAAGGCCTATCAGACCTATACGGAAAGGATGTGCAGCCGTATGAAGGAACTGGTAGGATTTGGAGACATTGTGACCCCCAATCTGACGGAAGCCTGTATCCTGACCGGAAGAGAATACCGGTCAGAAGGCTGGAAACGTGCAGAGCTTCTTTCAATGGCGGCTGAAATATGGGAAATGGGACCTGATTCTGTGGTGATCACAGGCGTAAGGGAAGGCGGCTATGTGACCAATGTAGTAGCCGAGAAGGACCGGGAACCCCATTTTTTACGTTCTCTTCATGTTGGATGTGAACGGCCGGGAACCGGAGATGTGTTTTCCAGCATCCTTGCAGCCCAGACCGTGAAGGAAATTCCATTGACAGAGGCAGTGAAAAAAGCGGCCGGCTTTGTAAAGAACTGTATTATAAAATCCGATGAGCTTCATGTTCCGGTGAAAAACGGAGTTTGCTTTGAAGAAATCCTTTCTTTGCTCATTCGAGGATAAGAATGAGGCAATGGATGGGGAATTTTAGGAAAGGGGCTTTTCTTTGCCCTTTTTTTGTAGTATAATCAACGGCAGACTATCATGCGGGACAACTTTCGCAGAGAATATTGAGGAAAAACCAGGAGGAATACCATGTTAGATTTAAAGTTTGTAAGAGAAAATCCTGAAATCGTAAAGGAAAATATTAAAAAATAAATTTCAGGACAGCAAGCTGCCTTTAGTTGATGAAGTCATTGAACTTGATGAGCAGAACCGTGCGGCAAAGCAGGAAGGGGATGCCTTAAGAGCTGAACGCAACAAACTTTCCAAACAGATCGGCGCCTTAATGGGACAGGGAAAAAAGGAAGAAGCAGAGGAAATGAAGAAAAAAAGTGACCGATGCTTCCGAACATCTTGCCCAGTTGGAAGATAAGGAACGTGACCTGGAAGAAAGAATCAAAAAAATCATGATGACCATTCCGAATATCATTGATCCCAGCGTCCCAATCGGTAAGGATGACAGCGAGAACGTAGAAGTGGAGCGTTACGGCGAGCCGGTTGTTCCTGAGTTTGAAATTCCTTATCATACGGACATTATGGAAAGCTTTGACGGCATTGACCTTGACAGCGCAAGAAAGGTGGCCGGCAATGGTTTTTATTACCTGATGGGTGATATTGCAAGGCTTCATTCTTCCGTACTTTCCTATGCAAGAGACTTCATGATAAACCGTGGCTTCACCTACTGCATTCCGCCTTTCATGATCCGCAGCGAAGTAGTGACCGGCGTTATGAGCTTTGCGGAAATGGATGCCATGATGTATAAGATCGAAGGAGAAGATTTATATCTGATCGGTACCAGCGAGCATTCCATGATCGGTAAGTTCATTGATACCATTCTTCCGGAAGAAAAGCTTCCAGAGACTCTGACCAGTTATTCTCCCTGCTTTCGTAAGGAGAAAGGCGCTCACGGCTTAGAGGAACGTGGAGTATACCGGATCCATCAGTTTGAGAAACAGGAAATGATCGTTGTCTGCAAACCGGAAGAAAGCATGGATTGGTATGATAAATTATGGCAGAATACAGTTGACTTATTCCGTTCCATGGATATCCCGGTAAGAACCCTGGAATGCTGTTCCGGAGATCTGGCAGATTTAAAGGTGAAATCAGTGGATGTGGAAGCATGGTCTCCAAGACAGAAAAAATATTTTGAGGTGGGCAGCTGCTCTAATTTAGGCGATGCCCAGGCAAGAAGACTGAAAATCCGTGTTGCAGGTGAAGATGGAAGAAGTATTTTGCCCATACCTTAAACAACACCGTAGCGGCTCCTCCAAGAATGCTGATCGCTTTCCTGGAAAACAACTTACAGGCAGACGGAACCGTGAAGATTCCGGAAGCTTTACAGCCTTATATGGGGGGCACAAAAGCACTTATGCCGAAAAAATAATAATTTAAATAGGTCCGGCTCTTTCCGAAAGGCCGGGCCTTTCTTGTCAAATGGATATTCCCAATCCGCGGCTCTGCCTGCTTGATCCGGTTAAAAAGAGGAATGGACACAACACCTGAATGCAGGAGGAATGAAAGCCTTTTGATATTTTCTGCAGAAGATATACGGTTGCAGTTGACAAGTGGGATAATAAGTATGGTATGATGGATACGGCAAAAGACAGATGTGTAACCGGTAAAAGGAAAACTCATCTGGCGAAAAAAAGAAAAGGAGTGACAGCGGCATGATTGCATTTAACCATTTTAATTTTAATGTACTTGATCTGGAAAAGAGCTTAAAATTTTATAAAGATGCACTGGGACTTACCCCTGTGCGAGAAAAAAACAGCAGCGGATGGTTCCTTTAAACTGATATATTTAGGTGATGGGAAAAGTGATTTCACCCTGGAACTGACTTATTTAACAGAGCGGAAAGAGCCTTACAACCTGGGCGAATGTGAATTTCATCTGGCATTCCAAACGGATGAATACGAGAGCTTCTATAAAAAGCATAAGGAAATGGGAGTGATCTGTTTTGAAAATCCTGCCATGGGCATTTACTTCATCAGTGATCCGGACGGCTATTGGATCGAGATTGTTCCCGCCAGATAAGGAGAGACCGTGTATATTGAGTTAAACGGAATCACATTATATTATGAGGTGTCCGGAACCGGCCCGGCTATCCTTCTTCTCCATGGAAATGGGGAGGACCACAGCATTTTTAATGAGACGGCAGAGCTTTTAAGAAAAGATTATACTGTTTATGCCCTGGATTCCAGGATCATGGAAAAAGCTCCAGAGTGCAGACACTGAGCTACGAGGAAATGGCGGAAGATGTGGCAGAATTTGTCAGAATGCTGAAGCTTGAAAAGCCCTTCTGCTGTGGATTCAGCGATGGTGGGATCATAGGGATACTTGCCTCCGTCCGGCATCCTGAGCTTTTTTCAAAGCTGGTGCTTTGTGGGGCCAATGCTTATCCCCAGGGCTTAAAATGGTACTGGCTCAAATTTTTCGCTATGATCGAAGCCTTAAACCATGACCCAAAGCTTCTGATGATGCTTAGAGAACCACGGATTACGGTCAAAGAGCTGGAAAGCATTTCTGTTCCAGTGCTTCTTTTGGCAGGAGAACAGGATATGATTCGTGAATCCCATACCCGCTATCTTGCTTCAAAGATAAAAGGCAGCCGTCTTAGGATTCTTCCCGGAGAAGGGCATGGCAGCTACATCGTCCACAGCAGGAAACTTTATTATTTCATGAAAAAGTTTCTTAAAAGACCGCTTCCATGAGAAAAACAAATGTTACGCGGATATTCCCAATCCGCTATGCTGCTTGATTCGGTTAAAATAAAACATGGGTGTAAAGAAAAAAACACTTGACACCTTATAAAAAGTATTGTATGATATCCCAGGTGATGATATGGAAAGGATTGCAAGACAGGGCTTATTATATGATTTCTACGGCGCTCTTTTAACAGAGCATCAGAGACATATCTATGAAGATGTTGTTTTTTTATGACCTTTCTTTAAGTGAGATTGCAGAAGAACAGGGAATCAGCCGCCAGGGGGTCCATGACCTCATCAAACGGTGCGACAAGATCCTGGAAGGTTATGAAGAGAAGCTTCATCTGGTACAAAAGTTTGAGCAGACAAAAAAAACTGGCCAGAGAGATCCAGAGTTTGACGAAAGAGTTTGCCGATAGGGCAGACATGAATCTGATCCATCGCATTGAGGAGATATCGGGCGAAATCATCGAGCTGGAAGCTCATTAGGAGGGCGTTAGATGGCTTTTGAGAGCTTATCCGATAAATTACAGAATGTATTTAAAAGTTTAAGAGGCAAAGGACGCTTGTCCGAAGCCGATGTGAAAACAGCCCTTAAAGAAGTGAAGATGGCTTTGCTGGAAGCCGATGTAAGCTTTAAGGTTGTTAAACAGTTTATTAGTGCCGTACAGGAGCGGGCGATTGGACAGGATGTCCAGAACAGCCTGACTCCCGGACAGATGGTTATAAAGATTGTAAATGAAGAGCTGGTAAAGCTGATGGGTTCTGAGACAACTGAAATTCAGTTAAAACCTGCCAGCGATATGACCATTATCATGATGGCCGGTCTTCAGGGTGCCGGTAAGACCACCACCACAGCCAAGATTGCCGGAAAGCTCAAGGCAAAGGGCAGGAAACCGCTTCTCGTTGCCTGTGACGTTTACCGTCCGGCTGCTATCAAGCAGCTGCAGATCAATGGAGAAAAGCAGGGCGTTCCAGTGTTCTCCATGGGAGAAAACCATAAGCCGGCAGATATTGCAAAGGCTGCGGTTGCCTATGCGGAAAAGAATGACCAGAATGTAATCATTCTGGACACAGCGGGCCGCCTTCACATTGATGAAGACATGATGAATGAGCTGATCGAAATTAAAGATACAATAGATGTTCATCAGACAATACTGGTAGTAGATGCCATGACAGGACAGGATGCAGTAAATGTAGCAGGAATGTTCAACGACAAAATTGGCATTGACGGCGTCATCATTACCAAGCTGGACGGTGATACCCGGGGCGGTGCTGCTCTTTCAATCCGTGCAGTAACGGGAAAACCGGTTCTTTACGTAGGTATGGGAGAAAAGCTTTCCGATCTGGAACAGTTTTATCCGGACCGTATGGCTTCCAGAATACTTGGTATGGGCGATATCCTTTCCCTTATTGAAAAGGCTGAGACCCAGGTTGACGAAGAAAAAGCAAAAGAGCTGTCCCAAAAACTCCGCAAGGCGGAATTTGATTACAACGATTTTCTGGACCAGATGAATCAGGTAAAGAAAATGGGCGGAATGGCAAGCATTTTAAGCATGATGCCAGGCATGGGACAGATGAAGGATATGGATTTTGATGAAAAAGCCATGGACCGGGTGGAGGCGATCATCCTTTCCATGACCAGCAAAGAACGGTTGAACCCGGAGCTTATGAAAAATGCTTCCAGAAAACAGCGTGTGGCTAAGGGCGCAGGCGTGGATATCACCGAGGTAAACCGCATTGTAAAGCAGTTTGACCAGATGAAAAAGATGATGAAACAGCTTCCCGGCATGATGGGCGGCGGTAAGCGTCACGGCGGTTTGTTAGGCAAACTGAAATTACCGTTTTAATTACTCTTTTACGTTAGCAAAGCAGATTTTTCTGCGTTCGCTATAAATTAGTTTTAGAATCCAAGATTTAAGGAGGTGAATTTCACAATGGCAGTAAAAATGAGATTAAAAAGAATGGGTCAGAAAAAGGCTCCTTTCTATAGAATTGTAGTTGCAGATTCCAGATCTCCAAGAGATGGCAGATTCATCGAAGAGGTTGGTTACTATGATCCTACCACAGAACCAAGCGTAATCAAGTTTAATGAAGAGAATGCTAAGAAGTGGTTAACAGCAGGTGCTCAGCCAACTGAAGTTGTAAGCAAGCTTTTAAAGATCGCCGGTATCCAGTAGTGAGAGGTGAAGCATATGAAGGAATTAGTAGAAGTAATTGCAAGAGCACTGGTTGATAATCCGGATCAGGTTGTTGTTACTGAAACCGTAAAAGACGATGAGATAATCCTTGAACTTACGGTTGCACCTTCCGACATGGGTAAGGTAATTGGCAAGCAGGGCAGGATTGCAAAAGCTATCCGCTCTGTTGTAAAAGCAGCAGCTTCCAAAGAAGACAAAAAGGTTACTGTAGAGATCCAGTAACCAGAAAAGACCGCCGGCCTGTCGGGACGACGGTCCTTTTGGTATGAATTGAACTTCTTTGTGCAAATACTCAGAAATAAGCCGGATAGTGATATCCGGTTTCTTTGACATGAGTTCTGAAAGAAGGCAGGTAAAGCGAATCGGATTTCCTTTGCATGATATGGAGAGACAGATGGAAAATTTGTTAAGAGTTGGCGTTATTTCCTCCACCCACGGGGTGAAGGGAGAAGTAAAGGTTTATCCAACCACAGATGACGTAAATCGTTTTAAAAGTTTGAAAAATGTAATCCTGGATATTGGAAAAGAGCATATGGATCTTGAAATCCAGGGAGTAAAGTTTTTTTTAAGAATATGGTAATCCTTAAGTTTAAAGGATATGATTCCATTGATGATATTGAAAAATACAAAGGAAAAGATTTACTCATAACCAGGGACCAGGCTGTAGAACTGGGACCGGATGAAAATTTCATTGTTGACTTAATCGGACTTCGTGTAGTCACCGAAGACGGAAAAGAATTTGGAATATTGACCGATGTGATCAAGACCGGAGCCAATGATGTCTATGAAGTAAAAACGGCCGAAGGGAAGGAAGTCCTGCTTCCTGCAATCAAGGAATGCGTGCTAAATGTGGATTTAGGGTCAGGAATTGTTACGGTTCACATCATGGACGGGCTTCTGGATTAAAATAGAGGAGTGGAAATAGATAATGAATTATCACATATTAACCCTGTTTCCTGAGATGGTCCTAAACGGCCTCCACACCAGCATTATCGGAAGAGCGGCAGAAAAGGGCCTGCTTTCCATTGAAGCCATTGATATCCGGGAATATTCAACAGACAAACACCGCCATGTGGATGATTATCCTTATGGAGCGGAGCCGGAATGGTCATGCAGCCCATGCCGATCTGTGAAGCCTATGATGACTTGTGTGAGAAAATCGGGAAAAAGCCCCGGGTTATTTACATGACTCCTCAGGGAAGGGTTTTTAACCAGAGAATTGCAGAGGATCTGGCAAAGGAAGAAGACCTTGTTTTTCTATGCGGTCATTATGAAGGAATTGATGAGAGAGCTTTGGAGCTTGTTGCCACGGATTATCTTTCCATTGGCGACTATGTGCTGACAGGTGGCGAGCTTCCGGCCATGGTAATGATTGACTGCATTTCCCGTCTGATTCCAGGGGTCTTAAACAACAATACCTCTGCAGAATTTGAATCCTTTCACGATAACCTACTGGAATATCCCCAGTATACCAGGCCGGAAGAGTACAGGGGGCTTAAGGTTCCTGATATCCTTTTATCCGGTCATCATAAAAATATCGATGCCTGGAGAAGGGAACAATCCATTAAGCGGACCCTGGAACGCAGGCCGGATCTTCTGGCAGATGCCAACCTGTCGAAAAAAAGAAGCGGAATATTTAAAAAAAAGATTGAAAATGAGCAGGAAAAACAGGAATAAGCAATAGCAGCTATTCGGTTATGCCCGGTGGAGCGGGGCACGCTGTGAGCAAGTAGGGTGGCGGATTGCAAATATCCGCTTGACAAAAAAAGGACTTGCAATCCAAGTTTCTTTATGATAAAATGTAAAACGTTGTGATGAAAAGGCGATGGTCCTCTGTTACGGATTTTAAAATGAAGTATTAAGAACATCAAATAATATCAAGGAGGTTCACACAATGAACGAAATTATTAAGAATATTGAAGCAGCACAGTTAAAGCAGGAAGTTCCTCAGTTCAACGTTGGCGATACCGTTAAGGTATACAACAAGATCAAAGAGGGAGCCCGCGAGAGAATCCAGATTTTTGAAGGAACTGTTATCAAAAGACAGAACGGCGGCGCCAGAGAGACATTTACCGTAAGAAAGAATTCTAACGGCATCGGTGTTGAGAAGACCTGGCCATTACATTCCCCTTCCGTAGACAACATTGAAGTTGTAAGAAAGGGTAAAGTAAGAAGAGCAAAACTGTATTACTTAAGAGACAGAGTTGGTAAGGCTGCTAAGGTTAAAGAATCAGTTAAATAATTCCGGATCAAGGTGAGGGGGACAATGCAAATTGTCCCTTTCTTGGCATAGTTACTTAAGAAAGTTCAGTTCACCATGCTCACCAAATGACCAATTATGCCAAGGGAATCGAACTTTCTTATAATAGATGGGGTGTTTCATACATGGATTTTTATCACAGTGAAGATAATAGTAAGCTCCGGCAAATAGTCAACTGGGTGGTTGACATTGTAGTAGTGATTGCATTGGCATGGTTTCTGGTCTATGCTTATGGAACACAGATCGCGATTGCAGGGCATTCCATGCTTCCTCTTCTCGCCTCGGATGATGTGGTATTGATGGACCGGCTGGCTTATGATTTTGGAAACCCGGACCGGTTTGACGTGGTAGTATTTCAAAGAGAAGACCAGAAAATGAATGTAAAGAGGGTCATCGGCCTGCCAGGTGAAACTGTGCAGATAAAAACTGATGAAATCTTTATTGACGGCGAAAAACTAAAAGACCCCTCCGGTTCTGGCAGGATTTCTCTGGCCGGGCTTGCGGAAAAGCCGGTTAAGCTTGGAGAAGATGAATATTTCCTGCTGGGTGATAACAGAGACAGCAGCGAGGACAGCCGTTTTGCCAATATCGGAAATGTAAGCAGAGACCAGATCCAGGGAAAGGTATGGTTCCGCATGCTGCCTTTTATAAAAATGGAACTAATTCGTTCAAAGTAGAGGAATGTTATGAATATACAATGGTATCCCGGTCATATGACCAAAGCCAAAAGGGCTATGAAAGAAGATATCAAATTAATTGATTTGATAATAGAACTGGTGGACGCAAGAGTCCCCTTAAGCAGCCGGAACCCTGATATTGATGAATTAGGGGCCGGAAAGGCGCGAATCGTTCTGCTTAATAAATCTGATCTTGCAGATGAACGCTGCAACAGCGCCTGGGAGTCTTATTTTGTTACCAAGGGCTGCCACGTTGTTAAGGTAAATTCCAGAAGCGGGGCAGGATTAAAGCAGATTAACGGCGTTGTCCAGGAGGCATGCAAGGAGAAAATAGAACGTGACCGCAGAAAAGGAATTTTAAACCGCCCGGTGAGAGCTATGGTGGTTGGGATTCCCAATGTGGGAAAGTCTACTTTCATCAATTCCTTTGCAGGAAAAGCATGCGCAAAGACAGGAAACAGGCCAGGTGTGACAAAAGGGAATCAATGGATCAGGCTCAATAAGAGCCTGGAGCTTCTTGATACGCCAGGTATTTTGTGGCCGAAATTCGAGGATCAGCAGGTGGGAATCAAACTCGCCCTCATTGGCTCCGTCAATGATGAGATCTTGAATAAGGATGAACTGGCCATGGAACTCATCCGTTTCGTGACAAAAGAATATCCGAAAGTTCTTTCTGAAAGATATGGAATAGAGACAGAAGATGCTTTTGAGGTATTAAGGCAGGTGGCAAAGGCAAGGGCCTGTCTTGCAAAGGGCGGGGAACTGGATCTGGTGAAGGCTTCAAATCTTTTGATCGACGATTTCAGAAGCGGAAAGCTTGGACGGATGACCCTGGAATCACCTGTGCAGTAGCCGGAATTAAATGATAGGGTTTTGCTTTTTGGAAGAAGAGCAAGACCCTGTTTTTCAATCATAAAATGGGAGCTTAAAGAAATGAGAAAATTAACAGAAGAAAAACTTCAGACGGAACGAGAGCGACTGGAAAACATGAAAGAGTTTGAATACCGGTATGAGGATCATATACTGGTCTGCGGTATCGATGAAGCAGGACGGGGGCCTCTGGCAGGACCGGTGGTGGCCGGCGCAGTGATCCTTCCCAGGGCCTGCGAGATTCTTTTTTTTAAATGATTCAAAAAAAGCTGTCAGAGAAACGGCGGGAAGCCCTGTTTGAAGAGATCCAGGAAAAAGCTTCCGCTTATGCGGTGGGAGTAGTGGGAGCAGACAGGGTCGATGAAATAAATATCCTTCAGGCTACCTATGAAGCGATGAGGCTTGCCATAAGTAAATTGGGAGTGGAGCCGGAGGTTCTTTTAAATGATGCGGTCACGATCCCTGCATTGCCGTTTCCCAGGTTCCCATTGTCAAGGGAGATTCAAAAAGTGTGTCAATTGCCGCCGCAAGCATCATGGCCAAAGTGACCAGGGATCATATGATGGAAGAATATGATAAAATATTTCCGGAATATGGTTTTGCAAAGCATAAAGGGTATGGGACGGCTTTTCATATTAATGCCTTAAAGGAGTTTGGCCCCTGCCCCATTCACAGGCGCAGTTTTATTAAAAAATTTTGTGGGAGGCTCTCTTTGAAAAACCATCGGGAGGTTGGACGCCAGTTTGAGGATGCGGCCGCCGCATATCTGGAAAGTAAAGGATATGTAATATTAGAGCGAAATTATGGGGACCGTAAGGGAGAAATTGATATCATCGCAAAGGATGGAAAGGAACTCGTCTTTATCGAGGTAAAGTACCGGCGGAATCTGGAAAAAGGGGATCCTGCGGAAGCAGTCCATTTTTTTGAAACAGAGAAAAATCAGGGATGCTGCCAGGAGATATCTGTACCGGCACCATCTGGGAGAGGACATTCCCTGCCGGTTTGATGTGGTGGCAATCCTGGGCCAGGAAATCCGGCTGATTAAAGACGCATTTTAAACAAAGGTGTGATGGAAAATATGTGGAAGCGAAAAGCTAGTGATATGAGATTGGATTATAAAACAGTGGAAAAGGTGCCTTATTTGTCTTTTCCGATTTTAGAAAGAACCGGGCTGGTGAAACAAGGGTTTTCAACGAAGCTGGGCGGCGTCAGCAGGGAAAGTTTGCTACTATGAATTTTACATTTACCCGGGGAGATAACCGGTCACATGTCCTGGAAAACTACAGTCGGATGGCAAAGGCCCTGGGAGTTGATGTGGAACGGATGGTTTTGTCCTATCAGACCCATACCACCAATGTCCGGCTGGTGACGGAAGAGGACGCAGGGAAAGGAATTGTAAAGGAACGGGATTATGAAGATGTGGATGGATTGATCACTAATGTTCCTGGAATTACCCTGGTCACTTTTTATGCAGATTGCGTTCCCCTTTATTTTCTGGATCCAATCCACAGAGCCATTGGGCTCAGCCATTCCGGCTGGAGGGGAACCGTGAAACGCATGGGGGAAGTTACTGTTAAAAAAAATGGAGGAAGCCTTTGGGACAAAGGCGGAGGATGTCATCGCCTGCATCGGCCCCAGCATTTGCATGGAATGCTATGAGGTGGGAAGTGAAGTCGCTCAAGAGTTTATGAAAGGGTTTGACAGGAAGCATTGGAGCGAAATATTATCGGAAAAGGAAGATGGGAAATATTTACTGGACCTTTGGCGGGCAAATGAAATTGTGCTGCTGGAGGCAGGGGTAAAGCAGGAAAATATCCAGGTTACGGATATCTGTACTCATTGTAATTCAGATCTTTTATTTTCCCATCGGACGACCGGAAATGAGAGAGGGAATCTGGCTGCGTTTTTAGGACTCGATGAAAAAAAGATAACCTTTAATGATACAGATGGAGAGATGCTGTTAAGCTGACTTAAGTTCGCTTACAGCATCTCCCTTTTGTTAAAATAAAAAGGAGCATTGCCCCGGCATGAATTATGATAATTTCATGCCCTGGTGCAATACTCCTTTCCGCTTTTACGAAAGCGAAGCAGATTCTTATGCCCGATATTTTTTTAACAAATTCTGTATCTTTTCTGTAGAAGAAAGGGCAGTACTTATGGGCACATCATGATTTAAAGAATTAACAATTGCCGCAATGTATTTGCTGATGTCTGCTTCCACATACCATTCTCTGTCAAGCAATTCCATGGGACGGTAATTTAAATTTGTTGTAACGACACAGTCTATGTAGCCCCGGCTGTAATACTCGTCAAATTTAGCCAGTCCGTTGGTAAACAGGCCAAAGGTACAGCAAACGATTACCTTGTCCGCTTTCCGCTCCTTTAATTCCTTAGCCGTATCCAGCATGCTTTCTCCGGAGGAGATCATATCATCTACGATCAGCACCGTTTTGCCCTCTACGGAAGCGCCTAAGAACTCATGGGCAACGATAGGGTTCCGCCCGTCTATCACTTTGGAGTAATCTCGTCTTTTATAAAACATACCCATGTCCACGCTTAAGTTGTTTGCCAGGTATACGGCACGGTCCATGGCACCCTCATCCGGCTGATCACCATTAAATGCTCTTTATCAATCTTTAAATCCGGACACTTCCTCAATACTGCCTTGACAAACTGGTAAGTGGGCATGAAATTGTCAAATCCATTTAACGGGATGGCATTTTGGACCCTGGGATCGTGGGCGTCAAAGGTAATGATGTTGCTGACTCCCATATGTACCAGTTCTTCCAAAGCCATGGCGCAGTCTAAAGATTCCCTTTTGGTTCTCTTATGCTGGCGGCTCTCATATAAAAACGGCATAATAACACATACCCTGTGGGCCGTTGCGCTGCAGGCGCCAATGATTCTTTTTAAATCCTGAAAATGGTCATCAGGAGACATGTGGTTGGTATAACCATTGACGGTATAGGTTATGCTGTTATTGGTGACGTCTGCCATCACAAATACGTCCGTGCCACGGACAGATTCCCTGATGATGCCTTTCGCTTCTCCGCTTCCAAAACGCGGGCATTCGCATTTGAGAAGATAGGAGTCCACATCGTATCCGCGATAGTGAAGATCAGCTTTTCGGCGTATAAGCTCCTGGATATCATTTCTGCGGAAACCTACGATGTGGTCGTTTACTTTCCCGGCCAATTCCCGGCAGCTTTCCAGCGCTGCAATCTTTAAGGGAGCAACAGGTAGCTGGTCGTTAAATACATAATCATTTGCCATGACAAAGATTCCTCCATAATAAATCAACAGCCAGTCGTAAGACTGCCTGCTTTTAATCTTACACCCTTTTATACCATTGAATGACAGAATGCGTCAATAGCTTCGGTCGTATTTCCAGGAAAAAAACAAAAAAAGGCTTCCTTTACAAAGAGTAACAATCTTGTTATGATATATGGGACAGCTACAGAAAGGTAAAATTAAGATGAGCAAAAGAGGACATATCATAAAAGAAGTTGATTCCGGCTCCATAGCAGATCAGCTGGAACTGGAGCCAGGGGATACGGTCCTGTCCATAGATGGTCATGAACTGGAAGACATTTTTGATTATGAGTATTACATTAACAGCGAGTCCATTCTCATGACCGTGAAAAAAAAAGACGGGGAAGAATGGGAGCTGGAAATAGAAAACCAATACGAGGATCTGGGTATTACCTTTGAAAACGGACTCATGAGTGAATACAGATCCTGCCGGAATAAATGCATTTTCTGCTTTATAGACCAGATGCCCCCTGGAATGAGAGAAACCCTGTATTTTAAGGATGACGATTCCAGGCTTTCCTTTTTGCAGGGGAACTACGTGACGCTGACTAACATGAGCGATCATGACATTGACCGCATCATAAAGTTTAAGCTGGCACCGATCAACATTTCCGTTCATACGACCAATCCTGCTTTAAGGTGTGAGATGCTTCACAACCGGTTTGCAGGCCAAGCCCTGGATAAGATCAAGAGGCTGTATGAGGCAGGGATCCCGATGAACGGACAGATTGTGCTTTGCAAGGGCGTCAATGACGGAAAGGAGCTGGAAAGGACCATAAAGGATTTATCAGAATACCTTCCGTATATGGAGAGTGTATCCGCCGTCCCTGTTGGAATGTCAAAATACCGGGATGGCCTGTATCCTTTACAGCCCTTTACAGCTGAAGATGCAAAAGAGATCGTGGAGATCATCGGACGATGGCAGAAAAAGCTTTTTAAAACCCATGGAACCCATTTCATTCATGCCAGTGACGAGCTTTATATCCTGGCGGGGCTGCCTTTTCCGGAAGAGAGCCGTTACGACGGATATATTCAGCTGGAAAACGGCGTAGGCATGCTGCGGCTTTTGGATGAGGAGATTAAGGCCGCTCTGGAAACCATGGAAGACGACCATAAGTCTGAAGAAATCTCAATCGCAACAGGCAGGCTTGCTGCTCCTTATATTGAAAGACATGCAAAAATGGTACAGGAAAAATTTCCAGGGCGGGTCATTCACGTTTATGCTATTACCAATGTCTTTTTCGGGGAGCAAATCACAGTGGCAGGCTTAATCACCGGCCAGGATTTAATCGGACAGCTTAAGGGACAGGCACTGGGCAGACGGTTATTGCTTCCGGAATGTATGTTCCGAAGCGGAGAAGAGGTATTTCTTGATGACCTGACCCGTCAGGATGTACAAAATGCTTTACAAGTACAGGTAGATATTGTAAAATCAAGCGGTCAGGATTTTGTACAGGCAGTTCTTGAGCCGGTAGAAGAGAGTGAAGCTTCTTATGAAGCATATGAGTTAAACACTTGCGGGTATACCTTTATGCCCGGAAAACATGGGCGAGGGAGAGAAATACTTCGGGTATATCTTTATGCCAAAAAAGCATGGGCAAAGAGGAGAAAGGAAATATTATATGAGTAAACCAGTGGTTGCCATCGTAGGCCGCCCCAATGTGGGAAAGTCTACTTTATTTAATGTTTTGGCCGGTGATACTATTTCTATTGTAAAAGACACACCGGGCGTTACCAGGGATCGGATCTATGCAGACTGTACCTGGCTGGATATGAATTTCACCCTGATTGATACGGGAGGCATTGAGCCGGACAGCAGTGATATCATCCTGTCCCAGATGCGGGAGCAGGCGGAAATAGCCATTGCCACTGCAGATGTTATCATCTTTATCGTGGATGTCCGTCAGGGACTGGTGGATGCGGATTCCAAGGTCGCTGACATACTTCGGAAATCAAAAAAAGCCTATCGTCCTTGCGGTCAATAAGGTGGATAGCTTCCAGAAGTTTGGTAATGATGTATATGAGTTCTATAACCTGGGAATCGGTGATCCTGTTCCTGTTTCCGCAGCTTCCAGACTGGGCCTTGGAGAGCTTCTTGATGAAGTAGCAAAACATTTTGGTGCTTTTGATACAGATGAAGAAGAGGATGACAGGCCGAGAATTGCAGTTGTGGGAAAACCAAACGTAGGAAAATCTTCTATTATAAATCAGCTTTTGGGAGAAAACCGGGTCATTGTCTCCAACATTGCAGGCACTACCAGGGATGCGGTGGATACAGAGATCGTCCATAATGGCACTGAATATGTGTTCATTGATACGGCAGGGCTGAGACGGAAAAGTAAGATCAAAGAGGAACTGGAGCGCTACAGCATCATCCGCACCGTTACAGCAGTTGAACGGGCCGATGTGGTGGTAGTGGTTATTGATGCTGAGGAAGGCGTAACCGAGCAGGACGCAAAAATTGCGGGTATTGCCCATGAGCGCGGTAAGGGCATCATTGTTGCAGTCAACAAATGGGATGCCATTGAAAAGAATGATAAGACCATCTATGAATATACAAATAAGATCAAAAACACCCTGTCCTTTATGCCTTATGCAGAGTACCTGTTTATCTCAGCAAAAACCGGACAGAGGATGAATAAGCTGTTCGAGGTGATTGATATGGTTCGGGAGAACCAGACCCTTCGGGTAGCTACCGGAGTTCTAAACGAAATCATGACAGAAGCCGTGGCCCTTCAGCAGCCGCCGTCTGACAAGGGCAAGCGGTTAAGGCTCTATTATATCACCCAGGTTGCCGTAAAGCCGCCTACTTTTGTAATCTTTGTAAATGACAAAGAACTGACCCACTTTTCTTATACCAGATACTTAGAAAACAGGATCCGGGAAGCATTCGGTTTCCGGGGAACCTCCCTTAAGTTTATATATAGAGAAAGAAGCGGAAAGGAACAGTAGTATGGAACGAATCATCTGTCTTTTTGCAGGTTATTTATTTGGACTCATACAGTCTGGTTATTTTTACGGAAAGGCCCATAAAATCGATATCCGGAATTACGGAAGCGGTAATTCCGGTACAACCAATGCCTTAAGGGTCATGGGGGCAAAGGCCGGAGCAGTGGTCTTTTTCGGGGATTTTTTTTAAAGTCATTGCTGCCTTGCCTTATGATCCGGGTCCTGTTCCGGTCCCAGCCGGAGATGATTTATCTTCTGTTATTGTATACGGGCTTTGGTGTTATTCTGGGCCATAATTACCCGTTCTATCTTAATTTCAAGGGCGGCAAGGGCATAGCGGCCACTGCCGGGCTGATCGTAGCTGCCGATTTAAGAATGACGCTTTTATGTCTGGTGGCATTTATTTTGATCGTTGCCATTACAAGATATGTTTCTCTGGGCTCCCTGGTGGTTGCAACGATTTTTATTGTATGGATGTTCCTCTTTGGATGGATGGGAGCCTATGGTATTGATCAAAATTGCTGCCGGAATTCTACATAGTGGCGGCGCTCATAAGCGGTCAGGCATTTTGGCGCCACCGGGCAAATATCGGACGCCTTGTCCGCGGCAGAGAGAATAAAATTTCCTTTGGTTCAGGAAAAAAATAAAATGAGGTGAAGAAAATGGCTAAAATCGGAGTGATCGGATCGGGGAGCTGGGGAATTGCGCTTGCAGCTCTTCTATATAATAATGGACATGAGGTGACCGTCTGGTCGGCTCTTCCCGAGGAAATTTCGGAGATGAAATCGACCCACAGGCATCATACCCTTCCGGATCTGGTACTTCCAGAGGATATGGTCTTTACGGAGGATCTGGAGGAAACCATGACAGGACAGGATCTTCTGGTAACAGCAGTTCCTTCCGTATATGTCCGTTCCACGGCAAGAAAGATGAATCCGTTTTGCAGATACGGCCAGGTGATTGTCAACGTTGCAAAAGGGATAGAAGAAGCCTCTCTTATGACCCTTTCCGAAATATTGGAAGAAGAACTTCCCATGGCAGATGTGGCAGTCCTTTCCGGTCCCAGCCATGCGGAAGAGGTGAGCAAAAACCTTCCCACCACCTGCGTTGCAGGTGCCCGTACCAGAAAGACAGCTGAATACGTTCAGGGAATTTTCATGAGTGAGGTTTTCCGGGTTTACACAAGCCCCGACATCCAGGGAATCGAGCTTGGAGCCTCCCTTAAAAACGTCATTGCCCTTGCAGCCGGAATTGCAGATGGGCTGGGCTATGGAGATAACACAAAAGCGGCCCTTATTACAAGAGGTATCGCTGAGATATCCAGGCTGGGAACGGAAATGGGCGGTAAATTCCAGACCTTTTGCGGCTTGTCCGGAATCGGTGATCTGATCGTGACCTGTGCAAGTATGCACAGCCGGAACAGAAGAGCCGGAATCCTGATCGGCCAGGGAAGGACCATGGAGGAAGCCACAAAGGAAGTGAAGATGGTGGTGGAAGGCATTTATTCTGCCAAAGCCGCTCTGGCCCTGTCGGAAAAATACGATGTTTCCATGCCTATTGTGGAACAGGTAAATGCAGTTTTATTTGATAATAAACCAGCCTCTGAGGCTGTCAAGGAACTGATGCTTCGGGATAAGACCATTGAAAGTTCTGATCTGCCCTGGGATAAATAATGCCCTCCCTTTAAGGATCGGCTGGAAAAAAGAAACATGTCGATTTTTTTCATAATTAACCTAAAATCAGTTGACATTTTTTTAAAAGCCATTTTATTATAAAGACTATGTATACGTAAGCGGCGCTCGATCCCTATGCCCAAATTACTGTATATATAGAACGTTTTATGAGGAGGAACGGATTATGAAAAAATCTATGAAGAAGTTACTGAGCCTTACCATGGCAGTTGCTTTGGCAGCATCTTTAACTGCCTGCGGAAGCGGAAAAACTTCAGAAACCACTGCGGCATCAGGAGAATCCACGGAAGCAGCAAAGGCTTCTGGAGAAGGATCCTTTAAAATCGGTGGTATCGGACCAATTACCGGAAGTACAGCGATTTACGGGCAGGCTGTTATGCGCGGTGCTGAACTTGCCATTGACGAAATCAACGCAAGCGGCGGAATAGGCGGCACTCAGATTGAGTACAACTTCCAGGATGATGAAAACGATACGGAAAAAGCAGTAAATGCCTACAATACCTTAAAGGATTGGGGTATGCAGATGTTAGTCGGTACCGTCACCTCCGCTCCCTGTATCGCAGTAGGTGCGGAATCCAGTAATGACAATATATTCCAGCTCACTCCTTCCGGCTCTGCAGTAGACTGCGCAAAGTTTGACAACCAGTTCCGTGTATGCTTCTCCGATCCGAACCAGGGAGCAGCTTCCGCACAGTACATTGGTGAGAACAAGCTGGCTACTAAGGTTGCCATCATTTATGACAGTTCCGATGTTTACTCATCCGGTATCCATGATAAATTCCTTTCTGAAGCAGCAAATCAGGGAATTGAAATTGTGTCTGATGAGGCCTTTACCGCAGACAACAATACCAATTTCTCCGTACAGCTTCAAAAAGCACAGGATTCAGGCGCTGAGCTTGTATTCCTTCCGATTTACTATTCCCAGGCTGCCCTGATCCTTGCACAGGCAAAGCAGATGGGATTTGATCCCCAGTTCTTTGGCTGCGACGGACTTGACGGACTTTTAAACGTAGAAAACTTTGACACTGCATTGACTGAAAATGTAATGCTTCTGACACCATTTGCTGCTGATGCAAAGGATGAGCTGACACAGAAGTTTGTTACAACATTCAAAGAGAAATACGGTGAGATCCCGAACCAGTTTGCTGCTGATGGTTATGATGCGGTTTACGCCATCAAGGCTGCCGCTGAAAAGGCCGGACTTACAGCAGATATGGATGCTTCTGCAATCTGCGATGCATTAAAGACAGCTATGACAGAAGTTTCCGTAAACGGCTTAACAGGCGAGAACATGAAATGGTCAGAGGACGGAGAACCTGATAAGGCTCCAAAAGCAGTTAAGATCGTAAACGGTGTTTACACAGCGATGTAATTACCGAGGCATAATTCGCTAAATGGCCCAATGGAGGGTCGTCCAGAGGACGACTCTCTTCTTTTAAAATAAACAACGAATGAGGTGCGATGGTATGATGAGTTTCATATCCTATTTTATTAATGGTCTAAGCCTGGGCAGTGTTTATGCAATCATTGCCTTAGGATATACCATGGTATATGGCATTGCAAGATGCTTAACTTTGCTCACGGTGATGTAATTATGATTGGAGGATACGTAGTGTTCACAGTCGTCAGCACAATGGGCCTTGGCCCGGTTGCCGGCATACTCCTTGCAGTGATCCTATGCACGGTACTTGGCGTTGTCATTGAGGGCGTTGCTTATCGTCCTCTCCGTATGGCAAGTCCTCTGGCAGTTCTGATCACGCAATCGGTGTAAGCTACTTACTCCAAAACATCGCACTGCTCGTTTTTGGTTCTAATCCGAAATCCTTTACTTCTGTAGTAACAATTCCGGCTCTTAAGCTTTCAGGGGGAAAGCTTACCATTTCCGGTGAGACCATTGTTACGATCATCAGCTGCGTTATCATTATGATCGGTCTGACCATGTTTATCAAAAAGACAAGAGCAGGGCAGGCCATGCTTGCAGTATCGGAAGATAAGGGAGCTGCTCAGCTCATGGGGATTAATGTAGATGGAACCATTGCCCTTACTTTTGCCATTGGCTCTGCTCTGGCTGCTGTTGCCGGCGCCCTTCTTTGTTCCGCCTATCCGACTCTTACCCCCTATACCGGCTCCATGCCAGGCATTAAGGCATTCGTAGCTGCCGTATTTGGCGGAATCGGATCCATTCCGGGAGCATTGATCGGCGGACTTTTACTGGGTGTGATTGAAAACTTAAGCAAAGCTTACATTTCTTCCCAGCTTTCCGATGCCATTGTATTTGCGGTCCTTATTGTCGTTCTTCTAGTAAAGCCTACAGGAATCCTGGGTAAGAAGATTAACGAGAAAGTATAGGTGAACGACATGGAAAAAAGTATGAAAATGAAATTCCGTCTGAATAAGACTTTAAAAAGCAACATAATAACCTTTGGGCTGGTGATCGCCGCTTTTATCATTGTACAGCTTCTTATAAATGCAGGCCAGGTAAGCAGCCTGATGAAAGGCCTTTTGGTGCCTATCTGCATCTACACCATTATGGCAATATCCTTAAACTTAACGGTAGGCATCCTTGGAGAACTGAGCCTGGGACATGCAGGCTTCATGTGTGTGGGAGCTTTTTCCAGTGCTTTGTTTTCCATTTCCATGCTGGAAGCCATTCCAAATCCGGGAATCCGTTTCTTTTTCGCTATTTTGATCGGAGCTTTTTCAGCGGCTTTGGCTGGCATTGTGGTCGGGATTCCGGTTTTAAGGCTCCGAGGCGATTATTTAGCCATTGTTACTCTGGCATTTGGAGAAATCATTAAAAACGTAATGAACGTGATCTACATTGGAAAGGATGGATCAGGGCTTCATTTTTCCACGAAAAATGCAATGGCTCTCAATATGGCAGAAGAGGGAAAGGTGATCATAAACGGCGCCCAGGGCATTACCGGAACGCCTAAAAATTCCACCTTTGCTATTGGTATCATCCTTATTTTGATCACTCTGGTAATTGTTCTGAATTTGATTAATTCCAGATCCGGACGGGCAATCATGTCTGTAAGAGATAACCGCATTGCCGCAGAATCCATTGGCATCAACATAACAAAATATAAATTAATGGCCTTTACCATTTCAGCCTCCCTGGCAGGTGTGGCCGGTGTACTGTATTCCCATAACCTTTCTGCCCTTACTGCGACACAGAAGAATTTTGGATATAACCAGTCCATCATGATTCTTGTATTTGTGGTTCTCGGCGGAATCGGAAATATCCGTGGTTCCATGATCGCTGCAGTTATCCTGACTCTGCTTCCGGAGCTTCTTAGAGGTTTAAATACCTACCGGATGCTGATTTACGCCATCATCCTGATCGTCATGATGATTTTTAACTGGAGTCCTAAATTAATCGATTTCAGGAAACGGTATTTTCATAAGAACAGGGCATAGAAGGAGAGGGTATAACCATGGCTTTACTGGAAATCAAGAATCTGGGAATTTCCTTTGGCGGACTGCGCGCCGTAGATAATTTCAGCATTACCATAGAAAAAGGACAGCTTTATGGTCTTATCGGCCCAAACGGGGCAGGTAAAACCACCATCTTTAACCTTTTAACCGGTGTATATAAACCAAATACAGGTACTATTTTGCTGGACGGAGAGAACATGACAGGAAAAAAAACAGTGGATATCAACAGGGCCGGGATCGCCAGGACCTTTCAGAATATCCGCCTGTTTAAGGAATTAACTGTTCTTGATAATGTTAAGACCGGCCTTCATAACAGCTATTCCTATTCAACCGTCGCAGGAATTCTTCGTCTGCCAAAGTATTTTAAGGTGGAAAAGGAGATGGATGAACGGGCCATAGAGCTTTTGAAAGTATTTGGCCTTGATGAAGAAAAGGATATCCTTGCTTCCAATCTTCCATACGGAAAGCAGAGGAAGCTGGAGATCGCCCGTGCTCTTGCCACTGGTCCCAAGCTTTTGCTTCTGGACGAACCAGCAGCCGGTATGAATCCCAACGAAACCACAGAGCTTATGGACACCATACGCTTTGTACGGGATAATTTTGATATGACCATTCTGTTAATTGAACACGATATGAAGCTTGTTTCCGGGATCTGTGAAAAACTGACCGTACTGAATTTCGGTCAGGTGCTTACCCAGGGAAAAACAGCGGATGTGCTCAATGATCCGGAAGTTATCAAGGCATATCTGGGAGAATAAGGAGGCTTAAGGCATGGCATTACTTGAAGTAAAAGATCTGGAAGTCTATTATGGCGTCATCAAGGCGCTCAAAAGTATTTCCTTTGAAGTAAATGAGGGCGAGATCGTGGCCCTGATCGGCGCTAACGGTGCTGGAAAAACCACGACCCTTCATACCATAACCGGTCTTTTAAAGGCTGCTTCCGGAACAATTCAGTTTGACGGCCACGATATCACAAGAATTCGGGGCGATAAAATTGTTAGCATGGGTATGGCTCATGTACCGGAAGGACGGCGGGTTTTCGCAGCTTTAAGCGTTTATGAAAATTTAAAGCTGGGTGCTTATACAAGGCGGGATAAAAACGAGATAGAAGAAACCCTGCAGATGATCTACAAACGTTTCCCAAGGCTTCAGGAAAGAAAGAACCAGCCTGCTGGAACCTTAAGCGGCGGAGAGCAGCAGATGTTAGCCATGGGGCGGGCACTGATGAGCCATCCAAAGGTGATCGTACTGGACGAGCCGTCTATGGGACTTTCTCCCATATATGTGAACGAGATTTTTGATATCATCCAGGAGATCAACAAATCAGGAACTACGGTTTTGCTGGTTGAGCAGAACGCAAAAAAAAGCTTTGTCCATTGCAAACCGCGCTTATGTTCTGGAAACAGGGGCGATTGTCTTAAGCGGCGATGCCCACGAACTGATGAATAATGATTCGGTGAAGAAAGCATATCTAAGCGAATAATTCCCGAAGCGTATTTGAACATTTATTTCTGCGTTTTGTACACTTTGGATACAATAAACCTGTCGTTTTCCATTTGTAGCATAGGGAAAGCGACAGGTTTTTAAGTGTATCTATGAGCCGGAAACCAGCTGTGGTTTCTTTTTATGTTTCAATAGCAGCATACTTACAAACGCTGAAACTGCAGTTAATATAATTGCTGCAATAACTGCCTGCAGTAGCCAAAAGGAAATATAACCCAGCTTTTGGACTCCGTCAGATATTAAAATGGATAAGGCATCATAGGAATTATCTATAAAGCGTTGTCCTCCATAACATAAAGCTACATAAATATAGTGATTTTTTTAAAACAGGAAATAATTGCCATGCCGTTATGGTAAATAATATGGCAAAAAAAACGCTGATCGGTAGGGTAGTATCTCCGGGCAAAAAGACTCCAAAGGCAGGATAGAGATCACCCGTGCCTAATATAATCCCAAGAAAGGAGATTTTCAGCAGATTATAAACAGGAACTGTTCCTACCTCTTTTTCTTCTTTCCATTCTTTCTTTTTTTACAAAAAATCTGCTAATCACTATACTGAATACAAACACTGCAAGTGGAAATACCCAAAAATCCAAGAAAGTAGAATCCTCAGCCACAGCATTTGCCGGAGTAAAATCTATACCCCAAATGGTTGGTAAGCTTATGTCAAAGGTATAAAGCAAATTGGAAAGAAGTAAAAATAAATTGCTAGCATAAGTCCATGTAAAAATCAGAAGAGGGCAAGCAATCACCACGTTTTTCAAAGTGGGAAACAGTTTGCACACAAGTACTGTAAAAAAATACGTTAAATAATACTCCAAAAGCCCAATTAATCATGCTGCGGTGAAAAACTAAGGAATAAGTGCAGCCCTGCTTTGCCAGTTCGGCTAAAAAAGCAAGAAGACATAATTTCATTGCAAATGGTAACGAAAATGTTTTATGGTTCATTAACTTTTACTCCCCTTATAATTGCATGAAACACTGACACTATATGTTGTCCAACCACCAATATTTCTATTTACTCTGCAGCTAAATTTGACAGTAGCTTTAGAAGTTCCATTCCCGGAAGTCGATGTCTGCTCGTTTTCCACATCGCTTATTCCGGAAGAATTAGTAAGCGCTCCATCTTCCCCTGATGCATATACTGTTTTTGCAGCGCTATCCCATTCAAAATCCGCACTAACTTCTACAGCTCCTGTAGCTCCGTAACTTTTAGTTTTTGTATAACGTGCACTTCCTGATGATGCCGCTCTGGCCGATTTCATTGGATTTGGAATACTGTACTTTACATAAGTTCTTTCTACATAAGGTGTACCATCTTCTTCCGTGCTCCAAACTTCTGAAACAAGAGCTCCCTTCGATAAATCAGGTCCTTTGTCCTGTATTCGTAACTGTGCCATGGACATGTTGGAAGCCATAGTCTGTGATGAAACTGTAGTGCCTGCAGCCAGCGCCTGAGGTGCGATTGTAATGCTTGCAGCCAATGCCATTAAAAATACTGCCGTTTGCTTTTGAAATTTTTTCATTTCAATTTCCTCCTTTAACGATTAGTTTTTTTCAAAACGAGAATAATACTATTTTTTTATTATATCATACGATTATGCCATTGAAATATTATTGCAATTTTCGTTGCTTTTTCCTTCCTGAGCGTAAAAAGCACCTGTTTTGATATTATATGCTTGTATCTTTCATGCGAAAAAAACAGATGCATCTTAGACGATTGCGAAGCTCTGAAACCATAAGGAAAACAGGATTCGAAGCACACTCGTAAAGATAGGAATAATCCTTTCTCCCATGCATATAGTATAACAGCACAGAAGGGGGAATCTTTATGGACAATTATAACGTATACAATGATATCAAAGCCCGAACCAACGGAGAAATCTACATTGGAGTTGTGGGGCCGGTGAGAACAGGAAAATCGACTTTTATTAAGCGTTTTATGGAATTAATGGTTCTGCCGGGCATGGAGGATGAACACCAGAAAACTCAGACAAGGGACGAACTGCCCCAGAGTGCGGCAGGAAAAACCATCATGACCACGGAACCCAAATTCATCCCCAAAGAAGCTGCCATCATCCGTCTGGGAGATGAGATTGAAACAAAAGTCCGCTTGATCGACTGTGTAGGCTTTATGGTAGACGGTGCTGCCGGCCACATTGAAAATGATGAAGAGCGGCTTGTGAAGACGCCCTGGTTTGATTATGAGATACCTTTTACAAAAGCGGCGGAAATCGGAACCAGAAAGGTCATCAATGACCATTCTACCATTGGCGTAGTCATCACCACAGACGGTTCCATCGGTGAACTGAAGCGTCCTAATTACATAGCTGCTGAAGAGCGCACCGTACAGGAATTAAAAGCTCTTGGGAAACCCTTTATTATGCTGCTTAATTCCGCAAAGCCATATTCAGACGAAACGGCAGCCCTCTCAAAGGAAATGAGCCAGAAATATGGGGTAACGGTCATGCCCATTAACTGCGAACAGTTAAAAAAGGATGACGTAAACAACATCCTTGAACGGGTATTAAAGGAATTTCCTGTGACGGAAATGGATTTCTTCATTCCAAAATGGCTTGAGATCCTCCCTGCAACCCATTGGTTAAAAGCCCAGGTCATCCAGGCTGCAAAGGATATGGTTAAAAAGGTGTCCCATATGAAGGACGTATCCCCAGACTTATTTGACGGATCTGCAGAAAGCGTCCGGTCCATTAAGATCCAGAACATGAATATGGCCGACGGCAGTGTTTCTGTTGCCATGGATGTGGATGACAGTTATTATTATCAGATTTTAAGCGATTACGTAGGGCTTCCGATTGAGGGAGAATACCAGTTGATGCAGACCTTAAGCGAGCTTGCCAAAATGAAGGTGGAATACGAAAAGGTCAACCAGGCCATGAGCCAGGTTCGTTTCAAAGGTTATGGAATCGTGACCCCGGAACGGTCCGAGATTATACTGGATGAACCGGAAGTCATCAAACACGGAAATAAATACGGAGTAAAAATGCGGGCAGAAGCACCTTCCATCAATTTAATCAAAGCCCATATCCAGACGGAGATCGCCCCCATTGTTGGAAGCGAACAGCAGGCAGAAGATTTAATCGCTTACATCAAAGAAAATGCAAGAGAAAGCGAAGAAGGAATATGGAACACCAATATCTTTGGAAAATCCATTGAACAGATCGTGGAAGACGGCATTCAGCAAAAGGTTTCCCAGCTTACGGAAGACTGTCAAATAAAACTTCAGGACACCCTCCAAAAAAATAATTAATGATAGTAATGGCGGTATGATTTGCATTATTATCTAAATTAATGGTATAATACAAAAAACAGGTACAAAAGGAGGGCTTATATGAAATTAATGTTCATCGGCGCAGCCCGCGAGGTAACCGGGAGCTGTCATTATCTGGAAGCTGCCGGTTTAAAAAATCCTTGTGGACTGCGGTATGGAGCAGGGGATTGATAAATTTGTAAATGTGGATCTGCCGGTCAGCTACGCTGAAATTGATTATGTTCTTTTGACCCATGCCCATATCGATCACGCAGGGATGCTTCCTTTCATCTATGCCAGGGGCTTCCGGGGACAGGTGATCTCCACCGTGGCAACTGCTGACCTTTGCGGCATTATGCTGAAGGACAGTGCCCATATTCAGGAGTCCGAAACAGAATGGAAGAACAGAAAGGCCAGGCGGGCAGGGCTTCCGGAAGAAGAACCCCTGTACGGAGTCAATGATGCCATGGGCGTTATGGAGCTGTTTCATTCCTACAATTACAATGAAAAGGTGGAACTGGAGGATGGCTTTACAATACGCTTTATAGATGTAGGCCATCTTCTTGGTTCCGCCTCTATTGAAATCTGGATCACAGAAGGTGGAACATCCAGAAAAATCGTATTCTCCGGTGATATCGGCAACAAGAACAAGCCCTTAATCCGTGATCCTCACTACATAAAAGAGGCGGATTATGTGGTCATGGAATGTACCTACGGAGACCGGCTTCACGGTGTGATACCGGATCATGTTTCCGTTCTTGCAGGCATTGTCCAGAAGACCCTGGACAGAAAAGGAAACGTGGTGATACCCGCTTTTGCAGTGGGAAGGACCCAGGAGCTCCTTTATATGTTCCGCCGTATCAAGGCAGAAAAGCTAGTCACCGGACATGACGGATTTGAGGTTTATGTCGACAGCCTCTTGCAGTGGAAGCGACCCAGATCTTTAAAGATAATCTGGTTGACTGCTACGACGAGGAAACAAAGGAACTGGTAATGAAAGGCATTAATCCCATATCCTTTCCAGGCCTTAAGCTGTCAGTTACCAGCGAGGAATCCAAGAACATTAATTTTAATTCAAAACCAAAAGTGATCATATCAGCGGCAGGCATGTGCGATGCAGGCCGTATCCGCCATCACTTAAAGCATAATTTATGGAGGCCGGAATGCACCATTGTTTTCACCGGATACCAGTCCATAGGAACCTTGGGGAGAAGCCTGATCGAAGGGTGTAGCGAGGTTAGGCTATTTGGCGAAACCATTCAGGTGGAAGCCCATATAGAACAGATGGATGGGATGAGTTCCCACGCAGATATGGAAGGATTGATTGCCTGGTTGAACGCATTTGAAGAAAAACCACGACAAGTATTTCTGGTACACGGTGATGATCTGGTCTGCAGCTCCTTTGAACAGCTTCTTGGGAAGGATTACGGATACAGAGTAAATGCCCCTCACTCCGGTTCTGTTTATGATCTTTCCCTGGGAAGATGGCTGAATGAAACAGAGGGCATTGCAGTAGTCAAATCACCTGAAATCTCAAAAAAACCAGCAGGAGTTTACGGAAGGCTTTTTGCTGCAGGCGAAAGGCTTTTGCAGGTTATCCGTCATAACGAAGGCGGAGCCAATAAAGATCTTGCCAAATTTGCGGATCAGATTAATTCTTTATGTGATAAATGGGATAGATAAGGAGAACAACAGAAAGTGACGAAAGTACAATTATTTACCGACGGAGCTGCCAGAGGAAACCCCGACGGGCCGGGAGGCTATGGCGCGGTTTTACAGTTTATGGATTCCAAAGGGCAGCTCCACGAAAAAAACCATGGCAGCAGGATATGTAAAGACCACCAACAACCGCATGGAACTGATGGCGGCCATTGCAGGTCTGGAAGCCCTTACCAGGCCCTGCCAGGTGGAACTATACTCTGATTCCAAATATGTGACAGATGCATTTAATCAGCATTGGATTGACAACTGGATAAAAAAACAACTGGAAGAGAGGCAAAAGCGGCCCTGTAAAGAACATTGATCTATGGGAAAGGCTGTTAAAAGCCATGGAACCTCATCAGGTGACTTTTCACTGGGTAAAGGGACATGCCGGCCACCCCCAGAACGAACGGTGCGACGTGCTGGCCACAAGCGCTGCGGACGGAGACAATCTGCTGATCGACGAAGGGATATGACATGGCAGCCATTGGAAAATGCCAAAAACTTACATATCTCTTACAATGTCTTACTAATTGCGGATTCCTATTTTCTTTCTTTTTTTATTTGTGATATGTTAATTCCATCAAAGCAGGTTAGGATGATATCTCATGAATAAAAATAGAGGAATCTGGATTGTGATCGGAAGCATTTTGGTCATTGGTATCCTTATAACCCTTGCCACATCCAGTTTTGTGAAAAGCAAGGAAAACGTTTCGGATCCTATGGGTATTACCGGGCTTTCAAACTCTGAAGTTCCTGAAGCCTATGCGGACGCAAAAGGCTATGGAGGAACGCCGGAACTGTTTTCAGCGGATGCGCCGGCACCTAAAGAAGCGCCGCCTTCCGCAGAGGAACCAAAGCAGAGGAAAGCCGGACCGGCTGCTGCTCCAAAGACCGAAACCGCCGTCCCGGAGAGTAGTGCACAGCCGGCAGAAGCCGGGCTTCGGATGAAAATTGCTATAGTTTCCGATCAGGCGGAGCCGGCTCCCCAGGCAGCGGAAAGTTCTAACGAGGCTTCCACTGCGGAAACCGTAATCTCTCCCATCAGTCCGGATTCTAAAAGCAGGCCGGTTAACTCTGCCGCTTCTTCAGAAGGAGCAGCCTATTATCAAAGGCATTTGCTTGAGCTGGATACCCAGATTAAAAAGATGCGGGAGGAGTCGGGAGATTCCAATACCTATTCCATGAAGGCCCTGGCAGATAAAGAGCTAAAGCTGTGGAACAGGGAGCAGAATGCAATTTATTCTGCCATTTTAGAGGAGCTGAACGATGAAGATATAAAGTCCCTTGAGACCTCACAGCAGGCATGGATCAAAAGCAGGGATGCAAAGGCAGAGGAGGCCGCAAAAAAATACAGCGGCGGAAGTTTAGAAGAGGTTGAATACACCGCCTCCCTGGCAGAATCCACAAGGGCAAGGCCTATGATCTGGTAGAAGAATATATGGATGTTCTCTCTTTAAAAGAGGACCAGTAAAAAGTACGGTATCTGCCGTACTTTTTTATTTCTGCAAGCAAAGAGACAGGCCAGGAATTACTGCATTTTGGTACCTGAATGAAAAAAAATTCCGTTGCAACATCTTGATAAATGAAATTCCATATGATAGGATAGTAAAATGAGTGATACTATATGAATTTTCGGGAGGAAAAAAATATGACGGCAATATTTGCAAGTTTACTGGAGACCGCAATCAAATTCCTGTTTTTCTTGTTTCTTGCATGGGGCGGAATCATGTGCGGCAAGAAATACAGAGATCATAAGGATGCCGTGAATAGCGGAAATGCGACGAAAGAGACAAAATAGCAAACGGAGGACAGTAACGTGAAGAACTACGGTGTGAATGAACTGAGGAGAATGTTCCTTGAATTTTTTTGAAAGCAAGGGACATCTGGCTATGAAAAGCTTCTCCCTGGTTCCGCATAATGATAACAGCTTGTTGTTGATCAACTCGGGGATGGCTCCCCTTAAGCCATATTTTACAGGCCAGGAAATCCCGCCAAGAAAAAGGGTGACTACCTGTCAGAAGTGTATCCGGACAGGAGATATTGAGAACGTTGGCAAGACAGCCCGCCACGGCACCTTCTTTGAGATGCTGGGAAACTTTTCCTTTGGGGACTATTTTAAGGATGAGGCGATTCACTGGTCATGGGAATTTTTGACCCAGGTAGTCGGACTTGACCCGGACAGGCTGTATCCCTCCATATATCTGGAAGATGATGAAGCCTTCGAAATCTGGAATAAGAAAATCGGCATTGCTCCGGAACGTATTTTCCGCTTTGGCAAGGAGGATAATTTCTGGGAGCACGGCGCAGGCCCCTGCGGACCCTGTTCAGAGATTTACTACGACAGGGGAGAGAAGTATGGCTGCGGCAAGCCGGGTTGTACCGTTGGCTGCGAATGCGACCGCTATATGGAAGTGTGGAATAATGTATTCACACAGTTTGAGAATGACGGCCATGGAAACTATGAGGAATTAAAGCAAAAGAACATTGATACCGGTATGGGACTTGAGCGTCTGGCCGTAGTTGTTCAGGATGTGGATTCCATTTTTGATATAGATACCATAAAAGCCCTTTTAAACCGTGTAGCTGAACTGGCCCGGACAGAATACAAGAAGGATCCCGATGTGGATGTATCCCTTCGTCTGATCACGGACCACATCCGTTCCTGTACCTTTATGATATCCGACGGCATCATGCCATCCAACGAAGGAAGGGGCTACGTTCTCCGCCGCCTCTTAAGAAGAGCTGCCCGTCATGGAAGACTTCTTGGCATTGGAGAAAAATTCCTTGCAGACTTATCCACCACTGTGATTGACTTATCAAAGGATAGATATCCGGAGCTGGAAGAAAAGAAAGCCATGATCCTGAAAGTTCTGGCCCAGGAGGAGGACAAGTTCAATAAGACCATTGACCAGGGCCTTGCCATTCTTGGGGAGCTGGAAGAGGAGATGGTGAAAAAAAGGCGAAACTATCCTTTCCGGTGAAAATGCTTTCAAATTATATGATACCTACGGATTCCCCCTGGATCTGACTCTGGAGATTCTGGAAGAAAAGAATTTCGGAGTAGACGAAGAAGGCTTTAAAGCTGCCATGCAGAAGCAGCGGGAAACTGCCAGAAATGCAAGAAAAACTACCAATTACATGGATGCTGACGTTACCGTTTATCAATCCATTGATCCTGCTATTACAACAGAGTTCATCGGCTATGATAAACTGGTTTGTGACTCCAAAATTCTTGTTCTCACCACAGAAACAGACTTAGCAGAGGCGCTTACCGACGGAGAAACCGGAACCATTGTTACGGAACAGACCGTATTTTACGGTACCATGGGCGGCCAGCAGGGCGATGTGGGCAGGATCGTAAGTGATATGGGCGAATTCAAGGTGGAAGATACCATCCATTTACAGGGTGGAAAAGTGGGCCATGTGGGCAGGATGATAAAGGGAATGCTGCAGACCGGAGATGTGGTCACCTTAAAGGTTTGTGAGAACAACCGTCAGAATACAGGTAAGAACCACAGTGCAACCCATCTTCTCCAGAAAGCCTTAAGAGCGGTTCTGGGTGAACATGTGGAGCAGGCCGGCTCCTTCGTTGACGGAGACAGGCTGCGTTTCGACTTTACCCATTTCTCAGCCATGACGCCTGAGGAAATCGAAGAGGTGGAAACTCTTGTAAATGAAAAAAATCAAGGAATCTCTTCCTGTAAAAACGGAAATCATGTCTTTAGAGGAAGCAAAAAAATCCGGTGCAATGGCACTGTTTGGGGAAAAATACGGAGATTCGGTCCGCGTAGTAAAAATGGGAGACTTTTCCACGGAGCTTTGCGGCGGTACCCATATTAATAATACAGGAGTCATCGGCTTCTTTAAGATCCTGTCAGAAACCGGTATCGCAGCCGGAGTACGGAGAATCGAAGCCCTGACCGGAGACGGCCTGATGAATTATTATCAGGACACAGAAAAAGAGCTTCATGAAGCGGCAAAGGCTGCCAAGACAACTCCTTCAACCCTGACAGCAAAGATTGAGTCCCTTTTAGAAGAAATAAAAGCTCTGCATTCAGAAAATGAGAAATTAAAGAGCAGGCTTGCAAAGGACTCTCTTGGAAATGTAATGGATCAGGTGAAGGAAGTAAAGGGAGTAAAGGTTCTTGCAACAAAGGTAGTTGATGTGGATATGAACGGACTCCGTAATCTGGGCGACCAGATGAAAGATAAATTAGGCGATGGGGTCATTGTAATCGCCTCTGTTCAGGATGGCAAAGTAAATCTGATGGCTACTGTAACGGATGAAACGCAGAAAAAGGGAGCCCATGCGGGTAACTTAATCAAAGCCATTGCTTCCTTAGTCGGCGGCGGCGGCGGCGGACGTCCGAATATGGCTCAGGCAGGCGGAAAGAATCCGGCAGGAGTGGATGCATGCCTTGAAAAAGTCATGGAAGTTGTTGCAGAACAGCTGAAATAATAAGTAAACAATTAAGAAAAAATATAAAAGTTTTTCTTGACGAATGGCAAAATTATGCTATAATCATATCAGTGCTATAAAATACCCAAACAGTTGTATTATGCACAAGTACACAACTGGAGGGAGGTTAGGTGTGAGCTATGTCAAATGTTATCGTTAAAGACAACGAGAGCTTAGATAGCGCTTTACGCAGATTCAAAAGAAACTGTGCGAAAGCAGGTATCCAGCAGGAAATTCGTAAGAGAGAACATTACGAAAAACCAAGCGTAAGACGTAAGAAAAAGTCTGAAGCTGCAAGAAAACGTAAATATAACTAATAGTTAAAAGATGAGCCCCTGGTCCCATTTCCATGTGACCAGGGGTTTTTTTCGACTTTTTTTTAAGCCATAAAGAAGTTTCAAAAACAAGTTCTGCTCGCCAAATTAAGAATGGCATGTGGCAGCACTGTGACGAATTTCCCGCTTCCTGTTTGCATATAGTATAAAGGGGCAGAAAACCCCAAAGCAAGTTCATTGCTTGCAGACATAAAAAGAAAGGGGCAGAAAAGGGATTATGTTTGAGGAATCAAAGGAAAAAGCAGCTTCCGCCTTAAAACTCCCCAGAGACGTGGTTCTTGGAGAGGTGCTTGTATCTTTTCTTGGTCGTCATAGCGTTGTGATAGAAAATTACCGAAGCATTATCCTGTACACTGACTCTTCCATCAAACTTCAGGCCAAAAACTGTCGTGTGATCATCGGAGGAAGCAGGCTGATGATTGAATATTACACCAATGAGGAGATGAAGATCAACGGTTATATAAAATCCCTGGAATTTGAATAAAAAGGGAAACTGGAGGTGTTGCAAAATGCTTGCATGGCTGAAGCATTACTTATTCGGTTATCTTTCCATAGAAATGACCGGTTTTTCTCCGGAACGTTTTCTTAATATGTGCAGCGTTCATGAAATTGAATTATGGAAAGTCGTAAATTACGGGCATTCCTATCAGCTTTTTATGACTGTACAAGGGTTCCGTAAGGTAAAGCCCCTTGTCCGTAAATCGAAGGTCAGACTTAGGATTTTAAAAAAAGTTTGGACTTCCTTTTTTTTACACAGGAACAAAAAAAGGAAACTATATGCTGCCGGGTTTATAAGCTTTTTTTTGATCCTTTATTCCCTTTCCCTGTTTATCTGGGATATTGAATTCGACGGGAACCGGATGTATACATACGACACACTTTTAAAATTCTGTGAATCGGAAGAAATCCGATATGGCATGAAAAAATCAAAAATTGACTGCGATGTCCTTGAAGAAGCTTTTCGCTCAAAATTTCCTGAAATAACCTGGGTATCGGCAAGGGTATCAGGAACACGTCTTTTGGTTAAGATAAAAGAGAATGAAGTGCTGTCTGAGATTCCTGTAAAGGATGATACACCCTGTGATATCATAGCGGAAAAAGACGGTGTGATTACCTCCATGATCGTTCGAAGCGGTGTTCCAATGGTAGCCATAGGTGATACCATAGAAAAGGGTCAGACACTGATCAGCGGCACCCTTCCCATCATCGGGGACAGCGAAGAAGTAATTAACACCCACTATGTACGCTCTGATGCGGATATAACGGCCAGAACGGAATATCATTTTACCAGGCAGATTCCCCTTTTCCGTAAAATCGACGTAGAAACAGGAAAAGTCAGGAAGGGATATTATATGAAAGCATTCCGCTTTTCCTTTCTGCTTATCCGGCCGCGGCCGGAAGGAACCTCCTGGAAACGGACCATGGAAGAAGAGCAGCTTCATTTATTCCAGAATTTTTATCTTCCCATTTACATTGGAAAAATAACAGGGAAAGAATATATATCCTATGAGCGTCCCTATACGGAAGAAGAGAAAAAACAGCTATCCGAGGATATAAACGAGAGGTACAAAAAAAATTTAATAGAAAAAGGGGTACAAATTCTGGAAAATCATGTTAAAATACTAGATAATGAATCTTTATGCCAGATTGCCATAGATTTCGTGGCAGAGGAGCCTGTAGGCAGGCAGGAGGCGTTTGAGATACAAAGAACAGAGGAACCGGAGGAGACAAATCATTCAAATGAGCGTAATTGAGACAATCATAGACATCCCAGCTGAACACGAAAAAAATGTATGCGGACAGTTTGACAGCTATCTAAAGAAAATAGAACGTACCCTGCATGTTACCATGATTGGACGGGATGGCGCCCTTAAGATCATAGGATCGGAGCAGATGGTACAGAAAGCAAAAAGTGTATTTAATAACCTGATAGAGCTTTCCAAGCGGGGAAATGCCATTACAGAGCAAAATGTAGATTATGCCCTCTCTCTGTCATTTTCTGAAAGCGACAGTCAGATTTTAGAAATCGATAAGGACATTATCTGCAGAACCATTGCTGGAAGGCCGGTAAAGCCCAAGACCCTTGGGCAAAAGCAGTATGTGGACCAGATCAGAAAGAAGATGATCGTATTCGGCATCGGACCTGCAGGAACCGGAAAAACCTATCTTGCCATGGCAATGGCCATCCAGGCTTTTAAAAACGGAGAAGTGAGCCGGATCATCCTGACCAGGCCAGCCATTGAGGCCGGAGAGAAGCTGGGCTTTCTCCCGGGAGATCTGCAAAGTAAAATAGATCCTTACTTAAGGCCCTTATATGATGCACTCTATCAGATCATGGGAGCGGAGAGCTATCTTCATAATGCGGAGAAAGGCTTAATTGAAGTGGCTCCTCTGGCTTACATGAGAGGCCGTACCCTGGATAACGCCTATATTATTCTTGATGAAGCACAGAATACCACTCCGGCCCAGATGAAGATGTTCCTGACAAGAATCGGCTTTGGATCAAAGGTGATTGTTACCGGTGACTTAACACAAAAAGATCTGCCTTCCGGAAGTACATCAGGACTTGACACAGCCATGAAAATATTAAAGAGAATTGACGACATCGGCTTCTGCCACTTAACCAGCAGTGACGTGGTTCGTCATCCTCTGGTGCAGAAGATTGTACAGGCTTACGACGATTATGAGTCAAAGAAAAAGCCGGCTGAGCGAAAGACAAAAGCCATTGGCGGCAGAAAGGCACGTTATGACGATTAATATTGAATATGAGGCCGAAAAAAAGCTGGACCTCCCATATGAAGATATTATTACAAAGGTAGTGGAAGAATCACTGGATTATGAAGGCTGCCCTTATGAGGCAGAGGTGAACGTCCTCATTACCGGCAATGAAGATATCCGCCAGATCAATAAGGAATACCGGAATATAGACAACCCTACGGATGTTCTTTCCTTTCCCATGATCGAATATGAGAAACCTTCGGATTTTGAACGTCTGGAAGACACGGCAGATGACTGCTTTCATCCGGAAACGGGAGAACTTTTGCTGGGAGATATTGTGATATCTGTAGATAAGGTAGAAGAACAGGCCGAAAAATACGGACATTCCCAAACAAGGGAGCTTGCTTTTTTAGTTGCCCACAGCATGCTTCATCTATGCGGCTATGATCACATGGAAGAGGAAGAGCGGGAGATCATGGAAAAGAAGCAGGAGGAAATCTTAAGCCGGGGAGGATTTACAAGATGATGAAAAAGGTATGGTTTGGATTCGCTGGCGTCATTCTGTCTGCCGCCTTTTTATCCGGCTGCAGCAGAAAATATGAAAAGGTATGGATTCCGGATCAAACACTGGAAACCTCCCAGGCTCCGGAAACAAAAGAGATCAAGATCAGCAGCAGTGAGTCAGCAGACGATGGAACAGAGGCGAATTCCGGCGAATACTATACCTTTGAAGAACGTACCGAAAAAGATGGAAAGATACGAAGCTATCTTACCGGGGAGATGGTGGATTCTGCCATCGGGAACCGGAGGCCGGTGGCAGTGATGATGAGCAATGACAAAGAAGCTCTTCCCCAATATGGACTCAACCGTGCCGGAGTGGTTTATGAGGCGCCGGCAGAAGGGGGATGAACCGTTACATGGCTATTCTGGAAAATTATGATGATCTGGACCGGATAGGCTCCGTCAGGAGCTGCCGCACCTATTATACATATTTTGCCCGTGAATTTGATGCCATTTACGCCCATTACGGGCAAAGCACCTTTGCAAAGCCTTATCTTGCCAATGTGGATAATATCAACGGGCTGGATGGCATCGGCACTGTGGCATATTTTCGTTCCAAAGACCGGAAATCTCCCCACAACGCATATACCAGCGGGGAACGGTTAAATAAATCCATTCTTCAGCTGGGATATTCGGAAAGCTACGATCCGTCCTATCGCGGCCACTACCGCTTTGCAAAAGATGGCCGTAAGGTGACCCTTGAAGGAGTAAATGGAGTCAGCGATGCCTATAAGGTCTATCCAGGCTACGTGCTCAACAAACCGTGGTTTGAATACCATGAGGAGGACGGGCTTTATTACCGTTACCAGTATGGAGCTCCCCACAAGGGCAATGAAGGCCAGATCAAGGTCAAGAATATCATTCTTCAGTACTGTCCTTCTGCTCATTATGCAACGACAGATTATTTAAACATCAACGTACAGGATGACTCTTATGGCTGTTACGTGACGGAAGGCCGTTCCATTCCCATAAAATGGACCAAGGATGGAGAATTCGGCCCAACACATTATTACGACATGGAGAATAACGAGATTATCCTGAACCAGGGAAAAACCTGGGTATGCATTATTTCCGCACAGGATTCTCCCAATGTAAAGTTATATGGAAAAGAATAAGACAAGCAGAAAACAGGTAAAAAGGGGATCTTCTAATTTCCTGATCCAGGGAGCCATCCTTGCGGCGGCAGGTATTATCGTCCGGGTCATTGGAATGTTTTACCGTATCCCCTTGGCGGATATTTTAGGGAATGAAGGAAATGGCTATTATAGCTCTGCCTATTCCATTTATTCCCTCCTTTTGATTGTATCATCTTACAGCCTGCCTACGGCAGTATCCAAGATGATTGCCACCAGGCTGGCAAGAAAGGAGTACTGCAATTCCATAAGGGTGTTAAAGGTTTCCCTGTTTTACGGTACAGTTGTAGGAGGGCTGGGGGCTGCTGTGCTTTGGTTTGGAGCGGATCTGTTTGCCAGCCGGTTTTTAAAGATGCCATACACCTTCTATGCCTTAAAGACACTGGCCCCCACCATTTGGGTGATTGCCTATCTCGGCGTGTTCCGGGGCTATTTCCAGGGAATTGGGACCATGCTTCCAACAGCATATCCCAGGTGCTTGAACAGATCGTCAATGCAGTCATCAGCGTATACGCAGCTTCCAGGCTGTTTCAGGCAGGGCTTCGGTCCAATCTGGTTCACGGATCAACGGAATACTCATTTGCCCTTGGAGCAGCGGGAGGAACCATTGGAACAGGAGCAGGGGCTGTGGCTGCCCTGTTGTTTCTTCTGTTTATTTTATTCAGCTACAGGCCAATCATGAGAAAACAGGCGAGAAGGGACAGGACAAGGCGGCGGGAGTCCTATGGAGAGCTTTCCGGCGTTCTTTTCATGACAGTCTTTCCCATTGTATTAAGCAGTGTGGCTTATAACATCAGTACAGTGATAGACAACAGCATCTATGGAAACGGCATGGCGGCTATGGGCATGGGAGCATCGGAGATTGCTTCCAACTGGGGCGTAATCGGGAAATATCAGCTTCTTTTTAACATTCCGGTGGCAATTGCCAATTCCCTTGCCTCTGCCCTCATCCCCTCCCTGTCAAGGGCAATGGCGGAAGGTCAGAGAGGACAGTTAAAAAGCAAGGTTTCCATGGTGATCCGTTTTTCCATGCTCATTGCCATACCGGCACAGTGGGCCTTACCGTACTGGCAGGGCCCATCTGCAATATGCTATTTAGCAGGAATGACAATTCGGCCCTTATTAAGATGATGATGTACGGATCTGTGGCCGTGGTGTTTTTCTCCCTTTCCACAGTGACTAACGGAGTATTACAGGGCATCAACCGGATGCAGACCCCCTTAAAGAATGCTATCATTTCTTTAATACTCCACGTTATCATCCTGTGTGTCATGCTTTTTGGATTCCGGCTGGGAATCTACAGCGTGGTATACTCCAATATCCTGTTTGCTTTTACGATGTGCACGTTAAACGGTGCCGCAATCGGTCGGTTTTTAAATTACAGGCAGGAATATAAAAAGACCTTTATCCTTCCCATCCTGGCATCGGGAGTCATGGGAGCGGCTGCGTACGGCACCTATTTCCTGGTGCATTTAACCTTAAAGCGCAATGTGTTTGGTGTTCTTGCCGCCATAGCTGTGGCTGTGGTGGTTTATGGAATTCTCCTTTTAAAACTGCGCTGCGTGGATGAATCGGAGCTTTTAAACGTTCCAGGAGGAAAGAAGCTGATACGCATTGCAAGAAAATTCCATCTTATGTGATTAAAACCAGGGAAGAAGGCAGATACTATACTTACATGAAGGAGGTATCATCTCATGAAGAAGTATATGTTCTGCTTTCTTTTGTTCGTAGCGGCATCCGCCATTTGCTTAGGAATTGGGTTTGCCATTACAAAGGACAGCGTAAGGCCTGAAGAGGCTGCCGGGGGCAACCATAGAAACAGAAACTGTGACGGAAGCGCAGATTGTAATAAACCAGGAAGAGGTTGAACCCGTAAATGCAAAGGGCAAAGAAAAATATTATCTTGTCTCAGAGGACGGGTATCTTCTCGTCCTCTATCAGGATAAAACCACCATCTGCCTTTATACCCATATGCCGGTCACTGATTTCCCCGAGGAAGAACGGGGAAAATTAATGGAGGGCATATGGTTTTCTTCCATGATCGAGGTATTTAATTACCTGGAATCCTATACAAGCTAAAGAAGCACTTGAAATGAAGGGGCAAACTGGATACAATAGGTCTGTCTGAGGATACAGGAGGATTTTATGAAACAACAGGTAATCATCGTAGGGGCAGGAGCTTCCGGTCTGGCAGCAGCTATCCAGGCAGCCAGGCAGGGCGCTTCTGTTACCGTTTTAGAACATACAGCCAGACCGGGAAAAAAACTTCTTTCCACTGGAAACGGAAAATGCAATTTAACCAATTTAATGACCCCTGATGGAGCTTACCGGGGAGGTCAGCCAGTGTTTATAAAAAAAGGTGCTGGACCGCGTTACGGTAGAGCAGACTCTGGAATTTTTCCGGGACCTTGGCCTTGTGCTTACGGACAGGAACGGATATGTCTATCCAGGCACAGGACAGGCTGCCTCTGTACTGGAGGCCCTTCTTTTTGAGCTGGACCATCTGGGCGTTTCCATTGTTACCGACTGTCAGGTAGAGGAGATAAAGAAGGATCTGACTTTAATGACTTCCATAGGGAAGAAAAAGGCGGATGCCGTCATTTTGGCAACAGGTTCCATGGCAGCTCCAAAAACAGGCTCCGACGGAAGCGGTTATCAGCTTGCAAGGGCTTTCGGGCACCGTATCCTTAAGCCGCTGCCTGCTCTGGTTCAGCTTAGATGCAGGGAAAAATGGTACAAACAGGCGGCCGGGGTCAGGACAGAAGCCACTGTGACTCTTAAAATAGACGGAAAAACGGCAGAAGCCGACCGCGGGGAGCTTCAGTTCACGGATTATGGAATCTCCGGCATTCCGGTCTTCCAGGTCAGCCGTTTTGCAGCCAGAGAGCTGGATGCAGGCCATAAGGTGACAGCAGAGCTGGATTTATTCCCTTCCATGGATTTTGAAAGTACCAGGCAGCTTCTTTCGGAAAGAGTAAAACGCTTCGGCTACCGGCCGGCAGAAGAATTCTTAAACGGCGTATTAAATCATAAGCTGGCCCGGATTCTTTTAAAGGACGCCGGTATCCCAAGTGAAGGCATTGTTAAAAATATCACGGCTCCCCAGATAAAAAAAGCTGACCTCTGCCTTAAAAGGGCTGAAAACGGAAATCCTCGCAGCCAATTCCTTTGATCAGGCTCAGGTGTGCAGCGGAGGAATTGATACCAGGGACGTAGATCCTAATACCATGGAGTCAAAGCTTATGAAAGGGCTTTACCTGACCGGAGAAATTCTTGACGTGGACGGTATCTGCGGAGGCTATAACCTGCAGTGGGCCTGGTCTAGCGGCATACTGGCAGGTACTTATGCAGGAAGGAAACGCCCAGAAAGCACGGGCAGGAATGAGGAACGCCCTGCGGGCATACCTTTATGCTCAAAAAGCACGGGCAGGAATGAGGAAAACGATGATAAGAATTAATCAGTTAAAGATGCCGGTGGATCATACAGAAGAGGCCTTATGGGCAAAGGCAGCGAAAACATTAAAAATACCGGTAAAGGAAATACATTCCCTGGAAATAATTAAACAATCAATTGATGCCAGAAAAAAAGAGGAAATCCATTTTACTTACTGCATCGATGTGGAGACTGCAAAAGAAGAGTCTGTGGTACATAAAGCCAGAAACGAAAAAAATTGGATTATCAGAAAAAAAAGAGTATTTCTTTCCAAAACCGGGAACTGAAAAGATGGCCGGCCGGCCGGTAATCATCGGCGCCGGACCTGCCGGGCTTTTTTGCGGACTCATGCTGGCAAGGCATGGATACCGTCCCCTTCTTCTGGAGCGGGGAGAATCAGTGGAAAAGCGCAGGGAGGCCGTGGATTCATTCTGGAATGGCGGAATATTAAGGACGGATTGTAATGTACAGTTTGGAGAGGGAGGAGCAGGTACCTTTTCCGACGGAAAGCTGAATACCCTTCTTAAGGATCCTCTTATGAGGAACAGGAAGGTATTGGAGCTTTTCGTGGAATTTGGAGCCGATCCCTCTATTCTCTATGTAAATAAGCCTCATATCGGCACCGATGTGTTAAGCGGCATTGTGAAAGGGATGAGGGAGGAGATCATAAACCTTGGAGGAGAGGTCCGTTTTAACAGCCGAGTGACTGATTTTATAGTAAAAGGCGGCATGGTGCAGGGAGTGACAGTCGATGAAAAAGAAGAGATTCCGGCAGAAATCCTTGTGCTTGCCATCGGCCACAGCGCCAGGGACACCTTTGAAATCCTATACAAAAGAGGCGTTCCAATGGAAGCAAAGGCTTTTGCGGTGGGCTTAAGAATCCAGCATCCACAGGAAAGCATAAACCGTTCTCAGTATGGCACCGGAAACCATCCCATCCTGGTCCGGCAGATTATAAGCTGACCCATCAGTGCACAAACGGAAGAGGAGTTTACACTTTCTGTATGTGTCCCGGAGGATATGTTGTCAATGCCTCCTCCGAAGAAAAAAAGGCTTGCAGTAAACGGAATGAGCTATCACAAGAGAGATGGCGTAAATGCAAACAGCGCCCTGATTGTTACCGTGACACCGGAGGATTTTGGCGGCACGGCTCCTCTTGCCGGAATCGCTTATCAACGACGGCTGGAGGAAGCTGCCTTCTTAAGCGGCAGCGGGAAAATTCCGGTCCAGCTTTATGGAGATTTTAAAAAGAATCAGCCATCAAAGGCATTTGGCGGTGTAGAGCCGGCCTTTAAGGGCTTATATGGCTTTGCAATATAAGAGAATTTCTTCCTGAATACTTATCAGAATCCCTGATTCAGGGGGTGGAAGCCTTTGACCGCCGGATTCGCGGCTTTTCCAGGCCGGATGCCATTTTTGCGGGCGTGGAAAGCAGAACCTCTTCACCGGTACGCATTCCCAGAGGTGAAGCCTTTGAATGCAGCATAAAAGGAATCTATCCCTGCGGAGAAGGAGCCGGATATGCAGGAGGGATTACCTCTGCCGCAATGGATGGCTTAAAAGTGGCGGAAGCCATTGCCTCCAGGTTTGAAAGGTTTTCTTTATAAATTGACGAAACAGTAAAAATGATGTAAGATATGAAACAAAAAGATTTCCAGAAAGCAGATGATAATGAAGATGAACGACAGGTCACGAGAAAAACTAAAGGATAAAAAAAGGATTGTAATAAAAATCGGATCCTCTTCCTTAACCCATGCATATACCGGGGATTTGAATCTGATGAAAATTGAAAAACTGGTTCGGGTAATCAGCGATTTGAAGGGACAGGGAAAACAGGTAGTCTTAGTTTCCTCCGGTGCGATCGCTGCAGGGCGTCAGGCCCTGGGACACCATACCAGACCTGTTACCATATCGGAAAAACAGGCATTCGCTGCCGTAGGCCAGGCCAGGCTTATGATGGTGTACCAGAAGCTTTTTGCAGAATATAATCAAATAGCTGCACAGGTTCTTTTGACCAAAAATACTATGGTTAATGACAGCAACCGTTATAATGCACAGAATACCTTTGATGAGCTTTTAAAGCTTGGGACCATTCCGATTGTCAATGAAAATGACACCGTATCCACCTCCGAAATTCCTCTGGTGGATAATTTCGGTGATAATGACCGTCTTTCCGCCATTGTTGCCGCACTGATCGGAGCAGACCTATTAATCTTATTATCGGATATTGACGGCCTGTATTCCGATGATCCCAGACAAAACCCAAAAGCAGAATTTATCGGTTTGGTAAAGGAAATCACCCCAAAGCTTATGGAAATGGGAAAATCCACCTCCGGAAGCGATGTGGGTACCGGAGGCATGGCTGCAAAGCTTGCTGCCGCACGTATTGCTACGGACAGCGGTTCCGATATGGTCATTGCCAACGGAGACCAGGTGGAAGTTATCGAACAGATCGTATTGGGCGAAGAAAAAGGAACCCTGTTCCTGGCCCATCCAAACCATGATTTTGACTTAATGGACTATATCAATCACGAGTATTAAGGAGAACCCTATGAATCAGGATAAAATCGACAGAATCAATACACTTTATCATAAATCAAAAGCAACAGGATTATCGGCAGAAGAGCAGGCGGAGCAAGCTGCTTTGCGGAAAGAGTATATCGAAACCATCCGCAACAGTTTACGAGGAAATCTAAACAACATTTCCATTCAGGAGAAAGACGGTACTGTAACGGATTTAGGTAAAAAAATATGGAAAAGTCGGAGAAGAATGATATCAGGCTGATTATAAAGGAACAGCGAAAGGCCCTGGATGCTGCCACTGAGAACGCATGGAACAATGCTATCTGTGAGAAGCTTTTGAACCTTGATGATATCCATAAAGCTTTTTGTGTTTACTGCTATGTATCCTTTCACCGGGAGGCAGGTACCTGGAGATTTATGGAAGCATTATTAAGGCAGGGGAAATGCGTGGCTGTACCAAAGGTCGTTGGAAAAGAACTGGAGTTTTATGCCATATCCGGGAAAGCAGATTTAGAGGAAGGCATCATGGGTATTATGGAGCCAAAGCCAGCCTGCTTAAAAATCCATGACCCGGAAGCCCCTGTGATTGTTCCGGGACTTGCTTTTGACAAATCGGGAAACCGGCTGGGATACGGCGGCGGATATTATGACCGGCTTTTTGAACAGGAACCAGACCATCCCCGCATTGCAATAGCCTACGGATTTCAAATATTTGACCATATTCCAACGGAACCTCATGACAAGCGTGTGGACCGGATTATCACTCCTTAAAGAAAAGATTGGAGGACTCTTTTATGACGATTACTGAGATCGGAAAAAAAAGCAAAAGAAACAGCCGGAATTATCGGGATACTGGGTTCAGCAAAAAAAGAATGAAGGCTTAAAAGCAGCGGCGGCAGCCTGCTGGAAGGAGAAGCGGAAATCCTTGCTGCAAACCAGGAGGATGTAATAAAAGCAGTGGCCTCGGGAATGAGCGCCGGGCTGATTGACCGCCTGGAACTGACTCCTGGGAGAATCGAAGCAATGGCTGAAGGACTTTTGTCCGTGGCTGCTCTGGATGACCCTGTGGGAGAGGTGCTTTCCATGAAGATCCGCCCCAATGGCCTTACCATTGGCCAGAAACGCGTTCCCTTAGGCGTTGTAGGTATTATATACGAAGCCAGGCCCAATGTGACCGCCGATGCCTTTGGGCTTTGCTTCAAATCAGGAAATGCCGTGATCTTAAAGGGCGGAAGCGATGCCCTGGAATCCAATATTGCTATTGTAAAATGGCTCCGTATTGGCCTTGGGAATGCCGGTCTACCGGAGGATGCCATACAGCTCATCACTGATACTGACCGGGAAGTGACAAAGGAATTCATGCGTCTTAGGGAATATGTGGATGTATTGATCCCAAGAGGAGGAGCAGGATTAATAAAAACCGTTGTGGATAACAGCACCATTCCGGTCATTGAAACCGGAACTGGAAACTGCCATATTTTTGTCGATGAAACTGCTGATTTTGATATGGCCTTAGATATCATATTTAATGCAAAGACCCAGAGGATCGGAGTGTGCAACGCCTGCGAATCTTTGGTCATTCACAGGGCAATTGCCCTTAAGTTCCTGCCCTTACTAAAAGAGCGGCTTGCTGAGAAATCTGTTGAGATCCGGGCGGATGAGGAAGCCTATACCATGCAGAGGGATTTGTCCCTGCCGCCGAGGAAGATTGGGGCCGTGGAATACCTGGACTATATTTTATCCTTAAAGATTGTTGGTTCTGTGGAGGAAGCCATTTCCCACATTAACCGTTATAACACCAAGCATTCTGAATCCATTATTACATCAGATTATAACAATGCCCAGAAGTTTTTAAATGAAATCGATGCGGCAGCTGTTTATGTCAACGCATCCACCCGTTTTACTGACGGATACGAATTCGGTTTTGGCGCTGAGATCGGAATCAGCACCCAGAAGCTCCATGCAAGAGGCCCTATGGGGCTTAAGGAGCTGACGACCACCAAATATATCATATATGGTGACGGCCAGGTCCGTCCATAGTTTTACAAAGCATTTCTTAGAGACTGCTGTCTCCAATAAAATGGCTGTGAGAAGGCATTTCTTTCTCACAGCCATTTTTATTGGAAGAAGTAATACGTTTTTTTGAAGTTATCAGTTTGGCAGAAAATGAAAGGTCAGTTTTTAACGTATGTTAACTGGTATTTAGGTGAGTTAAGTGTTAATTCTGTATAATCCATTATCTGATTATTGGTCAGGTAGGTAGTGTTGGCAACTCTCAGAATGGGGGTATCCAGAGATATTCCAAACATTTCTGCAATGTTTTTTTGAAGGATGAATAGGGGTTACGGTGTGGTCACTATATGCGATCTTCATTCCCTTTACCTTTTCAAAGTACTGATATTTTGACTGCTGCAGCACCTGCATAGAGATATCGGGATATAAACGGCTGGACATATAGGTTGTTTCAAACTGAAAGATCTCATTATTTGCATAACGGATTCTTTCAATAAAATAAATAGGTTCTCCTGTCTCAATCTTTAAGATGGAAGCGATATTTGAAGGTGCTTTCTGGACCATAAAGGTGGGAACATCTGTCCGGACGGAAATTCCCTGTTCACACATCACTTCTGAAAATCCCTGGATAGAGCTGGGGTTTAATGTAACAGAAGGGTGGCATACAAACGTTCCCACTCCGGCAACCCTTGTCAGAAGTCCCTTTGCCACCAGATTATCAGTGGCTTTTCTGACAGTTACCCTTGATACATGATAAGTATTGGAAAGCTCCAGCTCTGTGGGTATAAGATCGTCTTTTTTTATAGTAACCTAAATTTATTTTTTGGAGCAGATCATTTTCAATCTGTTTATATTGTGCAATTCTTTTCTCGGCCATAATTATCACCTCATTTTATAATAGAAACAGTTATTTAATTGTATTATACTTTAAAGTAAATGACAATACATTTTTGAATTATCATGTAAACTACGCAACATATCATTAGATGCTGCAGTATGTTTCATGATAATACAATTGAATTAAATGTATTGACATTGTTGTGTGGTTGTAGTATATTATGTACATAAATGATAATACATATCACGAAGTAATGAATACATTTTAACAGCAGGAGGTGCAATTAGTGAAAAATGTATTGTATATACATACTCATGATTCCGGGCGGGTATTAAGTCCCTATGGTTATAAGGTTCCCACCCCGAATATGGAATCCTTTTCAAGGACAGCAGCCGTGTTTCGGAATGCATACTGTGCAGGTCCCACTTGTTCACCCAGCCGTGCAGCAATGCTGACAAGTACGTACCCGCATCAAAATGGCATGCTGGGGCTGGCCCAGAGAGGCTTTACCATGGATTACAGCAGACATCTGGTGCACTATCTAAACCAGAATGGTTACTATACCGTTCTTTGCGGAATCCAGCATGAAGCAGGCTGGTATCTGGACCGGAAACAGGGGGCGGCAGAAATCGGCTATCAGGAAGAACTGACCACAGATAATTCCGGATATGCTCAGGAAGAGCTGGTGGACTGGGATAAGGAAAATGCACATGAGGTCTGTCGGTGGCTGAAAAATTATAACAAGGAACAACCCTTTTTCCTTTCTTATGGAATGTATGCAACCCATCGGCGTTTTCCTGATAAGCCAGATGAAGGGATTGACCCTGAATATGCCCTTCCTCCCTACCCGATTCCGGACACCAGGGATACCCGTAAAGATTTTGCAGGTTATCTGATGAGTGTTAAATGCGCGGATGCCTGTTTCGGCCAGGTGATTTCCTGTCTGAAAGAAGAGGGGTTGTGGGAAAATACCATTATTCTCTTTACAACAGATCACGGTTTACCAAATCCCTTTTCAAAATGTACTTTATTTGACAGTGGAATCGGAGTGAATCTGATGCTTCGTTCACCGGGAGCTATGGCGAATGGAACCGTGGCAGACAGTCTTGTTTCCCACGTGGATGTCTTTCCTACGCTTTGTGACCTTCTTGAGCTGGAGAAACCGGAATATCTGGAAGGAAGATCAATGGTTCCTCTGCTCACAGGGGAGAGGGAGGAAATCAGGTCTGATATCTTTGCCGAAATCAATTTCCACACTTCCTATGAGCCGGCGCGCTGTGTACGGACAAAGCGCTATAAATATATCCGCTATTATGATACATCCTATTTAAAAATAAACCAGTCCAACATCGATGAGTCTTTGACAAAGGATTATTTTCTGATGCAGGATCTGGAAAATCAATCAAAGTACGAAGAAGCGCTTTACGATCTTCTTTATGACCCGGGAGAACGCAATAATCTGGCACATAACAGGGAATACGCTTCGGTTCTGAAAGAAATGAGCCAGAGATTACTGGCTTATCAGGAAGAGACAGGGGATCCGATTCTGAAAGGTGAAATTACAATAAAACCAGAATGGAAAATAAACAGAAAGGAGTGTAAGACTGCAAGTTCAAAGAACCCAGAAGATTATGTCTGCTTTGGAAAATGAAAGGAGGAAAAAGATGATAGGTATGATTGTGACCGGTCATGGAAGTTATGCCACAGGGATCACAAGCGGGTTAAAGCTGTTAGCCGGAGAACCGGAGTATTACGAGCCAGTGGATTTCCTGCAGGAAGATTCTCTTGAGATTCTAACCGAAAAATTAGCAGAGGCGGCCGGACGGCTTTCCCAATGCACCGGGATTTTGATTTATACGGATTTGACAGGAGGATCCCCGTTTAATGTCTCTGTTCGCATGAAAATGGAGCATCCTGGCAAAATAGCAGTAATCGGCGGGGCAAACCTTCCGTCAGTACTGGAAGGATATATGTCAAGAGCTTCCATGGACAGCACTTCTGCAATTGCCGCAGAAAGTCTGACTGCCGGAAAAAAAATGCTATGGTACAGTTTGAAGAATCTGCTGCAGCAGAAGGGGACTACGAAGAATAATTAATGGAGGAATAAGGTATGACTTTTTTACAGGCTTTACTGATTGGCTTATTTGCCTATTTAGCAGTAAACGTACGCCATGGTTTTTGGGGTGACAGGCGGGTGGAATATGATAGGACGTCCTCTTGTAGCCGGTTTGATCGTTGGCTTGATCTTAGGGGATGTAAGAGGCGGTGTCATTGCAGGAGCAATGGTTCAGGCACTTTTTATCGGGCAGATCACGCCTGGAGGTGCTATGCCTGCGGATGTGAACTGGGCAGCCTATATCGGTATACCGCTGGCACTGGCGGCCGGAGGTACCGGTGAACAGGCAGTGGCGTTATCAGTTCCTCTCAGCATGCTGGGACTTGGACTTTTTAATTTTATTATGACGATTAATGCGTATTTTCCTCATATGGGAGATCAGGCTGCCGAGAGGGGAGATGGAGCCGGAATTCACCGCGCTACTTATCTGGCAGCCGTTCCAAGCTTCATTCTCCGGGCTGCTCTGCCATGCTGATCTGTTACCTTGGCACACCCCTGGCAGAGTTCCTGATCAACAGTATGCCTCAGGGAATCCTTCACTTTTTTGAGGTGGCAGGAAAGATGCTTCCGGCTATTGGATTTGCCATGCTGCTTAAGCAGTCCCTTTCAAAGAAATGGATGCTTGTATTGTTTCTCATGGGCTGGATTCTGATCGGCTCTACCAGCATGTCTGTTACCGCACTGGCTGTGTTTGCAACCGCAATTGCATTTATCTTTGTTATGGCTCAGGGCACAACACAAGCGGCCGTACCGGCTCCGGTACAAAACACAGAGGAGGATGGCTGTTATGAAGAATAAAAGAGAAAACTCATTGCTTAATAAAAAGGATATTAACAGGGCTGCCTGGTCTTATATTTTCTTTATACAGGCAACCCAGAATTTTGAACGTATGATGGGACTCGCTTTTTGTCATGTGCTGGAACCGATTTTAAAGAAACTATATAAAAACGATTCTGATGAATACAAAAAATCCCTTCAGCGCCATATGCAGTTTTTTTTAACACAGAGCCTCAGCTTGGAGCCCTGATCCCAGGTATAACCATTGCCATGGAGGAAGCCCGTGCCATGGGAGAAGATGTCAGCGAAGAGCTGATTGTAAATACCAAAAATGCGCTTATGGGGCCTTTTGCCGGAATCGGAGACTCTATGCTAATCGGAACCTACAGTCCGATTCTTCTAAGTATTGCCATGAGCATGTGCATCAGTGACGGAAATCCGGTCGGTCCCCTGTTCTTCTGTGCGGTGTGGCTTACCAGTGTAGTTGGCTTGCAGTGGTATCTGTTTCATAAAGGATATGATATGGGTATCGGTGCTGCAAACTTGTTTTTCACCAACCGTGCCCTTGCGGATAAAATTACTACCGGACTCACTATGATGGGACTGATCGTAATAGGCGGAGTCGCTGCAACTACCGTAAAAGCAAATGTAATTTACCAGTTTGTAAGCGGTGAAATGTCTCTTTCTTTACAGGAACAGATTTTTGATAAAATAATGCCCGGGATACTTCCCCTTTTGCTTACACTTGCAGTGTGGTATCTGATGGATAAGAAGAAATGGTCCGCCACAAAGATTATTCTCGGTATCGTCGGGTTTGCGGCTGTTATGGTATTTTTAGGGATTATGTAAATGCAGGATAACCGGAAACGGCCGGACCGGAGGAGATTTTCTTATGAAAGATATGGTTTTAATTATATCAGACCAGCACGGCTGGGATTACACGGGATTTGCGGATGAACGGATTGATACGCCAGGTCTTAAAAAGATCGCAGAGGAAGGCTTGCTGTTTGAACGCTGCTATTGTAATTCGCCCCTTTGTGTCCCTTCGCGCATGTCATTTCTAACTGGAAAGTTACCGTCACAACTTGGTATTTTTAATAATGATGCCGCTCTTGGCGGCGATGTGCCTACCATTGCCCATGAGATGGGACGTCTGGGATACCAGACCGTTCTGGCCGGCCGGATGCATTTTAAAGGGGAAGACCAGAACCATGGATTTGATGAACGGTACTTCGGAGATATTACCTCTCAATTCTGGGGAACCGGTGGAAAAAGCCGCCTGGATTTTGGCGTGTATGCCGGAACCACAAACAGGAAAAACTGCCTGGATGCGGTTGGAGGGGGGATTTCCCCGGTTATGCTTTATGACGAGATGGTATTCCGGTCGGCCATGGGTTTTCTTGAGGATTGGGGAAAGAAAAAGGAAAACAGAAAACCGCTGTTTCTGGTGATTGGATTCTACGGCCCCCATTTTCCTTTTACGTGTAAAAATGAGGATTACATAAAGTACCAGAACCGCTTTTCCCCGGAGGAGTGTAAGAAAGAGGCAGAGATTCCTTCTCTTTCTGTTTATAATGAATTCCTTCAGGAATGTACACCAGAACATATGAGAAACTGTAAGGCCGCTTATTGCGGCTGGTGGAACAGTTAGACCGGTATGCAGGAGAACTTTATCATAAAATCCAGTCTGTCGAAAACGGGCGGGAATACCTGTTCCTCTACACGTCCGATCACGGGGAGCAGCTTGGAAAACGGAAGCTGTTTGGAAAGCAGACCATGTATGAGGCTGCGGTCCATATCCCTCTTCTGGCAGCCGGCACAGGAATAGCTCCAGGCATTTCAAAAGATCCGGTAGGACTTTTAGATGTATCCCGCACGCTTTTGGAAGAGACAGGAAAGAATGAAGATTACTCCTGGCATCAGGGACGCAGGATTGATTTCAGTAGTTCCCGGAGAAAAATCCGGGCTCGTAAGAATCCAGCAGATGGTGGGAAGTGATGACAATCCGAAACTGATAGAAGCGGTGATCCTTAGACAATACAAAATAGTTAAGTCAGGAAATGAAACCATATGTCTTTATGATTTACAGGAAGATCCTGATGAAGAATATGATCTTTCAATGACCAGAGAAGGTTTATTGAAAAAGCTTATGAAACAGATAGAAGAAAGCGGCGGCTTCCTGAGAAAAAAATGAGCTTAAATATTTGTCTGGCCGGGAGCGGGAGGCCAGAGACAATCAGAGACGGCTGAAAGCATGGGGACAGGCAAAAATGCCGGAAGAATGGGCAACCATGAAGATAGATAGAAACACACTTATAAATCCAAGAGAGTAGTTGGGAGGATTCTATGAAGTACAAAAAGTTTTGGACAGACATGCACAGTAATATCCATCATGGGCAGATTAATGAGCTCCCGGCGTGGTATGAACAGGTAAAAAAAACAGATGGATTTCTGGCCGGTGGCCTATTATCCATTTTATATGCGCCCCACACCAGCAGGACTTGCTGTGGAGGATCGATACGATGATGAAACAATTGCCCGGGACTGGGAAATTATAAGAAGCTTTACCGAGGAAGCTAATAGACAGGGATTTCCGATGTTCATGGGTTATGAATGGCAGGGAGCCGGCTTGGATGGAGATCATAATGTGTTTTTCCTTCATAATAACGGGAAGCAGGGGCATCCCATGCGTTACCAGGACCTGGCTGCTGCCTATGAAGGGCAGGAGGTTATTGGAATCCCTCACCACCTGGCATATCAGCCTGGTTCCAGAGGTAAAAATTGGGATACTCATAACGAGACGTTTTCTCCTATCGCAGAAATTTACTCCAGCCACGGTTCCAGTGAAAATGACGATGGTCCTCTGTCTATGGACCGTCATGTCCATATGGGGCCGCGGACAGGGGAGACGACCTATGAGAAGGGCCTTGAACGGGGGTATAAAATCGGTGCTATTGCAGCAGGTGATAACCACAGTGTTCCCGGAGTGTTTGAAAACGGAAGCATGTGTGTGCTTGCAGAGGAGTGTACAAAAGAATCCATCTGGGAAGGATTGAAAAGCCGGAGAACCTACGGAGTGTCCCGAAGCAGGATTGAAGTTGACTACCATGTGAATTCGGCACCTATGGGATCTGAAATTGAAACAGACAAAAAAAGAAGTAGAAGTAGAATATTACATAAAAGGAACCGGAGCAGTAGACAGGGTGGAGATTTTAAGAGATAATATCTTAGAGGAAATGGTCGTGCATTCAGGTACGTGGGAACGGGAGGAACCAGTTGGTTTGATCCGGTTTAAATTCCGTCTGGAACTTGGCTGGGGACCGGATACCAGGGTTTACCATGACCACCTTAGAAAAAGCTGGGAGGGACGCCTGGAGACGGATGGAAAACTGCTTTCCGTCCAACCGTGCTGGAATCACTATGGTCAGGAAATTATTCAAAACAATGACAAGAGCTGCAGCTTTACCATGACTACATACCAGTCTCCGGCTTCCGGAAAATGGATGGGCGCGGAGAAGGCGGTGGCAGAGGGCTTTATCTTTGAAGTGGAAGCGGATGTGAACAGTGTTCTGCGTCTGCTCATCAATGGAAAGGAATATCTCCTTCCAGTGAGGAAAATGCTTAACAGCTCCCATGTCATGGCTCTTTGGGATGAAGTGAACTGCCTGACAAAGGAACATTGGGGAGAGATCACCCATTACCGGAATGATCCATGGTGGCACAATGCCTATAAAATCCGCGTAGGTAAGGCATATCCTGAAAGCTCCTATGAACTTACCGGTAAAAGAAAGATCCGGATGGAACAAAGCGGAAACTTACGGCTTAGAATCTGGCAGAAAAATGGGGATGCAGCCTGGACCTCACCTGTATTTATAACCGTAAAAGACAAATGAAAGGGGACTATTTTATGATGGAGATTGTAAATGTCCGGATTGATGACCGTCTGATTCACGGACAGGTGGCAACTGTCTGGAGCCAGGTTACAGGAGCAACCAGGATTATGGTAGTAGATGATCAGGTTGTAAAGGATACAATAAATAAGGAGGCTCTTAAGCTGGCCTGTCCGAAGCAGTGCAAGCTGTCAATTCTTACTGTAGAAAAGGCAGCCGCCAATTTATGTGCTGAAAAATACCAAGGAGAAAAGGTCTTCCTGGTTGCCAAAAGCCCGAAAACCATATGCAGGCTTTACGATGGGGGCTTCCACATGGGTAAGGTGAATGTTGGAAATATGGGAGGAAAGCAAAACACCCGAATGTTAAAAAAAAGCCGTTAGTGTATCAGCAGAAGATATTGCAGATTTTCTTTATCTGTCTGAGAAGGGAGTCACAATTACAGCCCAGATGGTCCCGGCCGATGAGGCCCTGGATTTTGTTAAACTGATCAATGAGCAGTAAGATGAAAACGCAGCCAATACGTAGTTCCCTGGGCGTTACAGCAATATAAATCAAAAATCCATAACTAAATCCCGTTGTAATATTAGCAACATCTTAGCGTCAGAGATTCTTCATTTTATGATAGAATTATGATGTTACAAATACTAGTTACAAAGGAGAAAAGTTATGGATTTTTCACTGCTTATTGGTATCGTTATCGGAATAGGTGCCCTTTTAACAGGCTTTGTTATGGAAAAAGGTGCCATATATTCTTTATTCCTCTTAAGCCCTTTTATTATAGTGGTAGGAGGAACAATCGGTGCTGTCATTGCTTCCTATTCTCTCAACGACATAGCTATGGCTATGCGGGCCATGTTTAGAAGTTTTAAGCATCCCCATTCAGCCAGCCTGGAAAAAATGATTGCTAAAATATCAATGATTGCGACCCGCTACCGGGCGGAGGGAGTCACTTGCCTGGAAGATATAAGCAGGGATCCGGAACTGAATCAGGAGGAATATCTGCTTCTTAAAGAAGGCCTGGTTCTTATACAGGAATTAAAGTCGCCGGAATCCATCCAGTACACTCTGGAATCTGATATCAGAGCTTATGTCCAGCAAAAAAGCATTGAAGCAAGTGTATTTGAGGCTGCCGCTGGATTTTCTCCTACTATGGGAGTTATAGGTACCGTTATGGGACTGATCATGGTACTTGCTTCCGGCTTTGAGGACCCATCAGAGCTTGCAGGTTCCATCGGTACTGCGTTTGTTGCAACCCTCTATGGTGTGTGTTTCGCCAACCTGATTTACATGCCAATTGCCAACAAATTAAAAACACAGCTTAAGAGAAAGCATATTCAAAAAGAAATGATCGTGGATGGCGTATGCATGATTGCCAACGGTAATACCTCCCGAAATATTGAAAATGAGCTGGCCCTTTATTTCCAGGCTTTTTCAGATGGAGCCAAACGGTACAAACAGGGAATTGAAAACTAACATTGGGAGGGATAAAGGATGCGCAGAAGAGTCGTGGAATCAGAAGTAGAAAAAGATAATTCGGAGCGGTGGCTTCTTACATATTCTGATATGATCACATTGCTTTTGGCTTTGTTTATTATCATGTACGGCATGAGTTCGGTTGATACGATGAAGCTAAAAGAAATGTCCCATGGGCTTGAACAGGTTTTAAACCATACAGATCAGGTGAACGGTTCTGCTGCAGGAGGCAACATTTCTGTTTCTGCAGATAATCTGGACAATGTCTACCAGGCCTTGAAAGCTTATATCGCAGACCGCGATCTGGGGAACATGATCAACGTATCTTCCAACGGATCAGCTGTAAGCATACATTTAAAAGATGCCATGCTGTTCCAACCGGATACAGCTATTCTGCTCCCTGACAGCAAGCCGGTCATTCAGGAAATCAGCAGCAGCCTTGAAGCCATTTACGGTGACATCAACCACATTACGATTACGGGTAATACAGCCGATTTAGGCCATCATGATGCTGCTAATGAAGCGGATTCCTGGCAGCTGTCCGTAAACAGGGCAGTGGCAGTCTTAAACCAGATGACTGCTATGGGACTGGAGCCGGCCAAAATGTCCATTGAGGGAAATTCCCATTACAATCCCATCGCCTCCAATGATACGGAAGAGGGGAGAACGAAAAACCGCCGGGTAGAAATTACCATTACAGGACGGGCTAATTAAGGGGATTTCGTACATACTATGAATAATCTCCTGGATTGCGCTGATTATTGTTTGACAATTTTATATATTTATGATAGACTACGGGCATATAAAGCGAAATGAGGTGAAAGGATGATTTAATAATTCTTGCTGAAGTAACTGCATGATTAAGAAGGAAAGGACATTGTCTTTTTTTGTCATGCCTGTTTTTGCAAGAATATTATTTCATTCTCATACCCTTTTTATGTCATAATAAGACATGGATAAAGCAGAAATTTTGCCCGTCGGGCTTGTTTTGATGCGAACGGCTGTGAGAAAAAGGATTCTTGCAGTCGTTTTTTGTGCGGAAATTTTATTTCCTGCCCGAATGGAGGAATATCTATGTCATTAATACAAGTCACTGATTTGTCATTCACCTATGAAGGAAGCCCAAACCCAGTCTTTGAGCACGTTTCCTTTCAACTTGATACAGATTGGAATCTGGGCTTTACAGGAAGAAACGGAAGAGGAAAGACCACATTTTTAAATCTTCTGATGAACCGGTATCAATATACGGGAACCATTGTTTCCAATGTCCTGTTTGATTACTTTCCATTTCCTGTACCGGATGAGGAGCTGAACACTTTGGAAATTCTGGACTCTCTCCTTGGGGATTATGCTTTTTGGGAGCTTAAAAGAGAATTATCCCGGCTGAAAGTTTCCGAGGATGTGCTATACCGCCCGTTTTACACGCTTTCAAACGGGGAAAGGACCAAGACCCTCTTAGCAGCCCTGTTCTTAAGGGAAGGCCATTTTCTGCTGATCGATGAGCCGACCAATCATCTGGACCGGGAAGCCAGAGAACTGGTGAGCCAGTATTTAAACAGCAAAAAGGGATTTATCCTGGTATCCCATGACCGGAAATTCCTTGATTCATCCGTGGACCATATCCTGTCCATAAACAAAACCAACATTGAAGTTCAGAAAGGAAATTTCACCTCCTGGTATGAGAACAAGCAAATGCAGGACCAGTTCGAACAATCTGAAAACCAGCGGTTAAAAAAAGGACATCCGTCATTTAGAGGCGGCCGCAAGGCAATCAGGTGACTGGGCAGACCAGGTGGAATCAACAAAGATCGGAAAAAAAAGTCCATGGTCCGTGAAAAATCCATTGATACACGGGCCTATGTTGGTGAAAAATCCAGGCGCATGCAGATGCGCAGGAAGAATCTGGAACGCAGGCAGGACCGTGCCATCGAGGATAAAAAGGGCCTGTTAAAAAAATATAGAAGAGGCGGAGGATCTTAAGCTTTATCCTTTGAAATACCACTCATCCAGAATTCTATCCTTAAAGGAGGTTGTTCCATGCTATGATATGCCTGTCTGTGAGCCGGTCAGCTTTACCCTGGAACAGGGACAGCGCTTATCCTTGCAGGGGAAAAACGGCTGCGGAAAATCCAGCATACTGAAGCTGATCCTGGGCGAAGACGTTGCAGGTGAAAGTATTTCCTATGAGGGGGATAAGGAAACAGCCAGCGGCCTTAAAATTTCTTATGTATCTCAGGATACTTCATTTTTAAAAGGAAGCCTGACAGAATACTCCCAGGAAAGCGGTATCGAAGATCCCCTGTTTAAAGCGCTTCTGCGCAAGCTGGATTTTTCCAGGGAGCAATTGGAGAAACCCATGGAATCCTATAGCGAAGGGCAGAAGAAAAAGGTTCTTATTGCCCGCAGCCTCTGTGAGCAGGCCCATCTGTATATCTGGGATGAACCTCTTAATTTCATTGACGTATATTCCAGGATTCAGATCGAGAATCTGATCCTTAAATTCCAGCCTACCATGGTGCTTGTGGAGCATGACGATGCATTTACCGGGAAGGTGGCAACTGAAGTGGTGGAGATCCATGATCATAGGGAATAAAGGCTGTAAATTGCCCTATTTATACAAAAGTTAGGCGTTGACATAGGAATAAATTAGTGATATTATACCTATGTGTAAGAAAGAAAAAACCAGAAATAACAAAGCAGTTATTTCTTGAGTTATGTTACTGATAAGCAGGCAGAACTCAGATTGCATATTAATCAGCCCATTTTTTCCTGGGTTAGTTGGTATGTAATCTGAGTTTTTTTTCTGGAAAGGAGTACACGGTGCGGGTAAAAAAAGATACTGAATAATAACATTGCAATTGTTGAAAAAGGAGGCCATGAATCCATCGTCTTTTCATCAGGGATTTCTTTCAAAAAAAAGTTGGCCAACAAATTACAGACTCTGAAATTGAAAAGACGTATGTATTAGATTCAAAAGACCGCCTTGAACATTTAAGCTATTTACTCACCAATACCGATGATAAAACCATTGGTCTGATTAATGATTTAGTTGATTATGGTGAAAAAATATTAGAACAAAAAGCAAATGATTATTTATATCTGGCCTTACTTGACCATATTACTTTTGCCTGGAAACGAGGGAAGAAAAATCAGTTTATCCGCAGCCCTTTATCCTGGGAGGTTCAAAAGTTTTATCCGGTATATTATAAAATCGGCCTCCATGCGTTACAGATGATGAGGGAATGCTATCAAATTGATTTTCCCGATGACGAAGCTGTTTCAATCGCCTTACACTTTGTAAATATCCAGGAAGAAAAATCTTTTCTGGATGAAAAAATTAAAGATATGGAAACGCTGCAGGATATGCTGAACATTATCAAATATCATTTTAATCTCTCCTTTGATGAATCTTCAATGAACTATATGCGGTTAGTAACGCATCTTCAATATTTTATTGAACGCTTAAGAAAAGATAAGAATCATGGACAAAGTGATTCCATTTTGTTTCAGCAGGTAAAGGAGATCTACCCCTATGCTTATACAGCAGCAGAAAAAAATTGATATTTATGTGAAGAAAAAGTTTAATCAGTATTTATCGCAAGATGAATATGCGTATTTAATGATACACATTAACCGCATTTTGGAAAGAAAGGAAAACGAATCATGAAATACCAACAGTTTAATCAGCAGATTATTGACTTAATCGGCGGTAAAAACAACGTACAGGCAGTTGTTCACTGTATGACACGTTTACGTTTTACTTTAAAAGATAAAAGGAAAGCTAAGACAGAGGAAATTAAAAAATTTAAAAGGCGTTATCGATGTGGTCGATAACAATGTGGCTTATCAGATTATTGTGGGAACTCACGTAAATGACGTATATAAAGAATTAATCGATATGCTTGGCATTAGTGCCGGAGAAGATGGTTCACAGAAACGCAAGAATAAGAATTTTGTAAAGGCTGCTTTAGACGTTGTGTCTGAATCTATGAACCTATATTGGAACCAATTATTTGTGCAGGATTGCTTGCAGCGTTTTTATCCATTGTTTCCCTTACAGGGCTTATTTCTCCTGAGAGCCCCACATACCAAATATTTGATGCTTTAAGAAATGCTGTTTTCTATTTCCTGCCTATTTTTATGGCAATGAGCTGTGCCAAACGATTAGGGGTAAGTCCTTACCTGGCAGTGGCTTTAGCGGCAACCATTTTATCCGGGTCAATTAACGGAGCAGAAGGTCTGACCTTATTTACCATTCCATTGCCTCAAATTACCTATTCCAATAGCTTTATACCTATTTTATTAGCTGTTTGGTTTATGGGATATGTAACAAAATATGTAAAAAGGATTGTTCCAACAGCCTTACAGTACTTTTTAACTCCTTTGCTGATCATGATTGTTATGCTTCCGGCAACCTTGTTGGTTTTTGGTCCCTTAGGGTTTTATCTTGGCGAAGGAATCATTGCTTTCTTTAACTTTTTGATGAAATATGTGGGAAGCTGGTTTGTAATGATGCTTTACTCTGCATTGCAGCCATTTATTATCATGCTGGGGGCAGGTAATTTTATTATGCCGGTGGTGGCTTCCCTGATTGCTTCTAATGGTTATGATCCGGCGTTTATTTCTTCTTGCACGATTTCCGATATCGCTGTTGGCGGAGCGATGTTAGGGTACTTTTTACGGACAAAAAACAGCAAACAAAAACAGCTCTTCGGAACTGTAACATTATCTGCTATCTTAGGCGTGACGGAACCTGCCATTTATGGTGTTTTTGTTAAATTCCGCCGGCCGTTTGCAGCGGTAATGATCGGCGGCGGTTTAGGCGGTCTGTTTGCAGGAATTACAGGCGTAAAGGCTTATTCCATCGCATGGGGCCTGTTTGGCCTGCCGGCTTACATTGGTACAGGTGATTTTAAAAAATTTATGGCTGATGGTCTCAGCAGTTATTATCAGTTTCGTGGGTGCAGCTATCGTTTCTTATCTATTAGGAGTGCCATCAGAAGATGATACCGATAAAAAAGATGATCCAAGTGAAATAACAGGCGAAAATCCAAATTTCCGTACAATTCCTTTATTAACCGCCGCTGAAGGTCAATTAGTTCAATTATCAGAAGTGAACGATCAGGCCTTTTCAACTGGTGCTTTAGGAAAAGGGGTGGGAATTATCCCTAAAAAAAACAGTATCTTTGCACCTGTTGCTGGAGAAGTTGCAGCTGTTTTTCCTACAAAACATGCAATTGGAATTAAGGGTGAACATGGCGAAGAGGTTTTGCTTCATATTGGCATTGATACTGTGAAACTTGAAGGAAAATATTTCGAGGTAATGGTTAATCAGGGAGACATCGTAAAAAAAGGACAAAAATTAGCGATTGTGGACTTTGAAAGCATCATAGATGCAGGTTATGATCCTACTGTAATTGTTGTAATAACAAATACCAATGATTATTTGGATGTAATTCCTGAGGGAAGCAAACAAGTTCACGCTGATGATCAGATCATGAATATTGTCTTGGAACAGGAGTAAAAAAATCAGATATGAAATTAAAGGACAATTTTTTATGGGGCGGCAGCATTGCCGCCCACCAATGCGAAGGTGCTTATGAGGAAGGACATAAAGGCTTAGGGATCATGGATCTTGTGACTGTGGGAGCATATGGGAAGCCCAGGGAAATCCATAAGCAGTTATCCGGATCTGCACATTATCCGTCTCATCATGGAATTGATTTTTATCACCGATACAAAGAGGATATTGCCCTTTTGCAAAATGGGGTTTAAAGCTTTAAGGCTGTCCATTGACTGGTCAAGAATTTATCCAAAAGGAGATGAAGAGCTCCCGAACCAGGAAGGAATCCTGTTCTATCAAAAGGTTGTGGATGAATTAAAAAGGTATGGAATAGAGCCTATTGTAACTTTGTATCATTTTGAAATGCCCGTTCATCTGGTAACAAAATACGGTTCCTGGGCAAACAGAAAGGTAATTGATTATTATTTAACGTTTTGCCGGACAATGTTTGAGGCATTGAAAGGAAAAGTAAGATACTGGGTCACATTTAATGAAATGAACCATATTGATCCTCAAACAGAAGCAAGTGACATCTTTACCTATATAATTGCCGGGTTAAAATATTCTGAATTGGAGAATAAAAAGCAGACTCTTGCGACAATTGGTTATAACATGACTCTTGCAAGCTGTTTGGCAGTTAAACTGGGTCATGCCATAGACCCGCAGGTTCAGATCGGCTGTGTGTTTGGAATAGAACCGGTTTATCCCATAGATTGCAATCCAGTAAACGTAATGAATGCGTTCAAGCAAATGGACCGGGATTTTTATCAGCTTGACGCAATGTGCAGCGGACGGTTTCCTTCTTATAAAATCCAGGAATACAAATTGCAGGGAATCGAAATTGCTCTAAATGAGGAAGATCGCCAGGCTTTTCGTGATGGAACAATCGATTTTATTGGGATGAATTATTACGCATCGTCAGTTGCTGAATATGAAGGGGCAGGAGAAGGAAAAAGCGCCCTGTTTGGCGGCTTGCAAAATCCTTATCTGGAAGCTAGCAAATGGGGCTGGACCATTGACCTGTGGGCCTTCGGTATTTACTAAATTATACTTACCGGAAATATGGGATCCCGATTATTATTACAGAAAATGGCCTTGGTGCGGTAGACCAATTGACGGAAGACAGGAAAATCCATGATGAATATCGAATTGATTATTTGAAAAAAACACATTGCCCAGCTAAAAAAAAGCAGTTGAAATGGATCAGGTGGATTGCTTTGGCTATTTAACATGGGCGCCAATTGACCTGGTCAGTGCCACAACAGGACAAATGAGTAAGCGTTATGGATTTATTTATGTGGATCTGGATGATCATGGGGAAGGTACCATGGACCGGATAAAAAAAGATTCCTTTGAATGGTTTAAACGGATAATTGAAACAAACGGAGAAAACCTCACCTGATTTTTCGTAAAAGGGTCGTTGTAAATAGGAACGTAATCACCTATGTACAGCGGCTCTTTTCCATTGGAAATAATGGACTCCAAAAGCAGTTTTGATCCAGGGTATATTACGCAAGCCGATAGAAAATAATATTTTACTTAAATACAGCCATATGATAAGCTTAATATGCATTAAAGATACATAAGAGAAAGGACAGAAGCAAATGGGAGTCTGCGCAGGGACCTTGCCTTTATTGATAAATGCAATTGTATCCTTTCTGCCGTTTTCCATACCCACGTTCGGTATCATCAATTTCGGTCTTTCCGTGCTGTGCATTGTACTTGGGATTCAGAAGATGAAGGAGTTTGATTTACAGCAGCCCATAGAAGTTGTTTCGGAACAGGATAATTATTTTAGATAAGAGCAGGACGCAGGCTGCTATGGGAATTTTTTTTGGTATTTGCAATAAAAAGGATTTATGATATACTGTTCACTGCGGATATATGCTATAATGAAAAAATTAAGAGGTTATGTAAATGAATGATATAAATATGACTTACGAAGAAGCCCTCAGCCATGCCCCCCAGGAGGAGCCTGCAAGACAATACTTTTTTATAGAACGCTGCCAGGATATTCTGGAAAAATTAAAAGAAGTCTCAGGAAAGGAGCAGCTTACCTTTCACATCGCCACCTTTGGCTGCCAGATGAATTCCAGAGATTCCGAAAAGCTTCAAGGTATCTTAGAAGCCATCGGGTTTGTGGAACATGACACGGAAGAGGCTGACTTTGTTCTTTATAATACTTGTACAGTCAGGGAAAATGCCAATGACAGAGTCTACGGACGTCTTGGTTATTTAAACAGCTTAAAAAAAGAAAAATCCCCATATGATGATCGCTCTTTGCGGCTGCATGATGCAGGAAGAAAAAGTAGTTGCCAAGATCAAAAAGAGCTACCGCTTTGTGGATATTATTTTTGGCACTCACAACATTTTTAAACTGGCAGAGCTTATGTATGAACGCCTGGAAGAAAAAAAGATGGTTGTAGACATCTGGGAGGGAACGGACCGGATTGTGGAGGATCTCCCCACGGACCGGAAGTACTCCTTTAAATCCGGCGTTAATATTATGTTTGGATGCAACAATTTCTGCAGCTACTGCATCGTGCCCTATGTACGGGGCAGGGAACGGAGCCGCAGCCCCAAAGACATTCTGGAAGAGGTAAAGCAACTGGTAAATGACGGAGTTGTGGAAATCATGCTTTTAGGGCAGAATGTCAACTCATACGGAAAGACCCTGGAAACACCCGTAAGCTTTGCAGAACTTCTGACCCAGATCGATCAGGTGGAAGGCCTGGAGCGGATTCGCTTTATGACTTCTCATCCAAAGGATTTGTCAGACGAACTGATTGAAGCCATGAAAAATTCAAAAAAAGGTGTGCAATCATCTTCACCTGCCTCTTCAGTCAGGCAGCAGCCGGATTTTAAAGGTCATGAACCGGAAATACACCAAGGAACAGTATCTGGAGCTTGTAGAAAAAATCCGGACAGCCATGCCGGATATTTCTCTGACCACAGATATCATTGTAGCTTCCCCGGAGAGACAGAAGAAGATTTTAACGAAACTCTTGAAGTAGTGAGAAAGGTACGTTTTGACAGCGCCTTTACCTTTATCTACTCCAAGCGGACCGGAACGCCGGCAGCAAAGATGGAGGAGCAGGTTTCCGAAGAAGTAATAAAGAACCGTTTTGACCGTCTGCTGGGTGAAGTCCAGAAAATTTCCTCCGAGGTCTGCGGAAGAGAGGAACACACCGTTCAGAAGGTACTTGCAGAAGAAGTGAATGATCATGAAGAAGGCCTTTTAACCGGCCGCTTAGGTAATAACACTACCGTTCACTTTAAGGGAGATTCTTCTCTCATAGGAAAAATCGTGGACGTATATCTGGATGAATCCAGAGGATTTTACTACATGGGAACTTTAAGACCATAATAGAAACGCCCTGCGGGCATGCCATCACACCCGGCAAAGCGGTGTGCTCTGCCCAAAAACATGGGCGGTATACAGAAAAGAGGAAGTAAAAGAGCATGGCTGGATTATCACCAATGATGACTCATTACATGGAAACAAAGAAGGAATACCCGGACTGTATCCTGTTTTACAGGCTGGGAGACTTTTATGAAATGTTTTTTGATGATGCGGTTACCGTATCAAAAGAGCTGGAAATTACCTTAACCGGGAAAGAATGCGGACTGGAGGAACGGGCACCTATGTGCGGCGTTCCTTACCATGCCGTTGATACATATTTAAACCGTCTTGTCCAGAAGGGCTATAAGGTTGCCATTGCCGAGCAGATGGAGGACCCCAGACTTGCCAAGGGACTGGTAAAGCGGGAGGTCATCCGCGTGGTAACACCTGGAACCATCACAAGCGCCCAGGCTCTTGATGAGACAAAAAAAATAATTACCTGATGGGTATCGTCTATATCGGCGAAACCTTTGGTATTGCAGTTGCGGATATCAGCACCGGTGACTTTCTTGTAACAGAGGTAGAGTCGGAGCGGGAGCTGATCGATGAGATCAATAAGTTTACCCCCTCCGAAATCATCTGCAACGAAGCATTTTATGTTTCGGGGGTAGATGTTGAAGAAATAAAGAACCGTCACCATGCGGTTATTTCATCTCTGGATCATCATTTCTTTTCCGATGAAGTCTGCCGGAAAATTCTAAAAGAACACTTCAAGGTAGGCGCACTCACAGGGCTTGGACTGGAAGATTATGACACCGGAGTCATAGCTGCCGGGGCAGTTATGGAGTACATGTACGAGACCCAGAAAAACAGCCTCTCCCATATAACCACCATTACCCCTTATTCCACCGGGCAATTCATGATTATTGATACTTCTACCAGGCGGAATCTGGAGCTTTTGGAGACCTTAAGGGAAAAGCAGAAGCGTGGAAGCCTTCTCTGGGTCCTGGACCGGACAAAGACAGCCATGGGTGCCAGAATGCTGCGTACCTACATTGAGCAGCCCCTGATCCATAAATCAGAGATCATAAAACGCCAGAACGCCATTGAAGAGCTGAATATGAATTTCATATCACGGGAAGAAATCTGTGAATATTTAAACCCTATTTATGACCTGGAACGTCTGATCGGACGGATCAGCTATAAAACAGCCAATCCCAGAGATATGATCGCATTTAAAAACTCCCTGGAAATGCTTCCCCACATCAAGAATCTTTTAGAAGAATTCACCAGCGACATGCTGAAGGACTTATGGGGGGAACTGGATCCCTTAGAGGATGTCAGGGACTTGATTGACCGCGCCATTATCGACGACCCGCCGGTCACTTTAAGAGACGGTGGGATTATTAAGGATGGGTTCCAGGAGGGAGCCGATAAGCTGAGAAACGCCAAAACAGAGGGCAAGAACTGGCTGGCTGATTTGGAAGCACGGGAAAAAGAAAAAAAACCGGGATCAAAAACCTGAAGGTAAAATTCAATAAAGTATTCGGTTATTATTTTGAAGTAACCAATTCCTTTAAGGACCTTGTACCCGATTACTTTATCCGTAAACAGACTCTTGCCAATGCGGAGCGTTACACCACTGATGAACTGAAGGAACTTGAGAATGTAATACTGGGTGCTGAGGACAAGCTGTTTTCCCTGGAATACAGTTTATTCTGTCAGGTCCGGGATTCGGTGGCAGACCAGGTTCTCCGGATCCAAAAGACTGCAAGGGCCATAGCAGGAGTTGATGTCCTGGCCTCCTTATCCTCTGTTGCCACGAGGAACAATTATGTTAAGCCCCAGATCAATGAAAAGGGACTGATCGACATTAAAAACGGACGTCATCCGGTCGTAGAAAAAATGATGCGGGATGATCTGTTCGTTTCCAATGATACCTATCTGGACAACGGAAAAAACCGGGTCTCCATTATCACCGGTCCCAACATGGCAGGAAAGTCTACCTACATGCGCCAGACTGCCTTAATTGTCCTTATGGCCCAGATCGGAAGCTTTGTTCCTGCCGAGGAGGCAAGCATTGGAATCTGCGACCGGATTTTTACCCGGGTCGGTGCATCCGATGATCTGGCTTCCGGCCAGAGCACATTTATGGTGGAGATGACAGAGGTAGCCAATATCCTTCGGAACGCCACAAAAAAACAGCCTGATCGTCTTAGATGAAATAGGCCGCGGAACAAGTACCTTTGACGGACTCAGCATTGCCTGGGCCGTGGTGGAGCACATCAGCAATCCGAAAATCCTGGGAGCAAAGACCCTGTTTGCCACCCACTATCATGAGCTGACCGAGCTGGAAGGAACCATGAGCGGGGTAAATAATTACTGCATCGCAGTAAAGGAACAGGGCGACGACATTGTTTTCTTAAGAAAAATCATAAAGGGCGGAGCCGATAAAAGCTACGGTGTACAGGTGGCAAAACTGGCAGGCGTACCAGATACCGTCATTGTAAGGGCCAAGGAGCTGCTGTTAGAATTAAGTGATGCGGACATCACAGCTAAGGCCAGGGAAATCGCCGGGATCAACGCCAATATTCCCCAGAGAAAAGCAGTTCCCAAGCCGGACGAGGTGGATTTACAGCAGATGTCCATCTTTGATACCGTAAAGGATGATGACATCATCAAGGAATTAAGAGATTTAGAACTGGGTAATATGACGCCCATTGACGCGCTCAATACCCTGTACTGTCTGCAGACAAAGCTAAAGAACCGTTGGCAGTAAGGCGTATCTGCAAATCCCGAACAAACTGACACGCCCTGGAGAAAGGAGACGTACCATGCCGAATATAACCGTACTGGATCAAAACACCATTAACAAAATAGCGGCAGGAGAGGTCATAGAGCGTCCTGCCTCCGTTGTAAAGGAGCTTTTGGAAAACGCCATTGACGCCAAATCCACCGCAGTTACCGTGGAGATCAAAGAAGGAGGAACCTCCTTTATCCGGGTGACCGACAACGGCTGTGGAATCCCAAAAGAGGAAGTCTCTCTGGCTTTTTTGCGCCATTCAACAAGCAAGATCAAATCGGTAGAGGATCTGTTCACCATTTCCTCTCTTGGATTCCGGGGAGAGGCTCTTGCAAGCATTGCTGCAGTCTCCCAGGTGGAGCTTATTACCAAGACCAGTGCAGGGCTTACCGGAACCAGATATCAGATTGACGGAGGCGAAGAACGGTCCGTGGAAGAAATCGGAGCACCTGAAGGGACTACCTTTATTGCCAGGAACCTGTTTTATAACACTCCTGCCAGGAAGAATTTTCTAAAGACTCCTGCAACGGAAGGTGCTCATGTAGCGGAGCTGGTGGAAAAACTGGCCCTGTCTCATCCGGAAGTATCCATCCGCTTTATCCAGAACAACCAGAACAAGCTGCACACTTCCGGAAACCACAACTTAAAGGATATTGTATACACAGTCTTTGGACGGGAAATTGCATCAAACCTTTTGGAGGTTTCGGTGAACAAGCCCCAGGTTTCCATTCATGGCTACATCGGAAAGCCGGTGATCGCCAGAGGCAACCGTAATTACGAAAACTATTTCATCAATGGCAGATACATAAAAAGCAGCATCATTTGCAGAGCAATTGAAGAAGCTTACCGGCCATTTATGATGCAGCATAAATATCCCTTCACCATGCTTCATTTCTCCATTGACCAGGAACTGCTCGATGTGAATGTCCACCCCACCAAGATGGAACTTCGGTTCCGGGATGGGGAAATGATCTATCATTTGGTACATCAGGTGGTATCAAGCGCTTTGGCCCACAAAGAGCTGATCCCGGAGGTGGAACTGGAGAAAAAGGCGGAGGAAAAGCAGGGCTTTGCGGGAAAAAAAACACGAGCCAAGCCCGGAGCCTTTTGAAAAGCGCCGGCTTATGGCCATGGAGCAGCAGGCTGTCACGGAAGAGATGAAGGAAACGGCAAGTCTCTTTCCTAAAAGGTTAACTCCGTCCCAGCCTTCCTTTATAAAGGAAGGGGAGGAACTGTCAGACAACTGGTTAAAACCCCAGGCCCCGTCCATTGACTGGTTAAAATCTCAGGCCCCGCCCATTGATAAGCCGGCAGAGGTTCCAGCCATGGATGCGGCTCCTAAAAGAGAAAAGGAGCCGGAACAACTGGATCTGTTTGATGGAAAGCTTTTGGAACCAAAGGCCCGGTCCATGCACAAGCTCATCGGGCAGCTGTTCGATACCTACTGGCTGGTGGAATTTAATGAACAGCTTTTTATCATTGACCAGCATGCTGCCCATGAAAAGGTTTTATATGAAAAAACCATGGGAACACTTAAGAATATGGAATGCATTTCCCAGCTGGTAAGCCCCCCTATCATCCTGACCTTAAACCAGAATGAAGAAGTTTTATTAAAACGCCATTTAAAATATTTTACGGATATGGGCTTTGAGATCGAGCCCTTTGGCGGCAGGGAATACGCGGTCAGAGGGGTTCCGGCAAACCTGTTTTCCATAGCCAAAAAAAGAACTTCTGATTGAGATGATTGATGGATTGTCTGAGGATGGCTCATCCCATAACCCGGATATCATTTATGAGCGGGTCGCCTCCTTATCCTGCAAGGCAGCAGTAAAGGGAGGGCACAGCTTATCTGCAGCGGAAGCCAACCAGCTTATCGACCAGCTTTTAAGCCTGGAAAATCCCTATGCCTGCCCTCACGGAAGGCCAACGATCATTTCCATGAGCAAATATGAGTTAGAGAAGAAATTTAAGAGGATCGTATGATGAGACCGCTGATTATTTTAACCGGGCCGACGGCAGTGGGAAAGACCGCTCTGTCGGTCCGTCTTGCAAAGGCAATCGGAGGAGAAATTATAAGTGCTGATTCCATGCAGGTATACCGCCATATGGACATCGGTTCCGCAAAGATCACAAAAGAAGAAATGGAAGGTGTTCCTCATTACCTGATCGATGTCCTTGATCCGGAAGAGGAATTTAATGTGACAGTCTTTCAAAAAAATGGCCAAAGAGGCCGTGGAAGAAATTTATTCCCACGGTCATATTCCAATTGTGGCCGGAGGAACCGGTTTTTACATCCAGGCCCTTCTTTATGATATTGATTTTACGGAAAATGGAGAAGATACCTCCATACGCACGGATCTGGAAAGGCTGGGACAGGAGAGGGGAGCAGCGTTTCTCCATAATCTTCTTCAGGACATTGACCCGGATTCTGCAGATGAGATCCATGAGAATAATATGAAACGGGTGATCCGGGCAATCGAATATTACCGGCAGACCGGGGAGCGGATCTCAGAGCACAACAAACGGGAAAAGCAGAAAAAGTCTCCTTATGATTTCCTCTATTATGTTGTAAATACAGACCGGGCCTGCCTCTATGAACGGATAGACCGGCGCGTGGACTTCATGCTTGAGCAGGGTCTTGTGAAAGAAGTAATGCATTTAAAGGACATGGGCTTAACCAGGGACATGGTTTCCATGCAGGGCCTTGGCTACAAAGAAATCCTGGATTATTTACAGGGGATATCTACACTGGAAGAGGCCATTTATGTTCTGAAACGGGACACCAGGCATTTTGCAAAGCGCCAGATCACCTGGTTTAAACGGGAAAGGGATGTCAGATGGCTGAATCTTCCTGATTTTAACAATGACCTGGATCAGGTGCTTTTGAAAATTTCACAGGACATAAATGAGATGTACGGATTGGAGAAAAATAAACAATGGAAATAAATGAAATGTATGAAAACCTGGGAATCAGCCGTCAGGTAATGGATTTTGGGAAAGAAATCGAAGAAGCGTTAAGAGAACGTTTTAAAGAAATCGATGAAACGGCAGAATATAATCAGATGAAGGTCATTAAGGCCATGCAGGAGAACCGGGTCAGTGACATCCATTTTGCGGCAACCACAGGCTATGGCTACAACGACCTGGGCCGTGACACGTTAGAAGCGGTTTATGCCAGCGTATTCCATACAGAAAGCGCTCTTGTAAGGCCGAACCTGATCAGCGGAACCCATGCCTTGACCGTTGCCCTTTCCGGAAATCTCCGCCCTGGGGATGAGCTCCTCTCACCCGTGGGAAAGCCTTATGATACCCTGGAGGAAGTGATCGGCATCAGGGACAGTGTGGGTTCCTTAAAAGAGTATGGAGTGGTATACCGGCAGGTAGACCTTCTGTCCGATGGAACCTTTGACTACGAATCCATAGAAAAAGCGGTGAACGAAAAAAACAAAGCTGGTCACCATCCAGCGTTCCAAAGGCTACGATACCCGTCCTACCTTTTCGGTTTCCCAGATCGGTGAGCTGATTTCCTTCATGAAAAAGCTGAAACCGGATGTGATCTGTATGGTTGACAACTGCTACGGGGAATTCGTTGAACGGATGGAACCGTCTGACGTAGGGGCCGATATGGTGGTTGGCTCACTCATAAAGAATCCAGGGGGAGGCATTGCTCCCATCGGCGGCTACATCGCAGGAAGAACCGATTGCATTGACCGGGCTTCCTACCGGCTGACAGCACCTGGCCTTGGAAAGGAAGTAGGAGCTACTCTGGGCCTTAACCAGTCCTTTTTTTCAGGGATTATTCTTATCGCCTACCGTAGTGGCAGGAGCCTTAAAGGGCGCTGTTTTCGCCGCCAATGTCTATGAAAAGCTGGGCTTTGCGGTGGTGCCTGACGGTTCCCAGTCCCGCCATGACATTATCCAGGCCGTTACCTTCGGAAAGCCGGAAGGAGTGATTGCTTTCTGCCAGGGAATTCAGGCAGCAGCCCCTGTTGACAGCTTTGTCACCCCGGAACCATGGGATATGCCGGGCTATGACGCCCCTGTCATCATGGCGGCTGGTGCTTTTGTACAAGGTTCATCCATTGAGCTGAGCGCCGACGGTCCTATCAAACCGCCTTATGCAGTTTATTTTCAGGGAGGTCTTACCTGGTACCACGCAAAGCTTGGAATTTTAATGTCAGCGCAAAAGCTTTTGGAGGCCGGTCTGATCCGATTGTAAATAAAATTATTTTTCACAAGCAAGCTCCTGCCCTTGTCCCTTAGAGGCAAATTATAAAAAAACGGTATACACAACTGCGAAACTATGATAAAATGATTTGATAGGTATGGACAATCCTGTCATAAAACCAAAAGGGGTAGCAAAGCAGATGAAATACAAAAACTGCTGGGTACTGCTTCTTCTTATGCTGGCCGGCGTAGTGCTCGGAGGCTTTGTCGGAGATCTGACCCGGGGAATTTCCTGGCTGTCCTGGTTAAACGCAGGACAATCTTTTGGATTTGACACCCCTCTGGTCGTCAATCTCGCATTCTGGTAATTACCTTTGGCATTAACATTAAAATTACCATGGCCGGCATTATAGGAGTGGCGGCAGCCCTCATTACATATCGGTTAATTTGAACGCCTGCGTTCATGAGCAAGTATCGAAGCGGATTGCAAACAGCCGCTTTATCTTACATATGTCTTTTTTTAACGTGCCTGGAGAGTAACGGTCAGGAGGCATATGAAACGAATAACGATGAAAGACATTCCTGCGGATGAACGGCCCTATGAAAAGTGTTTAAAGGAAGGGCCGGAAGGGTTAAGCGATGCGGAGCTTTTATCTATCATCATCCGCACAGGTTCCAGGGAGAGCAACTCCGTGGCGCTGGCACAGAAGATACTGGCCTTAAATTATCCCAAAGAGGGTATTTTAGGGCTTTTGCATCTTTCAATGCCTGAACTTATGTCAGTTAAGGGAATCGGAGCTGTCAAAGGTGCCCAGCTTTTATGCGTGGGAGAGCTTTCCAGACGTATCTGGAAAAGAGCCGCCCGCTCCGAAGGGGATTCATTCCGTAATCCCCTTGATATTGTAAATTACTTTGTGGAGGACATGCGCCATAAAGAACAGGAGATGGTTTATATCGTGCTCCTGAATACAAAAGGGGCCCTGATAAGGGACATTATGATCTCTCAGGGAACGGTGAATGCTTCCGCAGTTTCTCCCAGGGAGATTTTCATTGAGGCTATGAAATATCATGCAGTAAGCCTGGTACTGGTCCATAACCATCCAAGCGGAGATCCGTCCCCTAGCAGGGAAGACGTAAGCTTCACCCGACGGGTAAAGGAGGCAGGGGAGCTGGTTGGCATCCGGCTGTTGGACCATATTATCATAGGAGATAATTCCTATATCAGTTTGAAGGAACGGGGAATCTTATAGATGGAATCAAAACGCAGCAAATATGTTCTTATTGCCTTAACGGTATTTTGTGTCCTGTTGATCGGGCTGACCTCCATTCGTGACGAATGGCTGACGCCCCTTAGGACCGGGGTGGGGTATTTCCTGATCCCGGTGCAATCTGGCGTCAATGCGGCTGGCTCGGCCATTTATGATGAAATTATCGATTATACAAAGCTTCATGACGCACTGAAAGAAAATAAAGAGATGAAGGATATCATCACACAGCTGACCGAAGAAAACACCAGGCTTCAGGCGGAAGAATTTGAATTAAAACGGCTTCGCCAGCTTTACAGCCTGGATCAGGAGTACGCCCAATATACAAAGGTGGGAGCCAGGGTCATTGCCAATGACTCAAGCAACTGGTTCCAGATATTCCGCATAGACAAAGGCTCAAAGGATGGCATTGCCCCGGATATGAATGTTGTGGCCGGGGGCGGTCTGGTTGGCATTGTTACGGATGTGGGAGCGAATTATGCAACCGTCCGTTCCATTATTGATGATTCCAGCCGTGTGAGCGGCATGGCCATGCAGTCCGGTAACAGCTGCATCGTTGCCGGTGACTTAACCCTGTTTAAGGAAGGAAGGCTCCGGATCACCAACGTATTAAAGGAAAGTGATGTAAAAGACGGAGATAAGATCGTAACCTCCAACATCAGTTCCGTATTCCTGCCCGGCATCCTGGTTGGTTATGCCTCTGACATTACCAATGATACCAATAACGTCACCAAATCAGGGTACTTAATTCCGGCTGCAAAGTTTGACAGCCTGCAGGAGGTTCTGGTTATCACGAAACTGAAATCTGACATGATGAAGGAAGAAGCTGCTTCAGAGGAAACAGCTCCCCAGGAGCCGGCTTCCTCTGAAGCAGAAACAACAGAGAGCAATTCTCAATAAAGGAGTAACATGAGACGGATAATTTTTAATGTGCTGATGATAATTCTGGCATTTACCATTCAAAACTGCCTATTTCCGTTGCTTCCGTTTTTATCAGCCTCACCTAACCTGCTCTTAATCCTCACCTTTTCCTTTGGCTTCATGCATGGAAAAGAAGCCGGGATGTATTACGGGCTTTTGGCCGGGCTTCTAATGGATTTATTTTACAGCGGGCCTTTTGGCTTTTACACCCTGATTTTTATCTACATTGGTTATATTAATGGAATTTGTACGAAATATTATTATGAAGATTATATTACGCTTCCCTTGATTCTAAGCGTACTGAACGAATTAGCTTACAACCTGTATATTTATGTTTTCCGGTTCCTGATCCGACAGAAAATAAGGGTCGGTTATTATTTTATCAATCTGATGCTTCCGGAAATCATTTTTACCGTTGTAACGACCCTGCTTCTTTATCGGGCATTCCTGATTTTGAACCGGCACTTGGAAAAGATAGGAAAAAGAGGTGATTCGGCAATTGTTTAGTGATTTGTTAGACATTATAAAGGAATTTTTTTTAAAAAGCAGTGTCTTCACGGCTTTTTATACTTGGAATCATCGCCCTTTTCATGTATGCAGGATTAATAAATAAACTTTTTTAACATGCAGATCATCAATGGAGAAGAGGCCCTTAACGAATACCTGCAGCTTACGGAACAGACCATTACAACTGCCGGAACAAGGGGCAATATTTATGACCGGAACGGAAAAGTCCTGGCTTATAATAAGCTGGCCTATTCCGTTACCGTACAGGATACCGGAGCTTATAAGAATTCAGCAGCCAAAAATAACATGTACTTAAGGCTGGTGCAGATCCTTGAAAAGCACGGGGAAACCATACAGGGAAAATTTGAAGTCGCTATTGATCCCAACGGCGACATGGTCTATACTTCTCCCTCTGAGCCCTCCAGAAAGCGCTTTCTGCGAGATTATTACGGCCTGAAAAAGGTGGAAGAATTAGATGATGAAAAAGGAGAGAATCCCTCTAATTTAAGCGCAAGAGAGCTGTTTGAAAAGGCCTGCAAGGACAATGGCCTTACGGATATGAAAGACCAGGATGGAAAGCCCTTAACCCTGACGGACCAGGAGGCACTGGATATCATCAATATCAAATACGCCCTTCGCCTCATGTCTTACCGCAAATACGAAGCCACTACGGTTGCCAGCCAGGTATCCGATGAAACCGTGGCGGATATTCTGGAACATATCGGGGACATGCAGGGAGTAAATGTGGAGGAAACCACGATCCGCGCCTATAACGACAGCATTCCCTTTGCTCCGGTCATCGGTTATACCGGAAAGGTCCCGGAAGACCAGCTGGAGGGCCTTCAGAAGAAAAAAAGACGATTACGACATCAATGACATCGTAGGACGGGCTGGAATTGAATATACCATGGAGCATGATCTTCAGGGTACAAAAGGAAAAAAAACAATTTACAAGGACAGTGTAGGACGGATACGCGAAACAAAGGATGAAACTGATGCTTCTGCAGGGAACGACGTGTATCTGACTCTGGATGCAGATCTTCAGAAAGGCATTTACCACTTAATCGAACAGTCTTTAGCCGGAGTTCTCATTAAGACCATTGTAAATAGTGATTACCGTACAGGCACCACCACCGATGGTTCCAATATGAAGATACCTGTTAAGGATGCTTATTACCAGCTGATCAACAACAATGTCCTTTCCTTAAAGGAAATGGAAGCGGAAGACGCTTCTGAAACTGAAAAAAAACATATACCGGAAATATATGTCTTCCGGACAGCAGATTTTCACCAATCTGAACAATGAACTGATGAGCACTCATGCCACACCAATGAAAGATCTTTCGGAAGACATGAAAGCCTATATGTTTTATATATATACTTATCTTTCCAGTCCTACGGAGGGGATCATCAAGGAAGACGCCATTGATACCTCCAGCGTAGAATATCAAGCATGGAAATCGGATGAGATCAGCTTAAGGGACTATTTGTATTATGGAATAGCCGGCGGCTGGGTAGACACCACCAAGCTGGGAACCGGCAGCAAATATTCAAGCGCGGATGACACCTTTGAAGCCCTTGTGGCTTATGCGCTGGACAAGTTAAAGGATGACAGGAACTTTACAAAGAAAATATACCGGTATCTGATCAATGACGATGTCATTACAGGGCAGGAGCTGTGCCTTGCCTTATATGACCAGGGAGTTTTAACAGATAGCGGTCAGGATGCTGCAGAACTGAGAGCTACAGGCGATGCTTACGCCTTCCTGATCAAAAAGCTGTCCACCTTGGAAATCACGCCTGCACAGCTGGCATTATCCCCATGTAATGCGGGTGTAGTGGTTACAAACGACAAAACAGGAGAAGTGCTTGCTCTGGTATCCTATCCGGGATATGACAACAACCGGATCGGCGACGGCTCCTATTTCAGCCAGCTGCAGGCGGACTTGTCCCTTCCGTTATACAACAATGCGACCCAGACAAGAAAAGCGCCTGGTTCTACCTTTAAACCCATTACCGCGGTAGCCGCTCTGGAAGAGCGTGTCGTCGCAACGGATGAAACCATTACCTGTACCGGTATTTATACGGATGTGGAACCGCCTATCAAGTGCTGGATTTATCCCGGCCAGCATGGTCCTCTGAACATTGTGGGAGGAATCGGGAATTCCTGTAACTATTTCTTTGCTGATCTGGGGCACCGTTTGTCAATGGATGCCAGCGGAGTATATTCTCCTGACCAGGGACTTGAAGTCTTACGGAAATATGCATCCATGTTTGGGCTGGATCACAAATCCGGGGTAGAGATCGCAGAGCTTGATCCCCAGATTTCAAAAGAAGCACCGGAGCGTTCTGCCATGGGACAGGGAAGCCATGCTTACACCAATGTCCAGCTTTCCAGATATGTGGCTGCCATCGCAAACAGGGGAACCGTATTTGAGCTCAGTTTATTAGACAAGACTACGGATTCTGAAGGCAATCTGATACAAGATTATACCCCTAAGATTTCTTCTCATATTGACGCGGCGGCTTCAACGTGGGATACTGTACAACAAGGAATGAGAGAAGTGATTGCAAACGGTTCAAGTAAAAGGCTGTTTACTGACCTTGAAGTGGAAATTGCCGGTAAAACCGGTACTGCCCAGGAGGCCCGCAACAAGCCCAATCACGCATTCTTTATTTCTTATGCGCCATATGACAATCCGGAAATCTGTGTTACCGTGAATATTCCGTATGGCTATTCATCATCCAACGCCGCCAATATTGCGAAGAACGTCTATAAGTATTATTACGGCTATACGGACTTAGAATCGATTGTAAATGCCGGCGCCCTGGATGCAGCGAAGGTCAACATTCGCGATTAACTAGGATAAGAGGTGATATGATGCATAATACCGTAGTAATTAAAAGCAACAGAGCAGGTATGACTGTCATCCTGGACCCAGATATCCCCTTCCCTCAGCTTCTTTCTGATATTGGGAAAAAATTCGGGGATCATGCAAAATTCTGGGGATCCGTACAAATGACTCTGACCCTGGAGGGTCGGGAACTGACTCCCGAGGAAGAGTTCGCAATCATCAACCAGATCACGGAAAACTCCAATGTGGAGATTATCTGCCTGGTTGATACGGATATAAACCGTACGGAACGCTGCGAAAAAGCACTGAACGAAAAACTCATGGAGCTGTCCTGCCAGACAGGACAGTTCTTTAAAGGCAATCTACAAAACGGAGAGACTTTGGAATCTGAAGCCAGTATTGTTATCATCGGTGATGTTGGCAAGGGGGCAAAGGTTTTGGCAAAGGGCAACGTAATCGTTCTTGAAAGCTTTCCGGAACGGTATGTGCAGGTGTGGCAGGCAACCGGGGAGCGCTCATTACAGCCCTGGAAATGGCTCCGACCCAGCTGCGCATCGCAGATTGCACCTCAGGTCTGGACGGAAGAGGCAAGCGTCTGGGACGGGGTCCGATGAAGGCTTTTATGGAAAATAACAAAGTCTTAATAAAACCAATGAAAAAAAGTGTGGAAATATTCCAAAAACTAAGGTAGAATAGAAAAAGGAAGTTCGATTCGCCTTTGGCCCATCGAACGGATAATTTACTTGCCTTCGCTAAGTAAATTATACCTTAAAATCAGGAGGATATGGTATGAGCGAAATTATCGTAATCACTTCTGGAAAAGGCGGGGTAGGCAAGACAACAACCTCTGCCAATGTTGGTACCGGACTGGCGATTCTGGGTAAAAAAAGTAGTCCTGATCGATACAGATATAGGACTTCGGAACCTGGACGTTGTTATGGGTCTGGAAAACCGCATTGTCTACAATTTAGTAGACGTGGTAGAGGGCAACTGCCGTATGAAGCAGGCCCTGATAAAAGACAAAAGATATCCGAACTTATTTTTACTTCCCTCCGCGCAGACCAGGGACAAGACAGCAGTCACTCCCGAACAGATGGTGAAGCTGGTTGATGATTTAAGGGAAGAGTTTGATTATATCCTGCTGGATTGTCCCGCAGGCATTGAACAAGGCTTTCAAAACGCCATTGCAGGCGCTGACAGAGCCATTGTTGTTACCACCCCGGAGGTTTCCGCCATCCGGGATGCCGACCGGATCATCGGGCTTTTAGATGCCGCTGACATGGGAACCATTGAACTCATCGTAAACCGGATCCGTGCGGATATGGTGAAAAGAGGAGACATGATGTCTCTTGATGATGTCATGGACATCCTTGCCGTTGATATTATCGGCGCCGTGCCGGATGACGAGGATATCGTCATTTCCACAAACCAGGGAGAACCTCTTGTTGGCATGGGAACCCCGGCCGGACAGGCCTATATGGATGTCTGCAGGCGGATTACCGGTGAAAACGTACCGCTTCAAAATCCGGCTGTGCGTGAAGGCCTGTTCTTTAGACTCTCCCATCTCCTAAAGAGAGCATAGGAGGGTGTGATATGAGACTGTTTCCTGTATTCCGCAAGAAGAATTCAGGAGAAATTGCAAGAAATCGTCTGAAACTTTTGCTGGTTGCGGACAAGGCTGATTGTTCTCCTGAGATCATGCAGATGATAAAAGACGATATGGTCCGTGTTGTTTCAAGATACATGGATATAGATTCCGACAGAATAGAGATACAGATGAAGAAGCTGAAGCAACCGGATTGCGAACGTTTTATACCGGTTCTTTATGCAAACATCCCTATTCGCGACGTACCTGACAAGGGGATATACTAATTATGTTTTCTGACTACAATTTTAAATACTATAATTATCGGTTAGTTTTGTACATGCTGTCGCTGTCCGTTATCGGGATTCTTGTGGTGGCCAGCGCCTCCAACCAGGATTCCAGCACAGTGACAAAACAGATTATCGGCGTAATGGTTGGATTTGCCCTGGCTATCGGGCTTTCCATCATAGATATCATAAAATCATCAAGCTTTATGCTTTGGATTATGCGGCTTGCATCCTTTTGCTGGGTGCTGTTCTGGTTATGGGACATACGGCTGGAGGGGCCACCAGATGGATTAACCTTCCTGGCATCGGGCGGATTCAGCCGTCTGAGTTCGTTAAAATCGGATTAATCGTGTTCTTTTCCTGGTATTGGAACAAATACCAGGAAAGGCTGAACACGCCGGTTATGATAGGGCTGGCCGCTTTGCTTGCGGCCATTCCCATCGGCCTTATTTTTGCGGAGCCGAATTTATCCACCAGCCTAGTGGTTTCTATCATTATCCTGTGTATGGTATTTTCCGCAGGAATCAGTTACCGCTGGATCGGGGGCGTCCTTGCCGTAGCAATACCGGCAGGAGCGCTTTTCATATTTTTGCTGACCAAAGGGCTGATCCCTTTTATCCACGATTATCAGGCACGGCGTATCCTCGCATGGATTTACCCTCATGCAGAGCAGTATGCAGAAAATCTGTACCAACAAAAAAAATTCAATTATGGCAATCAGTTCCGGACAGCTTCAAGGGAAAGGACTTTTTAATACAACCATTGCATCGGTGAAAGATGGAAACTTCTTATCAGCCGGGGAAACCGACTTTATTTTCGCCATTATCGGCGAAGAGATGGGATTTCGAGGCAGCGTTATCGTCATTGTTCTTATTGGTTTGGTTGTATTTGAATGCCTTTATTTGGCATCCAAATCCAAGGATATGTCAGGAAGACTGATTTGTACCGGCATGGCGGCCCTGATTGGCTTCCAGGCCTTTGCCAATATCGCCGTAGCAACGCAGATATTTCCTAATACAGGCCTCCCGCTCCCCTTTATCAGTTCGGGAGTCAGTTCGCTCATCAGCATCTTTATGGGTATGGGACTGGTGCTGAATGTTGGACTGCAGCGCAAAATCGGCAATTAAAAATCGGTAATTAATAAGGAGGTATATCGTCATGAATATAGGACTAGTTGCACACGATTCAAAGAAAAAACTTATGCAGAACTTCTGCATTGCCTACAGGGGTATTTTAAGTAAACACATGTTATATGCTACCGGAACCACCGGACGCTTGATTGAAGAGGTCACAAACTTAAATGTTCATAAGTATCTGGCCGGACATCTGGGCGGAGAGCAGCAGCTTGGATCCCAGATTGAGCATAATGAGATTGATCTGGTAATCTTTTTAAGGGATCCGCTTACACCCAAGTCCCATGAACCGGATATCGTAAATATCATGAGTACCTGTGATATGCACAACATTCCTCTTGCGACCAATCTGGCTACTGCAGAGCTTTTAATCAAGTCTCTGGAGCGCGGTGATATGGAATGGCGTGAGATGTACAAATAGCAGAGGTAGATTCCGTGAAGAAAAGAGTTTTTGTAAAATCAGGCTGCATTGCCTTATGTACGTGTTCCTGACAGCTGCGCCGGTTTAAAGGGTCTTGATAATCCTTATGTATATTCAGAAAGGACCGCCCTTTACCAGTCCAGTGCAGTGTCTGGCAGAGCAGAACCCTTTGCTCATGATCTCTGCATCGTTTCAGAGGATACTTCCAGCCAGGACAATGCGGTTACTGCCGAAGCTGCCGCTGTCTTTGACTTAACGGATAAGAAAGTCCTGTTTGCCAAGAATCCTTTTGAGCGTCTGTATCCTGCAAGCATCACGAAAACCATGACAGCTCTTATTGCTTTGAAATACGGAAATTTATCGGATGAGGTCACGGTGACCAAAGATGCTGTCATTACGGAAGCCGGGGCCACTTTATGTGGGATAAAGCCAGGGGACAAGCTGACTATGGAACAGCTTTTATATGGTCTCATGATCCCTTCCGGTAATGATGCCGGAGCTGCTATTGCGACCCATATGGCCGGTGGAAATGACCAGTTCGCTCAAATGATGAATGATGAGGCAGTAAAGATCGGAGCTACAGGCACTCATTTCCTTAATCCACATGGACTGAGTGATGAAGATCACTATACCACAGCTTATGACCTGTATTTGATTTTTCATGAAGCTTTAAAGTATCCCGAATTTCGCAAGATAATCGTACAACCGAGTACACCACTACCTATCAGGATGGAGCTGGAAAGCCGGTAAACGCAACCTGGAAAGGTACCAATTGGTATATGACAGGAGAGCGCCAGATGCCGGAGAGCCTTACCATCCTGGGCGGAAAAACAGGTACCACAAAGGCGGCAGGAAGCTGCCTGATCATGGGAAGCTCGGATTCCTCTAAGCGGGAATATGTCACCGTAGTTTTGAAAGCGCCGAATCATGCAGGCCTCTACGATAATATGACAAATATATTAAATAAAATTGTAGAATAGTCATTGCCTTTCTTATTGATTTGTACTATAATTATATTAATCCGAATAGACTTTTTATACAAATTATATAACGCAAGGAGGAGATTGCTATGGTGCAGATAATAGCAGGAAAAAAAAGGGTAAGGGGAAAACAAAACATCTGTTAGACAGAGCTAATTCCATCGTAAAAGAATCAACAGGTTCTATTGCCTACCTGGACAAAAGTTCCAAGCACATGTACGAATTAAGCAACAAGATCCGCCTCATTAATGTCAATGAGTATCCGATTACATCAAGCGAAGGATTTATAGGTTTTATCTGTGGTATCATATCTCAGGATCATGATTTAGAAATGATGTTCTTTGACAGCTTTTTAAAGCTGGCCTGCCTTGAAGGGGAAGACATATCTGAGACCATTGCAACTTTGGAAAAAATCGGTGAAAAGTATCACGTAACCTTTGTTCTCAGCGTTTCTTTAGATGCGGAGAATATGCCTGAGAATGCCAGGGCTAATGTGGTTGTTTCATTATAATCATACATAAAGATAAGGGGGCTGCACAGCAGTCCCCTTTGTTTTGCTTGAATTTTTTTGGATTTTCCTTTTATAATACTAGAAGGATCGCCCTAGGGGTATACCTCTATGCCCAGAAGACGTGGGCAGGAATAAGGAAAGGAGGCGTCAGGATGGCAAAACAAAAGGCACCGCAGCCATTAAAACGGGCTGCCCGTCCAAAGAAGAATAAAAAAAATCATCCGGTACCGCGGCCTCTGAATATTAATGTTGGCATGATCATCTTTGCGTTGATCTTTGTTTATATGGTGTTCAGTGTATCTGCTTATATTCGCAGAGATAAGGTACAGTTTTATGAAGTACAGGAAGGCAGCATCGTCAATAACAAGAATTACACGGGAATTATCCTCCGGCAGGAAGAAGTGAAGAATGCAGACCGTTCCGGCTATGTCAATTACTACGTAAGGGAAGGAAAGAGGGCTTCTAACGGCACCCGGGTCTATTCCATTGATGAGACAGGGAATCTGACCTCATTTCTGGCTGAAAATTCAGAGGATAAGGTCACACTGACCCCGGAAAATCTTGGCGAACTGAAAAAGCAGCTGACCGCATTCAGTCTTACTTATGACAACGACCAGTTTCATTCTGTCTATGATACCAAATACGCTTTAGAGGCAGAAGTCATGGAATACATGAACTTTAACACACTTAACAACCTTGGAGGCCTGATGGATCAGGCAGGCATTAACTTTGAGCAGGTGAAAGCAGACCATGCAGGCATCGTCTCCTATGGAGTGGATTCCTATGAAGGATTTCAGCCATCGGAGGTCTCGGAAGCCGCATTTGACCGCAGTACCTATACAAAGACCATCACAAAATCAGGGAATCTTATAGAAAAGGGCGCTCCGGTTTATAAGATCATCACTTCTGATTTATGGTCAATTGTGTTTCCAATGACGGAAGAAGATGCGAAGGCTTACGGTGACAAGACAAATCTCACCGTAGAATTTGCCGGGCGGGATTTAAAAGCCTCGGGAAGCTTTTCCGTGCTTAACGGAACAGATGGAAAAGCCTTTGGAAAATTGGATTTTGATAAATACATGGTTCAATTTGCTTCCGACCGGTACGTTGATTTTGAAATCGTTTCAGACCGGGTAGATGGGTTGAAGATTCCTGTAACAGCCGTTACGAAAAAAAGATTTTTATCTGGTGCCCATGGACTACGTCACTCAGGGCGGTGACAGCCAATCCACCGGTTTCAACAAAGAAGTGTACTCCCAATCAGGGACTTCCGTTGTTTTTGTCCCTACCGAGATCTACTATTCCGAAGGGAATAATTACTATATTGATATGGGTATTGAGGATGCTTTAAGGCCGGAGACTATATTGTAAAGCCTAATTCAACAGAGCGCTATCAGATTGGGACAAGTGCTTCCCTTCAGGGTGTTTATAACATAAACAAAGGGTATGCTGTCTTTAAACAGATTGACGTACTGGCTTCCAATGATGAATATTACACAGTAAAGAAGAACATGACCTATGGACTGGCAGTATACGATCATATTGTTCTCAATGCAGAAACTGTCAATGAAGGGGAATTAATTTATAAATAAGAGGTGATTGGTTTGGTTAGGGAAAATCTGAAAGAAGTTAATAACCGGATCTTAGCCGCCTGTAAAAGGGCGGGAAGAAATCCGGAAGAAGTAACTTTAATAGCGGTGAGCAAGACAAAACCGGCTGTCATGATATCAGAGGCATACTCTGCCGGTGTCCGGGATTTTGGCGAAAATAAAGTGCAGGAGCTCTGCGAAAAGCACCTTGCACTTCCGGAAGATATCCGCTGGCACATGATTGGGCATCTGCAGCGAAATAAAGTGAAACAGGTCATTGACAAGGCTGTGCTGATCCACAGTGTAGATTCTGTCCGTCTGGCGGAGCAGATCGAAGAGGATGCAGCCAGGAAAAACCTGATTGTGGACATCCTTTTGGAAGTGAATGTGGCAGAAGAGGAAAGCAAATTTGGATTTAAACTGGGGGAGACGGAAAGCGCTATCCGTAAAATCGCCAGCCTTCCCCATGTAAGGATAAAAGGTCTCATGACTATTGCGCCTTTTGTAGAAAATTCTGAGGAAAATCGTCCAGTTTTTAAAAAAAATTAAGACAATTTTATGTTGACATGCAAAGCAAAAACATTGATAATGTTAGTATGAATATGCTCTCAATGGGTATGACCGGAGACTATGAGATTGCCATAGAAGAAGGTGCTACTCTGGTAAGAGTTGGTACCGGAATTTTCGGTACAAGATATTATGGGATGTAAAAAGAACTACCCATAATCGGATGGACGGGGCAAAGAACGCCCCTTTTATCTCACTTGCTTTGCAAGTTCGGATAAGCTGTATTATATGAACACTTAATGAATGCAGGAAAAGCGAAGCAGAGCCTGCCGCGCATGATCTGGCATAATTTAGTGAGAATATTTGCCTGGTCCTGGGAAGATCTTTTCTGCCTTAAGAACCATGGTGTAAGATTGGAGAGAATGAAGTATGAGCATTTTAGGCAAACTGATGGATAGCATGCGCTTAAATGATACAGAAGATGATGATTACTATTTAGATGACGACTACGAGGATGAAAACGATAAACCTGCCAAAAGAACCCTTTTCTCAAAAAAGAATGAAGAGGATTACTATGATGATGAGGATGATTATGACCAGAAGCCTCGTTTTCTGTCCCGTTCCCCTAAAGTAGTGCCCATGAAGCAGTCGCGTTCCATGGAGGTGTCCATGATAAAACCTACCTCCATTGAAGATGCAAAAGAAATTTGCGATCATATGCTGGCCGGAAAGGCGGTTGTCCTTAACATGGAGGGAATCCATACGGAAGTTGCCCAGAGAATCATTGACTTTACCTCAGGCGCCACTTATTCCATGAATGGTAATTTACAGAAAATATCAAATTACATATTCATAGCGACCCCGGAATCCGTTGAACTCTCCGGTGATTTTCAAGACCTGCTAAATAATGGAAGCCTGGATATGGGCGGAATGAATTTACGCCTTTAACAGATTTTCCCCACAAGACATTATATATTTCTTAAAATGGTACAAGCAGACGATTTTCCACATCACCCGCTTCTTTAAATCGTTGCAGCATTGCAATGCAGAAAGCGGAGAGGAAGATTGTTTGCTTTCTTCCATGATATAGGAATATAAAAAATACAGCACAAGAACGCCCGGTAAAGCGGGCGGGCTTTGTACAAAAAGCATGGACAAGAAGGAGGAAAATACCATGGGATATAGAATCCCGGTACACATGAACGGTACCTTCATTTATGAGATTGTCATGGAAACTGGATTTGACGGGCTAAAGGAAGAGCTGAAAAAGCTGAACCTGGGAGACCGCAAGATCTGTATTGTCACGGATTCCAATGTGGCCCCTCTTTACCTTGAGGAAGTAGAAACAATTGTTTCTGCCTGCTGCAAAAAAAGCAGAGCATTTTATCTTTCCTGCCGGAGAAGAAAATAAAAATCTGGATACCGTCAGGAACTTATATGAAACCCTTATATTAAAACAATTTGACCGCCATGACTGCCTGCTCGCTTTGGGCGGGGGAGTTGTGGGGGATTTATGCGGCTATGGTGCTGCCACCTATCTGCGGGGCATATCTTTTATCCAGGTGCCTACGACCCTGCTGTCCCAGGTCGATTCCAGCATCGGAGGAAAAACCGGCGTTGATTTTGACTCCTACAAAAATATGGTAGGAGCCTTCCATATGCCAAAGCTGGTATATGGAAATATTGCGGCCTTAAAAACTCTTTCAGAAGAACAGTTTTCATCAGGAATGGGAGAGATTATCAAGCATGGGCTGATCAAAGACGCTTCCTATTACCAATGGCTTATGGACATGCCTCTGAAATCGGGAACAGGGATTTAACAGTATTAAGCCAGATGGTTCTTGTAAGCAACAAGATCAAGCGGGATGTGGTAGAAAAGGATCCAACGGAACAGGGAGAACGGGCTCTATTAAATCTGGGACATACCCTGGGCCATGCCATTGAAAAGCTTTCAGACTTCAGGCTGGTGCACGGTCACTGTGTGGGATTAGGATGCATCGCTGCCATGGCAATTTCCGTAAATAGGGGAATGATCCGGGAGGAAGAGCTTCCAAGGCTTTTAAAGGTAATGGAACAGTTTGGCATGCCTGTTACGGTGGGCGGACTTTCTGCGGAAAATATAGTTCTTACTACAAGAAGTGATAAAAAAATGGATTCCGGCACCATCCGGTTTATCCTGTTAGAACAGATTGGTAAAGCCTGCACCTGCAAGACCGTCACCGAAACGGAAATGGCAGAAGGACTCCGCCAAATCTTAGCTTAAGGAGATTTACATGAATCAAAAAAATAAAACTGATCATTGGAATGATCATCGGCTTTTTTCTTTCCATTGGCCTGGATCAATGGACAAAGCTTCTCGCAGTTAAGCATCTCATGAACCGGCCTCCCTTTGCCATCTGGGATGGGGTATTTGAGTTTTATTATTCCGAAAACCGGGGGGCAGCATTTGGAATGCTCCAGGGAAAACAGGCGTTTTTTTCTGCTGGTTGCTTTGGCAGTGCTTACAGCAGCGGCTTTTGCCGTCAGCCGCATGCCTGCCGACAAAAAATACCTGCCGCTGCACCTTATTGCCATGTTTCTTTCAGCAGGAGCAGTGGGCAACATGATCGACCGCTTTGTCAGAGGTTATGTGGTAGATTTCTTGTATTTTAAGCTGATCGATTTCCCGATTTTTAATGTTGCAGATTGCTACGTTACGGTTTCCATGTTCGTTTTCATGCTTATGTTTCTGTTTTATTATAAGGAGGAGGACTTATCCTGTCTTTCCATTCATAAAAAGGAGGACCTGGGTTGAGTCAAGAATTTGTAGTTGCTCCTGAAGAAGCCGGAGTCCGGATCGACCGGTATTTATCCGGCCAATGCCAGGACATTTCCCGTTCTTACCTTCAGAAGCTTTTAAAAGAACAATCCGTACTGGTTGAAGAAAAACCGGTAAAAAGCAATTATAAAGTAAATGCAGGGGACCGGATATCCCTGACCCTTCCTGAAATAAGGGAACCGGAAATCATGCCGGAGAATATCCCTCTTGACATTATCTACGAGGATAAGGATATCATTCTCATTAACAAGCCAAAGGGGATGGTAGTCCATCCCGCCGCAGGCCATTACAGCGGAACCCTGGTCAATGGACTGATGTCCCATTGCCGCAGTGAGTTATCTGGAATCAACGGAGTTATGCGCCCTGGAATCGTCCATCGGATTGATATGGATACCACCGGGGTTCTTATTGTGTGTAAAAATGACATGGCCCACAATTCCATTTCTGAGCAGCTGAAGGAACATTCCATTACCAGAAAATACGCTGCAATCGTACATGGTGTCTTAAAGGAAGACGAGGGAACCATCAATGCTCCCATTGGCCGTCATCCTGTCGACCGGAAGAAAATGAGCATTAATGAGAAAAATGGAAGAGAAGCAGTGACCCATTACCGCGTTCTGGAGCATTTTAAGCAGTTTACCTATATAGAATGCCAGCTTGAAACAGGGCGGACCCATCAGATCCGCGTCCATATGGCAAGCATAAACCATCCTCTTTTAGGAGATTTAGTCTATGGCCCTGCAAAGTGCCCCTTCCGCCTTCAGGGACAGACGCTTCACGCCGGTGTGCTGGGAATCAGCCATCCCAGAACTGGCCAATACATGGAATTTACAGCCCCTCTTCCTGACTATTTTGAAGAATTATTGAGAAAATTAAGGACAACTTAACAGCCTATCCAAAAGATTCCTTCCTAAAATACAGTTAAATCAAAATAAAAATATAGATTTTTCAGAAATTTTAAGGTATAATATACACGAAAGCAACGAGCAGTGCGAAATAAAGCATAAAAAGATTTTCGTTGTGCCCGCACATAAGAAAATCTTTTTATGCCTTATTTCATAGGGCGAATGCCCGTGAGCTGGTAAAACCGCAGGTTTTACCAGCTCCACTGCGGGTCTGGCGTTATAACATGACATATCTTCACCTGCAAAGCAAGTAAAGATAAAAGGGCTGTTTTTAGCCCATTCCATCCAATTATGAAAACAAAAAGATGTTTTCATACTATAATTACAAGATAACTGGAAGGAGCTGCCTATATGAGTGGAAATTTAGTGATTGCAATCGGAAGACAATGCGGAAGTTCTGGAAAAATCATCGGACAGAAATTGGCAGAAGAACTGGGAATTAAGTGCTATGACAAGGAGCTCTTGGCGCTTGCAGCAAAAAACAGCGGGTTATGCGAAGAACTATTCCAGACCCATGATGAAAAGCCAACCAACAGTTTTCTCTACTCTCTTGTGATGGATACATATTCCATGGGATTCACCACCTCTGGTTACATGGATATGCCAATTAATCATAAGATCTTTTTAGCACAGTTTGATACCATCAAACAGCTGGCAGATGAAGAATCCTGTGTAATTGTAGGAAGATGTGCCGATTATGCTCTGGAGGATTATCCCAACCTTGTTTCCGTATTCATTTCTGCCGATGAAGAAGACAAGATTAAATCCTTAAAAGAACTTTATCATGTTGATGATACCAAGGCAAAGGATATTATGGTCAAAACGGATAAAAAGCGTTCCAGCTACTATAATTACTATTCCAATAAAAAGTGGGGAGATGTAAGAAGCTACGACTTATGCATTAACCGAAGCTCCATAGGTATAGACGGAACCGTTAAGCTGATCCACAATTTGTTGACACAAAGATGGAATGGAATAAAGCGAACCGCTGAAAGATGAATTTCCTTTTGGAATCGATATTATTGTAATTGAATCGTATAAAGACGGACATTTCTGTGATACAACAGAGATATCCGTCTTTTCGTTTGGGGATTTGTACTTTCTGTGCAAGAAACAAAAAAATAAAAGACAATATTGTTGACATTGCACATGCAATATGGTATTGTTTGAATATACAAAATAATGTAAATTGGCAAAAGTGAGTGATTTCATGAAGAACAAATGTTTAGAAGCAGGAAACTTATATCAAAAAATAGGCCTGGCAAAAAAATATGCTGTCGCTGGATCTAATGTCCAGGAATGCCGGGGACCGGATTCTGCCTATCTCAGAGTACCAGGATAAGTTCGGGGTATCCAGGGGGACCATTCAGAACGCATTTGCCTGTTTAAAAGAGTGCAATGCTGTGTCACTGGAAAATCATGGACATCAGGGAACCTGCATCAAAGAGATTGATTATAAGAAGCTGCAGGAGAACTGTATGCGCAAAGAAATCCTTGGAATCATGCCCCTTCCCTATTCTGTGACTTATGAGGGTTTTGCCACGGCCATGTATACCCAGTTCGCACCTCTTAACTTTAATATGGCTTACGCCAGAGGCGCAGTGGGGCGTATTGAACTGGTAGAATCAGGAACCTATCAATTTGCGGTCTGTTCCCAGTATGCGGCGGAGCAGTCCATAAGAGAAGGAAAGCAGATTGAGGCAGCAATTAATTTTGGACCCGGCAGTTTCCTTTCCAGGCATGTGCTTCTTTTGGCGGATTCCAGATTTGACAGCATTCAGGATGGCATGAGAGTAGCATATGACAGCAGCTCTATTGACCAGAGCTGCATTACCAGAAATATTATCCACGGCAAAAAGGTTACCCTGGTTCCAATCCGGACCCAGCAGACCGTTAACGCCTTGATGGATGGTATCATAGACGCCGGCGTATGGAACTATGACGATATCCAGGAACATAAGCATGAACAATTGAACGTAGCATTTTTAGACGATTCGGATTACAACAATCTGTTTTCAACAGCTGTAATGGTGATCAGAAAAGAGGATGAGTATCTAAAAGCACTGCTGGAAAAGTATGTGAGCGTACCTAAAGTCGTTGAGATCATCCGGGAGGTAAGGGAGAAAAAAAGAGAGCCTTATTTTTAAAAGGTCATCTTTTTGAAGCAAAGTACAAAATAATGTATATTGTTGAAAGTGAAGGCCACTTCAACAATCCGATGGACGGGTTTGAAAAACAGCCCTTTTATTCTCACCAGCAAAACAAGTGACAATAAGCCATATTGAGACAGGGAGGAAAACCAATGGAATTAAAAGATATTTTAAACCAGCGTCTTGACATACTGGAGGAGAATCATGTGATCTGCAAAAAAAGTTGCAGATTATTCCAGAAAAGCAGTGGAACGGATCCTGGAAGAAAATCCTGATGCAGAGGAGGATAGGGCAGCAATGTTCATCACCCATCTGGCCATGGCCGGACAGAGGGTCTTAGACGGGGTCGTGGAGCACCCTCTGGATAACACGCTCCTTGATGGAATAAAACAAGAACCAATTTACCAAAGAGCAGAAGCGTTAAAAGAAGAGCTGTTAAAGGAAACGGATATCCAGTTCCCGGAAGCAGAGCGGGGTTTTCTGACCGTTCATCTATGCAATCTGCTTTCATAATAAGGTATCAGGCCAATGGCCTTTATAAGAAATGATACAAGGATAAAGAGGAGGATAGAAGCAATGAAGATTGTGGTTGGTGGTCAGATTGACAAGGAAGAAATTGCCGGACTGGTGGCAAAACAGATGAATGGCCGGGCAGAGATCGAGATCAAGGGGGATCTGGATGCTGCATTGGGTGTAAAAAAACGGGAAGTATGATTATTATGTGGGTGCCTGCAATACTGGCGGCGGCGGAGCCTGGCTATGGCTATGGCCATGTTGGGTTCCGGGCTCTGTTCTACGATTTCCATGCCAGGAAATGTAAAGAGCGGGGATTTTATCAGGGAAGAGGTTCAAAAGGGGAAAAAAGCATTCGGATTTACGGCACAGCACAAGGAAGAAGTCCTTCCGGTTCTGCTGCAGGCAATCATGGAAAAAGAGGAGGTTTAATAGGTATGAAATACATTGTTATTGCTTTAATCGGGGCGTTGGCTTCCGTTTTATCCAATCAGGGGATTGCAGTATTTAATGACGGGTTCCGGCCAATTGTAGGGCAGTATTTTAATGGAGAGATCAACCGGAAAGAACTGGCAGCCATGAGCTTTGCCATCAGCTTTGGCCTGGTCATCGGTTTTGGTATACCGACCTCCATTGCAGCAAGCATTATCCTGATCCACTGTCTGCTGCTGACTACGGATATCATCGGATCCTTCTGTAATAACAGCAAAAACGGGATGATCCTTTCCGCTGTCATCGGAGCTGCTTATGGCTTAGCTATTCTGGCTGGTCTTGAGTTTGTTGTGAAACTGTTCAGCTATATGCCATATAACTTTACCAGTGATTTAGGAAGCGTTTCCGGCTATATAACGGTTGCATTTGCCGTGTTCCCGGCAGTGGGCATTGCTTACCAGCATGGTTTTAAAAAAAGGCATGACAGCTGGAACCGTAACCGTACTTGTATATTTTCTTGTTAAAAAAATTTGGTACTTTTACCATTGGCGCAGGCAAGGTTTCTTTAAATGCGGAAGGCATGGCAATGCTTGCAGGCATGATTATGATGATCCTTTATGCTGCCCGGCAAAAAGGAACAGAGCATACCAATGAAGTACTGACCCAGGGCTTTGAGGGCAATATTTTACGCATCCGCAAAAACTGGCTGCTGCTTGCTGTTATGGGTGGTCTGATCGCAGCCGGAACCAGCCTTTCCATTATCGCCGGCGATCCTGCCTCCCTGGCCCTCTTAGCCAGCCAGGAATACAGCAACGCCGCATTAACCGCACTGGCAAGAGCCATTGGTTTCATACCTTTAGTATTTACTACGGCCATTGTTACAGGCGTGTACGGCGCAGCCGGCTGCACCTTTGTGTTTGTGGTCGGATTGTTCCTTCATGGAAACCCGTTCTTTGCCTTTGTGATCGGATTTGCAGTTATGGTAGCGGAGATTTTCCTGATCAACATTTTTGCAAAATACATGGATAAATTTCCTGGAGTCAAGGATATGGGAGAGTATGTGAGAACATCCATGAACAAGGTCCTGGAAATCTCTTTGCTGGCAGGCGGTATTGTTGCGGCAGAAAAAAATGGCGGTTTCCTCTTCCGGATACACCGGCATCGGAGCACTGTTTGTAATCGGGGCCTTTCTATTAAATAAAAAAGCGAAAAAGCCCATTGTGGACCTGGCAGTTGGTCCTGTGGCATGTATCGTTTTCGGAGTGCTTTTGAACCTGTTTCTTATAATCGGACTCATTGCAGTCCCGGCAGCAAAGTAGTCTGGAAATTGATATGGAAAAACTTGAAACATATGCAAAGAAAACATTTCTGGCACTTAAGAATCCCTACTGCACCGTAAATAAGGTAAATCCCCGGGTTATTGATCTGGTCGCTTCATCACATCAGAAACATGGGTTTGCCTGGTATACCGGAATCAAGGATACTCCGGTCATTCCCGAAGAACTAAAAGAACGCCTTAATGAAAGCGGATTTTTACTTCATACCGCCGATAAAATGGCCTTGGGCGGAAGAGCGGTGGATCTACAGCTCATCAATCCCATAACCGGTAAATGGATGACCGGCTCCAGCAGCGGCACAGCCCTTAATGTATTCTATGGAATCAATGATGCAGGAATCGGAACGGACGGAGGCGGCAGTGTCCTGGCACCTGCCGCTGCGCTCAATCTTTATGGATTCATTTCCCCGCTAATAGAGCAGGATCATATGAGTCAGCATTCAAAAACGTCCACTGACGGAATCGTGTTTTCTCCCAGTCTGGGCGCCATTGCCAGAGATTTAAAGACCCTGGAACAGGTTTTAAATCCATTACTGGGAATGAGCCTTACAGAGGAATCCACGAATTGGGATTCCGGCTGGGAATGGAAAGAGGTTCCAAAGAGGCAGCCGGATATCTATGGGCACCGGGAACCACTGATCCAATACTTAAACGGGATCATAAGTCCGGGAACCATTCTGATCTCAAGGGAAGGACCTGTGGATGTGAACGCCATGGGAGACAGCATTTACGGCCATTTTGATATGGAAACAGAACAGAGTCAGGCTCATTCGGGAAAAGGGCTGATGCGGGTGGCCAATATGTGCGGTAAATCCGCACTGACTGTTCCTTCCAGTGAGCTGGGATGCTGTACCGTTCTGATCTGTGAAAGTAAAAAAAGAGGACATTGAAGCCATGTTTCGAAAGGCCAGATTACTGGCCTGCAAAAGATCCCGGCTGATTGAGCGGTACTTTATGAATTTTGATATGTATTTTTAGAAACGGATATACAAGCATATCCGCTTAATTCATTAGGAGACAAAATATGAAAAAAAGGTTATACCTTGATGCACGAACACATTACCATAGACTTATCCGGGGTAAAAAAAAGACCTGGATTGCCGGCTGGACTGCTTTGAGGAAACGAAAAGCGAGCTTCGCTCTCTGTATCAGCTTGGTGTCAGGCGTATTCTGGATGTAACCAACATCGGTATGGGAAGGAATCCGGAATACGTAAGCAATATGGAAAAAGCCACGGGCATCCGGATCCTGCAGGCGACCGGCTTTTATAAAGAGCCGTTTCTTCCGGATTTTGTGTATTCCATGTCTGAAATGGAGCTGGCAAAGCTGGCAGAGAAGGAATTGACGGAAGGAATTGGGGATTCCGGCATCAAAGCAAGAGTCATAGGTGAGTTTGGAACCAGTAAAAACACCATGACAGATATGGAAAAAAAGGTGTTTCACTCCATGGCTCTGGCAGCGGTTCGTACCGGAGCCGTGGTTACCACACATACCACCCTTGGAACCATGGCCCTGGAACAGGCCGTATATTTAATAAATGCCGGGGTAAAGCCGGAGAAGATCATCATCGGTCATTTAGACCTTTCCCAGAACCCGGATTATATTCTTTCTGTTCTTAAGGAAGGCGTCAACATCGGGTTTGATACTGTGGGCAAAAATAATTACTGCCCTGACCGGTTCCGTGCAGAAACGTTAAAACGGATCGCAAAAGAAGGATTCCTGGGGCAGGTGGTATTATCTATGGATATTACCAGAAAATCTCATTTAAAAAAATGGGGAGGCCCGGGTTATGCATATCTGTTTGAAACCTTTCTTCCGCAGCTTTTGGAATATGGTTTATCTGAGGAACAAATCGATATGCTGCTGATTGATAATCCAGACCGGATTTTGAAATAAGGAGGAAGAGAAATGCAGACTTATCCGTTATCCAGCATCTCGGTGGAGGCCGCCGCCAGGCTGCAGTTCAAGGTGATTGATTGTATCACAAAAGCATACAGCGGCCGTGAGATTTTAAACCGGGGAGATCTAGGGGTTGTTCCGGGACTTAATAAGCCCTTAACCACAAAAAAGGCAGAGCAGGTTATTGCGGACCTGTTTGACGGGGAAGCCTGTATTCTGGTAAGAGGAGCCGGAAGCGGAGCAATACGATTCGGACTCCACAGCATGTTAAAGCCGGCCGAAAAAAATCCTGGTACACAAAGCGCCTATTTACAGCACCACTGCCACATCTCTTGAAATGTTAAACATACCGGCTATCGAGGCTGATTACAATGATCCGGACGATATACGCCGGGTGATGAAAGAAAACAATGATATTAAGGGAGCGCTCATCCAATACACAAGGCAAAAGCCGGATGACCGCTACGACATGTCCCAGGTAATAAAGACCATTAAGGAATGCAGAGATATTCCCATATTGACCGATGACAACTATGCCGCCATGAAAGTGAACCGGATTGGTATCCAGTGCGGGGCCGACCTTTCCTGCTTTTCCTCATTTAAGCTGTTGGGCCCGGAAGGCGTAGGCGTTATCGTTGGAAAGGCATGCTATATTGAAAGACTTGTAAAAGAAAGTTATTCCGGAGGCATGCAGGTTCAGGGCCATGAAGCCATGGATGTACTCCGCGGCCTCGTCTATGCGCCTGTGGCCCTGGCCATCCAGGCCAGGTAAATGAAGAATGTGTAAAGCGGCTGAACGCAGGTGAGATTCCTCATGTGAAACAGGCATTTCTGGCCAATGCCCAGTCAAAGGTACTTTTGGTTGAGTTTTATGAGAACATTGCAGAAAAAGTCCTCAGGGAAGCCGAAAAACTGGGAGCAGCACCGAATCCGGTGGGGGCAGAATCAAAATACGAATTGGTTCCCATGTTTTACCGGATATCCGGCACCTTCCGGAATGCGGACCCCACACTGGAAAGCCGCATGATCCGCATTAACCCCATGCGTTCCGGGTCGGATACTATTTTACGCATTATAAAAGAAGCCGTAGAAAGAGTGATGTAAATGTTTTTAGAGCAGACCATAAAACGAAACCCGGGACTGATCAAAGCCTCTTTTGAGCTTCATCAGAGCGGGCAGATTAGGCCGGATTCTTATGTGATAGATGTGGATACGTTTCTGGAAAATGCATCTTTCATGTTAAAGGAAGCAAAAGAAAAAGAAATCCGGCTGTTCTTCATGCTGAAACAGGCAGGAAGAAATCCCTATCTGGCAAGGAAACTGGTGGAACTGGGCTATGAAGGAGCAGTTGTGGTGGATTATAAGGAAGCCAGAGTCATGATGGACCACCAGATCCCCATTGCAAATGCAGGGCATCTGGTACAGATTCCTACTGCCCAGGTAGAAGAGATCGTAGCATACCGCCCTCAGATGATCACAGTTTATTCCGAAGAAAAAATCAGCCAGATCCATCATGCGGCAAAGAAGCTGGGACTTTTACAGGATATCCTTCTCCGTGTTACCAGTGATTCGGATATCATCTACTCGGGACAGACAGCAGGATTCCCCCTTGATGCATTAAAAGATCTGGCGGAACGGGTCAAAACCCAGTATCCCTGTGTAAGGATTGCAGGCGTTACATCTTTCCCCTGTTTTTTATATGAAGAAAATACCCATGACCTGATCCCTACCGGGAATATGGATACCGTAAAACAGGCGGCTATCATTTTAAAGGAGAGCGGATTACCTGTAACCGTTTTAAACACACCTTCTGCTTCCTGCACCTACACCCTAAGCAAAATCAAAGAACTGGGAGGAAACTGTGCCGAGCCGGGCCATGGCCTGACCGGAACCACTCCAATGCATGCAGACCATATGCTTAAGGAAGTCCCGTGTGTAACTTATGTAAGCGAAATATCCCACAATTTCAAGGGGCAGGCCTATTGCTACGGCGGCGGATATTACAGACGCTCCCACGTAAAGTCTGCCCTGGTTGGAACCGCTTTTGATCATTACACAGAAATGGGAGTTATTCCGCCTTCCAATGAAAGCATTGATTATCATTTCGGCCTGACAAAAGAAGGGGCGGTAGGAGATACTGTGGTAATGGCATTCCGTTATCAGATCTTCGTTACCCGGTCGGATGTGGTTTTGGTGGAAGGATTAAAAAAGAAAAAAGCCGCAAATTGTTGGAATATATGACAGCATGGGAAAAAAGAGCGAAAGATAGTTGCTTCATCGGACGTCAGCTGGATATGCAGGCATATCTGCTTGATTCATTAGGAGACAAAATATGAAGAAAAGATTTATTGTCATCGTTTTGGATGGATTCGGCATCGGAGCTATGGAAGATGCCCGTATTGCCAGGCCGGGAGATGAAAAGGCCAATACCTTAAGAAGCATTCTGAAGGATTACCCCGATTTAAAGCTGCCGGCACTGGAGAAGCTGGGCCTTATGAATGCCTATGGGGAGGAAAGCGCCTTCATGAAATTTTCACCTGAAGCCAATTTCGGAAGCTGCGGGCTCATGCATTTTGGGGCAGACACGTTTATGGGCCATCAGGAGATCATGGGAACGCTTCCCAAAAGGCCGGAAGTCCACCCCTTTCAGGAAAAGGCAGACGCAGTAAAAGCCCATCTGGAGGCAAATGGACATCAGGTACAGGTCATAGAACGGCAGGGGCTGCGCTATCTGTTGGTGGACCAATATGTAACCGTAGCAGATAATCTGGAAGCGGATTTAGGGATGTGCTATAACGTAACGGCTCCTTTGGATCTGATCTCCTTTGAAGAGGAATATGCCATTGCCAGAAAGGTAAGGGAAGTAGTGACCGTAGGCCGGGTGATTGTGTTTGGCGGAACCGGAAATACCATGGAAGACCTCTGGAACGCCGAAGAAGTGAAACAAGGCCGCTTCATCGGCATTGCGTCTGCAAAATCCAAGTCCTACGATCATGGCTACCAGTGCAGACACTTAGGCTACGGAGTGGATCAGAACGTACAGGCTCCCACAATTCTCACAAAAGCAGGTTTTGACTGTACCCTGATTGGAAAAGTAGCTGACATTGTATCCAATGACAGGGGACTGAGCATTTCCTGTGTACCCACACAGAAAGTGATGGACCTTACGTTTCGGGAAACAGAGGCCATGAATCAGGGCTTTTTGTGTACCAATGTGCAGGAAACCGACTTGGCCGGGCATTCCCAGTCCTCCATGACTTATAAAAAAATCCTGGAAATCGCAGACCAGGGAATCAGCAGGCTTTTACCAGTGCTGACTTGCCAGGACATTCTGGTGATCATGGCTGACCACGGAAATGATCCTGATATCGGTCACAGTAAACATACCAGGGAACGTGTCCCTCTTCTCGTATATAAAAAGGGAATAACAGGAAGAAGCCTTGGAGGGAGAAAAACCCTGTCTGACATAGGCGCGGCCGTATGTGATTATTTTGGCACAGACGTGCCTCAAAACGGAGAATCCTTCCTGCAGGTTCTGAAAATTAAAAAAAATTGAAATTAAGAAATTTAACCATAAAAGAATCATGAGGGAAACAGCCAAGGCCGCCCCCTCATGATTCTTTCTTTTCCTATGAGATTACTCAACTGTCACAGATTTCGCCAGATTCCTTGGCTGATCCACATCCAGATCCTTTCCCACAGAAGCATAATATGCAATAAGCTGAAGCACAACCGCTATTGGAAATACGGTAAACCGGTCGCCAATCTCCGGAATATTGATCTGAACATCAGCAATTCCAGGCTCAACCTTTGATTTCTCCTTTGTCAATAAAATAACAAATGCATCTCTTGCCTTTACTTCCCGGATGTTGGAGATGGTCTTTGAAAAAATCTTTTCCTGTGTTGCAATGGCAATAACCGGAACCTGATCCGTTATAAGAGCAATTGTCCCATGTTTTAATTCCCCTGCAGCATAGGCTTCCGCATGAATATAGGAGATTTCTTTTAATTTCAAAGCTCCTTCCAATGAAAAAGCGTAATCAAGGCCACGCCCGATAAAAAAAGGCATCCGGCTTATTGATCAGGTGTGTTACCAAAGCTTTTACCTCATCCTTTTTTTCAATCATGGCCTCCATGGCCGGTATGGCATCAAGCAGCTTTTTTATAAAGTCTTCGGCTTCTTCATGGTCATAATTTCCCCGGACAAAGGCCATCCGGCAGCACACCATATAAAGAGCCGCCAGCTGGACAGAATATGCTTTGGTGCTGGCTACCGCAATTTCCGGGCCTGCATGAGTGAAAAGAACGTAATCGCTCTCCCTGGCAATGGTAGAGCCTTTTACATTGACCACGGAGAGGGTAGCAGCGCTGCAGGCTTTTGCCAAGCGTAAGGCCGCCAGGGTATCAATGGTTTCCCCTGACTGGGATATGATGATGACCAGGGTGTTACGATCAATGAGGGGATCCGCATAACGGAATTCAGAAGCAATGGAAACTGTAACAGGGATCCGAAGGAGCGGCTCCATAAGAGCCCTTGCCACCATCCCTGCATGCATGGCAGTACCGCAGGCCACAATATGAACCTGGCTGCACTGTTTCAGCACGGTATCCGGTATGCCGTCATCGCCAAAGTCCGGAAGCCCCTTTACCAGGCGCGGCAATATGGTATTTTTAAGGGCATCCGGCTGTTCGTGGATTTCCTTCAGCATGAAATGGGGGAAGCCGTTCTTCATGGCTGCATCCATGTTCCAGTTTACCTCCATAAGCTCCGGAACTTCTTCCTCCTGTTTAAGATTATAAAGATGCACCTTATAGGAGGTGAGTTTTACAATATGATCCTCCGGAACTACAAAATACTGCCTGGTATATGGAATGAGGGCCGTCAGGTCTGAAGCTACAAAAGAACCGGAACGGGTATAGGCCACTACCAGAGGGCTGACGTTGCGGATTGCATAAATATCACCAGGGTGATCCTCAAACATCACGCAAAAGCTGTAGGAACCCTTTAAATAAGCGGTAAATTTTGAAATAGCTTCCACAGGATCTCCCTGATAAATGCTTTCCAATACCCAGGCAGCCACCTCGCTGTCTGTTTCAGAGCGAAGCTTCCCTTCCAGATGAAAATCCAGGGTAAGCTGATGATAATTTTCTATAATGCCATTGTGAACCAGGGTGATCCGTCCGGCCTGATGGGGATGGGTATTCTGGGTCGTCACACCTCCGTGGGTTGCCCACCTGGTATGTCCAAGACCACAATGGGACACCTCTGTGATTCCTTTGCATTCTTCCTTTAAATTAGATACTTTTCCTGTATGTCTGATCAGACGGGTATGGGAATTCTCCATAAAAAGAGCAATGCCTGCGCTGTCATACCCCCGGTATTCCAGCTGGGACAATCCCTCCAGTAATATTCTTTTAGAGTCCAATGGTCCTGTATATCCAATAATTCCGCACATAATTTTGCAATCTCCTTAAATTTTCATTTTATATCTGCACTTATTCTTAAAAATGGCAAACAAAAAACAAGCTGTCTGGTCCAAATTTTAAAAACGGCAGCTTTTATCACATTCTGTTATCTCTCCGGTTCCAACGCGTTTGTTTTGCAGTTACCCGCATATTTCACGTTAGATACACGCCCGGAGGGGCATGGAAGGCATCCGCCGAAAATTCGATAACCCTTCACCTCGTCAACCCTTGATACCATTTTCCTGGGAAAAATGTTCACGATCGTATCAACAGGTACATGGCGCTTAGCTTTGCTATTGTTATTTATGCCTCCTTCATAAATCTAGTTTATTATAGCCTTTGATCGTTTGTGCGTCAATACCATGTTTTACATTCATTTTACGAAAAGTTCCTTTTTCATTTTACATCAATTCTATAAAATGTATTTATAATATGCAGAAAGGAACAGTGACCCAGGCCCATCCGGCTGCGGGAAATCCACGACCCTGTCCATGACAGCAGGGCTTTAAAAAAGGCAGATCGTGGAAACAGAGATCGAAAGCATGATCAACAACAATGGCACCCCGGAAAATGCAGTTGCAAAGATGGCAGAAAGCATCAATACGTCCATGGAAGACTATAATCTTATTAACGACTGGATTTATTTCGAAAGGATAGTGACAGATGAGAACAAAAGTTTGGGCTCACAGAGGCGCTTCCGCTTATGCACCGGAAAATACGCTGGAGGCTTTTGAACTGGCCATCAGGCAGAACGCAGACGGAATAGAACTGGATATACAGATGACAAAGGATGGAAAACTGGCTGTCATACATGATGAGACCATTGACCGTACCTGCAATGGCACCGGTTATGTAAAAGACTTCACCATGGAAGAACTGAAAAGGTTTCATTGCAGCAAAATCCATCCGGAATTTGGCTGCCCAGTCATTCCAGAACTGATAGAGGTATTGGAGCTTGTAAAGCCTTATGATCTTACTGTCAATATCGAGTTAAAGACAGGGGGCTTCCGTTACAGAGGAATTGAGAAGGAAGTATTAAAGCAGGTTAAAAATGCCGGGTTAGAGGAACGGGTCATCTATTCCTCCTTCCATCACCCCAGCCTTGTGAAGGTAAAGAAACTGGATCCCAAAGCATTAACCGGCCTTCTTTTTTCAGACAGTTTCATTAACGTTACAGGATACGCAAAATTACTGGGGGCAGATGCACTTCATCCGTCTCTCAACCTCCTCCGGTCTAAAAAAACTGATCAAGGGGGCGAAAAAAAAGAAAGCTTCTGCTCCATGTCTGGACCGTGGATGACAAATACATGATGAAATACCTTGCAGAGCAGGAGATTGATGCCATAATTACCAATTATCCTGATATTGCAAAAGAAATTATAGATAAGAAAGGAAGATCATATGATACGATTAGTCGCATCTGACATGGATGGAACTCTTTTGAACCGGTATGGAAAGATTTCCTCCTTAAATATCGCCGCCATTGAGGCTCTCAGGCGGAAAAATATCGGTTTTGTAGTCTGCACAGGCAGAAACTTTGAGGATGCTTTCTCCCCCTTAAAGGAAGCCGGAATTTCCTGTGACATCATTTGCATGAACGGCGCTGCCGTTTTTGACAGCTTTGGAAGACAACTGAGAAAGCAGCCGCTGTTAAAAAAAACCAGATAAACCGTATTCTTAACATTTGCCGCCCATTTTCCGTTCTTTATGACTTTATGACAGAAGAGGGAAGCTACACCACCTCCACCATGGAAGACTTTCGGAGAAGCTTTGAGGATAAGATTTTTCTTCCTATGGTTTCCCATGAGCATACCTGCGAGACCATTGCAGCCCGGTTTCGCTTTACAACAGAAGAAGTGCTTCTTGGATCCTCCTGGGAGATTTATAAAATGTCTGTTGTCCATGAAAATCCGGAAGTCTTAAAGCAGATTCGCTGCACCTTGGAAAAAGAAGAAGGAATCTCAATTGCTTCATCAGCCCCCTCCAATCTGGAACTGACTCACATAAGGGCACAAAAGATCAGTCCTGATGGATTATGCGGCAAACGCCAACATCCATTCCAGGGAAATTCTTGCCATTGGAGACAGCGAAAACGACTTATCCATGCTCACCCTTCCTTTAGGGTATACCATTGCCATGGGCAATGCCTCAGAAGTAATAAAACGCAGAGCACGCCTCATAACCAGAAATAACGATGAGGATGGAGTTGCTGCTGCCATAGATGCCCTGATCCTTTCTGATGCAGCCACAGTCTATTGACTCTTTCACCAATCTTAATAAACTATTAAATCTTTTTTTTCTGTATTTTGGCCCCGGACTATGCTATAGTTCTATTCTAGAAAAATATTACGGGAACGATAGCAGATGAATTTGAAAAAAAACGGTCAAAGTACAGATATCAGCCGCCATGTTTATGGCTCTTATGAGTGTGTGCCTTTGCACATATTCCCAATCTTATTCTTCACCCTGGGATAGACTTAATATCATACCGGCAGCAGAAACCGCCTTTCTGGCAAAAGCCGAAATAAAAGAGGAAATCCATGAGGAAACATCGGCAGCGGACGAACCTGCTCCCTTTGTTCCTTCCCTTTCCTCATTTAATCTTGCATTTCTTTATGGAGAAGGTGACAGCCAGGAAAAAAAGCCTGGGAGCAGAAGCAGCGGAAGCCCTTTCACGCAAGGATTCGGATTGGCTGGCTTCCATTTACCAGCTGGCCAATAAAAGCCCTGAACAGGCCGCAGCAAGCCTTGGAGTTCCAACAGCCCAATTAAAAGGGCTTTCCTTCAATAAGATTGATATTACCTTTTATGATGAAAAGGGAAAAATGATTTCGCCTCAGTCCAATATCCAGGAAATCATGGCAATGGCCAATACATATTTTTATTATACCGCACCGGAGGATTACGATGCATTTTTAAGTTATGCCCTTAAGCTGTGGGAAAGCTCTCACAGCTTCCAGTATTCCATCAGTGAGGTCTATGATTGCGGCGGTACCCTGGAAGGGAAAACAGCCCAGCCCCAGCTGGAACGGACAGCCACACCGGCCCAGGCAGAAACGGCTGCTGTTACGGAATCCTCTGCCGCCGGAGAAAGCGCAGGCAATACGGAGGCGCCCCTTCCTTCAAAGGAAATCGGACCTGGTATCGCACTTAGGGAAGCCGCAGCAGCTGCCGCAGAACCCGAAACGGAAGCTCCTGCAGAAACCGAAGCAGCTTTGCCTTCCGTCTGTCCCGGACACGTGGATCTTCACGTGAAAGCAGTGATTGCAGGACTTACAGACCAAAAGAAAGGCTTATTTGCCCTTGATGCCGTTGGAAATGAGCCAAAGGAAGAGGGACTCTGGCAGGGTTGGACGGAGGAGAACAAAACCTATGCTTCTGATCTGGCAAAACAGGACTGGTCAGAATGCTACGGCTTAACCCTTTCCCCTTCATTTATCACCAATCCCCTTTCCTATGAGGAAATTAACAATTATATGAGCCGCCTTCCTGAAAATCTTTCAGAAAACCGAAAAAAAACTGATCCATTATGCCTTGTCCTCAGTAGGAAGAGTTCCTTACTACTGGGGCGGCAAGCCATCATCGGCAGGCTATGAAAAAAAACAATTTCGGGTCCCTTGTATCACCGGATGAAAAAGGCCGTTCCATGAAGGGGCTGGACTGCTCCGGCTGGATCAGCTGGGTATACTGGTCGGCTCTTGGTAAGCGTTTGTCCTGTGAGAGTACAGGAGGCCTGATTTCCTGCGGAACCCCTATCCAGAGAAATGACTTGCAGCCAGGCGATATTCTTTTAAAGACAGGAGATGACGCCCATGTGGTCATGTTCCTCTGTTGGGAAAGCAACGGAAATATGACGGTGATCCACGAATCCAGCGCATTGGTCAATAATGTAACGGTTACAACAATGGATGCAGACTGGCCCTACTGCAGAAAGCTGATTGACTGATAAAATTAAGAGAAAAGCAAGAAATTACAGCCTGGTTTCTGATAGAATAGATAGGATCTGCCAAAGAAAATATTGGAAAGGATTGATTATTCGGTCATGGATTATGAGGATGAATTAGACCGCATGCGGGCCCGCAAAAAGCGGGAGGGCAGCAAAAAAAGCGGGGAGCGCAGACAGGGCGCGCCCGGCAGAAAAAAAGCACGGAGCGCATACGGTAAAAGGGGACAGGACTTATTATAGTACAGGTGATGGAAGGAATCCGCGTGTCCGTTATAATGGGCCGCAAAATAACGCCAATCGGAAGGCAAATAAAAAACGGAAGCGCAAACACAAGCAGAGGGTGATTTTTACGGAGCTTGTAATTTTGGCTCTGGTGCTGCTGGCCGGGTTTTTTATATTGAAGCAGCGTACCCATCAGAAAGGATTTTGGACCATTGCAGTTTTTGGCGTGGATGCGAGAGACGGCAGGCTGGAAAAGGGCTCCTTATCTGACGTGGAAATGATCTGCAACATTGATAAAGCTACCGGCGAGATCAAACTGGTATCCGTTTACAGAGATACATATTTAAAGATCAACAGCAAAGAAACGTATCACAAGATTAACGAGGCTTATTTTAAAGGCGGCCATAAACAGGCAGTCGACGCATTAAATGAGAATCTGGATCTTAACATAGATGATTACGCCACATTTAACTGGAAGGCCGTTGCTGATGCCATTAACATTTTAGGCGGGGTAGATCTGGAAATTACGGATTCAGAATTCGCCTATATCAACGGTTTTATAACTGAAACCGTTAATTCCACCGGAATCGGCTCTTATCAGTTAAAAAAAAGCCGGGATGAACCATTTGGATGGAGTACAAGCTGTGGCTTATGCCAGACTCCGTCTCATGGATACGGATTTTAACCGGACAGAGCGGCAGCGCAAGGTAATAAGTCTTGCAATGGAGAAGGCAAAAAAAGGCTGATTTTAGTACACTAAGCACCCTGGTTTCTACTGTATTCCCACAGATATCCACCAGCATTGGCATGAATGATGTTCTGTCCATTGCCAAGGGAATCAATAAATACCACATAGGAGAAACAAACGGTTTCCCATTTTCACGTACTACAATGAAGATCGGAAGAATGGATTGTGTTATCCCTACTACATTGGAAAGCAACGTCATCCAGCTCCACCAGTTTCTTTATAATCAGGAGAATTATTCTCCGTCTTCAACTGTAAAAAAAAGATCAGCGACAAGATCGCCCAGGAAAGCGGCCTTAAGGAGCCTGGAAAGAATGCTCCGGCCGGGGGAAGTTCAGGCGGCAAGAAAAAGGGGGATTCTTCTTCAAGAGATACCGCTCCTGTACAAACGGAGGCTCCTACAGAGGAAAGCGTGAAAGAGACTACAGCTGAAAATACGAAAGAAACAGTTCCAGAGACAACAGAGCAGGAGCGTACAGAAGCCCCCACCAACGACGACGGAAGCCTGATTGGACCTGGGGCCAATATAAAGGAAACCAAGGAAGAGAAGAAACCGGAGAAAGAAACAGAAAAGGAAACAAAACCGGAAAAAGAAACCATGGAAATTCCGGAAGTACAGGAAGGTCCTGGAGCTGACGGAGAGATCGGTCCCGGAGTATAGGAAAAAGGGCAGGGCAGCTTCAAAGGTTTTTATGGATATGGATTTATAATGAAAAAGAGATCAGGACCATCCGAGCTTATGGGTGGCCTGACCTCTTTTTTGATGAATAACATATATCTTCAATGCTTTCTACCGATTATTTGCCCCTACTTTAATATCTAAGATATCCAGGAAAAACATGAACAGTGGAATACCAAAAAGCAGTCCCCAGACTCCAATATAATGTTCGCTGATCATTAGAATAATAAATACTAAAAATACCGGGATCTTTGTTTTGGCAGACATTAATTTTGGATTTAACACATAAGTTTCCAAAGAATGGAGAACAACAATCATCGCAATAACTTCCAGGATTTTTATGGTGCCCCCGATGTTAAATGCAATAATTGTAAGTGGGACCATGGAAATAATCACCCCGGCAACGGGAATCAGGCCCAGAATAAAAATCATGGCTCCAAGCCCTAATGTCTGCGGAAATCCCATAATAGTCAGGGCTAACACAGAAAGAAAGGAATTAATGAATGCAATTACAATCTGCAATTCAATTACTTTTCCGAAAGAATTTAAAAACTTTTTACCGTAGAATGTGAAGTATTCATACAGGAAAGAAACTTAGATTTATTACGGGAAAAATACCCAAGGCTATCAAAACTGCCGTAATGACAACTTATTAAAAGCATAGATTGAACACCAAACAAGAAACTAACAAAGTTAGTCATCTTGTCCAATGTTCAATCTATGCTTTTTCCTATATAGTCCCGCTCAGAATGATTGCCAGTGCGACAGGAATATCATCAGGATTCAAGATAGCTCCTGATATCCTTTGTTTCATGATCTTCGTATTTAACGATATTCCCTTCCCAGGTTCTCAGCTGAACATAGCCTGGCCCCCGGGATACAATGTAATTGGGGAAGATAGGAGTTTTCCCCAATCCCTTGGGAGCGTTTACTATAAATGTGGGAATCGCCATGCCCGAAGTATAGCCCCGTAAATATTCCATGATCTCTATGCCGTCTTCAATGGATGTGTTAAAATGGGCGGTTCCCTGAACATGTTTTGCATGAAAGATGTAATAAGGTCTTACTCTGCATTTGAGCAGCTCATGATTGAGCACCCGCATAATGTACTTATCATTATTAATTCCATTTAACAGCACGGCCTGATTTCCCAGAACGATCCCGGAATCAGCCAGTTTTTCACATGCCGCTTTTGACTCTTTCGTAATTTCTATGGGATGATTGAAATGAGTGTTTATATAAATCGGATGATATTTTTTCAGCATGGAGCATAATTGATCTGTTATCCTTTGAGGCATGGTTACCAGGCTTCTGGTACCCAGGCGGATAAAATCAATATGGGGTATCTCTTTCAGCTGCTTTATCAGCCACTCAAGGTCCTCATCAGAAAGACACAGCGTCCCCGCCAGTGATCAGCACATCCCTGATTTCCTCATTTTCTCTTATATAATCAATGGACTCCTGGATCAAATTACGGGATTTATGGACATCTTCCTCTCCGATATTCCTTCTTCTCTGACAGTGCCTGCAATACATGGCACACTCATTAGTCACATTTATAATCAACCTGTCTGGATACCGTCTTGTAATGCAGCCTGCCGGATTTGTGAATTCTTCACCCATAGGGTCAAGATCCGTGCAGGAATCATCCAATTCTTTATAGGTTGGAATGGATAATAACCGTATCGGATCATACCTGTCATCTGGATCTGCCAGACTTAAATAATAGGGAGAAACCGCCCACCTGAACTTTTTCTCAACTTTTTTTAATGCGCATTTTTTCTTTTTCACTTAAGACAATGATTTTACTTAAGGTCTCAACATCCGTTATCTTATGGGTTAACTGCCACTGATAATCATTCCAGTTTTCTTCTGTGGCATCCAGTACCTCTAATATTTTGGTTTTCCTTTTAATGAATTCTTTCTCCAGGTCCATTCCCTTTGGAATCCCCTTTCGGGCTTCTAAAAAAATCTTCAATTCTCCCCTTTAATTCCTCTGTTCTTTCAATTGACACCTGCCGCTTTTTGCTTTTTCCCATTTAATCTCTCCTTACATATTTTATTCACTCCATAAGAAACAAACTTTCTATGGAGATTTTTGCAGCGAAAAACGAAAGCTTCTCTACTTTTACGAAACTATCAGAAGTTTATTCAAATTTTATTTTAAAAGTTCTTATATGGGATGATTGGACAATACATCTTCCAAGGTCTTCCAGCAAACCTGTGGTTTTATCTGCCAGGCAGCCTGCAACGGGCCTTGCTTGCTGGAAAATGAAACGTTACTGGTTATTTATAAATTTAAGATATGATGATGGATTATAATGTCAGATCAGGGAAATCATACTGAAAATATTTAACAATATGATTCCCATATAATTCCTGTTTATTTGTTTGTTATTTTAACTGGTTCAAAGCAACAACTCAATTATAACAGTAAAGTTGTTGCTTCGTCAACCGCATGAAAAAAACAATTCTATAAAACTCAATAGTTATCATAATATTTCAGATTAAAACAATTATTGAATGTTGAGAAAGAGAATTAAGCCAGATAAATTTGTGACTACCAATTTATCTGTGTCCCCCCTGTCCTGAATGGTTGATACCAGCTTCCGGTCTTATTAAGTATGAATTTTCCCTCTCTTTGAACAGGATATACTTCATTTGTATGATACAAATTAAATGAATAAATTCGTTTATTAAAATATTTGTCTTTTCCGCAAATAATACATCTTTTACAAAAATAATATAAAATTAAATTTATTATTGTTAAAAATATTAAAATATTACAATTATTTCAAAAATAGTTCATTTATTATTTTCAAAAGGTTCCATATAATTAAATAAATTTTTTATATTATATTCTTGACTGTTTTTATGTTACATGTACATTTCTGTGATAACAGGCGGAAAATCAGGAAGATTCCATAAGCAAAATGATATTACTTTAAAAACCTGAGTTCACGGATAATTTACCAGCAGGTTCAAGACCATTAATATAACTATTAAAAAAAGGAGGAGTTTGTGTGAAGCAAAAGATTAGGAACAAATGGAAGCGTGTAACAAGCATGTGTCTGGCAATGCAGATGATTATAACAGTTCCAGCTGCCGGACAGACGTTACCGGTAATATCCGGATCAAAATTATTAAACACAGGAAATTACGCTGCGTCCATTAATCCTACAGTGGGAGGGGGAAGTTTGTCACTATCAAAAAGCAGTGATACGGCTTCGCAATGGAACACCATGAATGAAGCACTGATACCTGGAACAACCATGTTCTGGGAAGGGGAAAACAGTTTTCGGGGGGCTGAAATCACAACAGAAATGTCAATGCAGTCACTTTCAAAAACCTACGGTGTACAAGGAGTAAAGCTGGGGAAAGAGGTTCATGGTGTAAAGTCATGGTTTTTATTCGGCAGCGAAATCCTTTGTGCCGGAGCAGGCATCCAGGCACAAACAAAAAACAGGGGGCAAATCATAACCATTGTAGATAATATTCCGGTTACAAAGGATACAAAGCTGGCATTGACAAATCCCAGCAACGGATACCGGAATGTACTGAAAGCAAGTACAAATGGAGTATGGAGTCCCCTCATCAATAAACCGACAAAAGGGGACCATGCCCAGAGAAACTGGCTCAGCGCGTCTGCCTTGGCCGATAATAAGCTGGAATGGTCCTACGTATTTGGAGACGGGGAGACCGGATCCCATCTGTCTGCCTCTAACGTATACTATCGGCTGAACACGAAAGAGTCTGATACCGCTCAGTTAGCCGAGTTTTTTATTGCTCCCGGGGAGAGCTACCAGTATACCATGGTTGCAGGTAAAACAACCGCTGATTATCCAAATTTAAGCCTGTACAGAACGGATTCAAAGCTTCTCATAAATACGCCGCAGATACAGGCTGCTTCCAACGTGGGAGAGGGGATTGTATCTGTAAACAAGTGGTCCTCCGGCAGCATCCGGCTGGATAATCAGGTAGTGCCTTTAACAATGAATGAGTGTATGGCACTTACCGTAAAAAAAGATCCTTCTACTGGTAACATAACGCTAAGCATAGCAAAGCCGGAAAACCAAAACAATGGTTATCTGGAAGTAACACTGGAAACCCGTGGAACAGGTATCCTAACAAATTCAAATCCCATGGCATTAGCAGAATCTGCCTTTGATTCAAAAATCTTCCTTAAATTCGATGCTTCCAAAATGGGAACAAAGCCTGTGGACCTGACGATTGAAGGAAAGGCGGCTGAAGCAATAACTGGAGATGAGATTGTTTTGGTGAGAGGAGAAGAGGGCCGGATTGAGAAACCGGCTGAAATGTCCGGCAGCATTCATTGGGAAGTTAAAATACCCAGGGCCGACGGGAACTATGTACGCAATGCAGGCAGCAGTAAAATCAAAAGAGAATTGCTGGAAGGAGAAACAGATGGAACCAGAAAAGCCGGAGATACGGATGGTAGCCACATTGCTTCTGTCAGAAAGCTTTCCGGTGAAGGTGCACTGCTGACGGCAAATGAAAAGGGAGCTGTCACAGTATTGGCCACTGATGAAAACGGCAAACAAAAAAAAGTGGAACGTAACAGTCCTTTATGAGGATCCGGCAAATCTGCCTCAGGCAGGACCGGAAGATTACGAAATAATCCGCAGACGATGGAAGGATTCCCTCATCGGAAATGATCTGACTGAACTTGATGGAGGCAGAGAGATCCTTGACGACATTCAGGCTCAGGCAAAATCCGCCTGGGAAACATATGCTTATAAAGGACAGGATTCCTGTGCCGGGATCCCCTGGCTGCAGGATGAAGGAGCTGCCGGAAACCCGGACATTCCCTTTGAGAATGATGCGGTAGAGTTTCGTCCGGCTTTTAAAAAAAATGCTGGCAATGGCAAAGGCATATGCAGCAAAAGGTAACCTTTACTACCAAAATGATGAGCTGTTAAAGGACATGAAGCAGATCATGAACTACCTGTGCTCCCGCTGCTACTCACCAAAGACCCAGACAGATAACTGGTGGACGTGGGAAATCGGCATCCCCAAAGACTTAATTCCCATATTGGTCCTTTTATATGATCACCTGACAGAGGAAGAAATCAGCCTTTATACCCAGGGGCTATATTTCTTTCAGCTGGATCCTTATCATGAAGCATCATTGGAACCGGAAGTACCATGCCCAGGGATACCGGACGGCTCAGGGGGCTAATATTATTGACTGTTCCAGGATCGCCTTAGGACTGGGAATTCTCAGGGAAGATAATGAGCTTGTCCACCTGGCTCAAAAAGCTTCTTCGGAGACTTTCATAATCCAGAGTTTGAAAGACAGTACCAAAATTGCGGATCAGGGCTATACCAGCGGTTTTTATGCAGATGGTTCCTATCTTGACCATTCCCATGTGCCGTATTTAGGATCTTATGGAATCGAATTTATTAAAGGCGGGGCAGGAATGCCGCCGCTATTTGCCGGAACTCCATGGGAATATCCCAGAGAAGTGCAGGAAAATCTGGAATTCTACTTGAAAGAAGGATTTTTAAATGGAATGTATGACGGTCTGATGCTGGATTCTCTGAAAGGACGTTCTGTATCCAGGCCTGCCGGCAGTAACCGGGATGCAGGAAGAGAAGCAATGGTTCTTATGATCCAGCTTATGGACTCAGTTTCCCTTGATGTGCAGGAAGAATTAAAAAGTTCACTAAAAGCCTGGATGGAAATTGATCCTGGTTTTATAGATACCTTATCCGGAGCAGAGTATATAATAATAAAGGAAAAAGCCCTGGAGATTCTGGGAGATGATTCTATTACTAATTCCATTGCTCCGATACATAAAAATCTTCCTCTCATGGACCGGGCGATTCACCGGACCGACAAGTTCCTGATGGCACTTTCCATGTATTCCGAACGTATTCAGAATACGGAAATCATGAATCATGAAAACCGCTATGGCTGGCATCAGGGAAGCGGTATGACCTACTTATACAATCAGGATACCATGCAGTATACGGAAAATTTCTGGAATACTGTAAATCCCCTCCGATTGGCGGGAACGACCCTTGTTTCCAAGAATATCGGTAATGGGCAGCCGGATAGCTCAGGCTTTGCCCAGGGCGGAGATTTCCGTTCAAGAGAATCCTGGGTCGGAGGCAGTTCCATAGACAATGACGGAATTAACGGAATGTCATTAACAGGAGAAGTCCGGGTTAAGGAAGGAGAGGGTTCTCCTGCCGTGACATATTCTCCTCATCTGTCAGCAAAGAAATCCTGGTTTATGTTTGGAGAACAGATCGTATGCCTTGGCGCCGGCATTTCTAATTCCGGTGAAGAATATCCGGTGGAAAGCATTATTGAAAACAGGCGTCTGAGGCAGGAAGGTGACAATGCCCTGATCATCAATGGAGAGAAAAAAAGTTCTTATGACGGAGTCGCATCCTTAGAAGATATTGTAGACGGAAACGTGGATGTGTCAGGAACAATGCTTTCTGATGTTTCCTGGGCCCATTTGGAGGGCAATACAGCCGGAAGTGATATCGGTTATTATTTCCCTGCCGGTTCCCAGACCATATCAGTGCGAAAAGCAAGGAATGCCGGAGACTGGTCACTGGTCGGAACATCAAATGGAAAATCGGAAGAGAACTATCTCGAAATGTGGTTTGACCATGGAAAAAATCCTGAAAATGCCGCTTATGAGTATATTCTTCTTCCAGGGCTGACTTTAGAAAAAACCGAGCAGTATTCCAGGGAACCACAAATCACAGTCCTGTCAAACACTCCTCAGATGCAGGCGGTCTACAGCAGATCTGAAAATATACTTGGAGCCAATATCTGGACAGATGCTGCTGCGAAAATCGGAGATTTATCCATCAAAGGTGCCGCCTCTTTGATGGCAAAAGAAGATGAGAATGGAATTCTGACTGTCTCTGCCTCTGATCCAACGATGAAAAATACAGGTACTATTGTGGTTGAAATTAATAAACCTGTGACAGAAATTCTTTCATCAGACAAGAATGTAAAAGCAGAACTGACAGAATACGGAGCAAAACTTACCATTCAGACGAAAGGAACCAACGGTTCCAGCTCTTATGCAACAATGCAGCTGGCTGCTTCCCTGTATCCGCAGGCCATTACCCTGGCTCCCGGACAAAGCATGTCCTTTGCAGTCAATGATTATACCAATAATGCAGGGAATATTTCCTGGAAAGTAACAGGAGAAAAGCCTCTGGAATCAGGCACCGGCATCGATGAAAAAGGCTGTCTTGATATTGATGATTGCGAAGAGAACAGCCGGTTAAAAGTGACTGCTGAGCTGGAAAATGGAATAAATCTTCAGGCCTTTGTCTCTTTAGGCGGAAAAGTGGAGTCAGAATTACCGAAAAACATTCAAAAAGTCCAGTCTCTTATTGAAAATGCGGTAACAGAGGCATTAACCAGCGATGATTACAGTGATTACAAGGTACAGAAAGCCATCCGGTCGGCAGTCAATTCCTTAACAGCAGTCTCAAATGAGGAATTGGCAAAGTATATGATGGATCAACTAATCACATTAGAAGAACTGTATAAGGCTTCGATGGCAGCAAATGACTGTATGATAGACAGCAGGTGGATTCCTCAGAGACAGAAATTACTGGTATTCAGATTGCAGGTGCTGCGTTAAGCATACCCATTAAAATCACAGGAAACAGTGCAACTCCCTCCAATGCAGCCAGAGCGACCGACTCCAATGCAAGCAAGGCATCCCCCTCATTCGCTTTCAGGATCTTTGAAGATGAGGAGGATGAACCGGAGTTCCGTACGGCAGTTTTGTCAGTCACAGACTATAATGGATCGGAAACAGAAGAAGAATTCCGAAAGTCCTTTGGGCTTCAGCTTCAGCTGGAGGATAGGTATGGAAATAAACGGCCCCTTTCGCTAAATGCTCCTGTGAAAGTGTGGATGGACATTCCAGATCAGGGAAAGGGCAGTAGTTCCATTACTGCGGCATTTAAGGGGCTGGATGGCAAGACCAGACACTTGCCCGTATCTGTGGATTATAAAATGGATAGGATTTCTTTTGTGTTGACGGATAACGGAACAGTGAACTTAATAACGGATGGCACTGCAGTAGAAGAAGAACACTTTCTAGTTTCCATCGATGACAGTCTGGAAGGCGGCAGCATTACTGCAAATCTCTCAGAAGGAAAAAAAGGGAACAAAGGTGATTGTGAAGGCCGTTCCTGATATTGGATATCGTTTGAAACACATATCTGTTAATGGAAAAACAGTGTCGCCGGACAAAACCGGGAAATATGAGTTTCTGCTTCAGCAGGATACTTATATCACAGGTGAATTCCGGAAAACAAATCTGGATGGAGAGGGAAGCTCTGAACTGGCCACAGTTAGTTCTGTCTGGAAAAAAGCGAACGGAAAGTGGTACTATTTCAATGACAAGGGCAATATGGCAACAGGCTGGCTCCTAATCGATGGACAATGGTATTGGCTCAGTTCAGATGGTGCCATGCAGACCGGCTGGGTCTTTGATCAGATGGACAGCTGCTGGTATTACCTGGATCCCTCCGGAGCTATGGCAGAGGGATGGAATTTCTTAGATGGGAAATGGTATTATTTAACCACAAATGCAGAAGGCTCATCCGGCTGGACGCTGAATCAGGAGAAATGGGAATATAAAAAGCCGGAAGGTCACTCCCGCCCGCGCGGATCGTTATACATGAACGATGTGACTCCAGATGGCAGGCTGGTTGACAGCAATGGAGTATGGATTCAATGATTGAACCAAACCGCCGAAAGGGCAGTGGCGGCTATGCTGCCTATCAGCTTGGAATGATCCAAAAGATTACATTCTATATAGTTGCATAAAATCTATGAAGTATAACATGTTCAAAGTTGTCTATAAATATGTTATACTTCTTTTGACAGCACGAAATCAGCAAATCCTTTAAAAAGGTAATCTTGTATGTGTTGTACATAAAAGGAGGTATGTAACATGATTCAGTGCAATTATGAAAGAATGGAAGATAAGATTAAAACTTTCAGCCGGTTTGGAGATACTGGAAGGGGTGGAATTACCAGATTTTCCTTATCGGAAGAAGCCTTAGCCGCAAGAAAAGAATTCGTAAAGCGCATGGAGCAATCGGTGCTTTCATTGCAACAGACGATATGGCAAATATATATGCAACCATTGACGGAACAGAAGATTTGCCTGCCATAGTCTCAGGTTCTCATATGGATTCCGTCCGGCAGGGTGGGAATTATGATGGGATACTGGGTGTCTTAACAGCAATGGAGGTGGCAGAAACCATAGTAAAAGAAAAAAAATACCTCACAGGCATCCAATTACAGTTATTGTATGGACCAACGAAGAAGGCGCCAGATTTGAACCGGCAATGATGTCTTCCGGCGTTATTTGTGGAAAATTTAACAAGGAAACCATGCTGGCTTCACAGGCAAAAGACATTCCAGGATATACATTCGGAGAAGCTTTGGAAAAAAAGCGGTTTTAAAGGAAGGGAAGAAAACCGGCTGGACCCGTCTAAAACAAAGGCTTTGGTGGAACTTCATATTGAACAGGGCCCGGTACTGGAAGCAGAAGGAATAGATATTGGAGTAGTAGAAGGTGTCTGCGGTATGATCAATTACGAATTTACTTTTACCGGACAGGCAGGCCACGCCGGAACAACACCTATGAAATACCGTAAGGATGCTCTTTATGCAGCAGTAAAAACCATTCAATATCTCCATGATGAGCTGGACCAGTTAGATGATAAACTGGTTTATACCACAGGAAAGATTTCTGCCCATCCGAACATTCATACCATAATACCGGATGAAGTAAAAATCACCCTGGATGCGAGACATCAGGATCCGGAAGTGATCAAACAGGTACTTGCAGTAATAAAGAAAATACCAAGCGTTGTGGAGCAATGCAAAGTAAGCTATGAAGAAGCATGGTCACGTAAAACCGTAAGCTTTACTTCCGAACTGGTTGATTATGTAGAAATGAGCGCACAGGAATGCGGCTATTCCAATCGGAGAATCTACAGCGGACCTGGTCATGATGCGCAGTTTGCTATAGATATGATTCCAACTACCATGATATTTGTTCCAAGTGCAGGAGCCATAGCCATTGTGAGATCGAATATACTCCAGTAGAAAACTGCTTAAAAGGAGCTAATGTACTGCTAAATACAATTTTGCATATTGATAAAGAGCATTAAACAATCATAAAGCTCAACAAAGCGGAACTGAATAAAACTATGGAAAATTCACATTCATTGGTTTGGTGCGAACACATAATGAGAAATTATAGCCAATCTTTCGCTGATATGGTATGATGAAACTGCTACTGTATCACGGCACAGCAAATGTGCCGCAGGCGAAACCGGACAGGAGGAATTCAAATGATTGATTTGTCAGGGATACCAAAGACAAGCAGCCTGATCGACGAAGCATTAAAAGAGCAGCTAAACGGCATTTTTTTCCAAGATGCCGGAACCGGTAGTGCTAAAGGCTGTGGTTGACATGGAACAGGAAAAGGATTCCGAGATGGCGTCATTTCTGCATGTTATTTCGGAGCTGGGGGAGCAGCTGAGTGTGGAGCTCTACACCCCGGCGGAGGCAGCCGAACAGGTTCCTGAGCTCGATACGGCTTATCTGCCGGTAACCGGGCTTTACAAAAACGGCGAATACCGGCGGGTGACCTTTCACGGGGTGCCCGGAGGAAAGGAGATCAACTCCTTTGTTCTTGCTGTACTGAATCTGTCGGGAGGCGGTCAGGAAGTACCGGAAAAGTTAAAAAAAACGCATTGGCAAGCTGAAGAAAAAAAGCAAATATCAAGATCTGTGTGTCCCTGTCATGCCATCACTGCCCGGCGGTGGTAGCGGCTTGCCAGCAGATCGCTATTTTAAACCCAGCATTGAGGCCGAGATGATTGACGCGGCTCTTTACCCGGAACTGGTGGAAAAGTTTAACATCTCAAGAGTGCCTATGATGATCACGAATGACCGTGATATTTATATGGGAAGTAAAACTATTGAGGAAATCGTTAATTTGTTAAAATTTTAACTGTTAAAGCATTAAAACTTTATAAATATTTGTGAAAACTCAATAAATGCAAACAACAAATAAGTTGAAAATATGTGAAAATCATCACAAATAAATTGAAGCTATTGAAAATTCGTGTGCAATGTGCTATATTAAATTAAGGTTAATACATTGTGCAGAGATGACGGAGAGCATGGGATAACAACAGAAATGTTGTTTATATTCTATGCTCTTTTTTTCTAGGGCACATTGTATGCAGGAAAGGGAGATTCCATGGATCAGAAATTATACGACCTGATTGAGGCAAGCCCGGTAATCGCAGCCGTTAAGGATATGGAGGGCCTAAAGGCCTGCTGCGAGGTGGAAGATGTAAAAGTAGTTTTTGTTCTGTTTGGTGATATCTGCAATATAGATTCTATAGTAAAAGAGATCAAGCAGTCAGGCAAGGTTGTGATGGTACATATCGATTTGATTGCAGGGCTCAGCAGCAAGGAAATTGCTGTGGATTATATCAAAAATTACACAGAAGTAGACGGAATCATTTCGACCAGGCCGGCGATGATTAAGCGTGCCAAGGAGCTGTCGCTGTACACGACGCTGAGAGTTTTTATCCTGGACTCGATGGCGTTTGAAAATATTGAAAAACAGGTGAATCAGGTACGGCCGGATATCATCGAGATTCTGCCGGGGCTGATGCCGAAGATGATCCGGCGTGTCAGCCGGCTCGTAAAGGTTCCGGTGATTGCCGGAGGGCTGATCTCAGAGAAGGAGGATGTGATGGCCGCATTGCTGGCGGGGGCCATCTCGGTATCGTCCACAAACCAGGATGTGTGGAAGCTTTAACTGCAATATATGGGGTAACTATACTGTTCTTTCCGGAAAGAATAGTTGGTACAATAAAGGCAAATAATAACCAAATTGTTAAAGGAGGTCTTTTATGGCAAAGTATGTAATGGCATTGGATGCGGGGACAACAAGTAATCGCTGTATTCTCTTCAATGAGAAGGGTGAGATGTGCAGTGTTGCTCAGAAAGAATTTACACAGTATTTTCCGAAACCCGGCTGGGTTGAGCACGATGCGAATGAGATTTGGTCCACCCAGCTGGGCGTTGCGGTAGAAGCTATGTCAAAGATCGGTGCGGGGGCCGAAGATATTGCGGCAATCGGTATTACAAACCAGCGTGAAACCACGATTGTATGGGATAAGGAGACCGGTGAGCCGGTTTATCACGCAATCGTATGGCAATGCCGGAGAACTTCGGAATATTGTGACTCCTTAAAAGAAAAGGGTCTGGTTGACTCATTCCGTGCGAAGACCGGTTTGGTAATCGACGCATATTTTTCCGGAACCAAGCTGAAATGGATCCTGGATGAAGTGGAAGGTGTCAGGGAGCGTGCGGAGAGAGGCGAGCTTTTGTTTGGTACCGTGGAAACCTGGCTGATCTGGAAGCTGACCAAAGGAGCTGTGCATGTCACCGATTACTCCAATGCGTCCCGGACCATGCTGTTTAATATCAATACCCTGGAATGGGACGAGGAAATTCTGGCAGAACTAAACATTCCGAAATGTATGCTTCCGGAGGCTAAACCGTCAAGCTGCGTATATGGAGAGACAGAGCCGCAATTCCTGGGCGGTATGATTCCGATCGGCGGTGCGGCAGGAGACCAGCAGGCTGCACTATTCGGCCAGACCTGTTACAATCCGGGTGAGGCGAAGAATACATACGGAACCGGATGCTTCATGCTGATGAATACCGGAGAGAAGCCTGTCTTCTCAAAGAATGGACTGGTTACTACCATTGCCTGGGGCCTGGATGGCAAAGTCAATTATGCTCTGGAAGGTTCGATATTCGTGGCCGGTGCGGCTATTCAGTGGCTGCGTGATGAGCTGAAAATCATTGACTCCGCTCCTGATTCCGAATATATGGCAAAGAAAGTAAAAGACACCAACGGCTGTTACGTGGTACCGGCATTTACCGGTCTGGGAGCACCGCACTGGGATCAGTATGCACGGGGAACCATTGTAGGTCTGACCCGCGGTGTCAACAAGTACCATATTATCCGGTCCACCCTGGATTCACTCTGCTATCAGGTCAATGATGTCCTGCAGGCGATGAAAGCAGATTCCGGGATTGCGCTGGCAGCTCTTAAAGTCGACGGCGGTGCCAGTGCCAACAACTATCTGATGCAGACCCAGCTGATATTATCAACGCCCCGGTTCACCGTCCGCAGTGTGTGGAAACAACGGCGATGGGAGCCGCTTATCTGGCAGGTCTGGCAGTTGGCTACTGGGCAACCAAGGAAGATGTGGTCAAGAACTGGGCAATCGACAGACAGTTCCAGCCTGAAATCGGGGAAGAGCAGAGAACGAAGATGATCCGCGGCTGGAATAAGGCAGTTAAATATGCTTACGGCTGGTCTAAGGAAGACTGATTGACACACTGAGGATAATTCATATGAACCATAATAGAAAAAGGGGGTACTACAATGTTAGCTTATATTGCTGAGTTTATTGGAACTTTAATACTGATATTGCTGGGTGATGGAGTTGTGGCCAATGTAACTTTAAATAAATCGGGTATGAAAGGGGCGGGCTCGATTCAGATTACCTTTGCCTGGGGTCTTGCTGTTATGCTTCCTGCATTTATCTTCGGTGGCGCTTCCGGAGCACACTTTAATCCGGCGCTGACGATCGCGCTGGCGGTCGACGGCAGCCTTGCCTGGAACCTGGTTCCTGGTTATGTCATTGCACAGTTTGCCGGTGCATTTATGGGCGGCTGTCTGGTTTACTTCCTGTTTAAGGATCAGTTCGACGCTACGGATTCCGCAGCTACAAAGCTGGGTGTATTCTCAACCGGACCTGCCGTTCCGAACACGGGACGCAATATTTTAAGTGAAGCAGTGGGAACGTTTGTCCTGGTGTTTGCAATTAAAGGAATTGCTCAGGCAGGTGCGGTTCCCGCTGGAGTGACTAACCTCCTGGTCTTCGGAATCATCGTATCCATCGGTATGTCCTTAGGCGGTCTGACCGGTTATGCTATCAATCCGGCCCGTGACTTGGGCCCCCGTCTGGCCCATGCGGTTCTGCCGATCAAGGGCAAGGGCGATTCCAACTGGGGTTATGCGCCGGTTGTCATTATCGGTCCACTTATCGGGGCAATTGCAGCGGTGCTTCTCTATGGTGCGATTCCCTGGCAATAAGATACAATTAACGACACATAACAGATATAATAATAAACGATAGAAGATACCCAGGTTCCACGGTTCCATATCAGCAGTGTGTATCCGAATTGTTATATCAGTGTGTATTTCGGCGGCAAACGGGTCCGGCACCGCAAACGACGGTCATAGTACCCGGTGAAATGGAATAAATTAAGTTGAATGGAGAATAATTGCTATTGCAACCGGAATTTATATTGTTACGGTTGTTGTTGGAACTGGAATTGATATTGTCGCCGCGAAAGATGCGTGAAAGCCAGGAAAGGAGGGTAATGCATGAAGAAAAAGAAACTGGATCTCACCAATATGAACGGTGTGACGGAAGACAAAGACACAACCTGCGGACTCAATGACATGAACTGTGTCGGTGAAGAAGATGTGAACACCTGCGGGCTCAATGACATGAATTGTCTGGGAGAAGAGGACGACAAAACCTGCGGACTGAATGATATGAACTGTCTGGATGAGTAAAGATGAAGATTTGTTAAATTTCAGAGACTTCTTATTATAGGAGTCTCTGAAACGTATGTCAGAACGTCATGAAAAGGGGGTTTTATAATGAAAAAATTCATCAATGATGCGGCACTGGTTGAGGAACAGATGATCCTTGGAATGGTAAAGGCATATCCTCAGTATCTGAAGAAGCTGGATTGCGGTAATGTGGTAGTGCGTACCGATAAGAAGGAAGGCAAGGTTGCCCTAATCAGCGGCGGCGGAAGCGGTCATGAACCGGCTCACGGCGGTTTTGTGGGCACAGGTATGCTGGATGCAGCGGTTGCCGGAGCGGTCTTTACCTCGCCCACTCCTGATCAGATCTATGAAGGTATCAAGGCAATTGCTACGGATGCCGGTGTGCTGATGGTAGTCAAAAACTATACCGGCGATGTAATGAACTTCGAGATGGCTGCCGAGATGGCGGAGATGGAAGGCATTCAGGTAAAATACGTGGTGACGAATGACGATGTGGCCGTCAAGGACAGCCTGTATACGGTTGGCCGCCGTGGCGTGGCCGGCACCGTTTTTGTGCATAAAATTGCCGGTGCGATGGCTGAGCAGGGAGCTTCCCTGAATGAAGTACAAGCCGTTGCACAGAAGGTGATTGACCAGGTCCGCACCATGGGGGCGGCGATTGAGCCGTGTACAGTGCCGGCGGCAGGAAAACCCGGATTTGAACTGGCGGATAATGAGATGGAAGTCGGCATCGGCATTCACGGCGAGCCGGGAACACACCGGGAACCGCTGAAACTGGCAGATGAGATTGTGGATCTCCTTTTAGCGCAAATTCTTGCTGATATTGATTACACCGGCAGTGAAGTCGCAGTTATGATCAATGGTGCCGGAGCGACACCACTGATGGAACTGTTTATCATCAATAACCATGTCGCAGATGTCCTGAAAGAAAAGAATATTCATGTGTATAAAACCTTTGTCGGCGAATATATGACTTCGATCGAGATGCAGGGCTTTTCCATTTCGCTGCTCCGTTTGGATGATCAGTTGAAGGAGCTTTTAGACGCCCCAGCCGATACACCGGCATGGCGATAAAACACAAGGAAAGGTGATGCAGCATGGTAGACAGTAGTAAAGTAATCGAGATTATCAGAGCGATCGGTTTCAGCATGGAAGAGCACAAGGAGGAACTGACGGCACTGGATCAGCCCATCGGCGATAGCGATCACGGCATTAATCTGGCCCGTGGCTTTGAAGCGGTTGAAAAGAAGCTTCCGGAGCTGGAAGGGAAAGACATCGGAACGATCTTAAAAACAGTCGGGATGACCCTGGTCTCCACCGTTGGCGGAGCATCCGGTCCTCTCTACGGTTCGGCTTATATGAAGGCCGGTATGGCACTGGCTGGAAAAAAACGAGATAGATCAGAAGGATTTCCTGGAAATGATGAAGGCGGCTGCCGACGCCGTGATGCAGCGAGGCAAGGCGGTCGCCGAAGAGGCAACCATGCTGGATGCAATCCTTCCGGCACTTAAGGCCATGGAGGAAGCTGACGCCGCCGGCGCTTCAGCGGAAGAGATGCTTGACGCCGGTGTGCGGGCAGCCTGGCTGGTACGGAACATACAAAGGATTTGATCGCCACCAAAGGACGGGCCAGTTATGTGGGTGAACGCGGGCTGGGCCATCAGGATCCCGGTGCAACGTCATTTTCCTATATGCTTGAAGTGATTGCCCGGTAGAAAGGATAAGAAAAATGGTTGGGATTGTGATTGTTTCGCATAGCGAGAGTCTGGCAAAAAGTGTTGTAGAGCTTACCGCCATGATGGCACCTGATGCCAGGATCGCACCGGCCGGCGGTCTGGATGACGGCAGTTTTGGTACGAGTTTTGAGAAAATTCATGCAGCCATCGAGTCTGTGTATTCGGATGACGGAGTGCTGGTGCTGATGGATATGGGCAGTGCGGTAATGACGACCGAGATGGTGCTGGAGACGATGGACGACATGAAAGTAGCGATGGTGGATTGCCCGCTTGTTGAGGGGGCAGTAGTAGCAACGATTGACGCGGTCGGCGGAATGGATTTTGACGGGATCCAACGGACGCTTTCTTCTGTTGGGGCGTCAAAGAAGTTTTAGGCGATGGGAATGCCAAACAGCCGGCTGCGGAGCCTGTGGGGGGAACCGGTATCGCTGTTGGTCGTATAGCCGTTGGTGGTCTGGCTCCTGGTCACAGATCAGGTTTAAGAACACAGCAACTGATTTCGAGGAAGTGGCAAGAGAGAGCCTGCCGGAAATCATGGAACTTTAGCTGATTTGTGTGAAAATTGAATTTTAGAAAGATCAGAAAGAATAGAAGTTGCAGAGATATGCGATTATATAAAACCTTTGAAGTTATTTCGTGTTCATAGATATTTTTGAATGCGAAATACTTCAAAAAGGTGACCAAAAAATAAATCGAGCCCCAATCGCGTACTTGAGCACTGCTTTTGACAGCATTGGAATGTCAGGGGTGATTTTTTTTATGTGAAAGCAATAAATCACCAATTTATGGATTTTAAACCCGTGAAATATATGCATAATCAACAAATATAATAAGTATATATTATATAAACTACCTATTGATTTTACATTGTTAATAATGTATGATTTTTATAACTTATGTTGAGAATTTTATATAAGCCCATAATATGGTTGGGCGTTTCTACCAATTACCGTAAATAATTGATTATAAAATTTTTGAATGTGGCATGATTACTTGAATTTTAATGTAATTCTGGTTAGTGTGCCTATTCAAACGTTTTATAATCTTTTTTTTGTGCTTTTTATGGAAAGTGGGTGATTTATTCAAGAAGTAGAACATGTTATTCCCGGATTTGATGGCTCTTGCCAAGAAATTAAGCATAAACAGTGAAGTTGTCGACGCTACATGCAACCCGATAATAAGTAAAAATATTGCTTTCACAAAAGGAGGATTTTCAATGAAATCAGAAAAAGCTTATATTGTACGATTCATTTATGCTTTACTTGGTAATGTGATTTTGGCGGCTGGTGCTGCTATGTTGGTTCATGCTGCGCTTGGCTCCGACTTATTCACCGGTCAAATCAGACCAGTAGCAAACCTCATTGGTCTTAGTATGGGAACCTATCAAATGATTTTTAGTATCATATTTGCAGTGATTATTTTCATGTTAAGAAGAGAACTGATTGGTATTGGATCTATTATCAATGTCTTTCTAACTGGATATTTTATTTCATTCTTCATAAATCACTTCGGACCATTAGGACAGATTTTTAGTTTTGGCCATATTGCGTCTATTGACTTGTCAATTGTTACTTATAGCATTAGCATCGGACAGATTATCCTTATTTTTTTAGCGCTGGTAGTCTATTCATTTGGAATCTCCCTTTATTCTAATGCAGGTTTGGGTGCAGGTCCTTATGATGGTATTGGACCGTTGATCCAAAGCTATACTAACTGGAAGTTCTTTAAATGCCGTATGATAGCTGATGCAGGCTTCTTAATACTATGTCTAATATTTGGTGTGGTTACATTTAACAAATTAGGACCGGTTGATGCCATTAATATGCCTACCTTTCTAGTCGGACCTTCCACTTTTATAGCCGCACTATGCTTAGGGCCATTTATTGGTTTCTGGACTACGAAAGTTACAATTCCATCTTTGAAAAAGTTCGGCTATACAGTACCGGCATTTGGTGGTGAAGAATAACTGTAATGTAAATTATTTATGCTTATAATAAGGGGATGGATTTATAGCGGCTTGATTGAATAAATATTTTGCTCTACCTGAAGAGGAAAAATACACTAATTTAGAATCTGCAGAAAAAGCATAGGATATATTGTTAAGGTAGAACGGCTTCCTATACAATCTCAGCATGGGTTAAGAGTTTTATCCAAAGGCAAATCCTATGGTGATGCTTACCGTAAGTTATGTCAAATGTGTAAGTGGAGAACGAATAAAATAACGAAAAGGGGTGCTTATATGAAAAGAAGATATCTAAATCTATTAATTGATGTTGCTGCAGGCAGAAAAAAAGCCGACTTAGTCATTAAAAATTGTAAAGTGGTAAACGTCTACACGGGTGCTGTTTTAGAGAAAAACATCGCACTTTGCGGCGGTTTAATTGCTGGTATTGGCGATTATGAAGGTGAGACAGAGGTCGATGCCAATGGTTCTTATGCGATTCCAGGATTGATTGAAGGTCATATGCATATTGAATCCACCTTTTTAACTCCAGAAAATCTTGGCTGTGTGCTTGTTCCTCATGGTACAACTACTGTTATTGCCGATCCTCATGAGATTGTAAATGTTTGTGGAGTTAACGGATTTGAGTATATGATTGAAGCTGCAAAAGGTACGGATTTAGATATAAAAAAATCAAATACCATCGTGTGTTCCTTGCACAGCCTTTGAGCATTCAGGAGCAATTATTGACAGTGATGTTATTGAAAAATTGACTTATCATGAAGGTGCGTTTGGCCTTGGTGAATTAATGAACTTTCCTGGCGTCATCTTCAATGATGAAGAAGTCACAAAAAAAATAGTGGCAGCTAAAAATGCAGATATAATCATTGATGGGCATGCGCCAGGGCTTTCTGGTAATGAGTTAAATGCTTACGTTGCGGCAGGCATTAAGACAGATCATGAATGCTCCACTGTTGAGGAAATGATTGAAAAAAATCAATTCAGGTATGTATATTCAATTGAGGCAAGGTTCTGCCTGTCACAATCTGCGCACCCTGCTAAAAGGGGTAACAGCAGCAAACAGCCGACGTTGTCTGCTGTGTTCTGATGACCGTCAGCCTAAGGATATATTTGAAAAAGGTGATTTAGATGATCATTTGCGGATTTGTGTAGAAGAGGGGATTGACCCAATAACAGCCATTCAAATGGCTACTATTAATCCTGCGGAATGTTATGGCCTTACCGACAGGGGCGCAATTGCTCCTGGCTTAAGAGGGGACATTGTTCTCATAAATAATCTGAAGGAATTCATTGTAGAAAAAGTATTTATCCAGGGAAAGCTGGCAGCAGAGAAAAATACTTATCTTGGAAAATACAAAAGTGCACCAATTGATAAAGTGGCCGGTAGTGTCCATGTAAAAGATTTGACCATGGAAAAGCTCAAATTGAACTCTAAATCTACAAACGTCAAGGTCATTGATATTTCAGAAGGCAGCATTGTAACAAAAATGGGAACTGCAGAGGTTGCACTAACCGCTGACGGCGATTTTATCTTCGATGAAAATCAAGATATTGTTAAAATTGTAATTGTAGAGCGGCATCAGATGACTGGTAATGTAGCAGTAGGTCTTCTTCGTGGATATGGACTCAAGAAAGGTGCCGTTGCTCAAACTATCGCTCACGATTCCCATAACATCGTAGCTGTAGGCGTAAATAATGATGAGATCATGGCGGCGATTCAGGAGATTATAAGAATAAATGGCGGTGCGACTGTAGTGGAAGATAGAAAAGCAATTGAAAGCATGCCTCTACCTATTGGCGGTCTGATGTCAGATAAGGGTGGTGAATGGGTTGCTGAGAAGCTTGAACGTATTCAGAACATGCTACATAAAGACTTTGAGGTAAATTTGGGAGTAGAACCTTTAATGACCCTTGCCTTTATGTCTCTGCCGGTTATCCCAGAGATAAAAATTACAGATATGGGACTTTTTGATGTAACAAAGTTTGATTTTACTTCAATAGAAGCGTAAAAAGCTAACAACTTGGGCCGGTTGCTCCATAGCTGAGTTTACTCAGCTGGGAAGCAACCGGCTCCTTTTTGAGACTGTTTCAAAGAGGCCTCTGTTGACAAATTAATTCATTCCCAGTCCTTCCTATGGTATAATCAGCGTAAATGTCATAAGACGGGCTTTACTATGATGGGGAAAAAGATTCTCAAATGCCAACGGTTTTATTGATATGAAAGGTATGATACTTTAAAATCACCGATTCTTTTAAAACTTTGCATCCTGAAACGATTCTGAATGTTTCAAAATCAATAAAGATGTGGGTTTTAGATAGCATTCTTTTAATCTATAATCGGCTTATTACTTGGAATTGCTATAAATGTAATATGATTTTTACGGATGGTTCAGTTAGTGATAGGGTAGATGGAAGAGTAGAATGTCCTTATTCCAGTGACAAGAAAACCTTTTCCAGGGAAAGCTTCTTTTAAAGCATTATGCTCCTGCAGGTCAATTGTATAATTTCACCTCTATATTTGTAATATATGCCACCTTATGATATGATATATTTATTAAAAAAATAGAAACGGGGGAAGTAGTATATGGATTCAAAAGTTATAAGCAGGAAGCTAAAAGTTTTGGTAAAGAAGGTTAAATGGATTGCTTTGTTAATTGCTGCAATTCTGATAATTGGGTCTATGGAGACAAGTTATCCTGGTTGTATTATAATTGCACAGGCGCATTCTGGGCGTACAGATTCCCAAGGCGGACATCATGATTATAAAAACAAAAGTGGTTTGGGCAGTTATCATTATCATCATGGTTATTCAGCCCATTTACATCCAAACGGAGTGTGTCCTTATGAAAATGGTAATGGGGCATCTTCTTCTAAGCAGACCTCTAGCTCAACATCGGAAAAGAAAGAAGAGTCACTTTTAAATGTTCAGGATTATAAGCTGGTATTTGACTCGACCTTTTATTATAATAATAATTCAGATCTGCAGACTACGATAGGAAACAATGAACAGAAGCTGCTAGAACATTTTGTTTCCTATGGTATGGCAGAAGGGCGTAAAGGATGCGATAATTTTGATGTAATGATATATAAAGACAATAACATGGACTTAGCGGCAACATATGGGGACGATTTCAAAAAAAATATTATGAGCATTTTATGGATTGTGGATATAACGAAAATCGAATACATAATTAAGATGTAAAAAAACAAAAATGATTGATAAAAGAAATAATGATTAAAAAGAGCCTAATTCATCTTTGTTAATAAATTTTAAAATTGTTCCAGAATTTATTAACAAAGATGACAATGAATAATTAAATCATTTAGAAACTCAATAAGCACTTTAACGGAGAAAAACAGATGAATTAACGTTATTTTGAAGTAAGAAAATTGGGGATTGCATAACTTGTGGATTGCCTTGGAATGGTTTGATAAAAGATAGAATTGATGGTAAAATAGATTGCCCTTATTGTAATGGAAGAGAAGCTATACATGGAAAAACTTCATTCAAAGCATTACATTCTGATATGATGAAGGAATGGAATTTAGGTAACCGATGCTAAAACGAGGAGAAAAATGAACGGACAAAATAGAATTGATGTTAAAATAGGTGCAACAGTAAAAATTGTATTGAAATCTGACCAAAGAACCGGAAAACTAACAGAGGGAATCGTTGGAAAAATACTAACAAACAGTAGCTTTCACCCTCATGGTATCAAAGTAATGTTAACGAATGGACAAGTGGGGAGAGTCCAGGAAATATTATGATTTAAGGCACATTATATTTAAACTAAGAATAGCAATAATGTACAATTCAATGCAGCAGTAAATTTTTTTCGGTTATTATACTATAAAGTAGTGATTTCAAACTATTCGCGAAAGTCTAGTTTAACGAATAGTTGACAGAGAGAACAAGGAAACTGCAATTATGTATTTAATATTATCGCTTAAAGCAACCTTTTCTCTCATAACCTTGATTTATGTTTTTGATATACTAACTCCAATCCTCATACTTCTTTATATCAAAGTACACAAAGCTCTTTAAGCAACCTCTACCCAAGAATCGTACTACTAAGTCTAAAAGAAGAAAAACTAATTAATGAGGAAAATATAAATAACTGGTCTTTCAGAAAACATTTATCAATCCAATAATTAAAGAAATGAGGCCCAATTATGAGTTCTTCTCTCTCCTACCATCAGCAAAAAGATATTGAAAATGTAAAGCACCTGCGCCAATTGGTAAAAGAACTTCCCAATTTCTGCGGAGATTTCTTCAGAGGGATTGAGCCCCGTACTTCTTCCCGGACCAGGATCGCATACGCTTATGATCTAAGGGTGTTTTTTGATTTTCTAATTAAAGAAAACCCCGTTATCGGCAAACTTCACATTCAAGATATCACATTGGACCACCTGGATGCACTTCGGGTCGTGGATATTGAAGAATATATGGAATATTTGAAATACCGTTTTAATGATAAGAATCAGGAAGTAACCAACAAAGAGCGGGGAATCATGCGAAAAATCTCCTCTCTTAAAAGCTTCTATAATTATTATTACCGGAATGAGCGGCTTCAAACAAATCCCGCTTCTCTGGTACAGCTTCCAAAGCTGCATGAAAAGGATATTATCCGATTAGATATTGATGAGGTTGCTCTCTTGCTTGATGAAGTAGAAAGCGGGGAAGCTTTAACAGAGAAACAAAAAAACCTATCATGCGAAAACTAAAATACGCGACCTGGCCCTATTGACTCTCATGCTGGGAACTGGGATCCGGGTATCGGAATGTGTTGGACTGGACATAGATGATATTGACTTAAAAAATGGCGGGATTCGAATCCATAGAAAGGGCGGAAAGGAAGTTACAGTGTACTTTGGTTCTGAAGTGGAGGACGCTCTTCTTGATTATCTGGAAGAACGTAATTTAGTCATTCCCGAGGAAGGCCATGAAAAGGCTCTCTTCCTATCCCTTCAAAAGAAAAGACTTGCAGTCCGCAGCGTCGAAAATCTGGTGAAGAAATATTCTAAACTCGTAGCACCGCTGAAAAAGATCACCCCCCATAAACTGCGCAGCACCTATGGAACAAGCCTGTATAAGGAAACCGGGGATATCTATCTGGTTGCAGATGTTTTAGGACATTCAGATGTCAACACCACAAAAAAACACTATGCTGCTTTGGAGGATGAACGCCGCGCAGCGCCAGAAATAAGGTAAAATTACGGGAAAACAATTAAACAAAAAAAATTTAAAGTTTTACTCTTCCTACATACATTTTTATACTTATTATAATCCAATAAGTAAAAAAAATTTTAAGGAGTTTTGTTCAAAAATGGTTTTTTTGATTATTATAAGTAAAAAACCAGAAATTGCTGTTTTTTTCAAAAAGACTACGCCGCTGAAAAGTGGCGTTTTAATTTTGCTCAAAATACTTTGCTATCAGAGTATAAGCTTCCTAGTGTCATTGTCACAAACAGCGAACCGATTAACCTGCTCAACGCCCTTTTGAATATTTTACTGGTCATACATCCAAAACATCATATATTCTGTCTCCATTCCTTATTCTACTTGGTATATAATACTCCCATTCCCCACCAAGTCCATCTCATTTAATGTTATGCCCCCTCCAAGATGAAAACGCAAAACCGGAAAATAGAATCTTTAAAAAGGTGTAAAATTATCTGATGCGAAATTATTCATATATCATAAGCAACTGTATCCCTGGCGGATTCTTTTTTTGTCTTTTTGGAAACTTTGAAAGCTTTGGCGAATGGTCTGCGAACATGTGTCTTATGTAAGAGGACATGACACCTGCACGTAAGGACCTGATATAAATATAATGGGAAGTTGCTATCTATCTTTTTAATTTTTTTGCTATAAAAAAGAAAGCATCTAATATCTAAATTAGAGCTTTCTTTTTTCACCTTTATCATCAGGCTCTTATAATATTTTCATACGAAAAGTGAATGCCGTTATTCCTCTTAGCTTTCGGCCTCTCCTTCAACTGCTTCACGTATCTTAGAGCCAACAACTGTTATCATTTTTTGTTCCGGATCAATAGTTGAGGTAAGTCCTTCCGGAAGTTTAATATCACTAAATTGAATACTTTCACCAGCCTCCATATTAGAAACATCAATTACTATTTCATCGGGAATATTCTGAGGTAAGCCCTCCAGTAAAATTGAATCTATGGTACTGTTAATCAACAATCTTTTTGACTCAAGAAGTTCTGCTCCGGTAATTTTTATAGCCACTTCTTGTTTGATTTTTTCCGAAAAAGATACCATTTGAAAATCCAAATGAGAGATTTCGTTCTTAACAGGTTCAATGTGTATTTCTTTTGCCATTACGGTATAACTCTGGCCATCAGGAACAACCAGTTTAAAAATGCCATTCCGGCCAAACTCTTTCATTGATCTTCTAAATACATCTTTCTTAACAGCTATTGAGATTGAATCAACACCTTTACCAGCTATATTTCCCAATAAATATCCTTCTCTTTTTAACTGATTATTGTCACCCTTTCTGGTACTTTTTCTTAACTCAACGTTCATAACTCCAGTATTTTCCATAGTTATAAGCCTCCTTGATTTATAATTATATTATGGCAATCATCTAAAATCTTATGATTCAATGATGAAAACCTGTTACCTAAATTTCAATGTGATTTAACATAACAAAATATAAATTGTCAAAAGAAAATATAATTCCAAAAGAAAATGTATTTTAAATAAGTTATCCTAGAATTAAATTTTAATTTATTTCTTTAATACAAGCTTATTTTATTTATTATTTAAAAAATCACATAGAGTTTCAAATAACATATAATTAATAGTATAGTATAAATCTGACAATTGTCAAGTTTTCGTTAGCAAAGTGGATAAAATCCTGCAGACTACGTATTTACAATAAAACTTCAGGAAATTAATAAAATCTATTTTTTTTACTTATTTTTACTCTTCCTACATATTGAAACGAAAAGATGTAATCAAAAAGCACGGGATTCCGTGCTTTCATCAATTTATCATCATTTATTTGTTTGCCTAACACACAAAAACCAATGGGAATTAAGCGAACTTTACAACTCCAAAGGAAAGTCACTCCGCGCTGTTGTAAGAAAAGCAGCAAACGAGCTTCATTTTCTTTGCCGCTTTTCTTTTTGTCATTTTCAATTAACGATAAAATCCCTTTAACCTCTATTAAAAAAAAGGTTTCCAGACTTCAGAATATATATCAACAATCCTTTAACTGGATGTTAAGATTAAAATAATAATAAATAACAATTATCTAAGAGTGTGCATATAATCTTCCGCACGATCCCAATTAACCACAAAGGAAGTGCCCTTTTGGCAGAATACGGAACAGGAAGGATTATCAGTATCCTCATTTGGGTTATATTGATAGTGATTTAGAACCTCATCTTGATTATGACATATATCATAATGAGAAAATACCATAGATATACTTCCTTTGCCACCGGTCATTATCATCAGTTCTTCTCCGTAATTCATAAAAGATCCAACAGGACCCAGACCTCTTATTACCGTTCTCCCGCTACCGTCCGGAACCGGAGCTTCGAACCGGCCGGAATACCTTGTAATGTCATTTAATACTCTTCCTGTTAAGGGATCCGGAATTGATATCGCAAAGCTGTAATAAGGCTCCAGAAGGAGGCTTCTGGCCTTCATAAGCCCTTGACGGATCCCCCGGTATACTGCCTCCCGGAAATCACCGCCTTCCGTATGCTTGATATGAGAAATCCCATCAACCAGAATAATCTTAACATCCGTCAGTTCAGATCCGGTTAGAACTCCTTTATGAACGGTTTCAAAAACATGGGTACGTACAAGATTCTGATAATTGATCCCAAGCCTGTCCACATGACATTGACTCTCAAATGAAATTCCCTTCCCTCTCTCTCCGGTTCTATTCTCAATGCCACTTCCGCATAATGGCGGAGTGGCTCAAAGTGTCCGTATCCTGTAACCTGTTCCGCTATTGTTTCCATATATATGATCTCAGGCTGTCCAAAGGATACCTTCACCTGAAATCTTTCTAAAACAACCTGTTCCAAAACCTCAAGCTGAATTTTTCCCATGATATTTATTTTTAATTGCCGCAAAGACTCTTCCCATACCACACTTAACGCAGGCTCTTCCTCTTCCAGAATGTAAAACATCTGTAAGATTGTCCGGTCAGGAACTTCAGGCGGGTACAGAACCCTTGCCTGAAGGGCAGGTTGAAGTGCCGGCTCCACCGTATCACAGCACTCTCCAAGTCCCTGGCCTGCTTTGGCAGTCCGAAGCCCGGTAACGGCTACCACGTCTCCTGCAGAAGCCTTCTGAAGGGCTGTAAACCGTTCCCCTTGAAAAACCCTTATCTGATGTACCTTCTCATCTGTTAATAAGGAATCCCTGACATTGAGAGAGCCGCTTAATATCTTCAAGTACGTCATTCGCTCTCCATGGCCGTCATAACGGATCTTAAACACTCTCCCACTAAAAGGAGCTGATACCGGATAGGAAGTTTCTGTGAAACAATAAAAGGAATCAAGAAACGGTTCTATTCCCTCTCCATTCAGAGCGCAGCCGCCAAAGCAGGGGAATAAACGCCGGTTTTAATCTGAGAAACCACTGCAGGCCGCAGGTCTTCAAAAGTAATAGCCCCATTCAACCATTTATCAAGTAATGTTTCATCCCATTCAGATACATTCTCAATGATATCGTCTGTCAGGGTGCCTTCACTTCCTTTCTTAAAGCTGATGTTTTTAAAATCCAGAATATTGGCAGAAAAGCGTTCACGCACCTCAGACAAAACTCTTTCATAAGATGCCGAAATCACATCAAGCTTGTTGACAAATAAGAAAACAGGAATATTATATCGCTCCAGAAGGTTCCAGATGGCTTCTGTATGACCCTGAATTCCATCCGTCCCGTTAATCATTAAGACCGCATAGTCCATTACCTCCAGGGCCCGTTCCATCTCGGCCGAAAAATCTGTATGACCGGGAGTATCAATCAGATAATAGGTATCATCACCATGAGTAAAACCGGCCATATCTGAAAATATAGTTATTCCCCTCGCCTTTTCAATGTCATCATGATCCATACATGCGTTTTTAGCATCTACACGGCCCAGAGCTCTGATTACTCCTTCTCTGTATAATACCTGCTCTGAAAAAGTGGTTTTTCCGGCATCTACATGAGCCAGAATTCCGAAAGTTATCTTCATAATTATATTAAATCCTTTGACTATAAGAATAATTCTGAGCTTAAAAACACCTCTTAAGCAGACGGTGCTTCTATTATTCTAAGGTATAATTTCAATAAAATCAATGGATTTAAAAATAGCGGCTTCCTTGTCGCCCCACTTACCTTACTCCTGAATCAGATTCTGATGCAAAGTAGATAACAGTCAGATACTGTCCGCTGTGAATGGTATCTTCCTTTAATCCATTTATATTCTTTAATTCTTTCACATATTGGGCAGTGGTCATTCCGCTGTTTTCCAAATACGTTCCGGCAATGCTCCATAAGCTGTCCCCTTTTTGTATCTCAATGCTGGTATAATACTTCTCGGCCGCCGGCCCTTCCGTCTCTCCGGCAAGGGCATTCATTATGGAATTACCAAAAAAGTGGGAACCAAGCAAAACGACCAGTGACAGTGCAATCAATTGCTTTATCATATGCATACCTCCTCTAAAACAGTCCCAAACAGAACGTAAGTTCTTTTTCTGTCCTCATCATATCATTCCGAACATACGTTTGTCAATTGGTTTTGCATTTTTTCGAACAAAGGTTTGCATTTTTTTCGAACATATGTTACTATAGACTTAATGAATAAGGATTGAGGAGGCCGGACCATGGCACAAGAGAGAATTACCCCAAAACAGAAGGAAATTTTAGAATATATAAAGGAAACGATTCTAAAGAAGGGCTATCCGCCGGCAGTCAGGGAGATCTGCGAAGCCGTCTGTTTAAAATCAACATCATCCGTCCACTCCCACCTGGAAACGCTTGAGGAAAAGGGATACATAAGAAGGGATCCTACCAAGCCCAGAACCATCGAGATCATAGACGATTGTTTCCAGCTGACACGCCGGGAGGTTGTAAATGTTCCGCTGCTTGGAACCGTAGCTGCCGGACAGCCTCTTTATGCAGAGGAAAACATTGAAAACTATTATCCCATACCTGCAGACATTCTCCCAAACGCCGAGACCTTTATGTTAAAAGTTAAGGGAAACAGCATGATCAACGCAGGCATTCTCGAGGGTGATCAGATTATTGTTGAACACTGTCCAACAGCCAATAACGGAGAAATCGTGGTGGCATTGGTTGATGATTCTGCAACTGTAAAACGTTTTTTTTAAAGAAAAAGGGCATTACCGCCTGCAGCCGGAGAATGATACCATGGACCCGATTATTGTAGACAACGTGGAAATCCTGGGTAAAGTAATCGGTTTGTTCCGTTTGGGAATTCATTGAGATTTTAGATGGGAAACATAATTCTAACCGATAGTTACATAATTATATTATGTAACTATCGGTTAGATAAAACATCTATTGATTCGTTATTTTAAGATATTAAATAAAGCATACTGATTCTGAATAAAGCTGATAATTTTCATTCTTTTCATGCTTCTATAAAATTGCAGCAAAAAAAACGGCTCACAGGTTCTGTTAAGCCGTTTTACCCAATTAATTTCCGTTTTTATGATAAAGCTTCCAAATCTTCAGCTTCAATTGTCTTTCCATCTCTCCAGATTCTTTCCAGATCATAGAACAAACGATTTTCACGGTCAAACACATGGACGATGATATCGCCGTAGTCCATGAGTATCCAGTTGGCAGACTGATAGCCTTCCACCTGTTTGCAGACAAATCCCTTTTTTTCCAAGTTCTTCCTCTACATTGTCAACCATGGCCTGAACCTGATTTGCATTGGTACCGCTGGCAATAATAAAATAATCTGCCATTACGGATACTTTGCAGATATCAATGATTCTGATATCTTCCCCTTTCTTATCCGATAAAGCCGCATAAGCGGTTTTTACCATCTCAACTGACTGATTCATCCTTGCTCTCCCTTCTTGTTTTCGTGAACCTGCTTATAATAAGCATATGCCTGTTTTGACATGGAGTCCACAAAATTGCCTTTTCCTTCCAGATAATCCAAGGTTTCCTTAAGGATCTGATAAACGCACTCATCTAAGTCTACAAAAGCCACAGACCGTACAAAAGCCAGATTCATTGCCCTGTCACGTCTGGGTTCAATATAATCCGCAGTAAAAACGATTTTCTCCAATGTTGACATCTCCGGTCTTCCGGTGGTATGCCAACGGATGGCATTTATGATCTCTCCGTCATTTATACGGTATTTATGCTCTGCCAGCCATGCCCCATATTTTGCATGGAGCACTACCGGAGCCTTTAATTCATCGTCAGTTAATGGAAGATTCTGTTTCCTGCATTTTCTGATAATCTCGTCATCTCCATAAGGCTTGGCACAATCATGAAGCAGGCCGGCCAGCTCCGCTTTATTTAAGTCATATCCATAGCGCATCGCCAATGCGGTGCAAATAAATGATACACTGACCGTATGCTCAAACCTGGAAGGAGTTAATCTTCCCTTTAAATCACTTCTTAACTCTAAGATCAGATCTTTCATGATTCTAACTCCTGATATAAACCGTGGGCGCTGATATACTCAATGACCTCCCGCGGTGCATAGTCTGCTATGGATTGGCCTCTGGCAATCATGCGGCGTAATTCTGCAGAAGAGATGTCCATTTCTCCGCAGTGAAGCATGCGGATATCTGCGCCATATTTGGAGGCCAGATAAGCAATCTGCTTGTCCATGGAACGGTCCGCTTCCTCATATTCCCGCCTGGCGGTCAGTATGACTGCCTGGGCCAGCACCTGATCCGGCTCATACCAATTCTCAATTTCATATAAAGAATCAGCTCCAATGATAAAATAAAAGGAATGCTCCGGATGTTCTTTCCGCAGCAATCTTAATGTCTGCGCCGTATACGTATACCCATTCCGCCTTATCTCAAAATCCGAACAGACAAAACCTTCATGATCTTTCACGGCGAGTTCCGTCATGGCAAGGCGCATGGCCGGTTCTGCCACATTACGGTTCTTTTTGTGAGGCGGATGCCCGGAAGGCATATACCAGATTTCTTTTAAGCCGTATTCCTTATACGCCTGACCGCCAATCATCAAGTGTCCATTGTGGATCGGATCAAATGTACCGCCCATAATACCAATTTTACCCATAATCTTCGACTCCCTGACCCCAAAATGAAACAGGATTATTTAGGAAGCACGATCTTCCTCTTATTCTCCTCTTTCGCCTGCTTATAAAGAACGATCTTCCTTCCAATCACCTGAACGACTTCGGAATGGGTCCTTTCTGATAACACTGCAGCAATGCTGCTTCCATCATCCAGACAATTCTTGAGCACAGTAATTTTTACTAACTCTCTGGCTTCCAGCGCCTCTGCAACCGCATTGGTGATCTCCGGTGTCAGGCTGGATTTTCCAATCTGGAAGATAGGATCTATATTCATCGCCAATCCCTTTAAATAGGATCTCTGCTTACTCGTCATATTATTCTCCTCGTTATTTGTAATAGTCAAATTCAAGACCATACATGCGGACCGTATCTCCTTCTTCAATTCCCGCCTGTTCAAGCTCGTCTAAAATTCCGTTTTCTTTTAAGAATTTCTGGAAGAAGCTGAAGCCTTTTTCTGATTCCAGATTTGTGTAGCCTAACATCTTTTCAATGCGGGGACCTTCTACCACGTATACACCATCTTCTGTAACTTCTACAGTATAAGGAAGCAGTGTATAAGCCAGGCTATTAACATCGAATTCCTTTTCAAATATGATCGGACTTAAATTCACAGTCTGAAGCAGCTCATAAATGGCATATAACAGTTCTTTTACGCCCTGACCGCTTACTGCGGATATAGGATACACCTTAATACCCCGAGGTTCAAATTCTGCCTTAAGCCTTTCAACCGGATCATCACCGTCATCATATATTGCATCAGTCTTATTGGCTGCAATGATCTGAGGACGTTCCATCAACTCCGGATTATAAGCCTCTAACTCCTTATTAATTGCATGGATATCCGCAATGGGATCCCTGCCTTCCGTAGATGCAGCATCCACTACATGAACCAGGACTCTTGTCCGTTCAATATGGCGGAGAAAATCATGTCCTAATCCAACGCCCTCAGAAGCACCCTCAATAAGCCCTGGAATGTCAGCCATAACAAAGCCCTTTCCTCCATCCACATCCACAACTCCCAAATGGGGATTTAAGGTTGTAAAATGGTAATTGGCTATTTTAGGTCTTGCATTGCTGACTCTGGAAAGAAGTGTGGATTTTCCAACATTTGGGAAACCAACCAGTCCCACATCCGCAATAACCTTTAATTCAAGCTGGATCCAGAGTTCCTGACAAGCCTGTCCAGGCTGGGCGTATTTGGGAGCCTGCATGGTGGGGGTTGCATAATGCATATTTCCCTGTCCGCCTCTGCCTCCCTTTAAAATAACTTCCCGGCGGTTCTCGCCGGACATATCTGCTATAACTTTTCCGGATTCAAAATCCTTGAGTACCGTACCTTCCGGGACCTTGATCACCAGATCCCTGCCATCTTTACCATGGCAGCGGCGTTTTCCGCCTGATTCCCCATCCTGTGCGGTATATTTGCGAATATGCCGGAAATCACTTAATGTGTTTAGGCCTTCATCTACCTCAAATACAATATCACCGCCGCGGCCTCCGTCACCTCCGTCAGGACCGCCGCACGGAACATAAAGTTCCCTCCGGAAGCTGACATGGCCATCGCCGCCTTTTCCGGATCTAATAAATATTTTTGCTCTATCGGCAAACATTCATTCACCTGTTACCTTTCTTTTCGATTAAATTAGGGCTTAACCCTTTCCTTTAAAGGGTTAAGCCCCTTTCTTAAAGGGTTCAACCCTAAATTGAGCATGAGCAGCGAATTTTTGAATACAGGCAGCCAGGCAGTTCCTGTATCTTAAAAAAACGGCTCCATACGTTTAAGGTATGAAGCCGGTCCAATTATTCGTTAATTGCTTTTGGATAAACAGAAACCTGCTTTTTGTCTCTGCCTTTTCTCTCAAATCTTACAACGCCATCCACTAAAGCGAATAATGTATCATCACCGCCACGGCCTACGTTGATGCCTGGATGAATGTGAGTTCCGCGCTGTCTGTACAGAATATTGCCAGCTAATACGAACTGACCATCAGCTCTCTTAGCGCCTAATCTCTTAGACTCGGAATCTCTACCGTTCTTGGTAGAACCAACACCCTTTTTATGAGCGAAAAATTGAAGGTTCATTCTTAACATTACTTACACCTCCTTAAATCGGATTTTAATATATGGTTCTCCATATTCTTCTTCAATATCCTGTAATCCCAATACCAAAGAATTCATGAGGAGTTGTGATCCTGAACTTATATCTGAAGTAAAACGGAATTGAAAAGCACCTGTCTTTTCCTCCTGATCCACTTCAAAGGAATCTTCTGTAAACTGTTCCACGCTGTTGGCCATGTTAAATGTAAGCGCTGACACCGCAGCACAGACAAGTTCCTGCCCTTCCTGATGATCATCAGCTAAACCGGCATGTCCCAACATCTGAATTCCTGCATAATGCTGTTCTGAATCAACCATTACGGTTACTCTTATCATAATTAAGCATTGATCTTTTCGATCTTAACCTGAGTATAAGACTGTCTGTGACCATTTTTCTTATGGTATCCGGATTTTCTCTTATACTTGTAAACAATAACTTTCTTAGCTTTGCCTTCCTTTACAACTGTACCTGTTACGGTAGCACCTGCTACGGTCGGGCAGCCAACAGCTAATTCACCATTGTTTACAACAAGTACCTGGTCAAATGTGACAGCTTCGCCAGCGTCAACACCAAGCTTTTCTACTTTAATGATATCGCCTTCCGCTACTTTGTACTGCTTTCCACCTGTTGCAATAATCGCGTACATATGGCACCTCCTATTATCATTACTCGCCAACTGTGGTGTTCCAGAAAAATCCAGAAACTTATAAACCTCATTGTGCGGCATACTGTACTAATATATCATTCCCTAACTGTTCTGTCAATATCTTTTAAATAAAAATAATCAGCTTTCCCGCCTGCAGCCTGGCTTTTTCTTGTATTTCTTTCTGACACCTAGTATAATAGAAGCCGTAGGATAAAACAAGGGGATACGAATAAAAACAGCCTGGTATTTATAATCATATATTTACCAGCTTTTGTCATGGACATGTTGTCAGCAAAAGAAACATTTGGCCTACTGTGCTGCCATCCTTCCGGTGCCATGGCCGCCATGATTCTGTATATTATCATCATGATCATTTTTATTATAAGAACAGTTATGAACCTAAAAATTTTCATAAGCAAATGAAAGGAGATTAAACTATGAGAATCTTTTTTTAACAGAGAATGGAGTTTAGCTGAAAAACGATTATCAATCGTATCGGCACTTTTATTGGGCTGCGTCCTGGGCTTTTTATTCGCGCCAATAAAGAAAGGGGTTTACTGCGGCAACCATAACGGAAACACCAGTCTTCCGGAAAAATGCACAAAGGAAACCCAGTAACATTTCATTTTTCTATCTACGAACCAAGGCCGCAGAGCTTTAAAAATCTGCGGCCTTTTCCTTTATTAGTTATTTTTCCATGTAGACGGTGCAAAAATCAATAGCATTGGGAATACCTCCAAACGCCCCGCCAGCATGTCAAACATCATAACATATTTGGACAAAGCAGAAAAATGGGAGAAGTTCTGGAGAGGACCGGCTCCTGCCAGTCCTGGCCCGATGTTATTAAAGGTTGCTGCTACAGCGGTGAAATTGGTGGTGAAATCAAAGTTATCCAGACTGACCAGCAGAACGGAAACTGTAAAAATCACGATATAAGCACCTAAAAATGTATTGATGGACCGGAGCACATTATGTTCAACGGGCTTTCCCTCCAGCTTTATGATCTTCACGCTTCTGGGATGGATCATGGATGCCAGTTCCTTTTTAACAGCCTTTAAAAGGATAACGACTCGTGATACCTTAAAGCCTCCGCCCGTACTTCCTGCGCAGGCACCGATAAACATGAGAGCAACCAGGATCCCTTTTGAAAATTCCGGCCATAAATCAAAGTCAACGGTGGAATAACCTGTTGTGGTGATAATCGAAGCCACCTGGAAGGCCGCATGATGAAAAGCGGAAAACAGGCTTCCAAAGCTGCCGCGGATGTTTAATGTAATAAACAGAACAGACACCGCAATGATTCCCAGATATGCCCTGGCTTCCTCACAGCGGAAAGCATCCTTTGGATGGCGGGTTAAAAGCAGGTGATACACATTAAAGTTGATACCAAATAAGATCATAAATACGGTAACAACTCCCTGCAGATAATAGCTGTCATAAAAAGCCATGCTGCTATTCTTAATACCAAATCCGCCTGTACCGGCTGTACCAAAGCTGATTGCCAGTGAGTCAAAAAGGGGCATACCTCCTATCAGCAGAAGGATGACTTGCAGCACTGTCATAAATAAATAGATCGTATAAAGGATTTTAGCAGTCGTCCGCACCTTGGGCACCAGTTTTCCTACGGAAGGGCCGGGGCTTTCCGCCTTCATAATGTACATATTATAACCGCCGGCAAGAGGAAGGATGGATAAAATAAATACCAGAACCCCCATGCCACCAATCCAGTGGGTAAAGCTCCTCCACATGATCATACAATGGGAAAGAGATTCCACATCCGGCAAAACACTGGAGCCTGTTGTGGTAAAGCCGGAAATAACCTCAAACATGGCGTCTTCAAACCTGGGGATTTCCCCACTTAAATAAAAGGGCATTGCCCCAAAAAAGCTTAATACGATCCAGCTTAGTGCAACGGTAACAAAACCTTCTTTTGCAAAGAAAACCATGTTTTCAGGCTTTTTGCGGGTAAAAATAAACCCGATGCTTCCGCAGACCGCCATAACTGCCAGAAACCAATAACCGCCGGTTTCCTTATAAATCAATGCTGTGATACACGGCAGCAACATAAAAGCTGCCTCAATATTTAAAATCCAGCCCATCAGATAAATGATAACTTTTTTTATTCATAGCCTTTTCGCCTTTTCCTACCTTAGTATGTCCTTCAAATCATTGAGCCCGGTCACCGTGGTGACCACGATTACCCGGTCGCCTTCTTCCAGGGTGTCCTTTCCACGGGGACTGATAAAACGCCCATTCCGGTTGATAAAGGCTACAAGCAGGTTATTTTTAAGCTCAAGCGTTTCAAGTGGTATCCCTACGATACTTGACTCATTTGCCACACGGAATTCCAAGCTTCCGCCCTGTCCGCCACAATTTTATAAAGGGTTTCTACATTGCTTCCCATAGAATTCTGCATGGCACGGACATACTGGAGAATGGTTTCAGCGGTAATGAGCTTGGGATAAATCACACTGCCTAAATTCATGGAATCAATGACATTTTCAAATGCGATCCGGTTCACCTTAGTAATAAGCTTTGCCTTGGACTGGCTTGCTGCGTAAAGTGAAAGCATGATGTTTTCTTCGTCAAAGCCCGTAAGAGAAGCAAAAGCATCGATCTGTCCGATTCCTTCCTGAAGAAGCAGCTCCTGATTGGAGGCATCCCCATGAATGACCATGGCCCTTGGCAGAAGCTCGCTCAGCTCATTGCAGCGTTCCATATTCTGCTCCAGAATCTTAACGTTAATCTTTGTGTTTTCCAATAATTTGGCAACGTAATATGTAATCTTTCCGCCGCTACCAGCATTGCTGTTCGAATTGTATTGTTATCAATCCCTACCTGCTTGAAGAATTCGTTGGCTTCCGCAGGGGAGGCGATAAAGGATATCTTATCTCCTGCCGCCATAACGGATTCACCGCTTGGTATGATGACTTCGCTGCCGTGCTCAATAGCACAGATCAGCACATTGCAGTGAAGCGCGGTCAGGACCTCCCGCACCTTCATGTTATGAAGGATGGAGTGATCAGGTACACGGAATTTTAAGATCTCAATCCTGCCCTTGGCAAAGGTATCAATTTTGATTGCAGATGGAAAACGCAGCAGCCTGGAGATTTCCATAGCCGCAGCCATCTCCGGGTTAATGGCCAAGGAAAGTCCCAGTTCCTCCCTGATATAGTTGATTTCAGAGTGATATTCCGGATTACGGATCCTGGCAATGGTATGGCAGTCTCCTGCTTTTTTTGCAATCATGCAGCAAAGCATATTCAGCTCGTCGGAATTGGTTGTGGCAATCAAAAGATCTGTCTCCTGAATTCCTGCCTCCATCTGTACTTTATAAACCGCCCCATTTCCCACGACGCCCATAACGTCTATTCTCTCTGTAACAGAGTTAATGACATCGGCGTTTTTATCAATGAGCATAATATCGTGATGCTCGTTATTTAACTGCTCTGCCAGGGTCACTCCCACCTTACCGCAACCCACTATAATGATCTTCATAATGAAACCTTCTCCTTCATCTGCATTGCCTGCTCATAAAGAGGCTTTCGTATTTTTTTTCTGGTCACTTCCACCAGGTTTAATTTTGTCATTTCAACAACAGTCGTCTTGACCGGATCTTTGGATAAAATCCCCTCCAGACGTTCCATAAGGATTCGCCTGTCTTCTTCTGCTTCCATATCAATAAAATCAATAATAATGATACCAGATAAATTCCTGAGACGCAGCTGATGCCCGATTTCCTCGGCAGCCTCTAAGTTAACCTTTTTGATGGTTTCCCTGAGTTCTTTTTTTCCCGGAATACTTTCCTGTATTTACATCAATGACTACCAGGCTTCTGTAGGTTCGATGACCAGGTAACCTCCTGATTTCAGCCAGACCCTTTTCCCCAAGGCCTCTTCCATGGTCTTTTCTATCCGGTAAAGCTTTCTTAAGGGAAGCAGACTGTCCTCATACCATGTAAGAAGTCCTAAGTCTTCCGGCTGGAACTGGGTAAGATATTCTTTTACAGCCTGGTAAATATCCGGTTCATCAGTAATGACTGCTTCCAGGGAAGACTTAAGGCTGTCCCTTAAGCCAGTTAAGTAGGAAGGAGCCGAGCTGTAAAGAAGGCTGTAACAGGTTCTGTGTTTTGCATTGTCCAGCATCATCTTAAAAGATTCCTTTAACTGGATCAGTTCCGATTCCAGTTCCTCTTTTGGAACCTTATAGGCATTGGTGCGGACAATTATGCCGAAGTCTTCTTCTTTCCTTGATTCCAGAAATGGCTTCATATCCTGTTTCCATGCCTGGTCCGTAATCTTAGTCGAAAAGCCAATCTGCTTCTTTCCAGAGGTCAGGACGAAATAGCGGCCGGTGAAATTTAAGTTTCCGGTGAGAACCGGAGCCTTTGTCTTCACTGCATCCCGTTCTACTTGAACGATGATTTCATCACCCTGGCGCAGTCTTCCGTCAAAGGGCCTCTGGTCTGCGAAATGGATGCTGGCGTCAGACAGGCTTAAATATCCCATCTGTCCCCCTCCCATATCTACAAAAGCAGCATTGATGTTTTTAACGATGTGATTAACTTTTCCGATATAGATGTTGCCCAAAACGGACTGGTTTTCCTCCGGCTCAATGTCCACCTGAACCGTTTCTTTTCCTGACTGAAAAAGGGTGATGACCGAGCCGTTCCATCTTGTTATGATTAACTTATTCAAGGGATTCTCCTATAAGCCCTAAAGGCACAAGTATTCTATGTTCCTCATCTCCCGTGTTGCCGTAGACCTCTTCTCTCTGGATCTGGAAGGCAAACTCCGGGCAGGTCTGTCCCAGCCACTGATAATAAGCCTCCATCACCAGCTCAGGCTTTAAATTATCTGCGCTTCCGGCAGACACCTTCATGAAGATGGCCTCTCCCTGGACCGAGAGTTCATAGATAAAATCTTTTAAGTCCACTTCTTTTTCGCCTTTTTTCGTCTTTTTGGTAATGAGGATATGATCCTGCTCCACAAACTCCGAAAGGCCCTTTAAAAATGAATCCAGATCTTCTGGCTGCTTTCCTTCCCGGAACGTCAGGGTATAGTCCGCTGCAGCAACCAGTGACATGGCGTTCTTCGCCCGTTCATCAAGCATATGGCATTCCGTGATCCGGATTCCCTCTGCCATTACTTCATTTAACTGGTTCATCATGGTTTTGCAATCTTCCATGGAATGAACTTCAATGTCCATGTATTCTCCATTGCTGGTAAGCCCCACTCCTAAAGGTGCTGCAAAAGACATGACCTGATGGGGGCTGAAGCCTTCGCTGTATTTGATATCAATGCCAGCCCTTCTCATGGACTTCTGGAAATAACGCATGATATCCAGATGACCCACAAATTTGACTGGACCTTGCTTGGAAAATTTGATTCTAAGCTTCATAGCAGACACCTCCCTTGAAATCCATAGCCCCGCAGCCTGAACATCTCTCCCTGCAGTTGGGGGTGACTTTCTCATTGATGGCATTCTGCCATTCTCTCTTTAAAAACTCTTTTGACACACCTGCATCAATAAAGTCCCAGGGGAACACTTCTTCTAAGCCTCTTTCTCTGACCGTATAGAAATCCGCATCTAAGCCGCAGGTTTCAAATGCCTTCATCCAGATATCATTTTTAAAATGTTCTGACCAGGAATCATAAATAGCACCGTTTTTATAGACTTCTTCAATCAGAGCGGAGATTTTTCTGTCCCCGCGGGCCAAAACGCCTTCCAGGACCGTCAAATCAGCTTCATGATAATTGTATTTTAAGCTCTTCTGATTCAGCATCTTTTTAAATTTGTCTTTAACAATATAGGCTCTCTCTAAGAATTCCTCTTTTGTGCACATCCTCGCCCACTGGAACGGTGTGAAAGGCTTTGGAACAAAGAAGGAGGAGCTTGCTACTACCTGGACTTTTCCGTTTCTCTGGTCCTTTGGAATCTCATAGTAGACCTCTGCCACCTTTTCCGACAGCTCTGCAATCCCTTCCATATCCTCTACGGTTTCAGTAGGAAGTCCCAGCATAAAGTAAAGCTTTACCCGGTTCCAGCCGCCCTGGAAGGCTTCTCCCGCTCCTTTTAAGATGATCTCTTCTGTCAGCCCCTTGTTAATTACATCACGAAGCCTTTGGGAACCAGCCTCAGGGGCAAAGGTTAAGCTGCTCTTTCTGATATCCTGGACCTTGCTCATGACATCAAGGGAAAAAGCGTCGATACGAAGGGAAGGCAGGGAAATATTGACCCCCTTGTCCTTAAATTCATCAATGAGGAAATTCACAATTCCCTCTAAATGGCTGTAATCACTGGAGCTTAAAGAGCTTAGGGAAATTTCCTCATGCCCGGTGCTCTTTAACAGCTTACAGGCATAATCCTTTAAATATTCCAGGCTGTGTTCCCTTAAAGGACGGTAAACATTGCCGGCCTGACAGAAACGGCAGCCCCTGATGCAGCCCCTCATGACTTCCAGGACCACCCTGTCCTGGGTCACCTTGATAAAAGGAACCACCGGCTTTTCAATATAATAAGCCTCATCCATGGTAACAACCAGCTGCTTTGTTATTTTTTTCCTTTGCATGAGGATTGTTAGGCTTCATGCTCTCTATGGTGCCATCCTCTTTATAGGTCACATCATAAAAAGCCGGAACATAGATGCCATCAATCTCCGAGACCATCTCCAGAAATTCCCGGCGGCTTCCTCCGTTTTTCTTATTTTCCTTATAACGGTCCATAAGCTCAAAATAAACGGTTTCCCCTTCGCCGATGTAGAACATGTCAAAGAACTCCGCCAAAGGCTCAGGATTGTATGCACATGGTCCGCCTCCTATGATAATGGGATCTTCCTCTGTCCGGTCCGCCCAGTGAAGGGGGATTTGTCCCAAATCAAGAACCTGCAGGATGTTTGTATAGCACATTTCATATTGGAGGGTGATTCCGATAAAATCAAATTTCTTAACAGGGTCCTGGGATTCCAAAGCAAAAAGAGGAATATTCTGCTCCCTCATGATCTGGTCTAAATCCGTCCAGGGTGAAAAGATGCGTTCACAGTAAATATCCTCTCTGCGGTTAAACATATCATATAAAATCTGCATTCCCAGGTGGGACATCCCGATCTCATAAACATCAGGGAAACACATGGCAAAGCGGATGTCCACGGCAGACAAGTCCTTTTTTTACCATATTTACCTCGCCGCCGATATAGCGGGCCGGTTTTTCAATACTTAATAAAATCTCATCGCTTAATGCTAGTTTTCTCATGGTCATTCCTTTTTATTATTTGCAGTTTATGAATCTTTTTAGTAGAATTGCAGTCTCTTTATTTTTTTCCAGCAAATCATTACATGATGATACTTTGCATAATTATAGGATACTTTCGGTGATTAATCAACTCCTAAATTACCTGTGGGAACCCCCAGACACGGAAAAAACCAGTGAGCACAGAAAAAGGCAGTGATCCATGGGGTCTTTTTTTTACGTTCCCGGGATCCCGCCGTTTACAAAAGCAGAGGCTGCCTTGCTTTTTGGCCTTTCTTTTGTACGTCAACTGTTTTCCATGATACAAATAACAGCAGGCAAGCCATCCAAATCGCTTTTTCTCCCAGCCATACAGACAACCCTGCTCCCAAAAGTGCTCCGACAAAAAACGCTGACAGGATTCCAGTGTAATGATATGCCCTTTTCCGGCACCTTCTGTTATTTCTGACAAAGCCTTCGTAATACATTTCCGCACAGGAACGCATATTACCCGTACAAAAGACCGGCGCGTAGGTGGCATTCCCTCCAAAGTTTCGAAAAGTACAAAATTGAACCGCTGCGGCAAATGATACTGCCGTATTGGCAAACAGATGCGCAGGGTATTGGGGATAAAGCCGACCAAAAATAATACGGCAATTTCCAGAAATAAAATACCTGATATCCAATTGGTGTGTTTCTCATTATAAATTTTATAATAAAAATGTCTCGCAAGGAAAATGCCTATCCAGAATGCTCCGATCGGCACACATGCCTCACCCATTCCTTTATAATTCTTTGAGAGAAACCGGATTGCAACCAACACAAAATTCCCGGTCTGGCCCGTGGCAAATACATTGCCTCTTTCAACATAAGAATACGCATCCATAAGTCCGCCTGTTGCTGCCAAAAGCATGTGAAATCCGATGTGGTCAGTAAACTTTATTTTTGATTCATTTCTCATATGCTAATATCTCCCTACTGCTTGATGCCCATGGACTTCTAACATTATAGTACATTCCCGCAGTAAGTACAAGGGTGGTTGTCACCAGTGGGATTGGCCGGGGCATTTTCCTCAAAAAAATTCTGCCCTGACCCCTTCGGCATAGCGAAAAGTTCAAGGCAGAAATATTGTCATTTATGCTCTCCTGTCAGCTATATTTTATTTCTTTGCCCATAATAACCGGCACTCCCCATTCCAATCTCAATCTCGTCTTCTGCCATCACAAAAGTCGGTATAGAATATGGAATCAATTGTAAAGCTGCAATTGATGATAAATCACCTCTTTTTTATTTTTTTTCATATGTATAGTTGACTTTACATGTAAAATCAACTATACTATAGCTGAAAGGAGGAGACTATGGAAACATTATCTAATACCGTAAAAGATCTACGAACGCAAAAGGATATATCACAGGGAAAACTGGCTGAACTCGTTGGAGTCACCAGACAAACCATTATTTCTTTGGAAAAAGGCAGTTATGTACCCTCTCTGCTTTTGGCTATGCGGATATCTGAGGTGCTGGAAGCACCGATTGAACAAATATTTAAGAAGGAGAATATCTAATGAAAAAAACTATATTTATAAGTGTTGGTAACATAATATTATTTCTACTGTTTGGCCTGACTTTTTTGTTTCCTTTTTCAGAAATTTACCAGATTGAAACCACCGGGTTTCGGGGAACTTTTACAATCTATCCCATACTACTGGTTATTTACCTGATTATATATCCCGTTGTTTATTATATTACTGGAAAAAAACTCAAATGGAACAAAAAAGATAATTCCGAACTGTCATTTTCAGATGAACGAGAAAAAGTAATCGTATCCGAAGCAGTGAAAACATCATATAAAATATTGGTAGGTGGTTTGATTGTTATTATAGCGATAATTGGAGGCGTTAAATTTTTCGCACTATTTACCCATGAAAATATCAGTATATATTTTGTCAGCGTACTGCTGCTGACAATATTGCTTGTTGTATCCACAGTTTTTTATTGTATTAAATGGTGTTTGGAATACCGCAGATAGCATTACATTGAAATTTATTGCTGCAATACAGAGAAAAAGCCGATAACCTGTTGAAAATAACCTGGTTATCGGCTTTTGTTTGCTTTTTTTCATGCAGCTGCGAATAATAAACCATCATACTTAATATGCCATTTGGCTCTTTATTCTCTTTCCCCAAATTTCTCCACGATCTTAAGAAGAAGCTCCACTACCTTTTCCATGGACTGAACCGGGATGAATTCAAACTTACCGTGGAAGTTATAGCCACCTGTGCACAGGTTTGGACAGGGAAGGCCCTCATAAGACAAGCGGGCTCCATCCGTACCACCGCGGATAGGCGTTACCATAGGCTCTATTCCTATATCCTCCATAGAAGCCTTTGCAATGTCGATCAGGTACATGTGAGGTTGGATTTTTTCCTTCATGTTAAAGTAACTGTCTTTTAATGTAAGGTCTATGGTTCCAGCCAGATAGCGGCTGTTGAGATATTCCGCCACTCTCTCCATAAATGCCTTTTTCTCTTCAAATCTCTCTTTGCTGTGATCCCGGATAATATAATCCATACGGGCTTCCTCTACCGTTCCGAACATGGAATCCAAATGGTAAAATCCCTCATATCCTTCTGTATACATGGGGTTTTCAGCGGAAGGAAGCATGTTATGAAACTCCATGGCCATCAGCAGGGCATTTCTCATTCTTCCTTTGGAAGATCCCGGATGTATGCTGGAGCCATGGACAATGACTCTTGCAGAAGCAGCATTGAAATTTTCATATTCTAATTCTCCTAATCCGCCGCCGTCTACGGTATAGGCCACATCTGCACCAAAGCCCTTTACATCAAAGAAATCAGCGCCTCTTCCAACCTCTTCATCCGGTGTAAAGCCAATTCGGATTGTTCCATGAGGTATCTCCGGATGGGATAAGAGATGCTCCGCCATAGCCATGATCTCAGCAACTCCGGCCTTGTCATCCGCCCCCAGCAGGGTGGTGCCGTCTGTTGTAATAATGTCCTGTCCCTTATACTTTAAAAGATCCGGAAAATCACTGGTTTTCATGATCAGGCCGGTCTCTTTATTCATCAGAATATCGCCGCCGTCATAGTCTTTAACGATCTGCGGCTTTACACATTCCCCGGAATAGGCTGGGGCTGTGTCCATGTGGGCAATAAAACCAAGTACCGGGACAGCCTTATCTGTGGTGGCTGGTATGGTGGCATAAACGTAGCTGTGCTCATCCACCGTGACATTTTCCGCTTTCATGGCCTTAAGCTGGGAAACCAGTTCCATGGCTAATACCCGCTGCTTTTCCGTACTTGGAACTGCCTCCATATCCTCTTTAGACTGGGTGTCAAAGGATATATACTTTAAAAAAATTATCTAACACTTGTGACATAATAAAACCGCCTCTTTTTCTATATTTTATTTTTCCATACTTAAAATGGCTTTTATAGCGCCTGCCATGGACCATATGGACAAGCCATAACCAACGGCAAGATCAATGAAAAATCCTCTCCACATATCCATATCAGACATCAGTGTTCCAAAATTTGAAAAGACATAGGCCAGAGTTTCAAAACTGGCTTCATATTGGAAGTATGCCCTTGTCATGGATACTACATAATCCAATAGATTTGCCCCAGTGATCATACCGGCTGTTATGATAAGACATATAACGGCCCCTTTTTTTGTCCAGTGAACCGCCAAGCTTCTGGTAACCGCCCAAAGCAAGCTTCAGCATAACAAATCCGGCTATTCCGGCAACAAATCCCACCTGACCGATGAGTACCCACAGTCCTACTCCCAAAAGAGATGCAAACAGTGCGCCGATCACGCCCAAAAGCAGATTAGACGGCTTCTCCTCCAGAGCAGCGGATACCTGAAGGACTGCTTCCGAATCCATATTTTCAGAGCTCATGTGATATTCCCCAGTTAAAAAAACGATCTGGAAATTCTTCTTTTTTAACCGCAGCCTTCCTTTTCACCTGACTGATGAGTTCCTGGAACGCTTCCTTATTCTTTTGTCCCTTTCCTTTTTCCAGAGCAAGGGTATGGTATCTTTGATCCTTTGTTTCAGCCATAAGCCTTTTTCCTATTGTAGAGGAAGTATCGTAAATCCGCTCAATGGCCTCGTATGGGATGATATCAAAGCCCTCTGCATTGGCAATGATATATTCATTGGTCAGATAAAGCTGTTCCTTTTCATAAGAAGTGGTAAGAGCCTCATTAAGCTGTCTGTCTAATGCAAGCAGCTTTTCTGCCGGCCATGCCTTTAATGTGGCCCGGCTTCTCTTAAATCTCTGGCTGTTAAGACTTCCTGCCAAAATCAGGGTTCCTGCCAGGGCAGCTATAAATCCAAAGGAAAAAACAGTTGAAATCATTCCAGAAGCATTGGAGGCCGGTTTTCTGGTGGTATCCAAATAGTATTCTCCAAAATAATCCGAAAAATTATCCTCTGTTACAAGTTCCTCTCCCCACATGCCATTATAACTTTCTATGGCATACTCTCTGATATCATCCTTTATAGGCGATGACATGCCATAAAATGTCACCGGCTCCGGCGCTTCCTCGGATTCATCGTACAAGTAGGATTGAATCTTTAAATATTCCTCAGACAAGTCTCCATGGACCTGTACAATATAGGGAAGAAGGTTTTCATCATAAGCAAAGTAATAATGATTTGTTTCCTTAAAATCTGCCGCAAATTCCCGGGTCATCATCTGGGCATTTAACCTGCTGTAAATATCTGCCCCATCATATACATGAAACTCTATGGGTTCCACATCAGGTTTTGTATTGCCTAAAAGCTTCATTCCCATTCCGGCCCCCAAAAAAGAAACGGCAGTGATATACAGGAAAATGACCGGCATCACCCAGCTGTAAATCCGTGTCATCCTTTTCATCCTGCCGGACATCTGTTCTTTCATTCCCATATCCTCCCATAATTTCAATTATTTTATTATACCATGGAACAATAAGGCTGTCCATGACTCTATGTACACAAAAACGCTGGAAAAGAGAGCAGCCTTTCCAGCGTTTTTATCAGGTTAACGGTTGGACAGTTCCCTGGTAATATCTTCCCAGGACACGCCTTTATAAGCCATCAGCACCATCATATGATAAAGGAAATCTGAAATTTCGTATTTTACTTCCTCTGGATTTTGGTTTTTGGCTGCTATGACAATTTCCGTTGACTCTTCCCCCAGCTTTTTTTTAATATCTTGTCAAGACCTTTGTCAAACAGGTAATTGGTATAGGAACCTTCCTTTGGATTCGTCTTTCTGTCAAGAATTACTTTAAACACCTCTTCAAATACCTTTAAGGGATTGCTCTCCTGATACTCCTTCTTTACCAGATTCTGATAAAAACAGCTTCTCGCCCCTGTATGGCAGGCAGCTCCAATCTGGTTCACCTTCGCTAACAGCGTATCATTGTCACAGTCCAGGGCCAGAGACTTCACGTACTGATAGTGGCCCGAGGTTTCTCCCTTCCGCCAAAGGCTTTCACGGCTTCTGCTGTAATAGGTCATGCAGCCGGTCTTAAGGGTCTCATGAAATGCCTCTTCGTTCATGTAAGCCAGCATAAGCACTTCTCCTGTCCTGTAATCCTGGGTGATCACAGGAATCAGTCCATCATCATTCAGCTTAAACTGGTCAAAGCCTACCGGGCTTTCAAAGGTATCAACTCCCACTCCCAGGGCTTTTAGATCCTGTTTTAAATCCATGCAGTTCACTTCCCCGTCAAAGCTTCCCACCAGGCCATTCACATTTTCCATTCCAAGGGCATAGGCAAAAAGCTCTGCATCCTCACCGCATCCGGTGATCAAAAAGGCTTCTTCACAGGCAGAAACAGCCTGAAGCTTTTCCCCGGTGACTCCCATATCACCAAGGATCATGACGGAAGCTCCCAGCTGGCATATTCCTTGGTCCGCTCCAAATACGAACAGTCCGGGAGATAAGCATAAATCTTATCATCTCCGAACCGGTCTGACGCCTCCTTCATCAAATCCACATTTTCATCAAGGCTTACGTCAAGAAACGCTGCCTTTGCACCTGCATAAAGGTATTTCTTCACATCCTCAAAACGCCTGACTCTTCCCCCTAAGATTAAAGGAATATCAGACAGTCTTGCAATCTCCTTCATAAGGCCGATTGTCCGTTCATGATCTTCTTCTGACTCAGACAGATCATGGAGAAAAAGCTCATCAGCTCCGCTGTCTCCGTAAAAACAGGCCAGAGTCAAAAGATTTTCCCCATAACATACCTTTTGGTCATCAAGCCTGACTGCCTTCCCCTCCCTGATACCAAAACCTGCAATTAGTTTTTTATACTCCATCATATCCTCCCCTGATGATCCTGCTTTTCAAAGGCTTCAATGGCCTCCTTTAAATCGATCCGTTTCTCATACAACGCCTTCCCGATGATCGCACCGCGGACACCAGCATGGTAAAGCTGTCTTAAATCTTCCATGGAAGACATTCCGCCGGATGCAATGATATTCATTCCGGTTTCTTCTGTCAGCTTTTTCGTATACTCCACATTGGGCCCCGTCATCATCCCGTCCCTGGATATGTCGGTGTAAACGATATGGCGGACGCCGTATTCCTTCATCCTGCCACAAAGCTCTGATGCGGAAATTCCGCTGATCTTTTCCCAGCCTTCTACTGCCACCATTCCATCCTTTGCGTCAACCCCTGCCACGATCCGATCCTGCCCGAACTTTTTCACCATGTCCCGGATAAATTCCGGGTTTTCGGCGGCCTTTGTCCCGATGATCACCCTGGCAGCTCCCAGGGAAAGCATGGATTCAATCGCCTCTTCGCTTCGGATGCCGCCGCCTATTTCGATTGGTATGGAAACGGTATCCGTTATTTTTTTGATCACCTTATCATTTACAGAACGGCCGGCCAAAGCCCCGTCTAAGTCCACAAGATGAAGAAACGTGGCTCCCTGGGACTGCCAGAGGGCAGCTACTTCCTCCGGGTTTTGGGAATAAACGGTGATCTCCTTAAATTCTCCCTGTTTCAAACGGACGCACTGCCCGTCTTTTAAGTCAATTGCTGGATAAAGCTGCATATGGATTCTCCTTTATAATGTTCCCTTTGTGGACAATACACCCGAGATTCTCTGGTCAGGTGACGTTGCTTCATCAAGAGCCTTTGCAAAAGCCTTGAAAGCCCCCTCGATCACATGGTGGTTATTCTCTCCTGCCAGTTTCCTGATATGCAGGTTCATTTCGGAAGCATAAGAAACAGCATAGAAAAATTCCTTTAACATTTCTGTCTCAAAATCCCCCACCCGTTCTCCCGTAAGCAAAACATCGTAGCCTAAATATGGTCTGCCGGATAGGTCAACGGCACAGAGGACCAGAGTTTCATCCATGGGAAGGATCATGCTGCCGTAACGTTTTATGGATTTTTTTATCACCAAGGGCCTGTTTGATGGCAGTTCCCAGGACAATGCCTGTATCTTCAACGGTATGGTGGGTATCTACCTCAAGGTCTCCTTTTACCGACAGGGTCAAATCAAAAAAGCCATGACGGGCAAAGCTGTTTAACATGTGATCAAAAAATCCAATCCCCGTATGGATCTCAGCCCTTCCGCTGCCATCTAAGTCAAGGTTCAGCCGGATATCTGTCTCACGGGTTACCCGGAAAATATCTGCACTTCGTCCCATCGTTCAACCTTCTTTCATCACTTTATTGTTGGATAAGTCCGCAGTGGCGCTCGCAAAACCTGCGGTTTTACTCGCTCCTGTCCTATTCCGCACTGCTCATTGCTTACGTGGAGAAACGTACTTTCACAGAATTGGCGTGGGCGGTCAAATGCTCTGACTCGGCAAAAGCTTCAATGTCCTTGTGGATCTCTTCCAAAGCTTCCTTTGAGTAATAAATAATGCTTGATTTCTTTATAAAATCATCTACACTGAGGGCTGAGAAAAATTTAGCCGTACCATTGGTAGGCAGCACATGGTTTGGTCCGGCAAAATAATCTCCCAAAGGCTCTGAGCTGTATTCCCCGATGAAGATTGCGCCTGCATTCTGAATCCTGGTCATATCTTCAAACGGATTCCTGGTGATGATCTCCAAATGCTCCGGAGCGATCTCATTGACAGTCTGAATGGCTTCCTTCATGGTATCTGCCACAAGAATATAGCCGTAATTATCCAGGGATTTCTCAATGATCTCCCTGCGCGGCAGTTCTCTTGTAAAGATTTCGATTTCCTCTGATACCCGCTCAGCAAGCTCCATGCTGGTGGTTACTAAAATAGCGGAAGCAAGTTCATCGTGTTCTGCCTGGGACAGCAAATCCGCCGCCACAAAACGGGGATTGGCACTCTCATCTGCAAGCACCAGGATCTCGCTTGGCCCTGCAATGCTGTCAATGCTCACATGCCCGTAAACCGCTTTTTTTTGCCAAAGCCACAAAAATATTCCCAGGCCCTACAATCTTATTGACCTTAGGGATGGATTCCGTTCCAAAGGCAAGGGCCGCCACAGCCTGGGCTCCGCCCACCTTATAAACCTCCGTAACTCCCGCCAGATGAGCTGCCGTTAATGTAACAGGATTGATCTTTCCATCCTTTCCCGGCGGAGTCACCATGGCAATGCGTTTCACTCCTGCTACTTCTGCCGGAATGATATTCATCAGGACCGAAGACGGATAAGCAGCCTTTCCGCCTGGAACATAAACGCCTACGCTTTCTAAGGGTGTGACCTTCTGGCCCAGGATGGTGCCATCCGGTTTACTGTCAAACCAGCTGTACTGCCTCTGTTTTTCGTGAAACTGCCGGATATTTTTCATGGATTTTTGAAGGATCTCCATAAGCCCGGGATCCACTTCCTTCATGGCTTCCTCAATTTCCTGCTCTGTTACCTTAAGGTTTTCTTTGTTTATTTCCGCCTTATCAAATTCTCCTGTATAAGCAAATACCGCCTTATCTCCCTCCCTTTTTACCGTTTCCACGATTTCCTGAACCGTATCGGCATATGCGCCGTAATTATTAGGATCTCTTTTTAATAAATCAGCAAGAATATTTTGTCTGGAAGTTTCGTTAAGTTTTACAATTCTCATCGGTTTTCCTCCTGCAGCAGGGTACGCAGATCATGGATCAGCTTTGTGATCCTGTCGTTTTCCCGTTTCATACTTACCTGGTTGACAACCATGCGGGCAGACAATGGGCAGATTTCCTCCAATACCGTAAGTCCGTTTTCCTTAAGGGTGGTTCCCGTTTCCACGATGTCCACGATGACCTCAGAAAGCCCTACAATAGGCGCCAGCTCAATGGAGCCGTTAAGCTTTATGATCTCAACTGTCTGATGCTTTTTATTGTAAAAATAGTCCTTGGCAATAGCCGGATATTTGGTGGCAACACGGATCCTTTCATGATGCTTTAAAAGTTCCCCTGCCGATGGAGGGCCGCAGACGCACATTCTGCAATTTCCTATCCCCAGGTTCATGACCTCATAAAGCTTTCTTCCTTCTTCCAGGATGGTATCTTTTCCCACCACACCAAGATCAGCCGCCCCATATTCTACATATGTAGGCACATCACTGGCCTTTGCAAGAAAGAACCGCACGCCCAGCTCCTCGTTGGTGAAGATCAGCTTCCGGGAATCCTTGTCCTTCATCTCTTCGCAGGTAATCCCGATTTTTTTCGAACATTTCAAGTGATTGTTTCGCAAGCCGCCCCTTTGCCAGGGCAAAAGTCAGATATCTCATATGCTCCCCCATTTATCTCAAATATTCCGACAACGGTATCTCATCTGTGCGGTCCAGAATAAGGTTCATGACCTTTACGGAAAAACCGCTGTGATCCAGATACAGCAGATTATTTAAATCCCTGCGCCGTGCGTATGCCTGATAGTCTTCAATGGAACGGGCCGGATCTTTCAGCTGGAGCTGGACCGCCATGCCGGAACCTCTGAAATGGCCGGAAAGGCGGATGGCATTTTCCCTGGCTTCCTTCTCATAAAGGATCATGGTATTCACCAGATCAACCTTCATCTCGATCTTCTGCCTGGAAAGGGCCAGTAAAAGCTCATCAACCGATATTCCGAATCCCACAGCAGGAGCAGCCTTTCCAAACTGTTCCAAGAGCTTATTATATCTGCCGCCATTGACCACATAATCTCCGGTTCCATAAGTGTAGGCCTTAAAAATAATTCCGGTATAATATTGGTACTGGCTCAGCATGCCAAGATCATAGGAAACATAATCAGAAAGCCCGTAATATTCAAGAATCCGGTGTACCTCCTCCAAACGCTCAATCGCCTTCAGCGCTCTAGGATTGGAAGTCAGTTCCCGAGCCGCCTGGATCTGATCCAGGGAGCCAAACAGCTCCGGAAGCTTTAAAAACACCTGCTTTAACTCCTCTGAAATGGGCTGGGCCATTACCAGTTCTTCTACGCCAAAATAATTTTTATTTTCAATAAGCTCCCTTAGGCTCTCTTCCATTTCCTCGTCCATGCCGGCCTCTTCTATGAGCCCTTTAAAAAAATCCATTTCACCTAATTCCACCTGAAATTCCGTAAGCCCTGCTGCCTTCAAGGCCCCTATCACCATGGAAAGGATCTCTGCATCTGCATCCGCAGAATCATCACCAATAAACTCCACTCCGGTCTGGCTGGCTTCCTTTAGCCTGCTGATAGCTGGAGTTATTGATAAAGGTTCTTTCCATATAGCAAAGACGGATGGGCATATCCTCGTCCAGAAAATATTTTGCCGCACATCTGGCTATGGCAGGCGTCTCATCCGGACGGAGCACTAAGGTGTGGTTATCCCTGTCAAAAAACTTAAACATCTCCTTTGCCTTGACACTTCCCCGGGATTCGTTGAAAATATCAAAAAATTCAAAGGTTGGAGTTTCAATGTCCTGATATCCGCACAGATGGAAAACCTTTAACATCTTTTCCTGTACAGCAGCCTTTCTCGTACACTCCGCTCCATAAATATCCCGGACTCCATCCGGCGTATGTAACAGTTTATTTGCCATAATAACCTCCGTCTTCTGCTTTGCTCTTCCATGATAAGCCGCCATAAATGCAGTGAAGAAAATTATTTTCACGGTTTATCATTTTATATCGCTTTCTTATGGTAAAGTGATAATTCGATAACGTGTAGTCAATTATAGGGGAAAAAGTGGTTCTTGTCAATCTCTTCTATCCAAATCTTTTTGAATCAGTTCCAGGTAGTGAACGAAAATATCCCGGCACCTCCGGATCTGCCAGGTTTTATCCACCTCATCGTAGGTAAAGCTTTTCCGCCCCCCATCCTCCATCCGCTTCCAGAACAATTTCAGCCGGTCAAATGGAAGATAATAAATCTCATCCTTCTGAGTATAGGATAAAATGATAAAAGCAATACCTCCCTGGCTTTCAAACTCTTCCATAAAAGCGACTTGGTGAGGATGGATGTTCTGAAGGGGAAACGTGGAGGCCGAACATTCCTTTGCATCAAAGCATACCGGAATCCCCTGTACGGCCCCAATATAATCCACCGTGCTCTTCTGGTCAAAATAGGCAAGAGTGATGTGGCGGCTTTCCTTATCAATGGAAATGGGAGTGATCGGCGTCGGTATCTTCTGAATCAGGGCCAATCCTTTTTCCCGGTAGCTTTCATTGCTGCGGTTAATCAGGTCTTCAAGGGCAGAGCCTCTTAACCCTCTGGTATTCCAGGTTCCCATCTCTGCTCCTATCTCCAGTCCCTGCATATTTTTGAAAAGGTCTTTGGCAGAGGCGCATAAAAGGTGCGGCCTGATAAATAGGCAAGAGGCTCCGGCAGCTCAGGGAATGTTACCTGATAAGAATGGAGAAGCTGGGAATTGATATGGTAAAGTCTTTTTGCTTCCTCATTGACCCTGGTGTCCCCATATTTATAATCTCCTACGATAGGATGCCCGATGGAAGATAAATGAGCTCGGATCTGATGGGTGCGTCCTGTGATCAGAGTTACCTTAAGGAGGTATAACCTTCATGCCACTTAACCGGCTCATATTCCGTCACAATAGGAGCGCTTCCCGGGACCTCCTGCTTATGGACCGTCACCTGATTAGATGCTTCCGACTTTGTCAAATAGCCGGTGATCACCTGTCTGTCTGTAATCTTGCCCTTTACCACACACTGGTAATACTTATGAATGCTCCTGTCCTTAAAGGAGGCAGACATAAGCTGAAGACCTGCTAAAGACTTACCTCCTACCACTAAACCACTGGTATTCCGGTCCAGACGGTTGCACACGGAAGGCCGGAAACTCCTTAACTGGTCTGTGGATAACTGTCCGCTTGATACCAGATAATCGATCATGTATTCCACCAGGGATTCATCCGATTCCCTGGCTTTCTGGGAGAGCATGCCTGCCAGCTTGTTTACCAAAAGGATGTGCTCATCCTCATATATAATGTTTAAAGAGACTTTCTTTACCTCCTGAAGCTTGACCTGGGAAAATTTCCCAATGGTTTCATCAGAAAGAAAAAGCTTGACTTCGTCTCCTTCTACAAGCTTTTCCGAACCTTCGCACTTTTTTTCCGTTTAAAGTAATGTTTTTCTTTCTCATCATCTTGTAAAGAAAGCTTTTTTCTGCCAGATTCAAATATTTGGAAAGCAGTTTATCCAAACGCTGCCCTGCTTCATTTTTCGATACAATCAAAGACTGCATGTTCTGTCCTTTCAATATTATTGCCGCGAATTTTGGCATAGAGGGATACCCCAAGGGTATTTCTATAACTATTGCCATGAGCTTTGGCATAAAGGTATTTCTGTCCTGCCGATTACATGGACAGGCTTTTTAACAGCATAATTCCACGCTCCACGCTGCCGTCATCCCTGCACTCTGCTTCCGGTCTCAAGCCAGAAAGGCTGTTTAAAAATTCCTCTTCATCCAGAATGAGCCTTACATCCATCTTTAGCTGATGGCTGAGGAACATGTCCTTTAAAAAAACATTCCGCCTTTCCAGTATCCAGCCTTTTGGCGGTACAGTAAGCATAGACGCCGGTGGGATGGACCGCAGCCGCATCCACCGGTATGATCGCTTCCCTTGAGGTGATAATCAGGTCGTAAAGCATTCTGCTTTTTCCTTCATGGGATGAAACTTTTTTTATAAAGTTCCTCTGGCAGCGTTTTGTACTTCCATGAGGCCAGAAGGGGCGAAGCCCAATTGGCCACCGGAAGTACGGAAAGAATGGCTGTGACTGTCAGGATGTTTTTCCAGGATGAACTGTCTGCCATAGCCCGGGCCAATAGCTGTATGAGTATCAGGGCCGCCCCGGAAAGGACCTTCCCAAGTTCTGTTCTTCTGTGATAATTACGGTAACCGTACTGTCCCTTCCTGTATCGTTTCACTTTTGTAATCCTCTTCCTTTGCCTGCTGTTGTCAAGCGGATATTCATAATCCGCGACCTTTTTGATTCGGTTAAATGGCCTTCATTAACCCCTTCATAAGACGAAAGATTGCGGTGTGGGGCACTGTTTTGCATAAAAGCCGGAAGGCTTCATGGTGGTTCCGTATACGGAAACCGGACGCCCCATCATGCTGTCCCGCAAAGCCAGACGCACCACCTTTTTAGGATTGGCCATCACCACCCGCTTATAAAGAGGAATCTTTCCTGTAGTTTCCGCAATATCGAAAAATTCGGTTCTCACAGGTCCCGGGCATACTGCCGTCACATAGATTCCCTTTTCCTTCAGTTCTTCATTCAGCGCCCTGCTATAGCTTAACACAAAGGATTTTGTAGCCGCATAAATGGCAAAACCAGGCTGGGGCAAAAAGGACGCTGCAGAGGAAAACTGTATGATCCGGCTGTTTAATGACATATAGGGAAGAACCATATGGGTCACAGCGCAGAGGGCTTTGCAGTTTAATTCCACCATGCCCATTTCATCCCCTATGTTTATGGTCCCTACATCGCCGATTTTCCCATAACCTGCCGCGTTGATTAACCACTTTACATCCGGCTTTTCCTTTGCCAGGATATCCTGTAAGCTCATCAGCCTGCTGTCATCCGTTAAGTCAATGGCAAAGGACCGGACCTTAACCGGGACAAGAGGGGACAACTCCTCCAGCCGCTCCTCTCTCCTGCAATGGCCCATATTTCTCCAATTCCATTAAAACGGTCAGCAATCTGCATGATAAATTCTCTTCCCATGCCGGAAGACGCGCCTGTTACAATGGCAATCTTCATAATTGATTCCTTCTTTTCTTTTATTTTGGATTTATTTTTTTCCTGCTTTTTTTATGGACGTTCCTTATGGTCTTTTTCTTGTGTTCCCGGCGGTCTTTTGTCTCTGAAGCCAGCCTTCTATTCCCGCTGCCAGGATTTTTCCCTGTTTTATTGTCTGAGAAACCTCCCGGAGCACCTGTTCTTGGACGGATCAGGCATTTTTTTTGTCATATCCGATCAAATCGGTACGGCCTGCCAGCCTTAATGCTTCGGAAACCAATTCATAGTTCTTCGGATTCCGGTACTGGATCAGCGCCCTTTGCATGGCCTTTTCGTGAGGATTGACCGGCACATACACCTTTTCCATGGTACGTGGATCATATCCTGTATAATACATACAGGTGGATATGGTGGAGGGAGTTGGATAAAAGTCCTGGACCTGCTCCGGCATATATCCTAGATCCCGTAAATATTCCGCAAGCTCTATGGCTTCCGAAAGCCCTGAGCCTGGATGAGAGGACATTAAATAAGGCACCAGATACTGTTTCATTCCAAGCCGCCCATTCATTTCGTTATATTCCTTCACAAACTGGCGGTATACCTGATTCCGGGGTTTTCCCATCTTTGAAAGCACCTTATCTGAAACATGCTCCGGAGCCACTTTTAACTGTCCGCTGACATGGTACTGGCAAAGCTCTTTGATAAACTTTTTGCCAGGGTCCGCCAGCACATAGTCGAACCGGATGCCGGACCGGATGAATACCTTTTTCACCTTTGGCAGGCTTCTTAATTTTCTCAGTAATTCAATATAGTCCGTATGGTCTGCTTTTAAATTCCTGCAAGGCTCCGGGAACAGGCACTGCCGGTTGGGACAGGCTCCCTTTGTCATCTGTTTCTCACAGGCCGGTGACCTGAAATCCGCCGTAGGCCCGCCTACGTCATGGATATATCCTTTAAAGTCCGGCTCTTCTGTCAAAAGCTTTGCCTCCTCCAGAAGGGAGTTATGGCTTCTGGCCTGTATGATCCTGCCCTGATGGAACGTAAGGGCGCAGAAGCTGCAGGCGCCAAAACAGCCCCGGTTGCTGATCAGGCTGAACTTTATTTCCCGAATGGCCGGAACTCCCCCAAGATCCTCATAGGAAGGATGATAATTCCTCAGATAAGGCAGAGCATACACCTCATCCATCTCCTCCATGGAAAGAGGCTTGGCCGGAGGATTCTGAACCACAAACAGATTGTCCTTATATGGCTCTACCAGACGTTTTCCGGTAAATGGGTCCGTATTATTATACTGAATATAATAGCTTTTTGCATAATCCATTTTATCAGCCTTCATCTTATCGTAAGAAGGGAGGATCTGAGCATCATATACGGATTCCAGGCTGTCCGTCTTATAGACCGTTCCATCGATAAAGGTGATATCCTTGATATCGATCCCGCTGTTTAATGCGTCCGCAATTTCTACAATGGATTTTTCTCCCATCCCATAAGAGATTAAATCTGCCTGGGAATCAATCAGGATGGAATGCTTTAACCGGTCCGACCAGTAATCGTAATGGGCAAGACGCCTTAAGCTTGCTTCAATGCCGCCGATGATAACAGGAGCTTTCTTATATACGGACCGGATCAGGTTGCAGTAAACCGTAACTGCATAATCAGGACGCTTTCCCATGACTCCTCCCGGTGTATAGGCGTCCTGCTGCCTGCGTTTTTTTCGAAACAGAATAATGATTTACCATGGAATCCATGTTGCCGCCTGAAACCAGGAAGCCAAGGCGGGGCTCCCCTAGAACCTGAATGCTTGCCCGATCCTTCCAGTCCGGCTGGGATATGATTCCCACCTTATAGCCATGAGCTTCCAAAAGGCGGCTGATGATGGCATGGCCAAAGGATGGATGGTCTACATAGGCATCTCCGGTGACATAGATAAAGTCACATTGCTTCCACCCTCTGATGTTCATATCAGACCGGCTCATGGGAAGATAATCGTGCATCATGATTTTTCGACCTTTCTTTTCAGTATCTGGTGATAGTCGTATATAAAGTAGTCAGCTAACTGCCGCTTTTCCTCTTCCATCTCTCTGGAAAATTCATCGTCAATGGCGCAGACCGTCATTCCCGCCCGCTTTCCTGCCAGAATTCCGGCAGGGACATCCTCAAAGACCAGGCAATTGGCCGGAGATACGGAAAGTTCTCCGGCAACCTTCAAATAAATATCCGGGGCGGGCTTTCCATAAGTCACTTCACAGGAGGTAGCCACTACCTGAAAATATTGCCCGATATTTAAGGAATCAATCACCGCATCCACCATCTGTCTTCCATTGCTGGTGGCGATTCCTGCCTTTAATCCCATTTGGGTGATGTATTTAAGAAAATCGCCTGCTCCCGGCTTTAACAAAACCTCATTCCTGTATTTTTCAATGGACATTCCCGTCCACACGTCTTTAATCTCCTCAAGGGATTCCTTTAGCTTGAAACGCTCTTTAAAATAAAAAGCAGTTTCCGAAAAGCTCATCCCTTCAATCTCCTTTTGCAGATCTTCCGGACATGCAAGCCCTCTGCTGCCAAGAAATTCTATATCAATGGATTTCCACATCCACATGGAATCAACCAGTGTTCCATCCAGATCAAAAATCACTGCTTTCTTTTGCTCTAACATTCTCTGCTTTTGTCTTCCTTTCCTTATTCTTGCCCATGCATTTTGGGCATAAAGGTATACCCGAAGGGTGTTTCCTTATTCTTTTAATTCCCGGATCTCTTCCTCTGAAAGCGGGCGGTATTCCCCTGGAATTAACGCCTCATCTAAGATCAGGCTTCCCATAGACATCCTCTTTAAGTATATCACACGGCACCCAAGAGTTTCAAACATCCGCTTTACCTGATGAAATTTTCCTTCCCGGATGGTCAGGTGAATTTCAGAAGGCTCTCCTTCCTTTCCCTGCTTTAACACTTCTAAATGGGCCGGCAGCGTAGGAGTTCCATCGGAGAGCACAAGTCCTTCCTCCATGCGTTCCTTTGCATCAGGCGGAAGTTGCCCCTCTACCCTGGCAAAATAAACCTTATCTACATGCTTTTTAGGAGACAGAAGCTGATGAGCCAAGTCTCCATCATTGGTGATAAGAAGAAGCCCCTCCGTATCAATATCCAGCCGTCCCACCGGGAAAAGGTCCTCCCTTTTCCGTGACTTAATAAGGCTCACCACGGTTTCGTACCTGGAATCTTCCGTGGCAGATACCACGCCCTGAGGCTTGTTTAACATATAGTATTCAAACCGGACATAGGAAACCGGACGTCCATCAACAGATACCTGATGCTGTTTTGGATCAATTTTGCGCTCCGCCCTTTTCTCCGGTATGCCGTCTACCAGAATCCTGCCTTTTCTGGCCATTTCTTTGATCTGGCTTCGCGTCCCTTCTCCCATCTCTGTTAAATATTTATCAAGTCTTAGTTCCTTCATTATTGCCACCGCCATCCCGGATAGTATTTGTTTTTCAATGTCCCTCCGCCTCCTTTGGCAAAGCCAGAGGAAAGCCTTCCACACAGACCAGGCACCAGCCTTTTATAGGTTCCTCCCCATCTTTTAAGGAAATGGTTTCCCCTTTTAAATAGCGGATCACCCTCTCATCCTGCTTTTCCCAGGAAATAGCCTGTTTGAACTCTTCCGGCTTTAAGACCATGGCAAATGCCTGTCCCGGCTCAAAACGGCCCTTCTTCATCTCTCCCAGGAAAAGTCCGGTCCTCAAGTAGCGCAGTCCATTTTTATTGTCCGGGAAATGTTCCGGCAAATAGTAAACCATATCATTCTTTATCCGGATACGGGAACGCTCCAGGGGCTTTGATACCATGGAAAGGAAATCAGAAAGTTCATCAGGCAGAGGAGGCTGTTTGCTGCCAGCCTTCCCGCAAGTTTCATATCTTTCCGGGCAGCCTTTCTTTTTCAGCATTGCCATAAAATGCCCTTCTCCCCTGATCTTATGGGGAAAAAGACGGAGACAGCCGGTAAGACCGATGCCGCCGTCAGCCCCTTCAAAAAGAGGAAGCTGAATCAACTCCATTTCCTCATGGCATTCCAGGGTCTTGCTGATGATATCTTCATTTTCACAGACAGAAAACGTACAGGTGGAGTATAAAAGAAGCCCGCCGGGAGCAAGCATGTCTACCGCCTGATCCATAATTTCCCTTTGGATCGCGGCATAATACTCCGGTCCGTGTTCCTCATAGCTTTTTACCATATCTGCATCCTTGCGGAACATCCCTTCTCCCGAGCAGGGAGCGTCTACCAGTATTTTATCAAAAAATTCGCCAAAGGCTTCCTTTAATTTCTTTGGTTCCTCGCTGGTGACACAAATATTTTCAATTCCCCACAATTCCAGATTTTTAAGTAAGGCCTTTGCCCTGGAATTGCTGATATCATTGGACACCAAAAGGCCTTTGCCTTTCAGTTTTGCCCCCAGCTCCGTACTTTTCCCTCCAGGCGCTGCACACAGATCAAGGACCTTGTCTCCCGGCACCACGGGAAGCAGGCTTGCCGGCGTCATGGCACTGGGTTCCTGGAGATAGTAAAGCCCGGCGTAATAATAAGGATCTTTGGCCGGACGTTCTTCTCCCTCATAGTAAAAACCGTTATGGATCCATGGAACGGGTTCAAGCTTAAGGGTTGTCATTTTAGTAAATTGTTCCGGGGTTATTTTAAGAGTATTGACTCGCAGCCCATAGAGCCGTTCCTCATCAAAGCTTCTTAAATATGCTTCATACTCCTCTTCCCCTAATAAATTTTTCATTCTGTTTAAAAATTCTTCCGAAATCTTTCGTTCTTTCACGTTGTCGCTCCTATATGTTAAGGAAGTTCCTTTTACTTTCAGCCCATCAAACAGCTGATTTACTGAATTCAGGCTGCACAGCCTTTCCTTCATTAAGTAAATTATGCCTATGTAAGCATCTTAATATAGCTTATGGAAATTTGCAAGGCAAGTTTTTAGCCCGTCCATCCGATTATCGGAAGCGCTTTTTGCTTCCGGTAACATACTAATACGAATATTTTAACCGGTATTTCTCCAGATATTTTAAGATCCAGTATGGATTGACGCTCATCTCCTCATTATGGTCGGTCCGCAAATAAATTCCCAAATGCAAATGGACCGGAAAATTGCCGGTAGTCCCCTCTACCTGGCTGTAGCCGGTGTCACCCATAAACCCCAAAAGCTCTCCTGCCCTTACTTCGTCCCCTTCCTTCCACTGCCTGCTGTAGCCGTAAAGATGGGCATAATAAAGATAGGCTCCTTTTGGAGTCCGTATCCCGATCCGCCAGCCACCCTTTTCCAGCCACCCCACTTTTTCCACCACTCCGTCGCTTATGCTCACCACCGGATAATGCCCTCTGGGCTGTTCCGTTCCCATGATGTCGCAGCCTTCATGTCCACGTTCTCCCCCATAAGTCCTTGTATCCATCCAGCCGTTTTGATAGCTTATATCCGGGGAACCGGATTGGACGGTTTGGGGGATCGGAAAATACTTTAAATCAGTTAAAATGGTCTCATAGGCCTGGCGAAGCTTTCTATACTCTGCCGGCTTTACCTTTAAAAGTCTGTCCGTATGGGTAGCAGGATCAGTGACCCCTGTCAGATCATATTGATGCTCCACCATTAAGGAAGTCAAAGTATCGTAATCCAGTAAATCCCATTCCACCACCATTTTCCCAAGCTTTAAGCTTCTGAAATCATCGCTTTCCCAGGTGTAAGCGTCAAGCTGGTAAAAGGTGGGATTATTATACAGGTAATCGATCATGGTTACCTGGAAAACGGAAAGGATCAGGATGAAAAGAAGAATCACCATCATATCAGTCATGCCATTTCATATAATTATATAAAACAATCTATTCAGGTGTACATGAAAAAATCCTTTTTCCGTCTGCTTTCCGTTGCCGCCTTGGTTCTGCTGCTTTTATTTCCGGCCATTGCCTTTGAAGGAGCAAGAAACGGACTTGTTTTATGGGGTTCTGTGGTCGTGCCCACTCTTTTGCCCTTTATGATATGCTCTAATGTCATTGTGGCCTTAAATGCAATCCGCATCCTCATTTTCCCTGTCAAAAGGATCCTTCACCGGTTCTTTTGTCTTTCGGATGCAGGAAGCTATACCCTTATTTCCGGTCTTCTCTGCGGTTATCCAATGGGAGCAAGGACCTGCAGTGATTTCATGGATAATAAACGAATCTCGGAAAAAGAAGGAAAATATCTTTTAGCCATATGCAATCATCCCAGCCCCATGTTTTTGTTAGGCTATGCCGCCGGAGGGCTTCCTCCATCAGTACCGGCCTGGCTCCTTCTTGCCTGTGTCTACCTGCCCATATTTCCTATTTCCATAGCAGCCCGGAGCTGTTATGGCATAAACGGGCCTGCCCAATCCCTTCCCATAACCAGAGAATCCGTGAAGTCCTTTGATGACAGCCTGATGGATTCCTGCGAAGTCATGGTGAAAATCGGGGGATATATCATGCTTTTTTCCATCCTGGCCCTTTACATAACTACGATTCCCATAGACCTTCCCCAGTATAAAGCCATTATCCTGGGATTTGTTGAAATCACCACAGGGATCAAGGCCGTTTCCCATGCCTTTTCAGGGATGTCCGGCGGCCTATGGATCGGGGCTGTAACCGCATTCGGAGGATTATCCGGTATCTTCCAGACAAAGAGTGTTATAAAAAATGCCGGATTATCCATCCGGCACTATGTAGCTTGGAAAGTACTTCACAGCTTCCTTACCATCATATTTTTTATTCTGTTGTCCCGTCTTCTTCTGCTCCTGCCATGGGCGTGACTGCTCCTGTCAGCTCCTGGCGGTTAGAGGAAACAATATCATAGCTTGACTGCATGGAAGTCATAAAGGCATCAAAACGGCCTTGTGCCCCTTCCATGGAATGACTGATTATGGTCTGAAGACTCTTTAACATGTCATCCGTATACTGAACAGAGCTTTGTCTGATGCCATTGGCGTCAGATACCGCCTGTTCCACGATCTGCTGGGCCTGGCTATTGGCCTGTTCAATGATATCATTGGCCTGGGTGTATGCTTTCTGCATGATCTCATGCTCATTGACCAGCTCATTTGTCTGAGCATTGGCCTGGGCCAAAATTGAATCCGCCTGCTGGCGGGCTTCATTCATAATGGCGTCCCGGTTACTGATGATCTTCTGATACTGCTTGATTTCATCCGGAATGCGCAGACGGAGTTCTACCAGAAGCTCTTCAAGTTCATCCCTGTTGACCACGATCTTGCTGTTTGAGAGCGGCTGGTACTTGCAGCTGTCAATATATTCTTCAATTTCACCGATTAACTGTTCAATTCTGCTCATCATAATACGAACACTCCTTACTTTTATTTCATTCTATCTTCCATCTTCTTCATTACACGCTCTGCAACGCATGCAGGTACAAACGTGTTTATCTCCCCGCCATAGGCGGCAATCTCCTTCACAATGCTGGAACTCAAGTAAGAATATTTTAAATTCGTCGTCAAAAACACAGTATCAATCTCCGGAGCTATAACCCGGTTTGTCTGTGCGATCTGCAATTCATATTCAAAATCCGTTACAGCCCGAAGCCCGCGAATAACTGCATCCGCCTGATTAGCTCGTACAAAATCAACTAATAGCCCTCCAAAGGATTTCACCTCCACATTGGGAATATCTTTGGTAAGGCTCTTTAACATATTAACACGTTCTTCTACAGAAAACAACGGCGTTTTTGAATTATTATTTAAAACTCCTATGATCAGATGATCCGACATCCTGGCGGAACGTTTAATAATATCCAAATGGCCAAAGGTCACCGGATCAAAGCTTCCCGGATACACTGCTTTTCTCATATGATTTCTTCCTTTTCCTTAATTTTGTCCATGCTTTTTGGAAAAATTCCTATAGCTCTTTCTTTGCAGTAAACAAATGTTTATTCGTCTTATAATCCTTTTCCCTTATAATCCGGTATCCCAGATTGTCCAGATAATCAAAGGAGGTTTCCAAAGAGGCTTCCACAATAATGGCCGTATCTTCATCAATCAGGCTGGAACCGGACAGATATTCCAGGACCTTTTTTTCCCAATCATTATTATAGGGAGGTCCATAAATACAAAATCAAACACATACCCTTTCCCTTCCAGTCTTCTAAGTCCTGTCATGACGTCGCAGTTCATCACAACAGCGCCGTCTTCCAGTCTTGTGGTCTTTAAATTCTCACGGATGCATTCTGCTGCTCCCTGGCTCTGTTCCACCATAACCGCCAGCTTGGCTCCCCGGCTAAGTGCCTCTATTCCAATGGCCCCGCTTCCGGAGAATAAATCCAGAAAACAGCAGTCAGGCATGTCCCCATGAATCATATTAAAAAGTGTTTCTTTAATTCTATCTGTGGTAGGCCGTGTATCCTGCCCCTCTATGGTCTTTAAAACAAGCCTTCTGGCTTTCCCCGCAATTACTCTCATAACAATTCCTCACTTTATTTTTCCAAACCATTATAGTATGAATTCGGAAGATATACAACTGATTCCTCAAAAAAATAGGAGCCGCAGCTCCTATAACTGATTATCAGTTACGAAACTGCAGCTCCCGGTTTCCCTTCCATTATCCTTTTTTTACTTGGCATAATGTTTATACAAAGGGTGTTTCTTTGTTTTTTTACAGATTATTTACCTGCCATCTGTCTTTCCTGGGCTTCGATCATCTTCTTAACCATATAACCGCCTACGGAACCATTCTGAGCGGAAGTTAAGTTTCCGTTATAACCATTGGTTAACGGAACACCAATCTCATTGGCAACTTCCATTTTAAAACGATTCATTGCTTCCTTTGCTTCTGGTACATTTGTAGTATTAGAGCTACCTGACATAATGATATGCCTCCTTTTCATCTATTCACCATGTTTTGTTTTTTTTAATAATTCATGGTGTGTTTTGTGCTACACTCCTATTATGGCTGGAATAGAATGAAATACACTAGAAGGTTTTTCGTAAAATGTTAATTTTTAGGAAAAAAATCGAGCCTTCATAAACATTCTCATGCAGATACATTTTTAGTCCTCTTGACCAGTCTCCAATATCTTCTCAATATTCGTTTTCACCAACTGGAAGGCAACCTCATTCATGCCGCTGTTTATGATAACATCCGCCATGGGCTTCGTAGGTTCTACATACAAATAATGCATCGGCTTAACCGTAGTTAAGTACTGTTCTACAACACCTTCGATATCCCGGCCTCTTTCCTTAACATCCCGGATCACACGGCGAAGAATCCGTTCATCGGCATCAGCTTCCACAAAGATTTTTATATCAAACATGCTCCTTAAGCGCTCATCTGCAAAAACCAGGATCCCCTCGACTAAAATAACCTTTTTAGGCTCTACCTTCACCACATTCTGAGAACGGTTGTGCATGGAATAATCATAAACAGGGCAATCAACAGCTTCTCCTGCCCGCAGCTTACGAAGCTGTTCCAGCAAAAGCTCTGTTTCAAAAGCTTCGGGATGGTCATAATTCATCTTCTTTCTCTCTTCAAAAGAAATTCCATCCTGCTTTTTATAATAATTATCATGATAGATAACCGCAATATCGTCACAAAATGCAGCCTTTAACCGGTTGGTAAAGGTCGACTTCCCTGAACCAGTTCCTCCGGCAATTCCAATTAATACACACTTCATCTTCCGTGCTCCTCCATTTATTTGCCATATAAGCCGCAAATCTTCATAAATAATCCAAGGGTCCAACCTCTTAAAAAAAGAATTGAACCTTTGATCGTTTACTCAAATACAGCTTCTTCCTCATATACAACAGTTTTTGGCTTTACTGCATTATAATAATTAGCAAAAGTAACCTTCATATAGGGATAAACATAAATATAAGCCAGGCCACAAGTGACAAGGCCCAAAAGCTGCCATAAAATAAAGGACAGCTCCAGAACAAAATATTCCCACTTATGCCCTACCATCATTTCCTTACTTTCACGGATGCACTGCATGATACCTTTACTGGGATCCTCAACCATAATAAAAATGGCCTGTGAATAGCGGTAAGCAGCTATGATTCCCGGAATGATAAGAAGTAATGCCCACAAGAAAGTAAGCAGGGACACCATAAAAAAGCAATCCCAGGGCTTTAAAAAAAATACCTTATGGAGCTGAATAAATCTCCGTATGACATAGTATTATCCCTGTTAGCAACCTTTAAACAGTAAGACTGATATCCGAACTGGATAATCGTACTGATAAGAATATAAATAATTAGAAAAACAATGCTGCTGGCCGCAAACGCTCCTACCTGGCCTATTTCCCCATAAGAGCCGGCGTTTTCTATCATCTCCTGCCATACATTCAGAAATCCCTGCACAACAGATAATACAACCGTAATGACACCAAAAATTATTGTGACCATATAAGGGCTTACAAGCGCCTCCCTCATGGCATCTTTTGCATCCATTTTTAAAGCTTTTCTACTCATTACATTCCTCCTGCTTCCTTATTCTGATAAATTTACGTAAATAAGTTTATCATTTGCCGTCGATTATTGCAAATATTTTCTGCAAAAAAACATAAGATCAGATGATTTTAACTATAAATTAAGCTTATCATAGCTTTTCTCAAGGTACTCCTTTAACTTGCCCCTAAGCTCCTGGTGTTCCTCTTTTTCCAGCTCCGGGTCCTCCTCAAAAAGCCGTTTTACTTCATCTGATACGATCTTTAACAGATTGGCATCCGTAAAAATATCCCCAAGCTTAAATTCCAGATCCCCGCTCTGCCTGATACCGAAAACATCACCGGGTCCCCGAAGCTTCAAGTCCTCTGAGGCAATAAAAAAGCCGTCATTGGACTGATTTAAAATATCCAGACGCTCTTTTGTCCCCTCCTGGTCCGAGGCTCCTACCATAATACAGTAAGACTGGTATTTTCCCCGCCCTACACGCCCTCTCAGCTGGTGAAGCTGAGCCAGGCCAAAGCGCTCTGCATTTTCGATCATCATAACCGTTGCATTGGGAACGTTTACTCCTACCTCGATTACAGTGGTGGATACCAGAACCTTGATTTCCCCACAGGCAAATCTCTCCATGATCCCGTTTTTTTTCTTTTGGCTTCATTTTCCCGTGAAGATATTCCACAGAAATCCCCGGAAGCGCTTCCCTTAAGGTCTTCGTATAATCCACTACATTTTCTGCATCAATCATCTCGCTGGCTTCCACCATGGGGCAGATCACATAGGCCTGACGTCCGCCTGCGATCTCTTTCCGGATAAACTCATAGGCTTTCCCCCGGTAGCCGGTATCCACAACACAGTTTTTAATGGGCAGACGGTTAGCAGGAAGCTCGTCAATGACAGAAATGTCCAAATCCCCATAAATGATAATAGCCAGGGTCCGCGGAATGGGCGTGGCGCTCATTACCAGAACATGAGGCTCCTCACCCTTTTTCCCCAGCATTTCCCGTTGGCTGACCCCGAACCGGTGCTGTTCATCGGTAATTACCAGCGCCAGATTGTCGTATACCACCTTCTCCTGAATAAGGGCATGGGTTCCGATAATGATATCCGCCTCATGGGAAGCAATCTTTTCGTAGGCAATCCTTTTTTCCTTTGCCGTCATGGAGCCCGTAACAAGTATGGGTTTTTTGTCGATCTGATGCATGGCAAACAGCTCTGTCATGGACTCAAAATGCTGCTTTGCCAGTACCTCCGTAGGCGCCATTAAGGCTCCCTGATATCCGTTATAAGCTGCCTGAAGAAGGGCGAGTATGGCGATGATCGTCTTGCCGGAGCCTACGTCTCCCTGAATAAGGCGGTTCATGACATGCCCTCCTGACAGATCGCCGTATACCTCATTTAAAACCTTTTCCTGGGCACTAGTAAGGGAATAGGGAAGGCTTTTCTTTAAAGACTCCACCTGGGGGGAGAGATTTAAAATATAAGCGCTTTTTTTATCCTCTCTTTTGTCTCTTAAACGCCGGACCGCCATGAGAAAAAGAAAAAAACTCATCAAACACCAGCCTTTTTCTGGCAAATAGCAGTTCGTTCCGGTCCGTCGGAAAATGAATATGTTCAACAGCAAAATTATATTCCGCCAATTCGTGTTTTTTGCGCAGATCAAAAGGCATATAATCCCGCACCATGCCCCGAAGCTTAAGGCCTGCCTTTGGGCTCTGACAATGGTTTTATTGCTCAGTCCCTTGGTCTGGCCGTAAACAGGCTGCATGGAATGAATCACCTGTTCATAGGCCTCTGCCGTAAACACCTCAGGCTGTTCCATGGTCAGACGTCCCTTTTTATTTACCACCCTGCCACGGAAAACAGCCCTCATTCCCGCTTTTAAAGTGGAGTGAAGGTAGGGCATGTTGTACCAGGTAAGCAAAAGGGTTCCCGTCACATCTTTTAAAGTCGTTGTGATGACCTGGATGTGGCTGTACCGTTTTACATCCGGAGTCTTGTAAAGCATTCCGGCTACGCTCATCACCTGATCCGGCTTAAGATCCCCAATGGGACAAGGCTCCTCATAGGTATCATAAGCTCTCGGATAATATTCCAGAAGATCCCCAACGGTTATCACTCCCACCTTTTGAAACAATTTTCCTGTTTTTTTTCTCCGATTCCCTTTAAGGAATCAATTGGCTCCCGGTTCAAAGACAGGTTCCCCTCCTCTCTTTTTCCTGCACAGCAAAACCGGGCAGACAGGCCTCGTCTGCCCGGTATAATAAATGCCGCTGGCTTTTTTTATTCTACAGATATAAGATAATAATAAATCGGCTGTCCGCCTGCATGAAGCTCTACCTCGCAGTGTGAAAACAGCTCTTCCGCTTTTTCCTTAAGCTCTTTTGCATCCTCTTCCCTGACATCCTTGCCGTAATAAACGGTCACTAATTCAGATTCTTCTTCCACCATGGATTTAAGGGCTTCCAGCACCGTGGATTCAATTTCTTTTCCAACCGCCAGAATTCCATTATCCCCCAACGCCATGATATCCCCTTCCCGGATCTCAATGTCATCGATCATGGTATTCCGGACCGCATAGGTAACTTGTCCGGTTTTTACACGGGACATCTCTTCTGTCATGATCTTTTCATTATCCTCCGGTGATAAATCCGGAGCAAAATTAATGATGGCAGTGATTCCCTGAGGTATGGTTTTTGAAGGGATCACAATGACCTTCTTATCCTCTACCAGGCTTTTTGCCTGCTCGGCCGCCAAAATGATGTTTTTATTGTTCGGGAGGATGTAAATGGTGTCGGCATTAACCCGTTCAATGGCGTTCAGCATATCCTCTGTGCTGGGATTCATGGTCTGCCCGCCCTGGATCAGATAGTCTGCACCGATCCCCCGGAATATTTCATCAAGACCTTCTCCGGCAGAAACGGAAATAAAGCCGTAGGGCTTTCTCTGCTCCGCCTTTTTCTCGCTCTCAGCCTTCTGCTGGGCAGCCAGCTTTTCTGATTCTTTAATCAGTTTTTCCTGGTGCTCTTCCCTCATATTATCGATCTTCATGCGGGATAAAGAGCCAAAAGTAAGGGCCTTCTGGATTGCAAGTCCCGGATCATTGGTATGGACATGGACCTTTACCACGTCATCGTCGGAAACAACTACGATGGAATCACCGATGGATTCCAGATATTCCTTAAATTCATGCTCCTTTTTATCATCATAGTGATTTTCCAGGTTAATGATGAATTCGGTACAGTAACCGAACCGGATATCAATGTCAGCAGACTGTGCCCCATGGGCTGCAGCTGAAGCAACCGGCTGCTTTACAACCTCTACAGATAAGTCCACCTCTTTGCCCATCAGGCAGTCAAAGGCGCCCTTCATTACCTGCATAAGCCCCTGACCACCGGAATCCACTACTCCGGCCTGTTTTAAAACCGGAAGCATCTCCGGCGTCTGGCTCAATACGTAATCACCGTGATCGATCACCTTCTGGCCGAACTCAAGAATATCCTCTGTTTCGGTAACCAGCTCCGCAGCCTTCTCTGCCATTCCTCTGGCTACAGTAAGAATGGTTCCCTCTTTAGGCTTCATTACCGCTTTATAAGCAGTTTCGGTTGCCCTTACAAAGGAATTGGCTAAAACGGTGGCAGTCACCTGATTGGCGGCAGCGATCTCTTTTGTGAAACCCCGGAACAGCTGGGACAGGATCACACCGGAATTTCCTCTCGCTCCTCTTAAAGAACCGGAGGAAATCGCTTTTGCTAACGATTCCATGGTAGGATTCTCAATGGCAGCAACTTCTTTTGCCGCCGCCATGATGGTCATGGTCATGTTGGTTCCGGTATCTCCATCCGGCACTGGAAACACATTCAGTTCGTTAATCCATTCTTTCTTCGCTTCCAGTCCTTTTGCTCCTGCCAGAAATGCCTTCTGCAGCATTTTGGCGTCTATAAACTTCATACCCACGGGTAGTTTCCTCCTTAATCAATCACTCTTACGCCTTCGACAAAGATGTTTATCTTATCTACTGTCATACCTGTGAATTCTTCTACTTTGTATTTTACATTTTCAATCAAGTTATCCGCCACCGCAGAAATGCTGACCCCATAGGCTACAATTACATGGAAATCGATGGTGATATGGTTGTCCTGGATGTTCACATTAATTCCGTGAGTCAGGCCTTCCCGTTTTAAAAGCTTAACAAGTCCGTCTTTCATACTGACAGCCGCCATGCCAACGATACCAAAGCATTCCACTGCAGTCGTTCCGGCATACATAGCGATAACATCAGGGCTTACCTGGATCTCGCCCAGTCTATTGTTAATATAACCCTTCATAGTCTTTACCTCCGTTCTTTCTGTCTGATTTGATTATACATGATTTTTCCAAAAAAAGAAACAAATTTTTAATTTTCACTTGCAAATCCATGTGTTTTCTGTTATCATACATTTGTTGTGGATTTTTCAACCATAAAAAGTCCAAGTCGCTTTTAAGGAGGTGCAATCATGGCTAAATGTGCAATTTGTGAAAAAGCTGCTCACTTTGGCAACGCAGTGAGCCATTCCCATAGAAGATCCAATAAGATGTGGAAAGCAAATGTAAAGTCCGTTAAAGTAAAAGTTAATGGCGGCGCTAATAAGAAGATGTACGTATGTACTTCCTGCTTAAGATCCGGATTAGTTGAAAGAGCTTAATCGAAGGAAACTCCTGGCTGGCATCAGTCAGGAGTATTTTTTTGTCATTTTATCATGAGCCTGCCCTCTTAAAAGGCTGGCCTCATTTATTTTAACAGCATTGCTTGCTCAGCAGCAGAACAGGTTATATCCCAGAACCAGACATCCAATGATAAACAGGATCGTTACGATAGTCGCCGGGATAAAAAGCAGGATTGCCATGCCTGCTCCAAAGCAGAACAGCATAAGTCCGCATACTCTTCTCATATCATCCCTCAATCCATTCAGGCTATATGACATCCTATGCGGCTTATCCCTTTCTTATTCTTCCGCTTTTTTCTTATCTTCTGCAGCGGCCATCTCCTCCGCCACCTTTAAGGCTTCCGGGGAAACCTCTTTTGTACCGCCGGCAAATTTATTGACAAAATCCGGAACCATATCCAGAATTTTCGTTACAGCATCCTGCTGCTTGATATTTACCAGCTTTGTTACTCCATTCTGGATGATGAGCACCGCACTGGGACTCATCTTTGCATGCATGCCTCCTGCCCCGTTATGCTTTGCATCTCCTGCAAAAGATCCGGCAGCCATGCCGCAGGTCACATCCACCAAAGGCAGGATGATCGTATCATCTACCTTTACCGCATCTCCTACCACAGTTTTTGTTGCCACAAAAGAATCCATTCCCTTAAACAGCGACTCTACTGTAGATGTAAAATTATTCTCTGCCACGTTAAGCAATTCCTCCTTTATGAAGCCATCCCTTTAATAAACGCCTGAAATTCTGATTAAGCAGCATACGCGATCCAATGAAAAGAACCGTCCCCGTGCGGATCCTACCCCGAAACCTTCCTTCAGCCGTAAACTTCCGGTCAAAAACAGGATACAGGTTTAAATGCTTATGACAGAGCGGATAAATAACGCTTGCATAGGTGAGCACTTGTCCGGTCAGATACGGATCTTCAAAGCCAAAGGTTATGTTTCCCTTTCCCCGGCGGGGAAGGATATGACGGATCAGTTTTTTCCCCTGCCTAAAAAGCAGCTTTACGGTTTTCTGGTTCTCCTTATTGGAAATCCAGGCATGAATCTCATCTTTTTTGTCTTTTATTGTTCTCAGTGTATCACAGATCCGCAGGAAAAAAAACTTAAGTTTTGTAAAAGCCATAAGAACCTTTTTCCTGGCCCTTTCATACAGCTTCATAATCCCGAATCTTTTTTTTCTTTTTTTGGTTCTTCCTTTGGAAGCGGAAAATTCCTTGATTCCTCCTTTGGAGGCGGCAGGGTCCTGGGTTTTTCCTGAATCCTGTCATGGATTTCATCTTTCACTTCCAGCGTTTCTTTTATGGGTTCCGGTTCCATGACTTCCATGGCCTGAACCATGATCTCCTCCGCTTCCTTAAGCTCTGAGTCCATCTTCTTTGGCTTTCCAATGCGAAAGCCAAAGAACCGGACCCTCACGATTAAGTCCTCCTCGTACTGGGCCGACACGGAAAGGATATGTAGAAGCCAGGTAATCCTGGCTTTTCCCTTCACCTTTCCATCATAGGATCCTTCTGCCTGGTACCGGACCGGGACCAGAAGGACCAGCAGAACCACAGTGAGGATAAGTCCTAAAACAATAAGCACCAGCAACCCTAAGATTTTAAGTATAAACAAAATTATATGAAGCATGAACACCTCACACCTTACCGGCTTCTTTCCCTGTTTTCGCCCATGCGTTTTGGGCATACAGGTATCCCTGTCCCTCTATAAAAGCAGGCAGATCAAAGCTCCTGTTTTCCGGTACATATCACTAATGATATTCCCTGCCACCTCTAATGCTTCCCAATATCCGGACGCAATGCCTAAAATGAGAAATTCCTCCTCCCGGTAAAGGGGCCATAAAAGCGTCATTGCCGGATAGATATCAAGTATATTATTCCCATTTATGGCAGGCGTAATCACATAAATCCCTGACCCAGGTTTTGACCTGCGGATTCCCTGAATGATCCGGTAACGTTTCTTCTTCGCTTTCTCGCCTACGTACAAACGGTCAAACCAGCTTATTTTCATCATCCATCAGCTCTTCCAATAATTCCTTGCAAGTTTCCTTTTCCGCTTCATCCAGGCAGCTTTTTAAACTTCCTTCGATATATGCCTGTATTTCCTCAATCGAATTAAAATAGACAGGAAGGTCTGATAAAACCTTAGCCATGATGCCCGGGCCACAGGCCTGGAAACACCGGAAAATACCTCCAAAAGCTCCTCAAAGTATTCCTTTACCGTTTTCTCCAGGTAAGGACGGTCAACAACAGCCGTTTCTTCCGCCTCGCCTGCCTCTTTCTCCTTATTCCGTCCTTTTAATTCCACAAAAGAGCTTCCGGATAAAAGCCTGTCTACATTTACAGCTTTCACGTAATCCGGATCTTTATTCCATTCATCGCTCTCTTCCGGAAGTTCAGTCCTTAAATAACGCTCATAATAAGCTTCCTGCCTGCCTTCCAGCCGGGTGAGCCCGTCAAAAAAATTCTTCTTTTGCAGGAGAATAATCTTCTTTTTCAAACTTATCCAGTATCTCTCCCACCATGGAGCAATAAAGCTCCTCCTCCTTCACATCAATGACCGCTCCCGGCCTGGCAAACACCAGGACGCAAAAATCATTGATAATATCCTGAAGCATGATGTAAAGGCCGGATTCATCCATAAGCCCTGGCAGGCAATGGCAAGCCTTGAAGAAGCTTCTTCATAGCCTTCGGCGGTCATATTGGTGTAATCCTCATGGCGGAACTGTTCCAAAAGCTCAAAGAAGTCCTTATGCCCCTCTTCCATTCCCAAGGGAAGCTTTGCCATGGATGACCTGCGGAGGGTATACATCATATCTTTAAGATTTTCCAAGGGAGAACCAATGTAAACGGACAGTCCTTCCATGACAAGGCTGAAAAACTTCTGTTTTGTCAGACGCACCGGAAGCTGGCCGATGATCTGCCTGATCCTTCCGTTCATAACAGCTGTTTCCCTGGTATCCCTTACAAATCCTGTGAGACGCATGGCAAAGCTTTCATCATCATGTCCTGTCTCCGGCAAAGTTATAAACTTCCGTTCCAGACGGTTTAAAACATATTCATAAATCTGAAAGCAGTCGGTGTAGGAAGTCAGGATTTCCACTTCATGAGTGATATCCTCCCGAAGCTTAAGCAGTCCCTCTTCCACATCTTTTCCGGAGAAATGCTCCTTAAGCAGACCGTTAAGCTGCCGGCAGTAGGCAATGAAACTTTCCGGAATCACAGGTTCTTCCCCAATGGTTTCAAATAAAGTATAATAATTCAGCACCAGCCTTACATAGGAGTACTGGTACGCTGCAGTCATCTGTTTTTTCAGCAAACGGGTCTCCAAATTTATCTCCTTCCGTAAGGTCTTATGAATGGTAATTCTTAAGAATGGAACGGCGCAGCAGGTCCAGTGCCTTTACTACGGACTGTTCCCTGATTTTTTCCCGGTTCCCCTTAAAATGATATTCTTCCACTGAAACCTTGTCCTTCATATAGCAGGCCATGTAAACAAGTCCCACCGGCTTTTCTCCATCAGAATCCGGTCCTGCGATTCCTGTCACTGCGATGCAGACATCCGAATCGGCTGCAAAAACACCTCCGATGGCCATTTCTTTGGCAGTCTGTTCGCTGACCGCACCGTGTTTTTTTCAAGGTGCTCTTGCTTACATCAAGATGTTTTCTCTTTGCCTTGTTGGAATAGGTGATAAAGCCTTCCCGGAACACCTGGGAAGCCCCAGGCACATTCACCAGGCGCCCTGCGATCAGTCCTCCTGTGCAGGATTCCGCCGTAGTCACCGTTAAATCGTATTTTTTTTAAGGAGACGGACAACTGCCATTTCAATGGTCTCTTCCTCTTTTGTGGTATACACATCATCCCCAAAGCGGCTTTTAATCTCTTTTACCACCGGCTTTAAAAGGCTTTTGGCTTCCTCATCGCTTGATGCCTTTGCCGTGACTCTTAAATGCACTTCAGCTGTTTTCGCATAGGTGGCAATGGTTGGATTGGTCTGGCCGTTAATGAGGTCAAGAAGCTTTTTCTCAACCTGGCTCTCTCCATGTCCGCAGATCTTGACCATTTGAGAACGGATCACTTCAGGCTGGCCCTTCTGAAGATATGGAACTACCTGGCCGCGAAACAGAGGCTTTAATTCACCTGGAGGCCCTGGCAGCAGGATTGCCGCCTTTCCATCCTTTTCCATAATAAGTCCGGGAGCAGTACCGTTGTCATTGTCCAGTACAACCGCTCCCTGGGGAACAAGAGCCTGCTTCCAGTTATTATCTGGAATCTCTTTATAAATGCTGTTTTTAAAATACTCCTTGATCCTTTCCTTTGTATGGGCATCTTCCACCAGAGAAAACCCCATAACCTCTGCACAGACCTCTTTTGTCAGATCATCCTCCGTTGGCCCCAGGCTCCGGTCAATATGACAACATCCGAGCGCTTTAAGGCTGTCTCAAAGCTTCCGAAAGACGTTCCCTGTTATCGCCCACCGTAACCTGATGGTACATGGAAAGCCCTAAAAGGCACATTTCTCCGCCAGATACTGTGTGTTGGTATTTACAATATTTCCAAGAAGAAGTTCCGTTCCAACTGAAATCAGTTCAACAACCATGATCACATACTCCCTTCCGTAAGAACACGGTAATTTTTTTGCTATATAATCAACAAGTGAAACCACAGTAAGGATAGTGGCAATCCAGATAAACGCCATTGTGACAAAGGACAGTGCCGGAATATTCAGGATGAGAAGAACCGACATGACCATCTGGGACACCGTCTTAAATTTGCCCCAATAGCTTGCTGCGATCACCACGCCATTATCGGAAGCCACCAGACGGAAACCGCTGATAATAAATTCCCGGCTTATGATCACGATAACGATCCAGGCAGAAAGCTGGCCCAGGGCTGTAAAGCAGATAAGACCGGCACAGACCAGCAGTTTATCTGCCAAAGGATCCATAAACTTGCCAAAATTAGTCACCAGGCCATATTTTCTTGCAATCTTTCCATCCAGTAAGTCCGTAAAGCTGGCCACAATGAATATGACAGCTGCAATGTAACGGTAGGATGCATTTGCACCTCCGTCCAGCAGCATAAACAAAACAAAAAACGGAATCATAAAAACCCTTAAAATCGTAAGCTTATTCGGTAAATTCATCCTCCAACTCTCCTATCAAATCATATTCCATAGCCCCTGTCACCCGGACCCTGGCAAAATCACCTGACATCAGTTCTTCGCCCGTCTGAACAAAAATCATTCCATCCACACCTGGCCCATCCATATAAGTACGGCCTACATAGGCATTTTCATCCGCCACCTTGCCTTCGATCATGACTTCCAGGGTTTTCCCGATCATTGACTTTGAAAAATCATAGGAAATCTCCTGTTGAAGCTCCATAATGGCATCACGGCGTTCCTCTTTTACCTCCTGCAAAACCTGATCCGGAAATTCTGCAGCAGGTGTATCCTCTTCTGCGGAATAGGCAAACACTCCCAAACGCTGGAATTCCATCTCATCCACGAACTCCATCAGCTCTTCGTGATCTTCCTGAGTTTCCCCTGGAAATCCGGAGATCAGGGTGGTCCTGAGAGCCATATCCGGGATCTCTCTCCGAAGCTTTTCCACGATTTCCTGAAGCTGTGCCTTTGTGGTCCTGCGGCCCATGCGTTTTAAAATCCGGTTACTGGCATGCTGAATGGGCAGATCAAGGTATTTGCATACCTTTTCTTCTTCCTTTATGGTCTGGATCAGCTCATCCGTGATTTCTTCCGGATAGCAGTACTGGATCCGGATCCACTGGATCCCGGGTATGCGGCATAAACCTTTAAGCAGCTTTGGAAGTGATTTCTCCCCATATAGATCCACACCGTAAAGGGTTGTCTCCTGAGCAACTAAAATAAGCTCTTTTACCCCCTTCTCAGCCAGTCCTTTTGCTTCCTTTATCAGACGCTCCATGGGAACACTGCGGTAATTTCCCCGCAGAGAAGGAATGATACAGTAAGTACAATGCTTGTCACAGCCTTCCGCAATCTTTAAAAAGGCGTAATGGCCTCCTGTTGTCAGAATCCGCTCTGTTTCCATCTCAGGAATCCCGTCCAGATCGTGAAAGCGCTGAACGTGTTCATTTCCGCCCAGGGCCTCTGACAGAACGTGGGAAATCTCGTCATAGGTGGAGGTTCCTAAAATACCATCCACTTCAGGAATCTCGTCTATGATCTCCTGTTTATACCGTTGGGCCAGGCAGCCGGTTACAATCAATGCCTTGCATTTGCCGTCTACCTTTCTCTGGGCCAGCTCCAGTATGGTATTTACGCTTTCCTCTTTCGCATCACCGATGAAACAGCAGGTATTGATCACAATCACATCCGCCTCATACTCATCATCCGTAAACGTATATCCGTCTTTATTCAGAAGGCCCAGCATCATCTCCGTATCTACGAGATTCTTGTCGCAGCCCAGTGAAACACATAATAACTTCATGTTTAAACTCCTGTCTTTCATTATAAAAGGTTTAGTAGATCGTAGATTATGTCATGAGAAAGGCCATCTCATCCAAAAGTGAGACGGCCTTCTTCCTAATTATCGTCTTCTTCTGTTGCATCCGCTTCGCTTAAAATCTTCACTTTGCCCTCATACAGTTCCTCTACGGCAACAGAAAGCGGTTTCTTACCGGCTCCCAGAATCTCCGGCTCTGAGCCGCCGATGATCTGCCTTGCTCTCTTGGCTGCGGCGATCACGATAGAATAACGGCTCTGCACAACAGGAGCCTCTCCTGGCTCTACCTCGCTGTTTACTACATTAATCAAATCTGAATAAGATGGATGTAACATCATTTATTCCCCTTTCTCAATCGGCTCTATATATTCTTTAATTCTTCCCGAATATGGGACAAAAACGCCATATTATTGGAAGCCCGGTTATGTTGTACCTGGATCATGCGGTGCATCTCTTCCACACAAGTGTCTATCTTATCATTAATAAGGATATAATCATAGGCCTCCATGCCTTCCGCTTCCTCAGCCGCCCGGCGGAGCCTGGCATTGATCACATCCATGTTTTCTGTCCCGCGGCCGATGAGACGGCGCTTTAATTCCTCTGCATTGGGAGGCATAACAAAAACCAAAATCGCTTCAGGGAAACGTTCCTTTACCTTTAGTGCCCCCTGAATTTCAATTTCCAGGATTACATCCTTCCCCATTCTCATCTGGTTTAAAACATATTCCTTGGGTGTGCCATAGTAATGGTTGACGTACTGGGCATATTCGATCAATTCTTCCTTTTCTATCATATCCTTAAAGCGTTCTTCTGCCACGAAGAAATATTCCCTGCCGTCTGCTTCTCCCGCTCTGGGATTTCTGGTGGTAGCGGAGATAGACAGCGCGTAATTATCATACCGTTTCAAAAGTTCCTTCATCAAGGTGCCTTTGCCTGCCCCTGAAAATCCGGATACGACTACCAATATGCCATTTTCATTCATGTTTCTGATACTCTCCTACTCAATATTCTGGATCTGTTCCCTTACCTTTTCAATCTCGGTCTTCAGTGCGATGGCCTTATCAGAGATTTCTAAGTCATTGGCTTTGGAAAGAATGGTATTCGCCTCCCGGTTCATCTCCTGAGCGATGAAATCCAGTTTTCTTCCCACACTCCCGCCTGCATTAAGCTCAGCACAGGTATTTTCAATGTGGCTTCTGAGCCGTACGGTCTCTTCATCCACACAGATTTTATCAGCAAAAATCGTAACTTCCGTGGCAATTCTTCCTTCATCAATGGAAGCGCCTGCCAGCAGTTCCTTCACCTTGTCCTCCAGCTTTGCTCTGTATTCCGAAAGAATCCTGGGGGACCGTTCTTCAATAAATTCCACAAGCTCAGTCATAAACTTAAGCTTTCCAAGGAGATCGTTCTTTAGGTTTTCTCCTTCTGCTACTCTGGTTTCCACAAAACGCTTTGCGGCTTCCTCAATGGTTTCTGAAAGAAGCTTCCACATCTGGTCCTCATCCTCAGGCACCTCTTCCATGATAAGGACCTCCGGGCATCTGGCCAGGGCCGATACCTTAATGTCGTTTTGAATACCGAATTGTGTCTCCATCTTTGCGAAATAATCCATATATTCAGCAGCCAGCGCACTGTTATACTTCAAGCACAGTTTATTCTCTGTGTAATCCTCATAGGAGATGAATACATCAACCTTTCCACGTTGGATATAATTCTTTAACAGATTCCTGATCCCTGCTTCAAAGAAATTAAACTTTTTCGGCATCTTTATGCTTAAATCCAAATATCTGTGATTTACAGCCTTCATCTCGACGGAAATCTTATATTCATCCGTGACGGTTTCGCATCTGCCGAAACCTGTCATGCTCTTGATCATTCCATATGCCTCTCTTTCGCCATAGATATCATCCATTATAATTCATAATAAAATACAAGTCAATTGGTTTTAAATTTTACAGAAATATGATTCTGTGCTATACTATCCTTATTATATAGACCATTTACCGGAGGGACCCCCTTCCAGGGATACCATTATGCCCAAATCGCGCGGGCAGGAAAGAGGAAAACAAATAATGGCATTAGACGGAATTGTTATGGCAAATCTTGCAGCAGAGATGAAAGACCGGCTGGAAGGCGGAAAAATCGCTAAAATTGCCCAGCCGGAAAAGGATGAACTGCTGTTTACTGTTAAAAACCAGAAAAATACATGGAGACTCCTGATATCGGCCAGCGCCAGTCTCCCCCTCATCTATTTTACGGAGTCAAACAAGCAAAGCCCCATGACCGCCCCTAATTTTTGTATGCTTTTAAGAAAGCACATTGGAAACGGGCGCATCATCCGGGTGAGCCAGCCGGGACTGGAACGGATCCTATGCATGGAAGTAGAGCATTTTGATGATTTAGGTGACAAAAGGATCAAAAAAACTGATCATTGAAATCATGGGAAAACACAGCAACATCATTTTTTGCAATGAAGAAGACTTGATTTTAGACAGCATAAAGCATATTTCTGCCCAGGTCAGCTCCGTTCGTGAGGTTTTGCCGGGAAGAACCTATTTCATTCCACAAACCATGGACAAGAAGGACCCTCTGACCATCACAGAAGAAGAATTTATAGATGTGATCGGCAATACGGCTGCTCCCATACAAAAAGCGCTGTATATGAAACTGACTGGTATAAGTCCCATTATGGGGCATGAACTATGCAGCCTGGCTTCCATTGACGGGGACCGGTCTGCCAATGGGATGACGGAACTGGAACTGGTTCATTTGTATCACATGTTTTCCTTTATCATGGAAGATGTAAAGCAAGGGCATTTTACTCCAAATATCATATATAAAAAGGAAGAGCCTGTGGAATTTTCCGCCCTTCCCTTAACCTGTTATCAGGGAGATAACTATGTTTCCCAATGCTTTGATTCCATCAGTTCCCTTTTGGAAACCTATTATGCCTCAAAAAATACCATTACCAGGATCCGCCAGAAATCCGTGGACTTACGGAAAATTGTGCAGACCGCTTTGGAACGAAATTATAAAAAATATGACCTGCAGGCCAAGCAGCTAAAGGATACGGACAAGCGGGACAAGTATAAGGTTTATGGCGAGCTTATCAATACCTATGGATATGAATTAGCTGGCGGGGATAAGCAGTTAGTCTGCCTTAATTATTACACCAATGAGGAAATTACCATTCCCCTGGACGATCAGTTGTCTGCAAAAGAGAATGCGCAGAAATATTTTGATAAGTACAACAAATTAAAGCGTACCTTTGAAGCCGTGACAGAACAAATTGCTGAAACCAGACAGGAAATCGACCATCTGGAATCCGTAAGCGCCTCTTTGGACATCGCCTTAATGGAAGAGGATCTTGTTCAGATCAAGGAAGAGCTGATGGAATACGGTTACATTAAGCATCGCCGTTCCGGCGACAAGAAGCCCAAGATCACAAGCAAGCCCTTCCACTACCTTTCTTCTGACGGATTCCATATTTACGTAGGGAAAAATAATTATCAGAATGAAGAACTGACCTTTAAAGTGGCTGGCAACAGTGACTGGTGGTTCCATGCAAAAGGAATCCCCGGATCCCATGTAATCGTAAAGTCCGAAGGAAAGGAACTTCCCGACCGGGTATTTGAAGAAGCCGGGGCTTTAGCTGCCTACTATTCCAAGGGCCGTGAAAATGATAAGGTGGAAGTGGATTATGTACAGAAAAAGCAGATAAAGAAGGTAGCCGGGGCTGCTCCTGGCTTTGTTATCTACCACACCAATTATTCTATGGTTGCTGAGCCCCGGATTCTTTTGGAAGAGTGTAAGTAAATTTAAAAATATGATTTTTATTATGACATCGTAAAAATGAATTATTATTTGCATCATCAAGTTTATTCAAACGCAGAACGGCGGCTTTGATTGTTATCTCAAAGCCGCGTTCTGCGTTTGCCGGTCAGGAAGACTTATTTAAACCGCCAGATACTCTCCCCCAGTTTTTTTCCATCCAAGTCCCGGTAATGTTCCACCGTTTCATGGGCGCCAGAGGTGTCCTGTTTTATCTCTGCCCCCTTGTAGGCAATCACGTAACAGCCTGCAGCAAGTCCTGCACGGATTCCGTTAAGGGAATCTTCTACCACCAACGCCTCATTTGCGTGTATCCCCAGCCGCCTGACTGCCTCCAGGTACAGGTCTGGGAAGGGCTTAGAACGACCGGCTGCCTCCTTGCCGATATAAAGATTAAAATACTCCCTGATTCTTAATTGATCCAGTACATATTCTACATAGTCCTGGCCAGAGGAAGAAACTACTGCCAGAAGAATCCCCTCTTTTTTAAGACTTTCCAAAAAGCCTTCAAGCCCGTCCATGGGCGTTAATTTTCCCTTATAAAACCGCTCGTTAAACAGCGTCCTTTGAACGCGGATCAGTTCTTCCGTGTCATAATTCTCCAGGCCGAAGTCCTGTTTCAGCCGTTCAGTGATAACGTGGATATCTGCCCCAATCAGATATGCCAGTTCCTCCACTGAAGCCTCCTTGCCCAGGGTTCCCAGTATTTGGGAAACGCAGGAAAGTAGATGCTCTCGCTGTCCAACAGTACGCCGTCACAGTCAAATAAAACTGCCTTTAACATAGGTCCCTCTTTTACAGGCTGCTTCTAAAATCCTTCAGCTTTTCCATAAATCGTTTTACCCGATCCTTATCTACAGGATTTTCAAATATTCCGTCCTTTTTCAGGCTGGTGGCAATAAATGCCGCATCACAAATTGAGAATATATCATCAACCGTCTCATACTTCACGCCCGTGGAAGCCACCAGGACCATATCCGGCATAGACTTTCTCAGCTGATGCAGCAAAGACATATCTGCAGACTGTCCGGCAGTTGCTCCCGGCACGGCAAATCCGTCCGGCATATTCATAAACTTGGACGCTACCGCAGAGGCCAAAGGATCACGCCCACCGATATCAGCGCTTGACTCAGGCACCACATAATGGATCATCTTCACGTCATCCGCATGAAGATTGTGACGCAGACGCACATAATCTCCGATGGCAGTGTCATACAGCCCCAGGTTTCCGGAGTAAACCCCAGAAAATGTTCCTCTGGTGAATTTTGCTCCGACGCTGGCACACAGCGCCACGCTGTCGCTGGGACTACTGATGACATTTGCGCCGTAAGGGACTTCGATATACGGTTTCAGACGGCCAATCATATAGGCCATTGCAGACATGATTTCTCTGGGAGGATTCTTCTGGTAGGGAAAGCTGAATTCATTGGAGAAATGCAGTGCATCAATCCCTCCTTCCTGAAGAGACTGTACATCAGCCAAAGCTGCTTCGTATATTCTTTCCAGTCCTCCCTCTGCATCATACAGCGGATCACCGGGAAGCGCCAACAGGTGAACCAGACCGAAAGCCGCTTTTTCTGTTCCAATTACATCTGAAAGCCAGGTTTTTCTCATAATAACTCACATTCCTTTCGCTTAGCTCAGGCACAAATCGTGATAAAAGTACTTGAACTTCATTTTATTTTACTGTCATATTTACCCTTGAAAATATAATAAGTGTTGCTGCAAGCTTTCATTTCAAATTTTTTTGTCTGCTGTGGCATGGATGTTCATAAGAAATCCATTATAGCATCTCAGACTATAAGTGCATTAAGATTATATCAGCGTTGCGACCTGATCTCGCGATTTTATAAAATTCCAAATAATGCCGCAATAATCGCAACTGCAAACAAAATGATCATGATTTTGAACACGCTGACTCTTTTCTTCATTAACCCAAAGCACAGCATAACAAAAATCACGCTTAACATACCAGGAAGAATAGAATCCAGCAAATCCTGAATGATGACAGAGGTCTTACCAATATTGATAGCAAGAGGCGTCACAATGGAAACATTATTCACCATCATGGCTCCTGCAATAATCAGTCCCAGGATAGAAAGACTGTTAGTGATCTTCCTCATGATTGCTACATCAGTGATCTTGCCCAGCACATTTTGCCCCAGGCGGTAGCCGGAGAAGAACGTAAAATACCCCATCCCTCCAATATAAGCACCCATAAGGATTGCATAAATAAACGGCGCCGCAATGTTTCCCTTTAAAGTCATATCCACAAAAATTGCCAGCAGAACGGTTTTGAACAATCCCTGGGTAATGGTATCCCCAATACCTGCCAGAGGTCCCATCAGACCAATTTTGACACTGTTGATCATCTCTTCGCTGATGGTGCCTTCGTTGGCCCTCTCCTCTTCCATGGAGCACACAATTCCTGGAATAAACGCCCCCCAATTGTTCTCTGTGTTGAAAAATACCATGTGGCGCTTCAATGCGGACGCCCGCTCCTCCTTTGTCTTGTAAAGACGGTTGATTACAGGTGTCATGGCATGGCAGAAGCCTAAGGACATTAAACGTTCATAGCTTAAGCAGGATTCGGAAGTGGTCTCCCAGATCAAAAAGCAACGGAGCAAATCCGATTTTCTTAGCTTCTTTTCATTGTTTTCATTTGCTGCAACAATGTTTTCATCCATCTTTAATTTCCTCCTTCTGTCAGTTTGTCCAGATTCAGGGTCCAGTAAAGAACTGCGCAGGCCCCGCCTAACAGGGCGCAGGCGATGATATCCATATGAAGGTATGCCACACAAAGGAACCCTACCACGATAAATGGAGCAAACCTGGGGTTGAACACAGTCTTAAGCATCATCGCGATCCCCAAAGCCGGAAGAATCATGCCCACGGTGGTCAGTGCCTTGGACACAAATGCCGGAATATGATTCATAAACGCCTCCAGATAAGAGGAGCCAAAGTATACGGCCAGAAAAGCTGGAATTCCCCACAGCAGCCCGCACAAAAGGTTGGGAAGCAGCCAGTTGTAAATCCATATCCTGTTGGTTTTTCCCTCTTCCACATATTTATCAGCCATATGCACAAATGCCACGCAAACCGTCATGAAAATATTGCTGGCAATCAAGCCCAGAGTCCCCAGAGCAACTGCCAGCGTGATTCCAATCTCCGGTGTCTGGTGGGATGCAATGGTAACTGCAGTTGCGATAATGCCAGCATAGGATTTATCATAAGATGAAATGCCTCCTACTGTCACCTGCCCCATATACAGCAGCTGGATGGTAGCACCGATCATTGCGCCGGAACGCCAGTCCCCCATCAGAATCCCAGTAATGGTTCCGCTTACAAGCGGCGCACCTCTGACGATCCATACCAGATATTCCGATACCACCATGCCGTTAAACCATGCCCAGAAAGCTACTAAAATCGATTGAATTAACATGTTGTTTCCCCCTTTACCGTTTATCCTTCAAATAGTGTCTGCTTTTCATTGGGTGTTACCTGGAAATACACCTTTACTCCGGATTCCTTCATATCTTTTAAAGTTTTCCGTTCCTCCTCACTGGCAGAAATATTCTTAAACAGCTTTTTGCGTTCTGCATTTGCCCCCATTCCGCCCACATTCAGTTCTCTGAGTCTGATATCTGTGTCAAACAACAGCCTGGCGACCTTTGGATATTTCACCAGGATCAGCGTGTTTTTGTCCGCAGCATCGAATTCCTCCGCCATTTCCCTTGCCTTGTCAGTACCAGTAATTACAAGCTCTGTATCCGGCGGAGATACCATTTTCATTACATTCGTGATAAATGCGTCCTTAGCCACATCATCATCTACAATCCATATCCGTTTGATGGACAGGTTTTTCGCCCATGCCGCAACAATCTGGCCATGGATCAGCCGGTCATCGATTCGAATCATCCTGACGCTCATTTTCTGCTCCTTTCCCTTCTCTCATATCCGTTCCTTCAAGTCCACGATTCCCTCAGCCCCCGCTGTCACCGCGATTTTTTTTCAGTTCTTTTACCGGCATATTTCCCACAAAATTAAATACCTGAATGGCCATGGCCAGATTCATGCCTGTTACTATCTCCACCCGGTCCTTGTCCTCCAGTGAGGCGAACACACGAGAGGCTGTGATAAACGGCGTTCCTCCAAAAATGTCAGTCAGTATCAGGAGCCCATCTTCCGCTTCCTCTATTTTACGGCGGATGTCCTGCTCATAACGGTTTAAATCTGTACCCAGCGGAAGCGTCAAATACTCCACTCCTGACATCTCTCCCAGCACCATGTTGGATGTGGCCCATATTTCCCTGGCTAAATCCCCATGACTTAATAAAAGTACTTTACTCATATAACCTCCTTACATGATTTTTCTTGCTCTCATCATACTGTAACAGGGTTTATTTTGTAAAATTTCATCATAAATCCACACATTTCTTATTTGTGTTTATGCATTTTACATAATTTTTATTTTTTTTATAAAAGAAGTAAACACTTTTTGTGTAAAGTGTGTCAAAGTACGACAATGGTTTTTACACACTTTCATATATCTCCTTGCGTTTCAATATGATCCGTGTTAAAATTTCACCAAGATATTACACTCATTTTTATAAAAAAATACAAAGGAGAGCCGCTGCAATGGCACAGAACACAATAATACTGAATTCCGTACGGAAACAGACCCTGCAAATTCTTGAAAGCGGAAATATTGACGGCCGGGGCGTCGATGCCTATACCCTTGCCATTGATCTTAAAATGGACAGAGCCAACGTATCCAGAGCCTTAAATGATCTCTGGCGGGATGGCCTCCTGATTAAATTTCAGGGAAAACCCACCTTGTTTTTGGACAGAAAGCTGGTGTCAGAATACCATCCGGGCTTTTTTATCCCTCAGACCGTGGCAAAAGGTGAAGTTCTTTCCAATCTGATCAAGGCTTCAGACAACAGGAAACAATCAGACAAAGCCATCTTTCTGGAAGAGCTGATCGGAGCGGACACCAGTCTTAAGGAAATCATTGCCCTTGCCAAGGCCTCCGTTTCCTATCCGCCCTATGGGCTGCACACCCTGCTCTGCGGCTCCATCGGCGTGGGCAAAAGCAAATTCGCTCACTGTATGTATCTATACAAAAAAACGCTGGTCTCATCTGACAGTGCCGTTCCCTTTATTCCCGTGACCTGCCATAGCTTTTCTGACAATCCCAAACTGTTTTCCCAACAGCTTCTGGGGCTGGCCAGAGATGTAGTCTCTAACAAATCGCGGCGGGGCTTCCTGGACGCAGCAAAAGGGGGAATCCTTTTCTTTGATGGAATCGAGTACTTATCCCCTGCCTCCATGGAACTTATTGCCTCAGTAATAACTAAAAACTATTATAACCGCATCGGTGATACCTCCCTGCGTGACATCCAGTGTATGATAATCGCCTCCACTACCTGCAAAAGCAGCAATGATCCCATTCGCATTCTGGCGGAAAGATTTCCTTCTGCCATTTCCGTTCCTGATCTGGAGGATCGGGGTATCCACGAAAAAATAGAGCTGATAATCCAGCTCTTTTCTGAGGAAGCACGCACCATCCATCTTCCTATAAAAATTTCCAAAGACGCAGTTTCCTGTCTGGCGGCCATGAACTATACTAGAAATATCATTCAACTGGCTAATGAGATCAAGACCGCCTGCTCCCGCGCCTATCTGGACAGCCTCTCTAACCACTGCAGGACTGTTTACGTCCATCTTCACGATCTGTCTCAAGAGCTTCTTTCTTTCACAGATTGTACCGCAAACAAACAGGATCTTGTCCGCCATATCCTGGAGGAAATACCTGACCAGTACATTGAGCTGGACCAAAACGGAGGTTCCAAATACTTAAATTCTTTTAAATCCGCTCCCTCCATATCCGGGACCAGCCACCAGCAGCTTCTGGAAAACCATCTGAGCATGGATATCGAATCCATTGACAACATTTATCAGACCGTAGTGGACAACATCGCCCGGCTGTCCAACTGCAGGGATACGGAGCTTCACGCCATTAAGCGGAATATCTATCCTATTGTATTCCAGATTGTTATCGCTCAGCTGCAAAAGAAAGGCAAGTTTGATGAGAGCAAAAAGCATATCCATCTTTTATATGGGATTCTTTTGCATATCACCAATTTTTTAAAAAGAGCAGACAGCCATTCGCTGCCAGATCCTAACGAGGCTCCCGCCGCTTCCATGGACAGTTTCCCGGAAGAATATCAGATGGCTCTGGATATCATGGAAAATCTATCTCAAATTTACTCCTGTTATTTCTCCAACCGTGAGATTGATTACCTGGCCTCCTATTTTGCCATTTTTTCCAACTGGATAACAACAGTAAATCTGGGACTTTTAGTGATCTGCCATGGAGAAACGATTGCCTCGGACATGGTGAGTTATGCCCTGAAAACCATTTATGATGACTATATTATAGATTATATCAACTTCTCCTCTTCCATGAGCTTAAAGGAGTGCCTGGATCTGGCAGTGGAAAAGGCAAAACAGTTAAACCGTGGCTCCGGCATCCTGATTTTCACCGATATGGAGCCGTTGACCACCATCAACGAATATATTACCAGACAAACTGGCATCGACACCAACATCCTCTACCCCGTCACCCTGCCTTTGCTTCTGCAAACTATTCGTCAGATTCTGTCTAACCGCTCGGACTTCTCTCTCCTGACTCCTGCCAGTCAGACCCACAGTACCCGTGCAGCTAACTTAAGCTCCCAGGAAGCTTTTATTCAGAATTTAGTAGACAAGGTAATTTCAAAAACTACGGTATTTCTAGACACCACCAAGGCTGTTAATGTACTTGAAAAATGCCTGAAGGCTACATTGCTGGATCTCAAAATCCCTTATTCCAATGAAATTGCAGCCAAATATCTGTGCCATTGCTGTAATATGCTGGAGCGGGCCATTCGCGGAGAGACCTGGAGCTATTCCCGGCTCAACGGTTTTACCACTGAAAACCATGAGCTTATGTACACGGTAGAACACAAATTAGAATATGCAGAAAATATTTTCGGGATTAAGATTCCTGCCAGTGAAATCGCATATATAACGGAGATATTCATGGAGTAGTCCGGCTGAGACTCTTTTTCACAATGGCTTGCGGATATAAGTTTTGATTATTTTGTCAAGTGTTTTGTGCTTATGAATTTTATTAGTCATTTGCTCAAATTGACATTGTCCGCATAGGGGGTAGTTTATGTTTCGAACGTTTTGCATGCTCAACTGGGATACAAACCAACATAAAAAAGCGCCGGAGGAAATCCGACGCTAATAAAACGTGCCTGTTTGATTCTCTATATTTCATGGAAAGATAGGCGGGAATGTTATTTGGTGTACTAAATGGTAACAGCACAGACAATAATTGCAGGAACATAACGAACGTCACATTCTTTCTCTATTCCTACTTTTGCTAACACTCCTTCAGTTACTGATTCTGGTTAAAGATCAATACTCTCAATCTCTACCATAGCTTTCCTTTCCGGTATGATTGTTATCACATCTATATAATATTCATCTGGAATGATCTTTCTCTTTCTGTGCTTTGACATGATATTCTTTTGCACAGAAGCGTCTGCTAAATTCTTTTCCAGTCTTAGAATTCTACGAAATAAGTTTTCTCTCATCTGCTTTTCTCCTATCTTTGTCTTCCCTTTTCATAGGAAAGGTCCGGTAAACTTCATGCAAGTAAATCAAGTCTAAAACAGTTTTCATTCAATTTCATGTAATTGACTAACTGCCCTTTGAAGTAAATTCAAAGGGCAGCAATTATTTTTAGCTTATTCTACTGAGTATCCATAAAACTCCTGAATGAATAAAAATTCCATATATTTATTTAAGCTGTTTATTGGAATCTTAATTGATCCAGACAAAAGTTTCCCCCTTGTTACTACAGTAGTCATTAATACACATTCAACTAATTGGATTTGAAAATTTTACAATAATTTATATGTATTACTTTTTTTGCATAACAACGCTTTTTTCTTTTTATAATGAAATCATTATATAACTCATACCGGACTATCTGTGCTTAAATTAATAAACAACATTCTTTTCCTCATTAATTTCCTATTTAGCTTTCTCATCATGCATCTTTAAAACTGATTTTGGAATCTTTCTTTCATAAATTGAAGCCGGGAAACTTTTACCTACAGAGTTAAGGGATACTTTCACTAACATTTTCTGCAATTTTTCTACTGCTGTCTTCTTCATCATTCATTTTCTCCTTTAATATTTACTTTATTTTCAGGAAGTAACGTTAATACTTCCAAAATAACTGGATAAATAATCAGGCCTCTAAAAACCGGATTAAAAAATGCAACTGCCACCATCAAGGTTAAGACAATAACGGAAGACAATTTCTTTTTCAATTTGTCTTGTGAACTAAAATACTCAATATTTATTGACCTTGGAACACAACAAACAATAATTAAGACAGAAACGAAATAGATGTACGGTATAAATACCGATTTTACCTCAACGAAGGTATGACCTAAAATTGATATTCCCCATACCAATAACAAACCTAATCCACATCCCCAGCCTGTTTTAGCATGAATGCCACCAGCTTGTAATCTCAAGCCACTAAATGTGGATAATACTACAAGTGTCTCAAATCCTTTTCCCAAGACAATTCCGATTATCAAGATAACAATAAACTTGATAATATTATCTAAAAATAATTCCATCCCATATTGAATCACTTCATTCTCTTCTGGACTTTTGGGATTTATCTTATTCAGCCAATCGCAAAAATCAACAGCAATTTGGGAAATACTCACTTTATCACCACCTTTTGACTATATATTACCATATCTCTTTGCCAAAAGATGTTTTTGTAATTTTCGTAGCATTATTCTTCTTAAGCGTAAAATGCGTTTACTTTTCATACAATTTCCTTTACTTTCCATTTACAACAATGTAAAATAAAGGCATAAATCTACTGGCGAGGAGATACATCATGACTTATTTTATTTATACATTTACGGGAGCGTTATGTGATTACTTTTTTTTGTGTACATTTGCTTCCTAATAAATTGACAAAACTTAAACGACTTATTATATTTTTATATGCTTTTATTACTCTCTATCTTTTTAATCAGATATATGGACAAGCCAGTACATTTATAACCTTTTCAGGTCTCACACTTTTAATGTTTTTATTTACTAATAATCACTATCTAAGTATGTCCTGTTATTTATTTGGCTATCTATATAGTATTTCTTTCAGCTATTTACTTATGTGGATAATGACCTTCTTTCTTAATATAGATTTAACCGACTTTTCAGTCAATGGTAAGGCAATCATAACCTTTGCATGGATTTATTCTGTATATTGTGGAACTACAACAAAGTTGATAGGTTGGTATATTCACAAAAAGTTGAAACTTTCGCAATATTTAACTAATCATCATTTACTGAAAGCCATTTTTATTAATCTGTTTCTTTTAGTGTTACTATATATATTTAATTTTTCCTATGGGGAACGTCTTGGCTACAATTACGGTGTCATTGCATTAAATGGAATTATCTTTCTATTATTATTTGCAATTACAGTCTTTCTCATGTATTCTGTATATAAGGTCACTATGGGAGAACAGGCTTACAAGCACCGCATGGCACAATTTGAAAATCTTCGTGCCTATACGGAACGCTTGGAAAATTCCTACGGCGTTATGCGAAAGTTCAAGCATGACTACATGAATATACTTATTACTATGTCAGGGTTTATGAAAGAAAATGATATGGATAGCCTAAAAGAATATTATGGAGAAAGAATACTTCCTATCAGCCGTGCTTTTACAGAATCAGATACCAAGTTGGGAAATCTTTCCAATATAAAAAATACCGCCTTAAAAAGTCTTCTTTCCTCCAAATTTGTCTATATGATGGAAATTGGCGTTAAAGCGGAAATAGAACTGACTGAGCCTATCAATGAACTGAACATGGATTGCCTGGATTTGTCCCGAATCCTAGGTATATTTTTAGACAATGCCATGGAAGCTGCTATGGAAACAGAAGAAAAGGAAGTTCATTTCTGCATGTTTTATAAAGAAGAGGATCTCCATCTCATTATACAAAATACGGCTTTTCCTCCAACTTATGCAATATCAATGCTTCGCAGCCTTGAAATTTCTACCAAAAGCAAGCATAGAGGAATCGGCCTTTTTAACGTAGATATGATTTTAAAAAACTATGAAAATGCTATTTGGAACACTACATATGAAGAACCATATTTCACACAGGAACTGATCCTAGTACATAATGGTTCATAAGGAGTACAAGAATGATCCACATCTACCTTTGTGAAGATAATAAAAAAACAGTTAGACCGTTGGGAAGACATCATTGAAAAATATCTAATAATGAATCCAACGGAATCCAAACTTTTCTGCTCAGCTTCAAAACCAGAAGATCTACTTTCCATACGGAGACGTTCCAGTACTACTGGGCTTTATTTTTTTAGACATTGATTTGCAGGCAAATAAAAATGGAATTGAGCTGGCCCAGGAAATACGCAAATATGATCCCCGCGGTTATATTGTTTTTGTAACTACTCATAGTGAAATGGCTGTTCTTACCTTCCGCTATAAGGTAGAAGCAATGGACTTTATTGCAAAAGATGATACGGATACCCTGCCAGAACAAATCTGCTCCTGCATTCAAAACGCAGAAAGGAACTATAAGGCGCAGCTGGACTCCTCCAACCGCCTCTTGTCAATAAAAGTTGATAAAGATTCTCTGGTTCTGGATCAAAATGACATTGTAGCTATCACAACTGGCGATGATTCCCACAAACTCACCATACATACCAAAACCGGGATCCGGCAGATTTCAGGCTCGTTAAAAGAATTCCATGCGACCTTGAATTCTGGTTTCTGTCAATGCAACCGATCCACCATTGTAAATCTGAAACATGTATTAAAATATTCGAGGGAAAACGCCATGCTTCTCATGGATAACAAAGAAACCTACTCCGTATCCATACGTATGATGGGAAAAGTTCAAAAATCGTTAAACAGCTTTCATCTATCCATAATGAAATAGGAGGATGCCGAATAAATCGGCTGCCTCCTATTTTTCATTGATCTTATATCTTATCCTGCCGCTCCCATAAAAACGGATCTTCCGTCTGGCGCAGGTAATTTTTAAGCTTTTCCCGGTATGCCAAAACTTCCGCTCTTTGGCAGTCCGGTTCCAATAGCTCCGGATTTTTCTGATAAGGATCTTCCTCATTATCATAAAGATATTCCTTTTGCTCCTCTCCAGGAGCATATCCATTAAAAATGACATAGGTATAACGTTTATCTTTGATACCTCTCCAGCCATAAGCCTTATGGGTCAGGCCTTTGTCGGAAAATGACTTTACCAGCTCTGCTCCGCCAGGATAGGAACAGATCAGCATATCCTGAGGCTCGTTCTCGTCCTCTCCGAACATTCCTTTTACATGACTGTAGCCCTCGCAGGTTTCCGGAATGGGAAGTTCCAAAAGATCCAGAATGGTAGGCATATGGTCCGGGCTTGCAAAGATTCCATCATTGTCCACGGTTTTAACTCTCCCCTTTTGACGTATCATAAGGGGAATGTGGATGGATTCCTCATACCAGATGTTTTTACTCATCAGTCCATGGGAACCAAGCATTTCTCCATGGTCCGCAGACAGGATGACAATGGTATTTTCCTCCATATTATGATCCTTTAAATATTGAAGGATTCTTCCAAACTGTTCGTCAATCCCATAGACTGCGGCATAGTATTGCCTTGTCTGGGTTTCCAGAAGCCCGCCTTTTTCCCGCATCTCCTCCGGTACGTTTTCCCGGTAATGGATTTCCAGATCCTTAAACTTTTCATAATACCGGTCCGGTACCAGTTCATAAGGAAGATGGGGAGGATTATAGGATAAGAACAGCGCAAAAGGCTGCTCATCCCCTTTCCTGGCTTCCATGTATTCGATGGCCTTATCTGTTTCAAATTCCGCAGACCATTTACCCGGTTTTATTTGTTTTTCATCATCCTGCCAATAATGGGGATCCAAATGGTCATCCCAGGCTCCGTAGGACAGCCAGTAGTCAAATCCATGTCTTCTCTCCCCTGGCGGCGTATAGGCATCCCAGTCTCTTGCGCCTGATTTTGGATCAGAGGTAAAGTTAAGCTCCGAAGCATCTAAATGCCATTTTCCAATATAGCCCGTGCTATATCCTTCCGTCTTCAGCACATCTCCGATACATATCTCCTGGGGTCTTAGCATGACCTTTTCTTCCAGACCTATCTTGCAATTGGTCCACATCCCCGCGCGGAAGGGATATTTCCCTGTCATCAGGGAAGCTCTGTGAGGAGAACATAAGGGGTACGTACTGTAAGCATTGGTAAACCTCATGCTCTCCTGGGCAAAGGAGTCAATGTTTGGAGTCACCACCTGGTCCATGTTCATATATCCCATGGCATGAGCCCGCCACTGGTCGGCAAAGACATACAGCAGATTTGTTTTCATTTTTTTTCTCCTTATACTTACACAGTTCTTACCAGTACAGTTCCCAGTCCTTTGAAAGCCTGGTAAGAGCCTCCATGTAGAAATAATCGCCCCAGGTGTTGCACTCATCAACGCCCCTGTTTGTACAGGTATTCTCCTTGGACTCTCTGGCATAGGTGCCATGAAGCAAAAGTCCATTGGATTTTTTGTAATCCTTATTGGCACAATGATCTGCCAGTGCTCTTAGCATCTTGTCAGCTGCATCTAAATATACCATGGCTTTATCTTTTTCCAGATATTTTGCCATTTCCAGGATTCCGCAGACAGCAATGGCTGAAGCGGAAGAATCTCTCGGCTCCGTGCTTCCAGTATCAAAGTCAAAATCCCAGTAAGGAACAAGATCAGCCGGCAGATGTTCGATAAAATAATCGGTTACACGGCAGAATAAATCCATGTATTCTGTATTCTTTAAATACCGGTAGCTTAAGGCAATTCCGTATATGCCCAGGCCTGGCCTCTGGCCCATGCAGAGCCATTGCGGTTGCCTGGTGGGTCACGCCATAAGTCGGCTCTCCTGTTTCCACATCAAAGAAATGAGTATGGTACGTGGAATCATCGGGACGCAGAATGCATTTCATAGCAGTCTTTATATGGTTTTCCGCCTTTTCTTCATAAGAAGGATCTCCCGTTACTTCCGTTGCCCAGTAAAGCAGGGGAAGATTTAACAGACAGTCAATGATCAGTCTGTATTCCTTCGGCTCTCCCGGATTTCCCCAGGCCTGAAGGAATTTTCCTTTCTCCCTGTAACGTTCTGCCAGATGGTCCGCTGCTAAAAGGGCCGCCTTTTTGGCATGTTCATTGCCGGTCAGCTTATAGGCTGCCACACAGGACAAGCTGAATAAAAATCCCATATCATGATGGTTCACATCAATTTTATTCTCGATTCTGTTAAGAAAGCTTTCCACCTGTACTTCCGCTGCTTTCCGAAATGCCTCATCACCGGTATGCTCATAAGCCAGCCAGATCACTCCTGTCCAGAATCCTGTTGTCCATTCTACATTTTCTGTTGCCTCATAAAATCCGTTAAAACTGTTGGAAGACTGGAATTTATCCGTAAATACCGAAAGGTTTTCTTTGACGATCTTTGCCGCATCATCAAGAGCCTTCTGAATCATCCCCTCTTCCATTCCAGGATAAGTTTTTATTTGTTCCAATGTCTGTGCCATATACTTTTCCTTTCCTCTTTCTGTCTATCTTTTTGGACATAAAGGTATGCCCATAGGGTGTTTCATCTTACTGTCCATCTTTTTGGACATAAAGGTATACCCATAGGGTGTTTCCTCTTACTGTCCATCTTTTCGGACAGAGCCCACCCAGCTTTAGAGCCTGCCCAGCTTATCGGGCATTAGGTGTAAAGCAGGGTGTTTCCTGATCTTTCCAGTTAGCCCTTGATTCCGCTGGCTGCAACGCCCTCTACAAAGAACTTCTGGCAGCTTAAAAATACAATGATAACCGGGATCAAAGAACATACAGAAGCAGCCATGATCCATGCATAATCAGCTCCAAACTGGGATATAAACATACGGATTCCCAACTGAATGGTCTTTAATTCCTTTGTCTTTAAATAGATGAGCGGTCCCATGAAATCATTCCATACATTGGTAAACGTAAAGATAGTCAAAGTTGCCATCGCCGGTTTTCCAAGAGGAAATACGATTTTTGCGAATATGCCGTACTCGTTTAACCCGTCAATCCTGGCTGCTTCGCATAATTCGTCAGGAATGCTGATATAAAACTGGCGGATCAAAAATACGCCGAATGCGGAAAAGGCCTGCATCAGGATTAATCCTAAGTGGGTATCGTTTAGGCCAAGCTTGGAAACCAGAATAAACTGAGGAACCATGTAGACCTGCATGGTACGGCTATAGTCGTTACATACATAAGGAAGATTAAATCTCTGCCTTTAAAACGTGTCTTTGTAAAACCGTAAGCAGCAAAGCAGCTGGTGAACAGCTGGATTATGGTCGTGATGACCGTCAGCTTGGCGGTATTGAGAAAGAAGGTCACAAGGGGCAGCTTCTTCCAGATGATTTTGTAGTTCTCCCAATGCATCGATTCCGGCCACCACGTCATAGGTACGGAAAATACGTCTTTATTAAGCTTTAAAGAAGAAATCACCATCCAATAAAAGGGCACCAGCATAAAAAGGGATAAAGCAATCAATCCCAGATACAGAAATATGTTTAAATTCTTTGTTTTTGTTCTCATCGCTTTCCCTCCTTACATCAAATCTTTAGACCACTTCTTTTCACCGGCAAACTGAATCAGGGTGACAACAAGTACTACTGAAAACAGAACCAGGCTCCCGCGCTTGCAGGTCCAAACTCCCAGCTGGTAAACGCCTTTTCATAAATGTAATTGACCAGAGTCTTGGTGGCATTACCAGGACCTCCTCCTGTCATTACATATACAAGGTCAAATACCTTAAAGCACTGGATCGTCAGCATGATCAGCACGAAGAATGTGGTTGGCGTCAGCATGGGAATGGTAATATACCGAAGCTTCTGGAAGCCGTTGGCCCCGTCAATTCCGGCCGCTTCATAAAGAGAACCTGAGATTCCCTGAAGGGCTGCCAAATATACGATCATATAGTATCCCATGTATTTCCATACGCTTACCACAGAAATGGCTACCATGGCCCATTTCACATCCACAACCCACCTGGGGGGCTTGGAAATTCCAATGAATCTCAGGAATTCATTGATTGGTCCAAAGTCCGGCTGAAACAGCATATTCCACACCGCGCCTACTGCTACGATGGAAGCAATATAAGGGAAATACAGTGCTGTACGGAAAATTGCGATCCCCTTTAACTTGTTATTCAACAGAACTGCCAGTAAAAGCGCCAGCACTAAGGTTGGGATTACCGTAAGCAGTGCGTATTGAATCGTGTGAATAAAGGATTGAACAAATATCCTGTCACCGAAAATCTGAGCGAAATTTTTTTAATCCTACGAATTCCATGGGCGCCCGGGAGCCATCCCATTTCATAACGCTTAAAACAAAAGAAAAGATAACGGGAATGAATACAAAAATTGCATATCCGATTAAGTTAGGTAGAATAAATGAATAACCAATCAGGTTACTTCGGATCGCCTTCATTTGATGTGACGTCATTGTCTTTTTTACTTCTTTCATACAGGGTTAACCTCCTTTTCACCTGCTTTTGCCGCAAAAGAGCGCCTTGCCATAATGTTAGAAAAGGCGCTCTCCGGGCAATCAATTTTTTTACCAGCCCTTGATCTCCGCAACACGCTTGTTCAGCTCTTCGATTCCCTGATCAACGGTGTACTGCTTAATCATGATCATTTCATGAACTTCTTCAAGTACAGTTTTGATTTCAGTAATCTTCGGATCTAAAGGACGGTCAAATATATAGTGGCTATAAGACAGCGCTTCAAGATTGGATTCTCCTTCTGGGAAGAACTGTGCAGAAGCAATGGTCTTTAATGAATCTTCTGTCTGGATACCGGTAAATACTCCCTGTTCAGCCAGGATATTTGCTGCTTCCTCACTGGTTGCGAACTTCACAAAATCCCAGGATAAGTCAGGCTCATCGGTGTAAGCGCTGATTCCAACAGGAGTAAGAGCTCCTACTGTGTAGCCAGCCTCTGTATCAGCAGGATGTGGAATCCTTGCAATGCCCCAGTTAAAGGATGTTTCATCTGATGCGCGGGACTGGATCATGGTTGCGATAAACCAGGTTCCCATTGGCATCATGGCACACTGCTGATTTTTGAATACGGAAGAATAATGGATATTTCCTGTTTTTAAGGTAGAGAAGTCCTGAATATAACCATTATCCTGTAAGGAAAGAGCTTCTTCATACCATGGCTTTAAGAAGGAATAATCCTTTTCAACACTGTGTGCTTTCCATCCTGAACAGCCCAGTTGGATACAAGTGCCTGCCATATATGGTTATGTCCTCCATATACCTTTGAACTGCCTTCTCCGGAGGTCAGCTTAGCTGCAAGGGCATCATACTCATCCCAGGTCATATCATTTGACGGATAGGCAACACCAGCTGCATCAAAAAGATCTTTATTATAGTATAATACATACCAGTCGGAACGGTATGGAAGTCCATAAGTGGCTCCGTTGTACTGAAGCTGCTCTGCTGCACCATTGTAAACAGATAAATCAACGTTGTCCTTCTTCATGAAATCATCCAGAGGAAGAAGCTGATTTTTATCTGCCATCTGAAGCATGGAGCCCATGTCCTTTACCCAGATTACATCTGGATCCGGCTGTGCTGCGGATAAGCTGATTCCCAGGGAATTATTGTATTCGTCAGCTGATGTATCAATAACGTTAATCTCAACATTTGGATTTTTCGCCATGTAAGCATCAACGACTGTCTGAAATGTAGGTGTCGTATCATAATCCCATGTAGTAACGGAAAGAACTTTCTTCTCCCCTGTGCCCTTTGCTTTATCATCTGCTTTTGTTGTTTCTGCAGCAGTTGTTGCTCCGTCTGCACCTGCAGCACTGCTCTCAGATGTCTTGCTGCCACAGGCAGTCAGAGATGCGCATGCCATTCCGGCTGCGAGCGCCATAGCTAAAACTCGTTTTAATCTCATTAGATTGAAACCTCCCTTTTTTTTAGAACCACGCGTGTGTGTTCCTTATGGTATATAAGATACCAGATTTGAGTTCATATCGGAATAAACGATTTGCATAATTCTATTATTTTTTTTACCCTTACCAGACTTTCATGGTTTCAAACATGTATTATATTCAGATTTTTATACTTTTTTAAGATTAATTTCTATATTCGTTGAATTTATACAGAATAAAGGATATGATATTATTGAATTTATTCTCGTGAAAGGATCCTTGCCATGCCCCGCACATTCCAGTACAAATTTCTTCTGTATAATCTTCTGGTAGTTATAAGTATTGCCTGCGCAGTCAGCTTTTATAACTATCGCTCTTATTATAAGGATGCCATTCAGAACGAAACGGAAAATTCCGTCAACCGCATCCAGATTCTGTCCGACCGGATGGAAGTCGCCTATGAGGAGATGGTCAACATTGTTGTGACCTGTTCCGAAAGAAAGTCTTTATTTTCTGCTCCCCCCCTGAAACGGTCAGACGGGGAATCCGCCTATATCAAGCTGTACGCCTCCAATGTGCTGAGGGATTTCTGTGCGATTTCAGGATACAGCAAATATATTTATAAAATTGCACTTTATAACAACGGGGAAGTCCTGCAGGCAGGAAGTGCCTACGGCTCTACTCACGATGTCAATGACATTCAAAATGCGCTCTGGTTCCATGATATGCTTTCCCGTGAAAATACACAGTATCTTCTTTCCCTTGAGGACAACCCTTTTTCTCCAACGAATTACACCCCAAAGCTTCTTCCTCTTTTAAGGCCTTTAAAATATGTCTCCGGAAGCCAGCCGGAAGATGCCTGGATATTTCTGGCCATTTCTCCCCGCCTGTTTTCCGATACCCTGGAAAGCATGGGCGATGGACAGATTCTCTATGCAGCCACTTTAGATGGAAGCATCATTTCCTCTGTTAATGGAAATGCTTATGATGTTTCCGATCTGCTGGTCACTTTTAAAAACTTAAAAGAGCCTCAGGGCAATTTCCGCACCTGGCTGAACGGAGAGGATTGCATCATTTCCTATCAGAGACAAGCCGTCAGCGCTGATTTTCTTTCAGATCCTTCCAATTTCAGACTTAAATCTGGATCATGGCATGATCGGGGGGACCATTGCCCTTATATTCTTTTTCTGCTGCGGCATCGGCCTGACCTTGTCCTGGTTCATAGCCCGCCAGCTGAGCGCCCCGATCAGCCGTTTGAAAAAAACGCCTGGAATTTATTTCCCAGGGAAATTTCGACCCGGACCGCTCCATTGAAACAGATGACGAAATCGGCAGCATAGGAAAACAGATCAACCAGATGTCCAACAGGATCTCTGACCTTCTGGAAACCAGAGTTCAAAGTGAAAAGGAAAAACGAGATCTGGAAATCAAAATGCTTCAGGCCCAGATCAACCCCCATTTCCTATATAATACCCTGGATTCTATCAAATGGATCGCAACCATGCAGAAAAACAGCGGGATCGTCCAGGTGGTCACTGCCCTGTCCTCTCTGTTAAAGAACATGGCAAAGGGATTCAATGAAAAAGTAACACTTCGTCAGGAATTGGATTTTTTGCAAAATTATGTTATTATAGAGAAGATCCGGTATATTGAACTTTTTGATGTGACCACCCAGGTTGACCAGGAAGTTTTATACGATGCCAAAATCGTGAAGCTGACCCTTCAGCCGCTTGTGGAAAACGCCATCTTTAACGGAATCGAACCAAGCGGAAGAAACGCTGATACAGATACACGTTTTTGCTGAAAACGGCGTTCTTTATATTACAGTAAGGGACAACGGCATCGGCATTTCCCCGGAAGGCATTGAAACACTGCTGACAGATACTTCCCGCATCACGAGAAGCAACATGAGCGGAATCGGGCTTCCGAATGTGGACCGGAGATTAAAGCTGGTTTACGGAGAAGAATACGGATTAACGCTGGAAAGCGAATTAGACCAATACACATTGATTACCATTGCCCTTCCTCTGGAATTTTAGAAAGGGCTGACAAAGGGGTATAAAGACAGCATGTACCGAATTATAATTATAGACGATGAGCCGCTCATTCTGGCCGGCATCGCATCCCTGATCATATGGGAAAACTATGAATGCACTATTATTGGAAAGGCAACCAACGGTCCTTCCGCCTATGACATGATCATGGATCTTCGTCCGGATATCGTCATAACAGATATCCGGATGCCCGTGCTGAACGGACTGGATCTGGTGGAAAAATGCAAGGAGAACGGCTGTGACTTTGCTTTTATCGTATTAACAAACTTAGAGGAATTCCATCTGGTGAAAAAGGCCCTTTCACTGGGTGCCTCCGATTATCTTGTGAAAATCGATTTAAATGAGGAAGCCCTTGTGGCCGCTTTGGAACGGGCCAAGGAAGCCTTTGATTTGCTGGCTAATAAGCAGAACCGGCTCCTTGACAGCCAGCTTAAGAATAACCAGGAGGACCTGGCAAAGACAACATTCCGCCGCCTTTTTCTTACTCAGGAGGCAGTTCCTGATATCCCTGCAGAACTTGAAGAGCAGTATCCGGCTCCTTTTGTCATCCTGTTTTCCTTAAACCCTATCCATATTGATTTTGAAGCAGGCGGGGGGAGCTATGACCTTCATTCCGTCAGCAGGCAGCTTATTGATATACTGGGCGGAATTGCAGCAAGGTTTTTCTTTCATTATACGGTCCTGGAATACCGGCAGGATACTTTTCTCCTTACAGCCTCCTTAAAAGATGAGCCTTTTCCCAAAGCGTTATAAGGGAATTCTGCCAGAAGTTCAGTGTTGCTTTAAAGACTTATTTTGAGTTGTCCGCTGTTTACGGTGTCAGCTGGGCAAAAGAAAAAAAATTTCAGAGCTTCCACAGGCATTCTCAGAGGCCTTGACCGCACTGGAATATTACTACTTTGATTCTTCATCCCAGGTGGTATTTTACGAAGGACAGTCTTCCCATTCCAGCCATGCGAAGAAATTCAACATCAATGTATTTAAAAAGGATCTGGCTGCTTATATAAGCCAGAACGACAGTGAAAAGCTGGCCTCCATCTTTGAAGACATCATCACCCTGTTCCGGGAAAATAGGCCTCGTAAGGAACAGGCCACCAGCGCCTGCATCAATATTTACACCTATCTTTATTCATTTTTTGAAACAGGGGATGACAGCTATCAGGAGATCTTTCCCTATACCATCAACATTGCAGAGCAGCTGAATCATTTTAACAGTCTGGAGGACATCTTAGAATGGCTGAGAAGCTTCTGCCAGAAGCTGTGCCGTCTTTTGGAGGACCGGAAGTCCACCCGTTCCGACAAGCTGGTGGATCTGGCCAGAAGCTACATTAAGGAGCACTACATGGAGAAGCTGACCCTGGCTGATGTTGCGGAAGCTTTAAATATAAGCTCCGGGCATTTAAGCAACACCTTTAAAAAACTCACAGGGACCACCCTGTCTGATTACATTGCCCAGGTCAAGATACAGCATGCCATGGAGCTTATTGATACCCACCAGTACCTGATGTATGAAATCTCTGATAAACTGGGGTTTGATAATCCTTATTACTTCAGCAAGGTATTTAAAAAGGTTACCGGCATATCACCAAGAGAACACGAAAACCGGATCACCTATCCGTATAAAGATGAAGGAAATTAAATCATGCCTCCGGTTTATCTTTTGATCAAACCAGCTTTCAAGGCTTATGCAGATTGCAGGTAAAATCAATTATTTTTTTTATAATATAGACTGGAATAATCAATGCAAAAAAGAGGTTCCCCCCCTGGCGGTAAATCAACCGGGGGAACCTCCAGCACCATCAAAAGAGGGTAAGATCATTAATCCTTAAATACGATTGAATAATAAAGAATTATTTGTTTACTGCCGCAAGGGCATGTACAGCCTAAGAAAACTGTACTCTCTTCGCTGAAACAAAAACCAAAAAGATGTCCAAAAAAATTGATTAAGAATAAGAAGAAATTCAATTCTTCCTCTAACTCCCTTGTGCTGCAATAAGTGAAAACTTGGGCATACCAAAATTTACATGGTCCTCTGGAATCGCCACAGCGTCTAGGAATGTCCCAATCAATATTAAATCTTTCTCTCAGCATTTCTCTCTTTTCTTCATCTGTTTTTCCTTCTACAGATCTCAATACTTCTTCTTTCAATTCGTTTAATTCTTTTCCCTGTATTTTCATAACAATATTGCGCCCCCTTAATATATACTTACAATATAATAATATTCAATATAATATTTTTTTGACACAAGCCCTAATCCATAGCCTTTGTGCCGCAGGGATTGTATTATGACTGGAAGAACCCAGGGAATACAGGTTCAATCAGGCAGCATAAAGAAAAAGGGGGGCTACTCTACAGATGATTTTCATCTGTAGAGTAGCCCCCTTTTGTAAAACATATGCACTTTCATGAACCTGTAAAACTAATTATCTTTTTCTGTCACATTACGATATAAACAGTTCCCTCTTTTTTTCACAAATAATCAACATCTTGCTTATAACCGCAGAAAGCAAAAACATGACTATACAAATGCCCGCATTAAAAGCCAAGTATGGAAAAAGACTTCTCATGTCTTCAGTTGCCAGTAGTAGAGAAAACCAATCCAGAAAATTAAACAAAAAGTATTTTACGCAGTAAAATGTTATAATCAGTATATAATACTTTTTTAATTGAGGGTACAGTTTCCAGACTACAACAGTAAAAACTACGGCAAAAATCAATACCAATGCCAGATTGGAAGAGTGCTCAACTGTTTTTTTCGCCATGGTTCCATTATTTGTATACTCAACCATTGTGGTTGAAGTATAAACCATATAAGTTCCATATATGTTGCTGGTTCCCAGTATTATTCCAACTATACCCGTTTTAACTAATGCACAGAGAGGCAAAAAAGTCTTTTTTGTTATTATATGATTCCAGACTTTGAACTGTCTGACATTTACACAGAAGGCAAATAGAACAATGGGAATGGGGAATAACAGCTGACGTATTGATTTTGTCCAATCCGGGCCATGAATGAAGGCAAACAAATCACTGTCCAAAAAAATGTCATGGTCTATGAAAAAATCGTTCACATAAAGGCTCACAGAACTGGAAATACACCAAAACAATAATATTCCAAGAGCATTCATCCAATAGATGTCAATTTTAGAAAAAAAATTTCCGTATAAATATGGGCAGCAACAGGGTAAAAGCAATACCCAATACCCAATTCCACTCACTTTGAAAATAAATCAGTCCATAGGAACAGCCAGCTACCGCCATGGTTACAAGAAGTGAGAATAAACATATTTTCCCTATGTATTTTACAGATGTTCTTTCATCTACCATCATCTCGTCCCATTGCTGGTAATCTTCCCATTATAATTACACGAAATATTAATTTTTCCATTTACATAACTAAGTGATTTTTTTCCTTTACAAGTGTATGTGGCAGTAGCTTTGCTGGTCCCATTTCCAGAAATTACAGTCTTTTCATCATATACTTCATACACTCCATCCATATCGGTAACCTGACCTTCCACATCATATACTTCTACTCTTTTATCACTGCTGTCCCATTCAAAGCTTGCACTGAGTTCAACAGTCATTTTTGCACTTCCTGTGCCACATACCCTGGTTTTGGTAACATCCTTACTGTCATGAACACGCAATCTCGGATTTTGTGGTTTTACATAGGTCCGCTCAACATATGGCTCACCATTTTCATCGAACCCCCATTCTTCCGATATCAGTATCCCTTTTGCTGCATCCGGTCCTTTGTCTTCCTTCCTGAAATCTTCCATGGGCGTGGACGCCATCGCCTGAGGTGCTGCCATGGTACTGACAGTTAAGGCCATTAAAATTACTGCTGTCCATTTTTTCAACTTTTTCAATTTAACCAATCCCTCCTTATATACATTTATATAAACAGGTGTTTGCGAAACTCCAAAACCGTTGAAAATATCATATTATCTAGCTATAATTAGATCCTTCTCTTCAAGAACTGTGAAAATGCATCTTATTTTACTTTATTTTAATTAGTAATAATCTTATTTTAAGACTCATAATTATATTTGGTCTTTTTAAACTTAGACACATTAATTGTTTTTTTTGAGTTTCGTAATCACTTCATTTATATAAATTATTAGTTACATTATAATTATACTCTCCTCTCAAACTTTTACAATTTGAATTTATCGACACTATTTGACTATTTTCGACATTATTTAATTCAGATACAAATGGATATGAAGTTATGTCGCTGGTTAATAATATCAATCCCCGTAAGTCCCTTTTGATTTAACCAGCTTGGGCCGGTACCCCGCTGCCGTAAGTGCTGCCATAATCATATTCTTATGTTCCGTTCCGAATGCCTCCAGGGTGATGCGAAGTTCCACTGCCGCATTCCGGTTGATGCTGACAAACTGGTTGTGATCCAGACGGATGACATTTCCCTGTTCTTTTGCAAGAAGTGCGGAAACCTTTGCAAGCTCTCCCGGTTTATCCGGAAGCAGAATGGACACCGTAAAGATGCGGTCTCTCTGCATCAGTCCGAACTGGACAATGGAAGCCATGGTGATCACATCCATGTTTCCTCCGCTTAAGATGGAAACAATTTTTTTATTATCCACGTTCATATGCTTTAATGCCGCAACCGTCAGAAGTCCTGAATTCTCCACGATCATCTTATGGTTCTCGACCATGTCAAGGAATGCCACGATCAGTTCAGAATCTTCTATGGTGATGACCTCATCCACATTTTCCTGGATGTAGGGGAAAAGCTTTCCTCCCGGACATTTCACGGCAGTTCCGTCTGCAATCGTGTTGACGTTTGGAAGGGAAACCACCTTTCCCTGACGTAAGGATTCCTGCATACAGTTGGCGCCTGCCGGCTCCACGCCGATGATCTTGATCTTGGGGTTTAGCATCTTAGCCAGAGTGGACACACCTGCGCAAAGACCGCCCCCTCCAATGGGAACCAGGATATAATCAACGGTAGGAAGCTCCTTGATGATCTCCATGGCAATGGTTCCCTGTCCGGACGCCACGTCTAAGTCATCAAAGGCATGGACAAAGGTAAGCCCGCGTTCTTCTGCAAGCTTATAGGCATAATTGCAGGCCTCATCAAAGACATCACCTTCCAGTATGACCTCCGCACCATAGCCCTTGGTACGGTTCACTTTCATCAGAGGCGCAGTAGTTGGCATAACGATGGTTGCCGGAATGCCTGCCAGCTTTGCCGCATAGGCAACGCCCTGGGCGTGATTGCCTGCAGAGGCGGCAATAAGGCCTTTGGATTTCTCTTCTTCCGACAGGGTGCTGATCTTATAATAAGCCCCTCTCACCTTATAAGCGCCGGTATACTGCATATTTTCCGGCTTAAAATATACCTTATTGCCCGTCTGGTTGGAGAAATACTCACTGTATACCAGTTTTGTTTCCAGGATAACTTTGCTAACAGCTTCTGATGCTTCTTCAAACTTTTCCAATGTCAACATACTTTACGCCTCTTCTTTCTCTTCTACGTGAAACAATGCGCTTACAAATTCTTTTGCATTGAATTTCTGCAGGTCATCAAGTTTCTCTCCTACCCCAATGTATTTTACAGGAATCCCCAGCTCCGACTGGATAGCCACCGCGATTCCCCCTTTCGCGGTTCCGTCAAGCTTTGTAAGGATAATCCCGGTAATATCAGCAACCTCCATAAATTGCTTTGCCTGGACAAGAGCATTCTGTCCTGTGGTCCCATCAAGCACTACCAGGGTTTCCCGGTAAGCCTCCGGGTATTCCTTGTCAATGATCCGGTTGATCTTTTTAAGCTCTTCCATCAGGTTTTTCTTGTTATGCAGGCGTCCTGCTGTATCGCAGATTAAGATATCCGCATGTCTGGATTTTGCCGCAGCTACCGCATCATAGACAACTGCCGCCGGGTCGGAACCTTCCTGCTGGGCAATGATGTCCACTCCGGCCCTTTTTGCCCACTCGCTTAGCTGCTCAATGGCTGCCGCACGAAACGTATCCGCAGCGGCTACGATCACCTTTTTTCCGTCATCCTTCATCTGTCCGGCAAGCTTTCCTACTGATGTGGTCTTTCCCACTCCATTTACGCCGATGATCAAAAGGACGGACCGCCGGCTCTCAAATTCATAGGCATTTTCCCCAAGATCCATCTGCTCCATGATGCTGTCCATGAGAAGCTGCTTGCATTCCATGGGATCCTTGATATTTTGTTCCTTTATCTTTTTCCTCAAATCCTCCATAATCGACATGGTAGTCTGGATGCCCAGATCTCCCATGATCAGGATCTCTTCAATTTCCTCATAAAACTCATCATCAATGGCTGAAAAACCGCTGAATATGGAATCTACGCCCGCGATGATGTTATCCCTTGTTTTCTGCAGCCCAGCAACCAGCTTCCCAAAGAATCCCTTTTTCTCACCCATAGTCGGCCTCCTTAACTTTCTAAATCTTCTTCAATCAGGTTTACAGATACAAGCGTTGAAACGCCCTTCTCCTGCATGGTAATACCATACAGACGGTCTGCAGACACCATGGTACCACGTCTGTGTGTAATAACAATAAACTGCGTATTTTTTTGTCAGCTTATGCAGGTATTTTGCAAAACGGTCCACATTGGAATCATCAAGGGCTGCTTCGATCTCATCCAGAAGGCAGAATGGAGAAGGCTTTAAGTTCTGGATGGCAAACAGCAGCGCAATGGCCGTCAAAGCCTTTTCCCCGCCGGAAAGCTGCATCATATTCTGAAGCTTCTTGCCGGGCGGCTGGGATATGATCTGGATTCCCGCTTCCAGGATATCCTCACCTTCCACCAGCTCCAAAGCACCCCGTCCTCCTCCGAAAAGCTCCTTGAACACCTTGTCAAACTCCAGCCGTATTTCACGGAACTTTTCTTCGAATTGTCTTCTCATTCCCGTATCCAGCTCATCGATGATCTTTAACAGTACCCTCTGCGGCTACCAGATCATCGTGCTGGGTCTTCATGAATTCATAACGCTCTGATACCTCTTTGTAATCCTCAATGGCATTGACATTGACATTGCCAAGCTTCCGGATCTCATCTTTTAAGGACTGGATCATGCGCTTGATCTCAGGCAGTGACGTCCATTCCTGATTTTTTAATTCCTTTGCAGTAGAAAAAGTCAGTTCATATTCATTCCACATGTAATTGACATGGCTCTCCATCCACTCATCAAGCTTTTCCTTCTGGCTTTGCAGGCGGAACAGTTCTTTATCCAAAAGGCTGATTCTTCCCGTAAGCTCCTCTCTTTTCCGGAATAATTCCTTCTGTTCCCTGGAACTTGCTTCTTTTTGTGTGGACTTCTCGTTTATGATCCCTTCCAACTCTTCCGAATATACCTTTTCTTCCTGGATTTTTCCCTTTAATGCCTCAATTTCCTTTTGTTTCTCTTCAATAATGGAATTGGAACCATTGGTTCCGCTTGAAAGGCCGGAACGTTCTTCCTCCAGACGGTGAACCTCTTCCTTTACACGCCGGATATTTTCCAGTTCAAAATCATCCTTTTGCTTTAGACCTGAGGTTTTCAGCTGAACTGATGATAAGTCTTTTAAATACTGCTCCCGGTCTGCCCTGGCAGTTTCAAGCCGGCCATTTAATTGTTCCAGCTCTCCAACTGTTTCCTGGTTCTGGGTTTCCAGCTTGTCAATGGCTGTAAAATCTCCTGCTGGCTGGCACCAATCTCCCGTATCTGCACTTCAAGCTGGCCGTTTTCCCGCTCCAAGTCTCCGTAGGATTCTTTGATTTCTTCTTTTTTATCTTCAATCCGGCGTATATTTATTTTGACCGTATTTTGCTTTAAATAAAGCTGCTGTTTCTCTGCCCGGATCTTTTCCAGTTCTTCCCTGCTATCCCCAAGGAGTCCCTCGTTCATCACCAGTTCTTTTTCCAGCCGCTCCACATCGGAAAGAGCCTTGGAGCAGATCTCTTCCAGTTCTTCCATCTCACGCTTGCGCCCCAAAAGATTGCTTGTGTTCTTAAAAGCACCGCCTGTCATGGAACCGCCTACGCTGAGAAGTTCTCCCTCCAGTGTTACGATCCGGAAAGAATATTGGAATTTTTTTTGCAAGGGCAATGGCGTGTTCAATGGTATCCACCACAACCACACGGCCCAGCAAGTGATTTAAAAGGCCCTTATACTGGCTATCCGCTTCCACCAGGGTATTGGCAAGCCCCAAAACTCCCGGCTCCGTTAAAACCCGGTCCTGGCGAAAAGAGTCCCTGCTGCCGACGCTGGTCAAGGGAAGGAAGGTGGCCCTTCCATACCGGTTTTTCTTTAAGTATTCAATGAGCTGCTTGGCAGTTTCTTCGGAATCAGTAACGATATTCTGAATGCTTCCGCCAAGAGCGGTCTCAATGGCAATTTCATATTTTTTTCGGCACTGTAATTAGATCCGCCACAACCCCGTGGATGCCGTGAACCCGGTCCCTTACCTCCATAATGCGGCGGATGCTGCCGCCATAGCCTTCATACCGTTCAGCAATGTTTCTTAAGGATTCCAGCTTTGTATAACTGGTATGGTATTCCTGCTGCTTGTCATTTAAGTTTTTGTTAAGCCTTTTGACCTCGCCTTCCAGTTCCTCAGCCCGGTTCTCGCTGAATGCCTGGGCTTCCTGGCCTTCCGCGATTCTGGTTTCTATCTCATCTGCTTCCTTTTGAAGAGCTCCCAGCTGTTCTTCCTGTTCCGACTCATCGCTCTTAAATTTTAAAAGCTTCTGGCAAACCTCAGAACGGCGCACATTCACCTGTTCCAGCATGGTTTCATACCGCTGCTGTTTTACTGTAAGGGAAGCTTTTTCATTGAGGATATCAATGATGCTGCTCTTTCCTTCCTCAATCTGCTGCTCCAAAAGGCGGATTTTCTCTTCCTCTGAATACAGGACTTCTTCCGCTTCTTTCAGTTCATTTACCGCGGTTTTTACCTGGTCGGCAATCACGGAACGCTCTTCCTCATAAGTGGCTGCCTGAGCCATTTTCATCTGGATTTCAGAATCAATAGCCCTCATGCGTCCGGCTATGTGCTCCGCATTCATCTGTTCCGTATTGATCTGTTCCTTTAATACATTGATCCGGCCTTCCAGGCTTCCCATTTCCATGTTGGATTTATTTTTCTCATTGCCGGCTTTGCTGATGGCCTCCTCCAGCTCCGCTAAATATGTATCCAGAGCATCATATTTTTCCCGGATGCCTTCCGATGCCTGCTTTGCATCCTCCAGATCACGGGATACAATGGTTTCCTTTTCCTGGTTTTCCTTCACCTGTACCTGGATCCCCTCTGTCTCCATCAGGAACTGGTTGACATCATACTTTTTTTAAATCTTCCTTTAAACGGAGATATTCCTTTGCCGCCTCAGATTGCCTTGCAAGGGGGCCTACCTGCTTTTCAAGCTCTGTTAGAATGTCATTGACACGGATGAGGTTTTGTTTTTCATCTTCAAGCTTTTTCTGGGCAATGAGCTTGCGCCGTTTAAATTTAACAATGCCGGCGGCCTCATCAAATAATTCCCTGCGCTCCTCCGGCTTTCCACTTAAAATCTTATCAATCTGTCCCTGTCCGATGATGGAATAGCCTTCTTTTCCGATTCCGGTATCATAGAACAATTCATAAATATCCTTTAAACGGCAGGCACTGCCATTGATCATGTACTCGCTTTCGCCGGAACGGTATACTCTCCTTGAAACCGTTACCTGGTCATAATCAATGGCCAGATGGTGATCGGAATTATCAAGGGTAATGGCAACATAGGCAAAGCCCTGTGGCTTTCTCAATTCTGTTCCGGAGAAAATCACATCCTGCATGTTGGAGCTTCGAAGCTGCTTTACCTTCTGTTCACCAAGCACCCAGCGCACGGCATCGGCAACATTGCTCTTGCCGCTGCCGTTAGGGCCTACGATGCCGGTGATCCCGTTATGAAATTCAAAGACGATCTTATTGGCAAAAGATTTAAAACCCTGGATTTCAATACTTTTTAGATACATATTTCACTCCGACAGGCTTCACAGGGCCTGCCCTTTCTTTTCCTTATTATTGTCCACGTTCTTTGGACATAGAGGTATACCCTCAGGGTGTTTCCTTATTATTGTCCATGCCCTTAAGGCTGAGAATCCCATGATAGGCAGCCACCTGCTCCGCTGCCTTTTTCGTCCGTCCGGTTCCCTGGCCGATAATCTCCTGGCCTATGAGGACCTGCGTCTCAAATACCTTGTTATGATCCGGTCCCTCTTCCCGCAAAAGTTCATAGCTCAAAGGCTCTTCTGTCTTACTCTGTACGATCTCCTGCAAGATAGTCTTGCTATCATAAAAGAGCTGCTTATGTTCCAGATCATTCATGATGAAACGAAGGATAAACTCTTTTGCATTAGCAAAACCACCGTCCAGATAAATGGCCCCAATCAGCGCTTCCATAGCATCAGAAACAATCGACGCACGTCCTCTGCCTCCGGTAGCTTCTTCCCCCCTGCCTAAAAGCAGATACTCTCCAAGCCTTATATCCTCTGCACAATAGGCAAGAGTGGGTTCGCAGACGATACTGGCACGTATCTTTGTCAAATCACCCTCCGGCTTATCCGGATACTTGTGATACAGACAGTCACTGGAAACCACCTCAAGCACAGAGTCACCCAAAAACTCCAGGCGTTCGTTGCATTCCAGCTTATTTAACCGGTGTTCATTGGCATAGGAGCTGTGGGTCATGGCCTGTGTCATAAGACGCTTGTCCGAAAAACGGTAGCCGATCCGCTCCTCCAGTTCTTTTAAATTTCTGCTCATCATACACCTCTTCTCATTATGAAAGAAGGTGCTGCGGACAGACCCAAAGGTCCCCGGCAGCACCCACATCTATTAATTTAAAGCATTCTTGATCTGTTCTACTGCGTCATTGACACTTACAATGTTTTCTGCCACTTCCGTTGGAATCTCAATATCAAATTCCTCCTCAATACCCATAATGATCTGGAACACATCAAGGGAGTCAGCACCAAGGTCATCCACAAATGTGGAGTTCATGGTCACCTCATCCGGCTCAATATTTAATACCTCTGCAATTATGTTCTGTAACTTCTCAAATTCCATCTCTTTTCCTTCCTCTCTCCTATTCTTGATTTTCATCATTCTTTTTAAGACTTTCTCTTATCTTATCATTAATTCCCTGTTCTTTGAAGGTTACGCATTGAAGTATGGAGTTCTTCACTTCTACTGCCTTTGAATTCCCATGGGTTTTTACAACCAAGCCATTAAGTCCCAATAACGGCGCTCCGCCGTGCTCAGATACATCAAATGATTTCAGGCTTTCCTTCAACGCAGGCTTTACAAGCAGAGCTCCTATTTTGCTTCTTAAACTTCCCATCATACCGCGTTTTACCTTATTAATTAAGGTCGCTCCTACTCCTTCGTAAAGCTTCAGGATTACATTGCCTACAAATGCCTCGCAAATAATGACATCTGCACCGCCATGCGGAATCTCCCTGGCTTCGATGCTTCCGGTAAAATGGATATCCTTGCACTCCTTTAACAGTGGAAAGGTTTCTTTTACAAGCGCATTTCCCTTTTCTTCTTCTGCGCCGATATTAACGATAGCCACTCTTGGATTCTTAACTCCCACTACATGCTCCATGTAAAGGGATCCCATCCTGGCAAACTGTACCAAGTGGGATGGTCTTGCATCCACATTGGCTCCGCAGTCAATCAGCAGGGAAACGCCTTTTTCCGTTGGGATAAGCGGTGCCAGCGGCGGTCGTTCCACCCCTTTTATCCGTCCGACAATTACCTGTCCGCCAACCAGTATAGCGCCTGAACTGCCAGCCGATACAAATGCATCCGCCTCCTTCTGCTTTACCAGATTCATCCCCACAACGATGGAAGAATCTTTCTTCTTTCGTATGGCGTTAACCGGAGGTTCATCCGTCTCGATTACCTCTGACGCATTCACAATCTGTATCTGATCCTTTTGATACGTATGTTTCCTTAACTCCTCTGATACAATATGCTCCTGCCCTACTAAGAGAACCTGGATTTCTTTATTCGCGTTCACCGCCTCTACGGCTCCGGCTACCATCTCTACCGGTGCATAGTCACCGCCCATGGCGTCAACAGCTACTTTTATCATCATGATTCTCCTTTCAAATATCGCCTAAGATAATCTATTACATAATATACTAAATATTATACTATAAATCAATATTAAATTAAGAAAAATAAAAGATCAGACAGGACCTTTGCTTTCCCTGTTTTTTTCCACCTTTTTCATAATATAGACATATGAAATTAATGTAAACAGCCCGGCGCTTAACCAGGCGGCCGGATCACAGGCACAGGCTAAGGGAAAACTTAAAAGCCTGATCGCCACTGCAGCCGTTACCAGTCTGGCAGCAAGCTCCACAACTCCTCCCAGCATGGAAGAAAGCCATAGCCGCATCCCTGCATGGTGTTTCTGAATATGAAAATCATTCCAAGAGGAATATAAAAAACGGCACATAGATAAATATAGGTTTTCGCCCATGGAAGCATTTCCGTTATATCCACATCTCCCGAGAAAAACAGCCTTAAAGCATAGGGAAGGGCTAAGCAGACAATAACAGAACAAAGAACCGAATACACGACCCCCGTCCCAAGCACCAGCCTGACGCCATGGCGGATTCTTCCTATGTCACCCTTTCCATAATTCTGACCCGAATACGTAGCCATTGTCTGACCCATGGCAAGCATTCCCTGAATGACCATGCCCTGAAACTTATTGGCGGCCGTATAGGCTGCTACTGCGGTTGAACCGAATAGATTAACAGCTGACTGCATGATGATGGTTCCTGATGCAGTGATTCCAAACTGAAAAGCCATGGGAATTCCCACGGAAAGCTGGCGCCTTGTATCCGCCTCATTCAGTTTCCAGTGATTCCTCTTTGGAGTTAAAACCGGCACCTTTTTATAAATATAGAAGATACACAGGATTGCGGATATCCCCTGCGAAAGATTGGTCGCCCAGGCAGCTCCGGCCACTCCCATCTTAAAATTAATAATAAAAATAAGATCCAGCACCACGTTTAAGCTGGCAGAAAACATCAGGAACAAAAGGGGGATCCGGCTGTTTCCGACGGAACGGAGATAAGAGGAAAACAGATTGTAAAATACATTTGCAACAATTCCCATACATATGATGGAAATGTAGGTATAAGCATCCTCAAAAATATCCCCGGGTGTGTTCATGGCCCTTAAAAGTGTTCTCATAAAGGCAAGGCTTAATACTGTCATGGCCGCAACAACAAAAAATGACAGGATGATCCCATTAGCCACAGAGCGCTTCGCACCATTTTCATCCCCTGCTCCAAAGCGCTGGCTGGTAAGAACCGTAAATCCAGTGCTCATTCCCTGGGAAAATCCAATAACCAGAAACATGATAGTACCGGTAGAGCCTACTGCGGCCAGGGCATCAGTCCAACAAAACGGCCAACAATAATGGTATCTGCCATGTTATATAGCTGCTGAAAAATATTTCCCATTAAAAGCGGAAGCGTAAATTTTAAAATGATTGGAAGAGGATTGCCTCTTGTCATATCGGTTTCCATTATTTTCCATCCTCTGTTCAAAAATTATATCGCTCTTTAAGAGGCGCATGGGTTATTTTATCACGTTCCCCGCCAGTTGTCACTCCTTTTCAAAAAAATCATAAATACTATTCATAAACCGCAGCCATAACGGCTCCATAATCCCCTATCTTCTCACCTAACCGGCTGGCACGATCCTGCATGCGGCTGCAGAAGAAGCAAGAGCCTCCCTATGGATTTCATCCCACATGGCTGTTTCCATGAATTCATGGGCTCTGGCGTATATGCTGCCGGCAACTATTACCTCCGGATTCAGGATATCAATAAGCATGGACAGTCCTCTTCCGAAATACGTTCCCGACTCACTCAATAATTCTGCGGCATCTTCATAGCCGGCCCTGGCGGCCTCTGCCACATCCTTTGCCCTGATCTTCTCCATTTCTCCTGTCTGAAAAGAGGCCTTTTTCCCCTGCTTTTCCATCTGCTTTGCCTTTTGTACTGCCGTTTGCCGGATTCCGCCGCCGCTGCAAAATCCTTCCATGCTCCCTGCCTTTCCATATCCAACAGGCCCGTCCTCCTTAAGGCGGACATGCCCCACTTCTCCTGCCATGCCGCAGGCTCCTGTATATAGACGGCCATTTAAAATCATACCTGCGCCAAGGCCGGTGCCAAAGGTGAGGAATATCATATGAAGAGATCCTTTTCCAGCCCCATATTTCCATTCGGCAAGGGCACAGGCATCGGCATCGTTTAACATCCTGGCAGGCATCTGGAACTTTTCCGACAGATAGGAAACAACGGGAACTTCGTCCCAGCCCGGCAGGTTAGGAGGAGAGCAGATGACCGTGCGGTCAGGACTCAACGGGCCTCCGCAGGATATCCCGATACGGCAGTCAGACCGGGAAACCTCATGGGCTTCAAGCATCCCTTCCCCACAGCCGCATAAGGTGTCCAACACTGCTCTCCAATCTGATGTTGTCTGTATTTCCTTCCGTTCAATCCATATAATCGTATCGCCCTCCAGGCGGCAAAGAAACACCGCACACTTTGTTCCTCCAATATCAAATCCCAGTATATGCATCGTAAAACCTCAGCCCTTCTATTATTATAAGTAAATCCGCTTTGCCTGCCGGCTCATCCAACAGCTATTTTCCCTTCATTAAGAAACATATGCCAACAGAGCAGGAACCGAAGTACCGGCCCTGCTCTTTTCCTATTATGAAATATATCTGCGCTTATATTCGCATTTTATTTTATTGTTTCTTTTGTGAGGACGGAAACTCCTGTGTCTACGTTCTTATCTCCTGTGTCCTTGCTTTCCAGGGCATTAACCGCTGTCTTCACTCCTTCATATCCCATAACATCAGGATTCTGAGCATGGTTGCCAGGAGATAGCCTTCCTTAATCAGCTGAAGGATCATGTCGGATTTGTCAAAGCCTACGCCGATTACAGTCTCGCCTGCTTCCTGAATGGCATTGCCGGTTCCTACGGTAGAGCCTTCATTGGCTCCGAAAATGCCTACGCAGCCCTGGGTGATATAGTTTGCAGCAATATCCTTGGATTTTGCCGCATCGCCTTCTCCGTACTGAGTTTCCAGAATCTCAAATTTTGTTCCCTCAAATGCAGAACGGAAGCCTTCTTCTCTGGCTACTGTGGATGCGGTTGCAGCATTTACGTTTACGATGCCGATCTTGCCTGATTCGATTCCATTGGCCTTTAAGGCTTTGATCATTTCTTCACCGGCTGTTTTTCCGGCTGCTTTGTTATCTGTTGCAAGGGTCTGGACTGCCGGCAGGGATGCTGCGGAGTCTACGTATACCACCTTCACTCCAGCGTCAATGGCTTCCTGTAACGATGCAGTCACTGCATCAGGCCGTTTGCCGCCAGTAAAATGGCCTCTGCGCCTCCTGCTACGGCATTGTTAATGCATTCGATCTGCTTTGCGTCATCCTTTACATCAGGAGCCAGCCACTTATAATCTACATTTCCAAGCTCCTTTACGGCTTTCTGGGCACCTGCATCCACGTTTACCCAGTGCTGGTCCATTTGATCCATGGTGATTAAGTAAACCTTGTGTGAGCCTCCGCCGGAAGCTGCCTCTTTCGCAGTTTCTGCTGCTGTGGTTGCAGCTTCGGTTGCAGCCTTAGTTGTTGCCCCAGTCGTCGCTGCTGCCTCTTTTTGCCCGCTGCTGCAGCCTGCCATAGAGGCAATCACTCCCATAGAAAGAATAGCCGCCAATACTTTCCGCTTCATAAACCTTTTCCTCCTTAAATTTGGATATTTTATAGTCTGCCTATATCAAAGCCTTAGGCTCCAATACCTTGTTTATGGTTCTAACTTATTTTTCTTACCAAGCTTTCCGCTTCTAACAATTACATCGATCAATACGGAGATCACCACAATGGCGCCGATAACAATGTTACGGATCGCAACCGGAGCACCTGCAAACTGAAGGCCATTCTGCAGAACGCCCCAGATGGAAGCACCGATCACCGTACCGATTAAGATTCCCTGTCCTCCCAGGTTGACACTCCTCCGATTACGGAAGCTGCCACAGCATACATTTCATAGGCATTGCCGGCATCCATGGTACCCATGCCGCTTGTTGCGCAGATCACCAGTCCTACGATACAGGAGCAAAAGGAGCTGACCAGATAAGCCTTTGTGGTGGTGGCGACAATATTTACCCCGGATAGCTTGGAGGCCTCTATGTTGCTTCCGATTGCATAAATATGCCGGCCGGTCCTTGTTTTGCTTAAGAGGAAATTAAATACCAGCCATAAAACAATGGCTATGATCACCGTATTATACACTCCGGCAACCTTTCCATAATAAAAGAAATCCCGAAACCCCTTTGCCCCGTCTCCGATGGCATCGGTATTGTAGTTATTATTGACGATCTGGCAACGCCCCTGGCAATCGTCATGGTGCCTAAGGTTGCAATAAAGGGCGGAAGCTTGCACTTGGCTACCAGTAAACCGTTGACCACTCCTACGATCAGACAGCATATCAGGGTAAGAAGTACCGCTGCCCACGGATTTATGCCATTTGTCATCATGGTCGCAGATATCATGCAGCTCATGCCGACAACGGAACCAATGGACAAATCAATATTGCCGGTGATCAATACATAGGACTGGCCGATGCCGATTAACAGGATGGGCGCAATCTGGCGCAATAGATTCGCAACATTTTCCCGGAAAAGAATGTAGTTTATGATGCCAAAAACAACGCACATGACGATAAGTCCCACTCCCACGGTGACTACCTGCCCCATCCCCCTAACGGCGAACAGCCTTTTATACCAACTCTGTCTTTTACTATTCATGTTACCTCTCCTTGCCCTTCTCTTAACTGATCTTGCTTTCAAACTGAGTCGCAAATTTAAGGATCTGATCCTGTGTCGCCTCAGCTGTCATCACTTCCCCTGTAATCTTCCCGTCACACATGACAATGATCCGGTCGCTGATGCCAAGGATTTCCGGCATTTCCGATGAAACGAACAAAACGCCGATCCCCTCTTGTTTTAATTCGTTCATCAGGTTATAGATCTCTACCTTAGCAGCCACGTCGATTCCCCTGGTAGGTTCATCGAAAATAACCACCCGTGAATTCCTTGCCAGCCATTTACCCACCACTACTTTTTGCTGGTTGCCGCCTGACAGGCTTCCGGCATCCACCTCTGCGCTTGGCAGCTTGATTTTTAAGGAAACCACTGTTTTATCCGTCATTTCCCTCTCTTTTTTCCTGTTGACGATCCCCAGCTTTCCGCACAGGATATCCAGATTGGGAAGAGAGATGTTGTCCCGTATGCTGAGCTTCGTGCAGAGGCCATCCTTTTTCCTGTCCTCAGGAGCCAGTACAATGCCTGCTTTTATGGAATCCTCCACGTTATGTATGCTGACCTCTTTTCCATCCAGGAAAATCTGCCCTGTTTCCTTTGGATCCGCTCCAAATATGGCTCTGGTGGTTTCCGTCCTCCCTGCCCCCATTAACCCGGCAATGCCCACGATCTCACCTTCGTACAGCTCCAGATTAATGTTTCGGACCATCCGCCCGGCATTTAAGTTACGGACCTCCAGGATCCTTTTCCCTTTTGGACATGAAACACGGGGGAACTTCTGTTTTATTTCACGGCCTACCATATGGGCAATGATCTCTTCCATCTGCCTTTGATCAAAATCCATGGAAGTGATAAATTTTCCGTCCCTCATGATTGTGACCCGGTCCACGATATGTTTCAGTTCTTCCAGACGGTGGGATATGTATACGATTCCGCAGCCTTCCTTTTTCAGCTTTTTAATGATTGCAAACAGATCATTGATCTCCTTTGATGTCAGGGCCGACGTAGGCTCATCCATGATCAGGACCCTGGCATTCATGGAAAGTGCTTGGCGATCTCAACCATCTGCTGCTTAGATACTGCCAGGCTGCCTACCAGCTCCTCCGGATCTAAATCAATATTCATCCGTCCCAGAATCTCGGCCGCCGCCTTGTTCATCTCTTTTTCAGAAAGGACCATTCCCCTTGTCCGTTCCCGTCCCAGGAAAATGTTTTCCGCTACCGTCAAATGCTGGCACATGTTCAGTTCCTGATGAATGATCGCTATTCCCAGTTCCTTTGCCTTCTGTGTGGTCATTTCCCGAATATCAGAACCGAATACCTCAATGGTCCCTCCATCTTTTGGATAGACACCGCTCAATATTTTAACAAGTGTTGATTTTCCTGCCCCATTTTCACCCAACAGTGCCATGACTTCGCCTGACTTTAAGTAAAATGAAACATCGTCAAGCGCTTTTACACCAGGGAATGTTTTTGTAATATTCTGCATCTGCACAATATCTTCCTGCATACCTCTCACCCTCATACTTCTCTCAAATTCTAGCTTCTGTAATCAGTATACCATCGGAAGTTCATGGAAAGTAGGGGAGATTCTTCCGTTTAAGGGGGGCAATCTTTGGCAGTCAGACCGCCTGTTAATCCTTTTTATCACCAGCCAACTTTATAGAATTCCTCTTTCGTGTATTCTGCCGCCGCCTTTCCATCCTGCAGGACTATCATCCGGTCCGACACATCCATGTTGTCGGCAAGGTTGCTGGTAAGAATGAGTACCGAGATCCCGCTGTTTTTCAGCTCCTGGATCAAATCCAGCACATAACGCCTTAAGTACATGTCCCCCTTTGCCAGGGGCTGTACGCACACGGCGACCTTGGGGTGAAGGAGATGGATCCGGTAATAGGCCAGTCCGTATTTTTCCCGCAGGCTTAAACGGTCAATCTTCACCGCATCAATACAGGGTCCCGCCTTATTCATATATTCCTTTCGAACACTGCGAAGATGGCTGCGCTTTAGATTTCCAAGCCGCACCTTCCGGTCCAGAAGAAAGGTTAAGTTCTCCATATAGCTCATATCCCGAAACAGAAAGGTTTCTGCCGGATCATCGGGAATAACGGCTACCCCTTCCTTAAAAAAAGTCCGTAGGCTCCTCTCCTGCAAAAGCCCTTTCCCCCAGGTAAATCCTGCCGCCCCTGATTCCCCTGCTGCCGGACAGAACCTCCACCAGAGGCTCCCAGGTCTGGTTATCCGTATCCAGTATCATGAGGCATTCCCCTTTTCTCAGAGAAAAGTCCACCGGTTCTTTCCCATTCAAATGCACTCCCTCCAGCTTAAGGACAGCCTCCTCCTTTGGTTCCCGGATCTGGCTGCCGGATAAGTCAAAGGATATGGTATAGGCTGAAGGGCCGTATCCACCATTTCTTCCTTCTCGAACACCTTCCAAATGGTACCCTGGTGAAAAAGAGCCGCCCGGTCCGTGATCTGGAACACCTCCTGATGATGGTTTCCCATATAAAGAAATGCGGTTCCCCGCTTTGCCTGCTCTCTGATAATATCCTGAAACTGTTTTAGCTCCATCTGGCTTAAAAAAATTGCTGATCCTGTCCAGAATAATGAGCCTGCAGCCAGTCAGAATGGCTTTTAAAAGCTCAGCAACGCAGCGCTCAAAGGCACTTAAGGTTGAAACCCGGCGCTTGGGATCAATGGACAGCCCCAGCGGCCTCATCAATAGCTCTACCTGACGATCCAGCACTCTGCTGTTAATAATATACTTTTTAAACCCTTTCCGCATAACAAACAGATTATCGGATATGGTAAGGCTGTCTATGAGCCGTCCCCTCTCCTCAATGACATAAACCCGGTTCTCAGTGAAATCCGGGTGGGAATAATGATTTACCCGTTTTTCTTCATAATACACTCCGCCAAAGCTTATGGGAATATTATGGCAGATGAGGCGGATCAGCTGAGAGCAGCCCTTTGCATCAGAAACGATAAGCCCCATAATTTCTCCCTGGAGAATATAAAAGTCCATATTATCCAGATAACGCTCCCCGTTTTCTTCCAGAGTAACATGATTCAGCCGGAGAATTTCCTTTCTCATCTCATCACCTCTCTGTCCGGTCAATCCTTTACCAGAGGAAGGGATATCTCAACATCTGTCCCTGCTCCCACCTGGCTGTAGACGTGGATCCCATATTCCTCTCCAAAGAGCAGCTTGATCCTGTTGTTGACATTCTGGATTGCAATTCCGCCTTTCCGGTCCATATCAGGGTTCACGTCATCTAAGGACAGGCTTTTAAGCTTTTCATTCAGCTTCCTGACTCTGCCGGCCTCCATGCCAAGCCCATCATCAGATACCTTGATGATCAGCCGGGAATCGGTCACTAAAATTTTAATAATCAGATGCCCTTCTCCTATTTTCCGTTCGATCCCATGATAAATGGAATTTTCAACAACCGGCTGGAGGGTCAGCTTTGGCAGACGGTATTGCAGGATATCCATTTCATCCAGCTCCTCGGAACATGCATAAAGAATATTTAACTGTAATTTCTTTCCAAAACGGAACTGCTGGATATAATAATAATTCTCAATATTTGCAAGCTCATCCTCTAAGTTTACCAGATGGTCTACATTGGAAATGGTATAGCGGAAAAAGGTGGCAAGAGCCTCTGTCATCTCCGCGATACTGTCCACTCCAAGGCTCAGCGCCTCACTTCGTATGCCTTCCAGGGTGTTGTACAAAAAGTGGGGATTGATCTGGTTTTGGAGGGCCAGATATTCCGCCTGCTTTTTTGAAACATTGATCAGTTCCCTGGTTCCCAGCATTTCCAGAAACCTTTGATTTACTTTCTCGGATTCCGGACAGTAGGGATAGCGTATTATAAATAAGTCATTTAAAACACTGCCGGAAGCGAACTGCCGCTCCACCCGTTTGGTCTCCTGCATGGCTTATAAATTCCATAATATCCGCCGTAAAAAAACAGGGCCAGAAGTACGGACGCCGCCATGAAAAGCCAGATTTGTTCCGGCTGCCCCCTGGTTAAGTACAGGGAATAGCAAAGCAATAGTATGAACCCGGCCAAAAGACCGGCCAAAAGAAGAATCACCCTGACGGACAGAAACCGTAACCTTTCCTTCATAATACGCCTCCCATCAGGAATAAAGCTTCCGGTACTCATTTGGCTTTAAACCGGAATATTTGGTGAAGTTCTTTGTAAAATACTTTACATCGCTATAGCCCACTTCCTCACATATGGATGCAACATTTAAATTCGTTTCCTTTAGAAGGCTTTTCGCCTGTTCCATACGCACCTCAGATAAAAACTCCAGAAAATTCTTTCCGGTCTCTTTCTTAAACAGGGAACTGAAATATGTAGGATTGAATCCGGCGACTTCACTGACGGTTTCCAGGGTAATTGCTTCCCTGTAATGATCCCTGATATATTTTTTTAGCCATGCGTATGGGGCGGTTATTCTCCTGCATCTTTCCGGCTACGGCCTTATCGTAGGATGTGGAAATCTCCCTTATGAGGTAGTGCAGGACCTCTCTTGCAGAGGAACAAAATTCCACTCCCTGATTAAACCGTTCCATAAAATTCTGTTCAATTGGAATTTTATGATTTTCATGAAAAACAGATAAAGATTGCAAACTTCCCTGCACATCTGCAGAATTTCATGCCCGGTCATATCCGGCTGCTCCAAAAGTCCTTCTTTCAGCTTCATCAGACAAGCACCCACCTGCTGCCGGTCCAGGTTTCCAGAGCCGCGTTCATATTCTGGTTAAACTGGGTGAACCACTGGCTTGATGCCAGATGAAAGGAACTGCGCAGTTCCCCTTCCAGGAGTTTGCCGTTTCCTGCCACCAGCCGCTGTTCCACTAAGTGCCTGGCGGATTTGAGGGAGCTTCTTATCTGGGTGATATTCCAAACGGCTGTGCCAAAGCCAATGGTCACGCGAAGTCCTTCCAGAATGGATTCCAGCACAGCAAGCTCATTTAATATGTTTTTACACTGCCGGCGGATGAGCTTCCTGTTTTCCTCTCCATAATTCAGAAACAGGTAAATATGGCTGTTCTCCACGTACAATTCCCAGTCAAATACCTGGCCTTTCAGCATTTGCTCTGCAATCTGAGTTGTCTTTTCTGTCAGAAATTCCAGGTTTTTCTCGTCAGGCATGGAAATTCCATCAAATTTGACACAAACGATCTGAAAGTATCCCGGCTTTAGCTGATAATAATACTGCTTATTGATTTCCTCCAGGCTGGAACAATCCTGTTCGCTCCGATCCCGGTACAGGACATTGGAAAACCAGGTGGTCCTAAGCCTTTCTGCATCGCTTTTTCTTGCCAGCCTGACCCGCTCCTCGTAGGTCAGCTGCTCGCTTTTTTTCATTATACCTTACTCTGATTTTTTTCCAGAGTTTCCGTCAGTTCCTGCTTTTTGATGGGCTTTAACAAATAATCGCTGACCCCATATTTGATCGCCGTCTGGGCATATTCAAAATGGCGGTATCCGCTGATGATCACAAATTCCATGCCTACATTCAGTTCCCGGGTCTTTTTTTACCAGGTCCAGTCCATCATATCCCGGCATCCGGATATCCGTAATCACCACATCAGGAGAAAGGGCTTCGATCTTTTCAAGTGCCTCGATCCCATTATTTGCCACACCGCTGAGCGTCATATCCAGTGCCTGCCAGTCGATCAGCTTCTCGATCAACTGGCAGATCTTTTCTTCATCGTCCGCTATTAGTACTTTTAACATGATTATCCCCCTGCTCTGCCCCGATTCTTTTGTCATTATAACATGTCCGCCTGGGTGAAGGAAGTAGTGTAAAAAAAGAAAAACAGCCATAATCATTGACGCGGTAAGTTCTGTCATTCCCACTTGAAAAAGCGGAGGGAAATACTGATACATATTACTGCAATCCCGATCATTACCGTAACCGGAATGAAAACCCTGTCCATTGGCAGCCCCAGTGAAGCAGCCTTAAGAAGTTTAATTCCCTGTGTCAATGGCAGGATATCTGCTGCTTTCTGAAATGCAGCAGGCATCACCTCATAAGGCAGGGTAGCACCAGAAAAAAATAAGCATCGGAAAGTACAGCAGGCTGGCGGCGGCACCGGCTATTTTCGTGTTGGGCGCAATTCCGCCCACCAACAGCCCAATGCTGAACATGGATAACATGACCAGCAAATATGCCCCCAGGAACGGTAGCCATGAACCTTTTAATTGATATCCGAAAAATATCGTCCCTGTCATGTAAACAAGGATAAGGGAGGCAATAGAATAAAGCGCATAAATGACAACCTGTACCGTCAGAATAAGGGCGGGGGCAGCTGGCGTCACCTTAAGCCGTTTTAATATCTTTCTGCTTCGATAATCAGATACAACAAGAGGAAGCCCCATCACGCCTCCGGCGCAAATGGCAATGGCTGACACTGCACCAAAGGATTGTTCCAGGAACGTATAATCAGCGCCATCAAAAGCGGGCTTATTTCCAAAAACTGCTCCTAAGATCACAACCACCACAACCGGCATGCAGATAGCAAAAATAAACATATCCAGCCCACGAAGGGACAATTTTCCTTCTGTTTTAAGCATCGTTTTAAATGTTTTCATGTTCACCCTCCCCATCGGTATACCAAAGATACGCATCCTCCAATTTTTCATAAGGACTGGCTGCAACCGCTTCCTCTATGGTACCGCAAAATATGCTCTCCCCACTTTTCAAAATCATGATCTTGTCACAAAGGGCTTCCACCTCATCCATAAAATGAGAGGTCAGCAAAATGGTGATCCCTTTTTCTTTTAACTGGGAAAGGCTCTTCCACACCTCCCGCCGCGCCCTGGCATCGAGTCCTGTTGTCAGCTCGTCTAAAAACACCACTTCAGGATCTGGAATCAGAGCAAGGACGATAAAAAGCCGTTGCTTCTGACCTCCCGAAAGTTCACTGACCAGGCTTTTTAACTTGTCAGAAAGTCCGAACTGTTTTAGAAGAACACCAAAATCCCGGGTGTGTTTGTAAAGCGAAGCAGTAACCTCACAAAGCTCATGTACCTTGATTTTGTCCTGATAATTGGCCTCCTGAAATTGAACCCCAACCCGCTCAAAAAGCTTTTTCCGGTCTTTTTGCGGATTCATTCCCAAAATGGATATTGTTCCGCTATCCTGTTTTTTTCGTTCCCAGGATACATTCGATTGTGGTGCTTTTACCCGCGCCGTTTGCTCCCAGCAAGCCAAACACTTCCCCCCGGCGAATTGAGATATTAATATTCTCCACCGCTTTAACCTGGGCGTAAGACTTGCAAAGTCCTTTCACTTCAATGGTTGTTTCCATGCGATAAAATCCCTCCTGTTTATTCTTTTCACCAAAAGAATAACACCAGAGCAAAGTCTGGTGTTAAAGTGTAGGGTTTGTTTCAAATCGTTTTTTTCATTTTCTTAAGATGGGCCAGCATAGCTTCTGCGTTTTCCTCAGCGTAATGCAAAGAGGTAAGAAGTTTATCACATACGGAAATAATATCGTCGCTTTTGTCAGGCGTATCAATCACCTGCCGGATATCCGCTTTGGGATTTTGGGATAATGTATTCAGCATCCGCAAAATTGCCGAAAGGGAGTAATTGGCACAGCGCAGGGAACGTATGACTTTGAGCCGTCTAATATCTTCATCCGTATAAATCCGGTAACCGTTTTGTTTTCGTTTTATCGTGAGCAGGCCGTTCATTTCCCAATTTCTTAAAGCATCCATTGAAATTTGTAAATAATCGGCCGTTTCTTTTCTGGTTAAAACCATAGTGTCAGTTTTTTGCTCCTGCTGCCGCCTGATAACAGCTTTTGAGTAATCCCTATGGCTTCTTCCGCGTTTCTTTGCTCATTTTTTATCTGCTGCAGATACTGTTCCGTCAAACCAATTGCCTTGTTAAAATTTCCAGTTGCCGATGTCTTAATAATTGTAATTGCCTGTTTTCTCAATCCATTTTGCAAAACCTCAACCTTTAGGGCGATTCTTGTGAACTTAATCTGTTCCATATGAAAATCTGTAAAAATGCGATAACCATTTGCCCTCCGCTCTGGTTTGGGAATAAGCCCAAGCTCTTCATAAAGACGTACCGTATTGGGATGGATTCCTATACTATGGGCAATTTCAGAGGTCTTGTAAGTATTCATTTTATTCTATCACCACCATTCTATTCCACCATAATAGCAGCATATAAAAGTCTGGTGTTATAGTGGAGGGTTTAATTGTAACTCATAGGAATGAAAAGTGCAAGAATTGGGAAGATACCCTTGGTTTCCAGTCGGCCTGTCTTACAGTGCAATAAACACAATTCGCTCTTTACCTTTCTATTTCAAATTCAACCGACCCGGCTGCTCCAGGCGCTATCTCATATTTGTCAAAAACTATGACCGGATTTCCATTCTCCTTCATATAAAATTTTGTCTCATCCGAAATGCTTTCAAAGCCGCCCTCTTCAGGAGTAAAAAACGGAATACCAATTTCCTTTGATTTTTCCTCCATCTGGCTATTAATGCTTTCGTTCGATTTCTTGATATAATCCTCTCCAAGAACATCCTTAAGGGATAATAGCTTTCCTGATTTCAAATCTATGTTATAGTACTTTTCCTGGCTGTAGGCAGAGGTCCAGCTCTCTGTTCCCCTTACAACAAAGGAAAGATAATCATCGCTTTGGGCCTTGATTTCATACCACACCTTGATCTCGATCTTATGTTCCGCCCATTCTGCCTCTGTTCCGCCTGTATCCAAAAATGCCTGTTTGTATTCCTTTGCCCGTTCCAATGATTCATCCGCATATTTGCTGCAGATCTCCTGGATTTCTTCATTTATTTGTTTAGAAAGTCCGTGGGTGTCATTTTGGATAAATTCCACACCCGGTACTTCTACCGAAATTTTTTCATCCCCAACGGTCTTTTTATAAGAGCTTACGGTAAGGATCCGGGCGATGGCACCGACAACCGGAAGCTGATGTACCTCCTCTGCAAATGCTGTGTTTATATTCAGCGCCGCTGTAAATGTAATAAAGAAAGCAGCCGCTGTTCCCAGCCCCCATTTATAATTCCGTCTCTTTCCATTCCCAGTATTATTCTGGCTGCTTGCTGCTTTTTTACCTTCAAACTGCTCGATGGCCCCCTGTATGCGGCCGCTTAATTCCTCGGGAATGGGAGTCTCATCGTATCTTTTTTTGGCATCCTCCAACTGGTTCATAAGTTTACCTCCTGAATATTCTGCTTTAACATTTTTAAGCCACGGTACAGTCTTGCCTTTACCGTGTTTAAATTGGCACCGGTGATCTCTGCAATCTCTTTCAGCGACATTTCTTCAAAAAAAACGAAGCTTAATGATATTTTGTATTTCCATATCCAACCGGTTGATCTCGTTATAAAGGTCATCCGATGGTTCAAAGCCCTGTTCATAATAGGGGATCTCCAGACCCAGTTCTTCTCCTGAGGCAATCTCTTTTTTGTTTTTCTTGAGGAAATAAATGCTTTCGTTTACAAGAATCCTGTAAAACCACGTTTTGATGGCATCGGTATTTTTTTAAGGATTCATAATGATCCAGCGCTTTTAATACCGCATTCTGAACAATATCCAGAGCATCCTCCTGGTTTCGGGCGTAGCTGAATGCCAGCCGGTAAAACTTTTTCTGGTTTTCAATGATGTAGCCTGTCATCTTATCATAAATCTCTTGTCTCATTCGTTACCCTTTCTGTCCTTTACCAGACATTTTTGCCTTTCTGTTATATAGATGATTTCAGATGCAAAAAAAGTTGCAGGAAATGAAAAACAAAGGCTCTGAACATTCAGAAGCCCTATACCTGTTATGATTAACGCATTCATTGCAATTGAATCAATGCATTCTTTTAATTGGGCCAACATTATTTAAAACTGTAGAAATTATATCACAAGCAATAGCGAAAATCTTTTCAGAATCTACAGATATTGTCACGTCCCATAAAAAGAACTGGGGCACCAGACCGATTAAACCAGTCTGATGCCCCAGCCAATATATATATATCAATTATTCTTTTGTAACTAATTCATTTACATTATCAGAGGTTACCAGTTCGTTGTCCAGGATCACATACTTGTCTACGTCTTTGCCCTGTAAATAATTGTATGCAGAGTTCATAATCGCTTTTCCAAGGAAGAAAGGCGGTTCTGCAATCGTTGCTTCGACTTTACCTGCCTTAATGGCTTCAAGAGTGTCATCAATGGCATCGCAGCCGATCATGGTGATCTCATCCAAACGGCCGGCAGCTTCAATCGCTTCCAAAGCACCGAGAAGCATTTCATCATTGGCTGCATATAATCCGTCGATGTGGTCATTGGCCTGAAGGATGTTTTCCATTACGCTCATGCCCTTGGAACGGTCAAAATCTGCAACCTGGCAGGCAACGATCTTCATGTCAGGATTCTGGCTTATAACTTCATTAAAGCCCTGGGAACGGCTCTGGGCCACATTGGTTCCATGATACCCTGGATTTCTACGATATTTCCTTTGCCTCCCAGTGTGTCTACCAGATACTGGCCGGCCAGTTTTCCGGATTTGATGGCATCGTAGCAATATGGGAAACTACTTCCCCGCCGCTTGCCTCACGGTCCATGGTAAGCACCGGGATACCGGCTTCGTTACATGCTTCAATGGAAGAAACAATTGCATCAGAATCGCAGGTATCAATGATGATGCAGTCTGGTTTTTGGTGATCAGGTTTTCTACATCCTTCATCTGAATTGCAGGATCATCCTGGGCATCTGTAATATAAAGCTCCACTCCTAATTCATCTGCGGCTTTCTGTACCCCGTCTTTTACATCCACGAAGAATGGATTTGTCTGGGTATTCATGGCAAGTCCTACCACGTATTTCTTGCCCTCTGATTTAGCCTCTGCCTGGGCCTCTCCTGTTGTCGTAGCTGCTTCCGTCTGTGCGGTCTCCTGTTTGGTTTCAGGCGCCTTCTCTCCGCTGCTGCATCCTGCCAGTGATGCAAGGACAAGTCCTGCGGCTGCTACTGCTGCCATGTGTTTTCTTTTCATCATAATTTTGTACCTTCCCTTCTTCTTTTACATTAATAGTTTTATTTATTCTGCTTTTGCAGATAAATCCTTAACCTTTTTGTCCACTAACACTGCGATGAGTACAACTGCGCCCTTTACAATATTGGTGGCATGGGGATTTACGTTCATAAGCGTAAGAATATTATCAATAATTCCCATGATCATGGCACCTACCACAGTAGGCAGCACAAATCCGGTTCCACCGCTTAAGCTGGTACCTCCAAGTATGACCGCTGCAATGGCATCCATCTCGATCCCCTGTCCGCTGGTGGATTGGGCAGACCCCAGTCTGGCTGTTAAAACCACTGCCGCAATGCCGCTTAAGAAACCGTTAATGATGTAAGCCATCCATTCCGTCTTTTTTACTGAAATTCCGGATAAACGGGCTGCTTCCCGGTTTCCGCCGAATGCGTAAATGCTGCGTCCAAAGCTGGTCTGTGTCAATATATAATGTGCCAGCAGGAAAAGTGCTATCAATATAATAACAGGCACCGGAATCCCCAGAACCGTACCTTTTCCAATAAATTTATAAGAATCTACCTTGACCGGAATGGGAGAACCTTTGGTGTAGACCAAAACGCAGCCCCGAAGCAGGGTCATCATTCCAAGGGTTGCAATAAATGGGGGAATCCCGCACTGAGAAATAAAAAAATCCATTTACAATTCCGCAGGTAATTCCTATTGCAACTGCTGTCAGTACCGCCAGAAAGGTATTACCGGTAGAGGCCAGCACACCGGAGGCTACAACTCCGGCAAACCCCAGAATGGAGCCTACAGACAGATCAATTCCGCCGGTAAGGATCACAAAGGTCATGCCGCATCCGATAATACCGGCAACTGTCACCTGTTTAAACACATTAAACAGGTTGGAAACACTTAAAAAGCTTTCCGATAAAAAGGCGGCAAAGAGACAGATTACCAGTAAGATCAAAACCGAGCGATATATATTTATTTGGTTGATTAACCGTTTTTTTAGTTTCCTGATTCATTTTCGCTTACCCCTCCAGATGCATGCGCTAATATTTTTTTCCTGATTCATTTCCTGTTTGGAGATCTCTAATACCGTTCTTCCTTCCCGCATGACAATGACACGGTCACTGACTCCAATAAGCTCCGGCAGATCCGTGGAAATTACCAGGATGCTCTTGCCTGCCTTCGTCAGCTCATTCATAATGGCATAGATTTCCGCCTTGGCTCCCACATCTACTCCCCGAGTGGTTCATCTAAAATCAGAATATCAGAATCTGCTAAAAGCACCTTTCCAAACACTACCTTTTGCTGGTTTCCGCCGCTTAATTTTCCGGCAGGCTGGTGTGCAGAACTGACTTTAATATTCAACGCTTTAACCTGTTCCTTTACGCGTTCCATTTCCAGCTTGTTGTCTAACCGGAATCCTTTGGTCAGCTTCTTTAAAGAAGACATGGAAATATTTTCTTTGATGCTTCTTATTAAAACAAGCCCTTCCTGTTTCCTGTCATCCGAGACAAAGCCGATACCTGCTTCTAATGCTTTTCTAGGAGAAGAACAGTCCTTTTTTTCACCATGTACATAAATTTCCCCGCTGTCCATTGGCATAGCACCGTAAATCAGCTTGGAGAGTTCTATGGTACCGGCACCCAAAAGGCCTGTGATTCCTAAAATTTCTCCTTTATGAAGCTTTAAGCTGACATTATGGACTCCGCGGCTGTTCACCTTCCTGGCCTCAAATACCACTTCCCCAGGGGTATAATCCCTTACCGGGTACAGGTTGGATACATTGCGTCCGACCATCATGGATACCACATCATCATAATCCGTTTCTCCAATGAGTTTTGATGCAACGAACTTTCCATCCCGGAAGACGGTAAGGCGGTCTGAAATCTGAAAAATCTCATCCATTCGGTGGGATATATAAATGATTGCAATTCCCTTTTTCTTCAGTTCCTCAATCGTCCGGAAGAGAATCTGGATTTCCTCTTCTGCCAGCGCTGCGGTTGGTTCATCCATAATAATGATTTTTGCTCCAATGGTCAGGCACTTGGCAATCTCCGTCATCTGAGCCTCTGCCACAGATAAATTTCTGACTTTAGTCCTTGCACTGAACTTTAAGCCCAGATGATCCAGGTTTTCCTGTGCGTCCCGGTACAGCCTGTTCCAGTCCACCTTCCCAAACTGATTGACCGGAAGCCTTCCAAGATACATGTTTTCAGCCACCGACAATTCCGGAACCATATTAAATTCCTGATAGATCATGGCGATTCCATGTTTTTCTGCGTCTTTTGCGGAATGGAACACCACCTCTTCCCCATCCAGGTACATGGCGCCGGAAGTATAAGGCTGTGCTCCCGCAATTATCTTCATTAAGGTAGATTTCCCCGCTCCGTTTTCTCCGCACAGGGCATGTACCTCTCCCTCATAAATCTCCAGATGCACCCCGTCAAGAGCCTTGACACCGGGAAACGTCTTTACGATTGATTCCAGTTTTAAAACTAACCTTCCTCCCATATGTTTTCACCACTTCCCCTTTGCTTCCGGTCAATATGCGCAGCCTGAGACCAGGACTACGTTGGTGTATCCTGTAAATTCGCCTGTCAGGATGATCGCCTTGGCCCCTCAGTGATCTTTTTTTAATTCCTTATGGGGCACATACTCTACCGGAATGCCTTCCGGCAAGAGAGCCAGCGCCTTCTCATGAAGTCCCGGACTCACATCAAGGGCCTCCTCTGCAAATATGGCCTTTTCCGTTACCATATACTTTTCTATTTCTTCCAGAACCTCCAGATAAGAGGGACTTCCCGGCTTCCAGCCTAAGTCTACCCGTTCCACTCCCTTGGGAATAGGAAGCCCGGCATCTCCGATCACCAGCATATCCATATGCCTGAGCTCTGCCATGACCCTTGCTAATTGAGGGTGCAAAATTCCTGTTTTTAACATGACCGTTCCTCCTTCTGCTCTCTTATAAATGAGTCAATTTCCTCCCGGTCAGGCATGGCCGGTGTAGTTCCGATTCTCTGTACCGAAATTGCGGCTAATGCATTGGCAAAGGCCGCCGCCTCCCATAAATCCTTTCCTTCTGCCAGGGCTGCCACCAGGCCGCCATTAAATGCATCCCCTGCTCCGGTTGTATCAACTGCGTCTACCCGGTAAGCAGGCAGGATGCCCCTCTTCTCAGGAGTTGCCAGGTAAACTCCTTTTCCCCCTAAGGTAATAAGTACATTTTTGACTCCTTTTTCAAAAAAAGAAGTCTGCAGCTTTTCCTGCATTCTCTTCCCCATCCACCGGTATCCCGGTTAATATCTCAGCTTCTACTTCATTAGGCGTGATTAAATCCACCTTGCTTAAAATACTGTCACTGACCGGCTGTACAGGAGCTGTATTTAAAATGATTTTTACGCCTTTCTCATATGCAAGATCGATTACTTTTTCCACGGAAGAAATATTGGTTTCCAGCTGGGTCAGCAGAAATTCTGATTGATCCAGCAGGTCTGAAATTGACTCTACCTCCTCATCTGTAATCGTGTCGCAGGCGCCCAGAATAACGACGATTTCATTCTGGCTGGTGTTTTCATCCACCATGATCAGCGCACAGCCTGTCTCTGTCTGACTGGTACGGAATATCCGTCCCGTATCCATTCCCAGCTTTTTCATGGTATTTAAGGCCACATCAGCGAATCCATCCTCCCCAAGCTTTGTTACCATGGTCACATCGGCTCCCGCCTTATAAGCAGCTACCCCCTGGTTGAATCCCTTGCCGCCTGGACCCATTTTAAAAATGCTTCCTTTAACGGTTTCTCCCGGAACCGGAAGATGGGGACTTCTACCCATCAGATCCACTACAAAGCTTCCGAAAACTGTTACCTTTTTCCCCATAACTCTTCTCCTTCCTTATAGTAAGACAATACCGTTGCCTGCCCCAATCCGGTCCGCTCCGGCTTCTATCATAGCCCGGGCTTCTTCCGATGTGCGGATTCCTCCGCTTGCCTTTACTTTTGCCCGGTCACCTACTGTCTTCTTCATGAGTGCCACATCCTCCGGCTCTGCTCCGCCTGTGCTGAAACCTGTGGATGTCTTTACAAAATCTGCTCCGGCTTCTATAGAAATCTCACAGGCCATTACGATTTCCTCTTTTGTTAAGAGGCAGTTTTCTAAAATAACTTTAACGACCTTGCCCTGGGAAGCCTTTACAACTGCTTTTATATCATCACGCACCAGATCATAATTTTCATCCTTCATGGCGCCGATATTCATTACCATATCCACTTCATCTGCGCCTGCCTTCACTGCTTCGGAGGCTTCAAATGCCTTTGCTGAAGTCATCATGGTTCCCAAGGGAAAACCAACCACACAGCAAACAGCTACGCCGCTGCCTTTTAATTCCTGTGCGGCGAGAGGTACTTGACATGTATTCACGCACACCGATGCGAATCCATATTCTTTTGCCTCTGAACAGTATCTCTTAATTGTTTCTGATGTAGCATCTGCCTTTAACATCGTGTGATCCACTAATTTTGCAATATCCATTTTTTTCTCCTCTTTTCTTTTATTATCTATCACCCGGGTATGTAACCGGTTACATACCCGGGGTAAAAATAAACTGCTAACCGCAGCCTATTTTGTTAATTCTGACCCGCGAAGCACCACCTGATACGGAACAAAGATTTTTCTGCCGGAGCTTTTGCTCTCTTTATTGGACAGCTTGTCAATCAGCATTGCCATTGCTTCATATCCCTGTCTCTTTGCATCACGTTCAATGGTTGATAACCTGTAATCAATTATTTTAAGGGATTCAATCTGGTCAAAGCCTACGATTGATATGTCCCTGCCTATTTTAAGTCTCTGCTCGGTAAGATACTTGAGCACTCCCAGACTGGTCTGGTTATTGGAGGCAAAAATCGCTGTCGGCGGATCCGGAAGCTGAAGCAATTCCTTTGTCCGTTCATATGCCTTGATGATCTTAAAGTCACCGGATACAATATACTCTTCCTTAAGCTCAATCTTATAATCGCTTAAGGCCGCCTTATATCCCTTTAACCGGTCTTTTCCTGGCATAGAAGTATTTGGGCCTGTAATGATTGCGATCTTACGGTGACCGGCATGAATCAGCGCTTCCACTCCTTTATAAGCAGCGGCGTCATTTTCTACAAAAACCCCATCCAGACTGGAATTTTTAATGTTACGGTCAACTAAAACCACCGGAATCCCCTTGTTTTCAAATTGGATCAGCTTATCCAGAGTCACCCTGTCAAGCTCGGAAACCGGGGTTATGATCAATCCGGAAAGTCTTTGGCCTTCTGCCATCTGAAGGTACTGGTGTTCTCTTTCCTGCATTTCGCCTGTATCAAACAAAACAATGTTATACTGTTTATTAGCCGCCAGCTCTCCCATTCCGCTTATGATGCTGGAAAAAAATTCATTGGCTATATCCGGGACAATAACCCCAATACTGGAAGAGTCACGGATGCTTAAGCTTCTTGCTATGGCATTCGGTACGAAATCTGCTTCTTCAATCGCTGCTAAAACTTTCTGCTTCGTTTCGTCCTTTACATATCCAGACTGATTGATCACTCTGGATACAGTCGCAGAAGAAACCCCCACCTTTTTGGCAATATCCCGTATGTTCATTTCTTAAATCTCCTTTATGTAACCGGTTACATATGCATATTAACATATTATATATTGAATGTAAAGTGTTTTTTAACATTTTTTTACAATGACTTTTGAACTTTTTTTTATAAAAGTGGGAAAATTGCTTCTTATTTACCTTCTCATTACTTATCTATTCTACTAATTGATTTTTTTCATCACTAATGCATCCTCCGGATCCCAATCAGCCGCAGTTGGCATTCCCCGCATTCAGGCTTATCCGTCAGCCCTTGAAAATAGACTGCATATTCTTTTTTACGGCTTTCACCAGTTCTTTCGGAAGCTTCTCTACTTGTTCCCCTAAAATTATGCCGTGAGCTCCTTGCAGCCGTCATTCCATATAAAATTAAATGTGCTTTCGCTGGCTGCACTGTTCTTTCCGATTTGAAAAGCGTAAAGGGCGACATCTTTCGATAAAAGCTCTTGGACAGCGTCCTTGGTGAGGCCGGGAAAACTGGAGGCTCCGTCAGTAATTTCAAAAACTATTTTTATTAGCTTTCCCATTTTAAGCTGCCTTTCTTCTGCAGGAGTGATGCTTCCGGATATTTCTTTCAGGCAGCTTGCATCGTCTGTAGCGCCATCGGTGGAATTAAGCCTTACGATGGAACGGATTATATCCGCCGATTCTTTCTCTCCGGAGGTTTTGTCGTTAAATTCTTTCATATGATAATATTGACTTCCGAAAAACCATGTTTCGCTCAAGACTTTTATTTTCTGGTTTAATTGTTCAGCATTTCGCTTAAGATATCTGTTCAAATCATCAATTGACAGCAACGTTACGGCCAGTGCTTCTCTTGCTGATTCAATCTTTGCAGCATTCATGGAGCCTGAATTATCTATAACAAAAGAAATTTCGATTCGTTCCGGCAATTGATCTGCCTGGGTTTCCAGCAAATATCTGCTGAACACGGGAAGATTTTTATAATTTCCTTTTTTCTCCGCTTCTACAAAATCAGGATAGGCGGCAATAAAACTGTTAACGTCCAGCTTACCTTTTATTTGCCTGTCTTTTTTTACGCTGATTTCTTTTTTTGGCATCACCAATAAGTTTACTCCAGAATTGACGCATCTGCTCTCTTTCCGGCTTCATTTTATTTGAATAATACTGAAAAAGCTGCTGATCATTCTGGCTGATGCCGTAAGATGTTAAGTCCACCTTTCCAATCATTGTATTTTGAACTATTTCATTGTTTTTCTCCTGCTGGTCCAGCATCTCTTCAAGGATCGTTTTTTCTTCTTCCTCAGTGGATTCCAATGTATCCCTTTTTTTCTTCTTCTGATTGTTCAAAAGGGCCTTTTCTTTCACTTACCTGTTCCTGAGATGCGCCTTGGGATTTAAAAAAAGTCCATTGCATCTATTTCTTCTTTCCATAATTGCTCAAATACAGGATAAATAAAAGAACGAATCAGGGAATCTCTTTCTAAAACACCCTCTTCGCTGTTTATCTGCCTAACTAATTGAGAATGAATAAAATCCAAAAAGGCTGATTCAATATCCTTTTGCTCAATGGATTCTCACCGCATCCTTTTATCTCAGGCGTTGATTTATAAATTTCCTTAAGGATAAAACTATTGATAAATGCCCTGTGCTTCGGCATTTCATCAATAGCCTTCATTTTATTGCCTGTCTGCTCCATATATGCAGCTATCTTTTTAAAATTAGCTTCATCTCTGTAAACAGGGCACATTTGCAGTACCCTTAAAAAGGAAGTAAGCTTATCCAGCCTGTGCAGAGCATCAAGTATTTCCTTTTTAACATATCCGGCTATAATATCCGGCTGATATGCGCTATCTTTTCCAAGCCCTTCTTTCTCAATGCGATGAAGGATATATCCGGTCATTCTGTCTTTTTCTTTTTTTCCACCCTTTGCCTCTGTACAGATAGGCTTTCGTTTGTTTTTTTCCAATCGGGATACATGGCAAGCTCATAATAAATATGCCATAAAATCTGATTTTCGTCTAAGTCCCTGTCCAAAAAAGCCGCCAGCGGAAGATATAATATGCCCTTGGACGGATTTAACAAAAATCTTTCAAGCTTTGGATCAGGTATATACATCAAACTGGAATCCCCAGTAAACGTAACTAACGAACGCTGCTCTCTCTGCAAAAAGGATTCCACATATTTTGTTGACTCTTCTATCAGCTTCTGTTCATCATAATTAGGCAAGCCCCTTTCCCTCCTACTGATATAACGGCAGCTCCCACAAAGCTTCCGGGGTATCGATTCTATTAATATTTAGTGTGCATAATTCGCCTTCTACTCCCATCAGCAAATACTTTGATGGATAAAGCTTCAGCACATCGGTAAAAAAAGGCCCCTTCCATAATTGAATCCTTATTGATATGCCATTTTCCGAAATTTTCTTCCAGCAAATATATAATTCCGTCTTCGCTTAATATTACGGCTGTTCCTTTTGAAGACTCTGCATCAAAAAGATTCCCTTTAAGAAAATCTCCTTCATCAGGAATGTTTATATCCCCTCCGTCAAGAGAAATGATATGAAGCTTACCATTATTCCCTATGGACAATAGAGTATCCTTCTGCCCCTTTTCATTTTCAAGACAATGGATTTTGCGTATTTCGCAATCTGGAATTTTAATTTTATTTACGATAGAAAGATTATGATAGTTCCGTTTTATAAAATATATTTCTCCTGTTTTGGTGCCGACGGCAAAATCATCCGCTCCTGTTTTCTCCATTCCGTTTATGTTTGAAATAGGAAGAGAAGCGTCTTTATGGAGGATCAGGCGGTATTCTTCTTTTTCTTTAACTAGTTCCAGCAAAACCAGCTCTTCCTGCTCTTTTTCCGCGGCTATCAAATTATGGCTTATGGACAGACATTGTCCAAACCAGCTCATTCCTGTTTCTGTCTCTATCTTTTTTATATGCATCTCCCCGCTTCCATTGGGGATTTGTTTAAAATTGCTGCACGATAATAAATAGCAGCCACCTTTGCTTCCAAAAAGCAGAATTTCATTCTTATTAAGCCTGTGAAAGGCCGAGATTTTTTCTTTAATATCTTTAACAGGCGGACTCCATTCCTCCTGAATCCTTTCCTTGCCGGAAGGTTCCGTTCTTTTGCTTATCTGAAAAAATTGCAATGCACAATCTGTACTTCCGGCAACAAACATATCCTCGGAAAGCCTTAAAACACTTTGAAAAAAATCCTTCAAAGCCACAGGCACCCAGCCTTGTTACAGATTCTGTTTTTATGGCGTCTTTTGAATTTCCTGCATATGCCCTGTAATGGGGAATCATCTCCGTAAGAAGCTTTTCCTCCTTAGCAGAAAGCACTTCAAGGCATTTTTCAAAATCATCGTCTAAAATGCCTGTTTCCCGAATTTTATTTAGTTTTTGCCTTAGGTCTTTTACCTGCTTTTTAAATTCTTCCTCATCAACCGATAAATTCAGCTTCATTTTAGCCTCCATGATTCTCCAAATGCTCAAGGAGAGCTTTTGAATGTTCTAAATGGGATAATTTCTGATCCAGCAGCTGATATTTTTTTTGCATCAATCCTCAGCGTATCTTCCAGGTCCGATTGAAAAATATTCTTTAATTCTTCCGGTATGTTTTTTCTTTGGGTACCCTTTCCAAAAAGCATATGAACTACATCCAAATGGCTCAAGGTCTGGGTTTGGGGCGAACATAGCGATACGGGCGGGTTCTGATTTCGTCGTAAGTGGTGGTTGATTCTCCTATGCCTTTGGTTTCAATCTTCCAGCCTTCCTCTGCCGGAAAAAAAGCCAAAGCGCACTGCCTGAGAAAGAATATAATTCTGATCGTCGGAATAAGTGATAGAGCTTATAAATCCATCCCACAGGGCCTTGCTTAAATCCTTTTCTTCTCCTTGATTCCAATTATCCAAAACGTGCAGAATATTTCTTATGGACAATACAGATTCTCTAAGCTCCAGCTCCTCGCCGGAAAAATCCTTCTGCTCTTCATCCTTCCATTTTCCCATAAATACATTTTGGGTAACACGGCAAAGCTGAGAAAACCGAAACAGCTCTTCAAGGGTCCGTTTGGGATTGGGAATTTGAATTGTTCCGTTGGCATTTGAAAGCCTTGCAATAATAACTCTGAAAAGTTCATTTTTTTCCGGGTCTGCCTGTTCTTCCATAGAGCCTTTGGTATTCTGGGGAACATAATTATATTCTATAGTTACAAACCGGGATTTAAACGCAGGGTTAAGCTCGTTCGTGCCTTCGTAATTAACCATCTGGGTAGACAAATTTCCTGTTCCTATAAATGCAAACCCAGGCTTAATCAAGACAGGGCCTACCCCTGTTATATAAGCCGTACCCCCTGCATGGCGCTGCAGTATATCGTTTAATGCAATGAGATTCTGCATCGCGATGGTGTTAATCTCGTCAATTATTACAGGCCGGCCTTCTTTTACCGCGATTAATATTTCCTTCTCAATTTTCTTGATTTCCGTACCGAAAGCACTGTTGCTTGCAACCAATAAATCGGAGAAACTGTTCCATATCTGTATTTTAAGCTGAAGCTTTTCTTCTTCCGTCATCTGCTGAAGCTTATCTTCGTTTTCATGCATCCACTGATAAAAATCTCCGATGATCATATCCAGATAATCTTTATAGGATTTTTGAGAAAAGCTATGTTTGAGGGTCAGTGTCTTCTCCACAAACATATCTTCATAGGTCAGATTGTGAGAACCGGATATAAAGAGCGGCTGCAAATACTCTATTTCTTCTTGCGTTCCATTTGTCAATATTTCCTTATAATGCTGCTTTCGCTGTGTATTTATCTCCTTGAATTTTTCAATAGCCTCTTTTTCTCCGGCCTTTGGATTGGCGCAATACCATTTCTCCATTTGATCTTCAAGGTCTGCCTGAATTTTATTCTGTATTGAAAAATCCATGGCAGCTTCCGTGGCAAGCTGGGTCTTTCCGCTTCCTAAATGCCCTACAATATATACCGGCATTCCAAGGTTTAAAGAATCTATTACCTTTTCCTTTGCTTCCATTACATAAGGAACCGTTACTAAACGCTGCTGATGCTGGGTTTCTATATCGCTCAGCAATTGGCGGGTATGATAAAATTCCCATGCTTCGGCAGAGCTGTCCAAAAGCGTTTCTATCTCTTTTTTTAGGCGCTCTATACGGTCAATTCTGTATCTCGTAGCGGAATTGCTTCTGTGATGGGAATAATGATTGCTCTCATAGCTAACCCGCCTTTCCCATTTAAGAAAAAAAAGTCTCGTACTCAATAAGATTTTCAATTTCCTCTATTGTCAGACCCTGATTTGCTGTTTCCTTTTCAACATAGGCCCTGTATTTTTCAAAATATTCAATGTCTGTATTTTCATCCGCCACAGAGCTTTCGCTTATCTGTTCAAATCTTCTAAAGGCCTTAAAAAAAAGCCTCCTTGCCCGTCTGTAATTCTATTGTGCTCATCCTCTAATAACTGTGAAGCTTCCTTTCGCAGCTGCTTTTCATACTGCTCCTGCATGGCTTCAATTGAGGGAATACAGCGCGGTTCAATGTTGTGTTTATCCTTCATGGAAAATTCCCCTTTGCACAATATTTATAGTCAAATAAATTCAAATAAGTAACAAAAGCCTGTTTTCCGCAGTTCATCATCCCGGTTCCTTGGGAACGGTCCGTTTTTTCTGAACCAGAGCTTGTTTTAAAATCCATGAACAATGCATTTTTAGAAGTTTCAAAACATGCTCTATGACTGATATAGGCTTCTGTTACTTTTATTTTTACCGTAAACGAAATTGAAAACCGTTATAGGACTTTTAGAACCTTTCTTAAACGGAATTTATACATTTTTTTAACTTGACTGGCTATAAATTAAAATCCCGGCTTTTAAAAAAACCGGGATTTTAACTTTTTTATCTGATTTCACAACTTTGGCTAATTTATAAAACCCCATGGTCTTTCAGCATTACCTCAATGTCCGTTCCAGCTAATTGCTTCATAATCTTGCGTTTTGTAAGAGGTGGCAAGTCTAACTTGGGTTTTTCTCCGTCAAGCAGACATATACCTGCGCTGAGAAGATAACGAATATCGTAACGGGAAGCAAATACTTCAGGAACACCCTTTTCCACTCCGGTTAAAACATATACGGCTTCCATAGCTGTACGCCCGGAATATTCAATGGTAAATACTGTATCGCGGCCGGGATCATCCAATGTTTCAGCGAACTGTCCAAGGAAAGCAAAGTTTACTGCATTCTTAGGCACTACATAAGGACGGTCACCAGATTCACGGGGCATAAATTGAGAAGTTATGTACGGCATCATTACCGGGATACCTGTACATGTATTGGCTAACTCCTCTATTTCATTAACAGGTACGCCTATATGATACAGCCATTCTTTTGTTATTTCCTTGCCGGTACAGTCTCTCATGGGCTTTTTAATATAGTCTCCCGGAACATCAGAGAATAAACCGTATACCCAGACTACAACGTCTTTTTCAGGCTGTCCGTAGTACTGTTCCTGACGGTTTATTGTCCAGCTCATAAGCCATGAAGAATCCAATGCGGTAACGATACCGCCTGTTACTGTACGGCCTGTATAAGGTGAGCGTTTTGTAATCTTTTCAATATATTTGGGCACGCTTTCGTCATGGCATGTTACAGTACAGGATTCCCAATTGGATTTTTCAGGCTCTCCGCAGAATTTATCCGGTCTTCCGAATTCATCGCATTGATCGGCAATATTTTTCCAAAGTTTCCAGCATCCGCCAAGCTCTTTATTGAAAGGAGCAGGCGTATTGTCATCACCGTATCCGGAACCTTCTGTCATGGAACCGTTTGTAATAAATACTAAATCATTTTCCGACAAGTCTATGGAAATGTCTTTTCCTTCTTTATCTACTGCAATAATCTTTGTAGCAGCTTTCTTTTCTTGAGAAATCGCAAACTCTACATTGTTTACGGTAATTCCATATCTGAATGTTGCTCCATTTTCCTTCAAATATTTAACCATAGGCATTACGAAGGAAGTATACTGGTCATGGCGTGAGAACTGCAAAGCTGAAAGGTCAGGTAAACCGCCCACATGATGTATGAAACGGTTCATGTAAAGCTTCATTTCAAGTGCGCTGTGCCAGTTTTCAAAGGCAAACATAGTTCTCCAATATGTCCAGAAATCACTGTCAAGAAGCTCGTCGGAGAATACGTCTTCTATGGTTTTGTTTTCAAGCTCTTCATCGGATGTTGATACAAACATAGCGAGTTCTTTTGCAAGTTTCTGGCCTAAATTGAATTTACCGTTGTCATAGCGAACGCCGCGTTCTTTTGTAATACGGCAATTGCTGAAGTTGGGGTCTTCAAGGTTTGTATAATACAGATGATCCAATACAGTCATATTCGGATCCTCTGTTGAAGGTAAAGAACTGAACAAGTTCCAGAGAACCTCGAAACACTGGCCCATTTCACGGCCGCCGCGTGCTACATAACCTGCGTTTTGCATAACTGCACCGTCCAAAGAACCTCCCGGAAGGTCAAGCTGCTCTAAAAAAAACAATTTTGCTGCCGTCCATATGGGCGTCCCGAATCAAAAAACAGCCTGCTGCCAAGCTCCGATGCCTGTACCGATTAAATAAGCTTTCTTATCATCGATTCCTTCCGGCTTTCTTGCATGAACCAAAGCATGATAGGTGCCGTTTGTAAGAGTAAGTCTTTCATCATGAGTTTTAATTTTCATTCTTAGCCCCTCTTTCAAGATTTTTACTTTAAATAGTAACTAAAGTGATGTATAGCAAAATAAATGAATAACAGGCTTTTGTTACTCCCTTCATGCTATTTTGCTGTAATTAGAGTTTTGAGCGTTCATCCGGCCTTAACAACAGGCAAAATTTCTTCAATTTTTGCGAAAGCCGGCGCTCTTTTTTCCTAACTGAGTTTATCATATAACATTTTCACAACTTTTCATTAGACAAATAAGCCAAGTGTTCGAAAATTGAACACTTGGGCTTATTTGTCTAACATTTTGATCTTAAAATAATCGAATTCCGTAAGCGGCAAATGCTTCAGAAAAATCAGATTGAAATATTGCCCTGTCTATCCGGCCTATTTGCTTATTTTAAGGTTTGTTTGCTTTAATTATCGATTTTATTTGACAATATTTTAAAAATTGAGCTTTCCGCTCCTTTTAAGAGACAGTGTAATATGACCGTCAAAAAGTTCGCCGATGCGTCTGATAATTACATTGGGATCTTCTTTCATTCCTGAGCCTATCCAGTGCAGCACCATTTCAGTAAGAGCGCATTGATAGAAAGAGGCTATGAGTTTTTTATCTTTGGTGGAAGCTTGGATCCCGTTGCTTTCGCTTTCCCTTTCGACATAACGGTACATAACATTTCCGGCGACGCTGAAAATATAGTTTTCCAATTCCTCTCTCTGCATGGAATTATATACATGATAAACGGCTCTTCTGTTTTCCATTGCAAATTTCGCTGCAACAAGAAAGCCTTCCTCATGAAAGGGTATCGTTATATTCATCAATGGCAGTTTGAAGCTCCGAATGGAAGATTTCCGATAGAATGGCATATATATCAGGATAATGGTAATAAAAAGTATTTCTGTTAATATTACAGGCTGTAACAATATCTTTTACTGTGATTTTATTCAACGGGCGCTCATTCAGCATTTTAACGCACATATCCCGAATCATTTTTTTTAGTATATTGCTTTGCCAAATCACACCTCCAGAACCCTTTATTTTTACTTATTATTATAACATAAAAGCCAATATTTGCAAATTCAAGCGCTTCAGGAAAAATGAAATTATTAAAAATTTTTCGGATTAAAAGTAAAATATGTAGTGACTCGGCCATCTTCATCATTCATAACATATGCAGTGTGTCTTTCCGGCTCTCCTAATGCAGCTCTATACCGACTACAACCTCTGTCATGCTCATGGTTTTTATGTTCCGGATATATCTCCTGGCTATTAATTAAAGCAAACTTAGTATTATACACTTTTTCTCCTTCTTCCGTTTAAGCCTTTAATGAGGCAAGATGCTCTTTTTGCTTGAAACTTGCGAATAGCATATTGTTTTTTTGGAACTTTAAAATTGTATGTGCTGCTCGTATTGAATTACATGGATTTAAGGAAAATCAGAGATATTAAAGAACTGCCGGAAACGCGGAGAATGGAACATATCTTAACAATGAGAATAAAAAAGCTGGAGCCCAATTTCTGAGCAACAGCTTTTTCTTAAAGTCTCCTTTTAAATAAGACCTGATACGGCATTAAATAATATTTCCACAACATTTGCAGAAATTATTAAGCCTCAACGTTGATGATTTCTTTCTTGTTGTAAGAACCACAAGCCTTGCATACTCTGTGAGGCATCATAAGTTCACCGCACTTGCTGCACTTCACTAAATTTGGAGCGCTCATCTTCCAGTTTGCTCTACGTTTGTCTCTTCTCGCTTTAGAAGATTTGTTCTTTGGACAGATAGACATGGTTACACCTCCTTAAACTTTTTAAAAATATCCTGGATGACTGCCATTCTAGGGTCTGTAGACCTAATATCGCAGTCACAAGTCTCATGATTGAGATTTGTTCCACATCTATTACAAATCCCCTTACAGTCTTCACTGCAGAGAACCTTCATAGGCAGGTTCAGTATGAGTTCATCACAAACCAACTGGTCTACATCCAGATTATAACCATTAACAAATGGTTGTTCTTCGAAATCTTCCACAACTCCCGTATCCGTCTCACCTAAATCAAGGGCACGGATCACATCAAAACTCAGGTCAACACGCACTGGCTCCAAACAGCGGTCACATGGAATGAGCAAAGTTAATTTCGCCTTGCCTTCCACTTCCAGCTTTTTGTCTCCCAGGTTCATAATCCGCAGCAGCACAGGTTCTGCATCCACCACTTCATAATCACCACCTGGTCCGTGATAGACCTTCATCTCAAGATCGGGTGTGTAAGTTTTCTCTTTCCCTTCCAGGGTGAACAACTCAGTTAAATTAATAAGCATACTAGTCTCCTAATACGCACCTATGTTATTATACATATGGGTGCACAATTTGTCAACAAATATTTCCATATTTGAAGTAACAGTTCAGCCATGTAGAAACATTTGGCGGTTCGCAGGTGGAAACCTGCTCACCAAATTGTACAAATGTTTCCATAGGGCGGTCAAGCAGATATTCGCAATCCACTTTACTACTTGCTCATAACCGACAAGCAGCGATCGCTGCTTGTCGGTTAAATTATGAATGGTATGGCTGAACTGTAACCCATACACAACATCATGTACATTTTCCCCCGGATTATACCAGAGCCTTTGTCTCCCTTGCAATGGCCAGCTCTTCATTGGTAGGAATTACACATACCTTTACCTTGGAATCAGGTGTGGAGATCATGACACGTTTTCCTCTTGTCTTATTGACTTCATCATCAATGGAAACACCAAGATAGCCTAAATATTCGCAAACTGCACCTCTGATAGGTCTATCGTTCTCACCTACGCCTGCAGTAAACGCAATGGCGTCAACGCCGTTCATTGCTGCTACATAAGCGCCGATGTATTTTGCCACGCGGTAAATAAATGCCTGAATGGCAACATCAGCCAGATGGTTTCCTTCTCCCTGTGCCTTCTGCACATCACGGAAATCGCTGGAAATACCGCCGGACATACCAAGGATACCGGATTTTTTATTTAAAATGTCCAGTACCTCATTGACGCTCTTGCCTTCTTTATTGCAGATAAACTGTACAACGGCAGGATCGATATCACCGCTTCTGGTACCCATGATAAGTCCCTCTAAAGGAGTGAGTCCCATGCTGGTATCCACGCACTTGCCGCCGATGGAGGCAGAAATGCTGGCTCCGTTTCCTAAATGGCAAACAATTACCTTGCCGTTCTTAGGATCCAGATCACAATAATTTAAGGCTTCATTGGATACAAATTTGTGGCTTGTCCCATGGAAGCCGTAACGGCGAATGCTGTATTTCTCATAATACTCCTGAGGAATTGCATACATGGAGGCTTTTTCAGGCATTCCCATACCAAAAGAGGTATCAAATACCGCTACATTAGGAACTCCTGGCATTGCTTTCTCACATGCTTCGATTCCCATTAAGTTTGCCGGATTATGCAAAGGTCCTAAATCAAAACAGTCACGGATAACCTTTTTCACATCTTCATTTACTACGATGGAATCGCTGTAAATTGTGCCGGCATGAAGAACCCGGTGTCCTACTGCAGAAATTTCACTGGTATCTTTGATTATGCCGTATGTTGGGTCAACCAAGGCATCCATAACCATCTTGATAGCAACGGTATGGTCCGGCATCTCTTTTTCTAGTTCCATTTTCTCTTTTCCTTCTGCCTTGTGGGACAGCCTGGAACCGTTAATGCCGATTCTCTCGCATAAACCGATTGCTAAGACTCCCTCATTCTCCATATCGATCAACTGGTATTTTAAGGAAGAGCTTCCGCAGTTAATAACTAAAATTTTCATATTTTTTTGATTCTCCTTTATTTATTTAATAATTTCACCGTACTGTTCTCTGCTGCAGCTTGCTGCATTGGATTCATCTGTATCAATGTGCATTGCCAAAGCATATTTTTCATTTACACGTACAACCACATCTCCGAAGATAAGGCTTCTACCATCTGTAGCAACCTTCACAGATACGATTTCACCATCCTTAACACCAAGCTTTTCTGCTTCTGCAGGAGTTGCATGGATATGACGTTTTGCAACGATCACGCCCTCTGTTATCTCGATTTCACCGACAGGTCCAATGATCTTGCACGCACCACTGCCAGCAACGTCGCCGGATTCTCTCAAGGGCGCAGCAATTCCAATGGAACGGGCATCGGTTGCGGAAAGCTCTATCTGAGTCGCTTTTCTAACCGGTCCCAAAATGGAAATTCCTTTAAACTCACCCTTAGATCCTATAACAGTTACTCTCTCCTCACAGGCAAACTGACCTGGCTGGGATAAATATTTTTTTCTTTGTTAACTCATAGCCCTTTCCAAATAAAATCTCAAGATGTTCCTGAGTTAGATGTACATGTCGAGCTGATGTTTCAACGATAAAATTCATACCTATCTATTCTCCTGTTCTTTTAATCGATGTTTTTCACCGATTCTCACTCTATTCTATGAGGATTCGTTAAAATTTTCAAGTGTTGTGCTAAAATAATTTGCATTTTTTTGCGAAACAATCGCATAATAGAGTATAATAAAAAGAAAAAGGATATTTTTTTTAAGATGAAAAACAAAGATTCTCTTGCCGTTGGCATTATCGCTGAATACAACCCTTTTCACGATGGACACGCCTATCATATCAGGAGGGCCAAGGAGCTAACACAGGCAGAGTACTGCATCGTTGCCATGAGCGGAGATTTTGTCCAAAGAGGATCTCCTGCCATCTATGATAAATATACCAGAACAGCCATGGCATTGTCCTGCGGAGCTGATCTTGTGATCGAGCTTCCGTCAGTCTTTGCCTCCAGCAGTGCTGAGGATTTTGCCGCCTGCGGTGTTGCCCTCCTTAATAATCTGGGAGTAGTTGGCGGCCTCTGCTTTGGAAGCGAATGCGGAAATGTGGAAAAACTTTCCGGTATTGCTTCTATTTTAGCCACGGAACCCCCTGTTTATACGAAGGAGCTGCGCAGGGAGCTGAAAAAAGGGGCGACCTTTCCCCAGGCCAGAAACAAGGCCTCATCTCCTGCGGGATCCTGGACGAAGAGGACGCCTCCATTCTGGCATCCCCAAATAACATTCTGGGAGTTGAATATTGCAAGGCCCTTTACCGGCAGAAAAGCCCAATGACTCCCGTCACCATTTCCAGAAAAGGGTATGGATATCACGATACCAGCCTTGCCCCAGAAGGTTTCAGCTCTGCCACCGGAATCCGGAAGGCCCTTCATGAAAACCCGGATATTCTCACAAAGGGGGAATCTTCTCTGATACAGGTGCCGGATTCCGTAAAACAGATGATGGCCAAGGGCTTTCCAGTGTTTCCTGATGATTTGAGCGCTTTGTTGAACACTACCCTGCTTAAACTGGACTATGAGGGAATTCCCTTTGAAAAGTATGCCGATGTTTCAGAGGAATTGGCGGCCAGACTTTTAAGGCAGCTTCCGGATTTCTTTTCTTTTGAGGAAAAAATCAACCACTTAAAAACAAGGCAGTATACCTATACCCGGATCAGCCGGGCCCTTCTCCATATCGCCCTTGGGATCACTTCCCACCAGGTCACTCTGGGACGGAACGCCGGTTATGCCCCATATGCCCGTGTTTTAGGCTTTAAAAAAACTTCCACAGACCTTATGGGAGAAATAAAAAAGAGAGGGAGCATCCCTCTCATCACAAAAACTGCCGATTCCAGGCTCATTCTTTCCGGAGCAGCCTGGTCCATGCTCCGGCAGGATTTTTACTGCTCCCATATTTATCAGACTATTGCTCAGGACAAATATGGAATAAAAATGAAAAATGAGTTCACTCATTCCGTCGTCATCCTATGACGGCGGTTGAAGGAATTCGCTGATCTTATCTTTATATAGAAGAAACCGGGATTTGGGAACTACGATTCCCCGCTTCCACATTTCAAGAAGCTGTTCAAATGTGACAAATTTCGCATCTACCACTTCTTCCTGCTGAATGGTTATGTCTTTTATGGTAACATTTTGTCTGGTGATATAGGTGTCCACAAACCGCTCCTTCAGACGGACGGAATGAATCAGAAGGAGCCGCTCTTTTTCCGCCCGAATCCCAACCTCTTCTGAAAGCTCCCGCAGAGCTCCCTGGACAGTTGTTTCTCCAACAAGAACAGAGCCTCCGGTGCATTCCCACATAAGGCCATAGGGTTTATCCGGATGCCTTCTGGTCAGCAGAATCTCCTGATTCTCGTTTACCAGCCATACATCCGCTACAAGGTGGTATTCTCCTGTACCCAGCGGAACTCCGCGAACATGGGTTTTACCGGTAGCTGCCCGGTTTTCATCATAAACATCCCAAAGCTCCATAAGCCATTCCTCCTGACCTAAGAATCAGCAGCGCAGTTAAAAGTTTCCTCCATTCCAACCCCAGTGATCCACTTCCTCATACTTCACATAAATTTTATCCTGGGCAATGGAAAGCACATCCTTATAGATTTTACAGATTTCAGCAGTCAGCCTGTCGTAATCCCGTTCTGATGCATGTCCAAAAATCTTCACTTCCACAAAAGCCAGTTTTGTATTATTTTTTCCTTTAAAGTAAAGGGAACAGTTATCTTCAAAGCCAATCATGAGCCAGCTTTCCGACTTACCTGGAATGAGGCTGATAGCCTGTCCAAGCCTTGTTTTTAGTGCTGTTTTCTCTTCTTCTGATAATGTGATATTTACTTTAGAATTGATGAAAGGCACTGATTACTCCTCCTTAAGCTGTTTATTATATCATACCACAAATGATCAAAAATTACCATCTGCTTTCTATTTCCCATCCTCTTTTAACAGCAGACCTGCAAGGGTCAGCTTCCCATGGAGAAATTCCATGATTTCCTGAATCTCCCTGCGGTTATCCTTCTTTCCTCCCTGCTTTACTCCCCGGATCAGAATATTCTTCGGAGTGTGCTCCATGTCGATGAATTCCAGGATCTGGGTACGGTATCCCTGGTTTTCCAGAATTTCCGCCCTGAGGGCATCGGTATAAAGGGCGGCCATCCGTTCCCGGATCAGTCCATATTGGAATACAGGACCCATTAGCTCCTGATGCATGGTTTTGTTCAGTTCATGCTGACAGCAGGGAACTGACAAAATGACAGAAGCCCCCCAGCGGACCGCTTTTGCCAGGGCATAATCCGTAGCGGTATCACAGGCGTGAAGGGTCACCACCATATCTACATGGTCCACTCCCTCATAGGAAGCGATATCTCCATGATAAAATTTTAACTTATCATATCCATACCGTTCTCCCAGGCGATTACAGTCATCAATGACTGTCTGCTTTAAATCCAGCCCGATGACACGGATCAAATACCCTTTCAGCTCATGAAGATAGTAATACATGGCAAAGGTCAGATACGATTTCCCGCATCCAAAATCAATGATCACATTTTCTCTTTTTTTATCAAGCCTGGGAAGGATATCCTCAATAAATTCCAAAAAACGGTTGATCTGACGAAACTTATCGTACTTTGAAGCAATGACTTTTCCTTCCGCCGTCATAACTCCTAGATCCACCAGAAAAGGAACCGGGGTTCCTTCCTTTATAATATAACTCTTCTGCCTGTTATGCTGGGGAACAGGGAAGGTGCCTCAATTTTCTGCTGCCGCTTCACCTTGATGCTGGGACTTCCCTTTTTACTCACCAGAACTCTTACCTGGCCCTTACGGGATTCCAGTTCCATCTGGCGCAGCTTTCCATCTAACAGATCTGCAATATAGGTTATGCATTCCTCTGCAGAATAATTCTTATGAAAAGCCTGGTTTCCCACCAGCTCCTCCGCCTGAAATACCAGGCTTCCCTTTAGCAAAAGCGGGCGTACCTTTACCTTGGAAACGCCCTGCTTATCCGATGGATTGCTGATTACGATCCGAAGCAGATTTTCATCGAGAAATTCTCTGACTATTTCAATTAAATGTTCTTGTTCCTTCTGTTCCATAAAATCAGGCAATTCCTTTCCTCTTTTTCGCCCATGCTCTTTGGGCATAAAGGTATACCCGCAGGGTGTTTCCTCTTTTCTCTCCCATGCTTTTTGGGCATAAAGGCATACCCGCAGGGTGTTTCTGCTTTCAGTTTTCTGCCTCCACCCAGCTTACCCGCAAAAGCTCCGGGTAAGGTTCCAGATGTGCAAAATCATTAAAACGTTCCATGAAAAAAACGCCCTGTTTTTTCATTCCAGCACACTTCCGTGATGCTGCAGTTCTCAAGGGAATTTCCAAGGAGGCGGTAATATTTCGGTTCCATATGAAGCAGCGCTGTGGTCACGGTACGGATCACTCCTCCGTGAGTCACAACTGCAACATTCTGGTAACCGCTTGCAGCAATTTCTTCAAGGACAGGAATGGCCCGTTTTATTACGTCCCCGGCGCTCTCGCTCCAGGATAAGGCAAATCCTGCGCCATCCGTTCCTGTTCTTTCTTAAAATCCTTAAATCTTGCTGCTATCTCCTCATCCGCCATGCCTTCCATTTCTCCAAAGGAAATCTCCCTAAGCTCCTGCCTTATGATGTGCTTTGCATTCCAATACCGGTTTGCCTCCCTGGCAGTTTCCACAGCCCGGATCAAATGGCTGGAATATACTGCTTCAATGCCCTTTAAAGCCAGCCGTTCCCCGACTAATGCCGCCTGGCGGCAGCCTGCCTCGGATAGATCCACATCAACATTACAGAGTTTGCTGCTTTGCCGTCCATGGCGAATCAAATAAATATTCATCTCCTGTATCCTTCCTCCAGGGCAATTAATTTTTAAAGCTGTGAATAGGTGCCGGAATCCGTCCGCCTCTGGTTATGAATTTTTCACAGGAGTACCGGCTGACCGGCATAACAGGAGCATATCCTAATAAACCGCCGAATTCCACTGTTTCTCCAACGGATTTTCCAATAACCGGGATAATGCGGACTGCCGTGGTCTTCTGGTTAACCATTCCGATGGCAGATTCGTCTGCAATAATACCTGCAATGGTTGTGGCAGGTGTATCTCCCGGAATTGCAATCATATCAAGGCCAACCGAGCAAACGCATGTCATTGCTTCCAGCTTCTCTATGTTCAAAGCTCCCATGGCTACTGCATCGATCATTCCCTGATCCTCGCTGACCGGAATAAACGCGCCGCTTAAACCGCCTACATAGGAGGAGGCCATGACGCCGCCCTTTTTTTACCTGGTCATTTAACAGGGCAAGGGCTGCCGTGGTGCCCGGTGCGCCTACCCGTTCCAGACCGATCTCTTCCAGGATTTCAGCCACGCTGTCGCCAACGGCAGGAGTCGGTGCAAGAGATAAATCAATGATTCCAAAAGGAACATTCAGCCTTTTAGATGCTTCCTGGGCAACCAGCTGGCCCACACGGGTTATCTTAAAGGCAGTTTTCTTAATCGTCTCGCAGAGAACCTCAAAATCCTTTCCCCTGGCCGCTTCAATGGCAGTCTTAACAACCCCCGGACCGCTGACTCCCACATTAATGATAACATCCGCTTCCGTCACCCCGTGGAACGCTCCTGCCATAAAAGGATTATCATCCGGCGCATTGCAGAATACCACCAGCTTGGCGCAGCCGAGGGAATCACTGTCCTTTGTGGCCTTTGCCGTTTCCACTACAGTCTCTCCCATAAGGGCCACTGCATCCATGTTAATGCCTGTTTTTGTGGAACCTACATTGACAGAGCTGCATACACGTTCCGTACAGGCAAGGGCTGCAGGTATGGAGCAGATCAGGTTTTTATCTGCTGCTGTCATTCCCTTGCTCACCAGGCAGAATAGCCGCCGATGAAATTTACTCCCACTTCTTTGGCAGCACGGTCAAGGGTCTGTGCAATGGTCACAAAATCTTCCGGGCTCTTGCAGGCTGCACCGCCGACTATGGCAATGGGAGTTACGGAAATTCTTTTATTCACAATGGGAATACCAAAATCCTTTTCAATCTCCTTTCCCACTGCCACAAGATCTTTTGCAACGGTTGTGATTTTATTGTAAATTTTTTTCATTCACAGCTTTTAAGTCACCGTCACTGCAGTCAAGAAGGCTGATGCCCATGGTAATGGTACGCACATCAAGCAGCTCCTGTTCGATCATTTTATTGGTTTCATTCACTTCAAACATATTTAACATATCGGGAACCCATCCTTTTCTTAAGCCTTGAACTTGTTATCAGATACGGTGCATGCTGGTAAAAATTTCCTCACGCTGGCATTTTACCTTTACCCCGATTTCATCACCAATCTGTTCCAGCTCGTCAGCCAGCTCCCCGAACGGCTTTGCTGCGTCATTGATATCCACAATCATCATCATATTAAAAAAAGCCCTGAACAATGGTCTGGGAAATATCCAATATGTTCACCTGGTTGCCTGCCAGATAAGTACAAATCTTTGCTATGATCCCTACGGTGTCTTTTCCAACTACTGTAATAATCGTTTTGTTCATAATGTTTCTCCTCTTTCATTAGATTATACGGTGATAATTTCCGACATCTGATCTCTTTTTGCAACCGCTATGGAAAAATCCGATGCCTTAAATGGATTATCTCCTTCTGTGATCTCAAGCCTTACGGTTTCATAAGCAAGCTCTTCATAATTGTTCTCCTTGCTTAAATGGCCCAGCAGTACCTTTTTTAAGTTTTCATGGAGAATACAGCACAAAAGCCGCCCCGCATTCTCATTGGAAAGGTGTCCGTGATCTCCCAGGATCCGGCGTTTCAGATAGTAGGGATAAGGTCCTGCCTGCAGCATATTCACATCGTGATTGGACTCTATCAGCACTGCATCAAGTCCCTGAAGATGCTCGATAATATACTGGTCGTAATGTCCCATATCCGTGGCAACCGCAACAGACTTGCGGTCATGCTGGATCCTGTAAGCCACCGGATTTGACGCATCGTGGTCAATGGAAAAGGGCTTTACTTCCAGATCCCCCACATTAAAATCCACGTCAGGCCTGATGGCACAAAATAACTCCCTGGGGTATTCCCCCAGGTACTTCTGTTTTGATATCTCTTCCAGAGTCTCTCTTGTCCCATAAATGGGAACCCCATATTTCCTGGCCAGGACTCCAAGCCCTTTTGTATGGTCGGAATGTTCATGGGTGATGACGATTCCGGTCAGCTCACTACCCTTTATTCCTATCTCATTTAATCCCAGTTCGATCCGTTTGTTGCTTATCCCGGCATCCACCAGGATATGGGTGGAATCGGAGCCCACATAAATGCAGTTTCCGCTGCTTCCGCTTGCAATACTTACCAATCTCATTCTTTCCTCTTTTCAGCCTGCTTTCTGTGGGCAATGATATACCCGCAGGGTGTTTCCCTCTGCTTTTCAATATTTCAGCCAGCTGGCTTTTCACATCTTCCATGGAACCGTCATTTTCAATCACCCGCGTACAGCGTTTTAAAAACTCCGATTCAGAGGCCTGGCTCGCTATGATGCGTTCCGAATGCTCCCTCGTATAGCCCCTGTTTTCCGCTAAACGGCGGATCCTGTTCTCCTTTGACGCACGGACGTACCACATCTCCTCCCAGCTGTCATCCATTTTTTCATTCATAATTGCAAATTCTACCACAATAAGCTCTGCTTGGGAAGCAGAAATTTTATCCCTTATGGTTTTCCATACCATAGGGTGAATGATGTCATCCACGGTTTTCCTTGCCCCGTCATCCTGAAAAATACGTGCGGCCAGGGCTTTACGGTCAATGGTTCCATCGGATTTTAAAAGGTTCTCCCCCAGAGCTTCTGTCACAGCCAGATACCCTTCTTTTCCTGGCTCCATCAGCTCATGGCCAATTCATCCGCCTTGATCACTTCCGCACCGTATTCCTCCTTTAAAATAGAAAGAACCAGGCTTTTTCCGGCTCCGATCCCTCCGGTCAATCCAATCACTCTCATCCTTACACCAACCCTTTATTCTTATGAAGGCAACGCCCCGCCGGATGGACATAGCTCCAGGTCTATCCGGCGCCAGCCCATAAAATACCTTACAGCAGTCTGAAAGATATTTTACTTTGCATCGAACCAGGAATCCCCTACATTGGCCTCTACCTCAAGGGACACTGCAAGCTCTGCCGCATGCTTCATTTCTTCCACCAGAAGCTCTTTTACCTTATCAACCTCATCCTGATATGCTTCAATGAGAAGTTCATCATGGACCTGCAGGACGATCCGAGATTTTAATCCCTGTTTTCTCAAGGCATTGTCCACGCGGATCATGGCTATCTTGATAATATCTGCCGCAGTGCCCTGGATAGGAGAATTCATGCGACCCGTTCGCCAAAGGAGCGCTGCATGAAGTTGGAGGATTTCAGTTCAGGAACGGGACGGCGTCTGCCAAACATACTGACCGCATAGCCCTGTTCTTTTGCCTCAGCCACAAGACCGTCTAAAAATGATTTCACTCCAGGATAGGTTTCAAAATATTTGCTGATGTATTCCGAAGCCTCTTTTCTGGTGATGCTTAAGCCCTCACTCAGTCCAAAGGAGCTGATTCCATATACAATGCCGAAGTTTACAGCCTTTGCATTCCTTCTCTGAAGAGGAGTCACCTCATCAAGAGGAACATGAAACACCTGGGAAGCCGTGATGGCATGGATATCCTCCGCCTGTCGGTAGGCCCCGATTAGGCGCTGGTCTCCTGACATATGGGCCAGCACTCTCAGTTCAATCTGGGAATAGTCCGCATCCACAAACACGCAGCCCTCCTGAGGCACGAAAACCTTTCTGATTTCCCTTCCCAGCTCCACGCGGACCGGAATGTTCTGTAAATTAGGTTCCGTACTGCTGATTCTTCCCGTAGCTGTGATCGTCTGGTTAAAGGTTCCGTGAATCCGCTCATCCGGCCCAATGTAGGCTGCCAGCCCGTCTGCGTAAGTGGAATTTAATTTGGTCAGCTGTCTGTAATCCAGAATTAAGTTGACCGCAGGCCAGTCAGGCGCCAGCTTTTCCAATACATCAGCTGCTGTTGAATAACCGGTTTTTGTCTTTTTCCCTCCCGGAATCTTCATATTGTCAAAGAGTACCTCTCCCAGCTGCTTGGGGGAATTGATGTTAAAGGTTTCTCCCGTTTCTTCATATATCTTCTGCTCCAGCTCCGCGATACGGACCTTTAAACGATCCCCATATTCCTTCAGGCGTTCCCTTTCCACGCGGATTCCTGCTTCCTCCATATGAAACAGGCTGTAGATCAAAGGCATTTCGATTTCATAAAACAGCTTATCCATGGCTGCCTTTTTAAGTGACTCACAAAGCAGGTCATGACATTTAAAGGCAATATAGGACATATAACAGATGCAGGAAACGGCTTTTTCCCTGTTTTCCTCCAGCCCGCACTTAAAGGAGCTTTTTCCTAAAAGCTCTGTTTTGGATGGGATGGAAAGATCCAGATAATCCTCTGCCAGATCATTGTATTCATATGAATCCTTTAACGGATTTAACAGATATCCGGCAACGCTGCATCAAAAACCTGACTTTCCGGCATAAGCTTTAAAAACGCAAGCTGGCTCTTTAAGTGAATGACGGTTGTCTGTCCTGCCCTCTTACAGATTTCCTCTGCTTTCTCTGCCAGGTATTCCGGCTTAAGAGCGCCCTGTGGAATAAAGCAGTACACTTCTGTCTCACTGCAGCAAAGAGACAGGCTGATACGGCCTTGTCCTCAACCACCAGCTGCAGCCCCAGCCTGCTGCCTGCTGCGCACTTTAAGAATATGGACTCAGCCTCTGAAAGGTCTGTAACTGCGTGAAAGCCTGATTCCAGTGACGGCTCCTCCTCTTCTCCCGGGAAAGAGGCCGGAACGAAATCCATATCAATTATTTTTTGAATCTCTGCCTGTTCAAGGGTTTTCGTGTAATCCAGGTGGATATCGCAATCCCTGCGAAGGGTAGCAAGCGCTTGCTTCCGCCTTATTGCTTCCTGATTCCCGCTAAGTGCTTCCCGGATTCTCTGAGATTCTATTGCTTCTATATGATTATAAATATTTTCAACGCTGTGATGTTCCCTTATCAGCTGACAGGCGGTTTTCTCACCGATTCCCCATTCTCCTGCCAGTGCAAAAACACCTGCAAGAGTCTCTGGCTCCAGGCCAAGCTCTTCCCGTACAAGCTCTGTGGAATAGGCTTTAAACTCCAGCCCCTCTTCCCCGACAGCCGGAATCTTAAGGGTCACATGTTCTTCCACTGCCTGTAAAAGTATTCGCTCATCAGACAGGATCACGATTTCCCCCTCTTCCTCCTGGCATCTTTTTGCCAATGAAGCCAAAACATCGGTTGAAGTATATCCTTCCTTTTTAAGAACAGGAATATCCAGGGTAAGCAGCGTTTCCCTTAAACCCTCTTCCTCCTTTAAAAGCCCCTCGTACACTGCTGTATTTTTATATGATTCCTTTTGTCTGCCTTCTGTTTCAGAATCAAAGGCAACAGCAAGGTAGTCCGCTTCTTTTGCCTCCAAAAGCTTCATGATCAGGCTTTGAATCCCTTTCGCTCCATTGGAAGGAAGTCCATAAAAGGCGTTCCTTAGCATACTGCTTCCATCTACTAATACTATTTTTTTTCTGCTCATGTTTCCTCTTTCCTGCCCATGCTTTTTGGGCATAAAAGTATACCCGCAGGGTGTTTCCTCTTTCCTGCCCACACGTTTGGGGCACAAGGTTATACCTGCAGGGTACGTTTTCCCATCATAGTAAGCCCCACTGCATCCAGATCCGGCACTGCAGAAGGACTGTAAAAATCAGTGCCATTGCGCTGACTGTAGCTACCGCATACCTGGCAATTTTAATACACCGAATGACCTGAAGCCTTTGTCTGGACTGTTCTATGGTTGACTCCAGCGCTCCTTTTATATTATAATTCCCCGTTTCAGAATCCAGTTCCCTGATTCCCACGTCCACAGTAAAGTATATTTCCAGCTCTTCCCGGCAATCCGGACAGGACTCCATATGTTTCAGAAATTCCTCCAGTTCGTCGTCCGTCAGTTCGTCATTGATGTATGGCATGACCAGACGTTCTACTTCTTTACATGTCATGGTCCAGACACCTCCTTAAATACATCTTCTATCTATCATACAATATATTTTGTTCATTTTCAATTTAATAATCACAAAAAAACACTTGCCAAATGGAAAATCCTATGATAGAATAATGAGCGTTGCAAGTAAAGGCCGGCATGTCGGAATGGCAGACGAGGCGGACTCAAAATCCGTTGATGGCAACATCGTGTGGGTTCAAGTCCCACTGCCGGCACTACACCCTTGGCAGGGAGCAAGGCCCTGGAGATCTGAAAGAATCAGATTTCCAGGGCCTTTTCTCTGTTTGGCAGCACCCACTTCCAATAATTTCCTATTTTTTTTCTTAATTCGTGAAAAATCCCGGACACAGCCCCGATATTTGTGATATACTGTAAAAAATCCGCAAAAATGAAGGGAGGTAATCCTATGAAACGAAACACAGTTATCCCAGCCCTTTTCATCACCTGCGCCCTGATTTTAAGCGGCTGCGGACAAAAAAATTATGTTAAGACCGATTTGCCAGGCACCTCTGCGGCTGCGGACGGAGAATCCATGTCCTCTGCCACCGAAGCGCCAGAGCCTGTAAAAATCGAAAACCCTGATAACCAGGCTCAGCAAAAAGAAACAGACAACAGCACCTCTGTCTCCGGCATCACTGCTGCCCTCCACACCTATAAAGAAGGAAATGTTTCCATTCAATACCCTGCCATCTCCGGTTTAGAGGATGGCGCAATGGAGGAAAAAATCAACTCTCTGTTAAAAAGCAATGCCCTGGAGATATTAAAAGCCTATTCTGTCAACACAGAAAAGGACAGCCTTTCTATTACAGCCAAGGTAAACTCCGTAGACAGAAAGCGGATCACCGCCATATACACCGGACTTATTTCCGGGGATGGAGCAGCTCATCCGGTCAATGTGTTTTTTACCAATACGGTTGATATATCCCAGGCAAAGAATATAAGACTCAAGGATTATGCCGATCCAAACGTGCTGGCTGAATACATCCGTTCCGATAACTGCCAGTTCTACAATACTTCTCCTGAACTTACAGAAGCCTTAATTCCTTTCCTTGCTGAAACCAGTCAGGAAACATATGCAAAAATGTTCAAACAAGGGGATTTTCCCATGGAATCAGTATCCTCAGACTCCACTCCTGCTTTTCCGGAATCCTTTAGCTATGAAGATCACGGCACCATTATTATTTCCATTCCAGTTCCTCATAGCCTGGGGGATTTTGCACTGATAAAATATACTCCCGAGACAAAATAGGAAAAATAGTTGCCTTTTACCCCTTTCTTTGATAAAATAGGACGGAAAATAAAAAGAAATGGGGTAAAATAATGAGTAACAACGAAAAACTGACAACCTGGGATTATCCGCTCAGCATCCAGCACCTGTTCCCTATATCCGGCGCTGCGGTGCATACCCTTACTGATAAGTTTCATTCCATGGCCGGCACTATTTTCTTTAAGTGTTGGCACCTTAATATTCCACTGCTGTACTAAATTTAAGGTTCCTGTATTCCCTGGTTCCTCCTTCGCTTTTGGCCGCTGCCACCGCAGTTATCCGACCGGAAGGAACCGTGATCCCAGGAAACCGGCCTTTAGCACAGGGTGGAATTATTTTTGCGGTATTTTGACTTGGATTCCCACAGCTTGGAGAACTTAATGTTAAAGAAAGCCCCATTTCATGAAACATTTCAGGTCTGTTTCCAGCGGACATAATCGGAGCTCTTATGAGCCTCATATTGCTGGAAACCCCTGATACACTAAGAGTATAAAGAAAGGATTTAAAACTATTATGGACTTTTCAATGGACAATGTAACTGTTTTTACCCACCCGCTTATTCAGCACAAGATCTCTATTTTAAGAGATAAAAGGACAGGAACCAATGAGTTCCGCGCCCTTATCGAAGAGATTGCAATGCTGATGGGATTTGAAGCTTTAAGAGATCTCCCCTTACAGGATGTAGAGGTGGAAACTCCCATTGAGACCTGCATGACTCCTATGATTGCCGGTAAAAAAATGGCTGTCGTTCCCATTCTTCGTGCAGGACTTGGCATGGTCAACGGAATCCTGGCTTTGGTTCCCTCCGCAAAAGTGGGCCACATCGGCCTTTATCGTGATGAAGTTACCCATGAGCCTCACGAATACTACTGTAAGCTGCCAAGCCCTATTGAGCAGAGAACCATTGTTGTCACCGATCCCATGCTGGCAACCGGCGGTTCCGCAATAGCCGCTGTGGATTTCATTAAACAGCATGGTGGAAGGAATATCAAGTTCATGGCCATTATCGCTGCTCCGGAAGGCTTAGAGAAGCTTCGTGAGGCACATCCGGACATACAGATCTACATCGGACATCTGGACCGCCAGTTAAATGAAAACGCCTATATCTGTCCTGGACTGGGAGATGCAGGGGATAGAATTTTCGGCACAAAGTAGCAGACACAAAGGAATGCAAAAAACGCGCATTGATTTGGCATATTAAGCCGCTTCATGCGCGTTTCTTTTAGATATTTTTTATCCGATTCCTTTATATAGGATGCTAAGTGCGAACACCAATGCAGCAAGAAAAACATAAACGAATTTTGCAGTAAAAAGATAAGCTGCCCCTAATGGCTTCTTCCGTCCCCTGTTTAATTCTTCCATGATCCTGCCGTCTTTTAAAACCCAGTAAATCATGATGGAGCATAAAACAGCACCAAAAGGAACTACATATATTGTAATCAGATCCATAAAGAATCCCATATACGGCTCATATTCTATGAAAAGCCCAGGAATAAATACTGCGGCCCCTACTAAGAAAATAGACTTTTTACGGGACAGGTGGAGGTGGGTCTGGACAGCCTCTGAGCACACCTCAAGCATGTTTACCAAAGAAGTCACCCCGGCAAACAACACGGAGAGGAAAAACAGCACTGCCACCCATCTTCCTGCCGGAATCATGGAAAAGACCTTGGGGACCGTGATGAACATAAGAGGAGGACCGCTTGCAGGATCCATCTGGAAGGCAAAGACCGCCGGAATAATGGCAAAACCAGCCAAAAGCGCCGCAATTGTATCAAGCAATGCGGTAGTAAGGGCCGCCTTGGGAATATCTTCCTTTTTATCCAGATAGCTTCCGTAAATGACCATTCCGGAGCCTGTAATGGATAAGGAAAAGAATGCCTGTCCCATGGCCATCACCCAGGTTTCCGGCTTAAGCAAGTACTCCCATCTTGGAACCAGCAGATATTCATAGCCTGCCAGAGAGCCTGGAAGAAAAAAAGACCCGTACTGCAATGATCGCAAACAAAATAAAAAAAGACGGCATCATGATTGCATTCACTTTTTCAATGCCCTTTAAAACGCCTCCTGCCAGTACTGCCACAGTAATGACCACCACAAGAAAATGCCAGGGCACACTGCCGAATTTTCCTGTCATGCCGGAAAAGTACTCCCTTGCATCCGTATTCATCATTACACCGGTCAGGGAACCGAACAGATACTTAAGAACCCAGCCTACAATAATAGCGTAGCCAATGGCAATGCCAAGAGAACCAATCAAAGGAATGGCTCCAAGAAAGGCTCCGCCCTTTTTGCCCCTGGTCTTCATGGCATAATCATAGGAACCAATAGGGCCTGTCCCAGTCAGCCTTCCAAAAGCAAACTCGCCGGAAAGCCCGACCATGCCAAACAAAAAAATAAAGCCGAAATACACCAATAAAAAAGCAGCTCCCCCATACTGCCCCAGGCGGTAGGGAAACATCCAGATGTTCCCCATACCTACCGCAGAGCCAACAGAAGCTAGAATAAACCCGATCCGTGAACCAAAGGTCCCGTTCTTCGTCGCAGTGTGTTGTTTATCCATTGTATTGTTCCTTATTCCTCAATAATTTTTTTCTCTACGATTTCTCCCTGATTCTTATAGATGGAATTAGCGTCAACACAGCCTCTGACGCAGGAAAGAGGATAAACAATGGATTTCGGTCCGATTACGGTTCCTGGATTTAAGACTGCACCGCAGCCAATTTCAGTGAAATCGCCAATGATCGCGCCGAATTTCTTAAGCCCTGTCTCAATATCTCCGTCTTCTGCATGAACTGTAACAAGAGACTTATCGGTTTTTACGTTGGAAGCCAGAGAAGAAGCGCCCATATGAGACTTATATCCTAAAATGGAATCTCCTACATAGTTATAGTGAGGAACCTGTACACCGTCAAAAAGAATGGAATTCTTAATTTCAGAAGAGTTTCCTATTACAGCACCTTCTCCTATGATGGCATTGCCTCTGATAAATGCACAATGACGGATCTGTGCGCCCTTGCAGATGATTACATGCTCACCCATACAGGCTGTTGGCGGAAGATTTATGGATTTATGGATCCACACCGCTTTTCCTACGTGAACATACTCATCCTTTGGAAGACGCTGTCCCAGGGAAACGATGAATTCACTGATTTTAGGAAGAATTTCCCATGGATAAGTGGTCTGTTCAAATAATAATTTGGCTATGGTATGAGTGGTATCAAATAAGTCCTGGTTTGTCATATCTTCTTTTTTTCATTTTATAATCTCCTATTTTTGTTTTTTTATAATTAGCTGCCGCAGCATCAAATACACCATGCAGATCGTAATGATTATTGAGTCTTAAAACTCCTGCGGTCCGCCCGGCAACAAAATTCTCCAGTTTCTGCATATATTCTTCCGGGGTAATGGTCCCCTCAGCCACATAATTCAGCCCTTTTTCCCAGCTTGCCGTCAATTCCGGATTAAGGAGCTGTCTGATGGAAGCATTGACTACGTCAAAAATCATTTCTCCCAAAAGAGTGGGAACAATTACCTGAGTCTTGCTGTTTAAAGAAAGATACTTGATATGAAACAGCTTTTTTTAAAATCTCAGCCCGGGTAGCACTGGTTCCTATTCCGCTTCCCTTTATCTGGCGCGTAGCTCTTCATCTTCTATAAGCTGTCCGGCATTTTCCATGGCTAAGATCATGGAACCGGATGTATAGCGCTTGGGCGGGGAGGTTTCTCCTTCCTTAATCTGCAGCTTTTTAAGAGAAAGCTTCATTCCCTTTTTCAGGGTTCCAAGCATGGCAATGAATGCGGGATTGTCCATTTGATTTTGAGAGGATTCTGGATTGCTTTCCTCCTGTCCGTTGTCTTCAGAGGGAGTTTCTGATTTTCCTTCATCCTGCTGCTTCTTTTTTTCCCCAGGATACCTCGGCGACTTTTAAATAGCCCGCTTCCAGCATGACACGGAAATTGGCATAGAAATGTTCCTTGCCCGGCACCTGGTTAACCGGTGCAGGCTCTGTATCCGCCACAAGCTCCAGTGCATATTTCTGATAGACAGCCGGCGGATAAAAGACGCATATAAATCTTCTTGCTATGACCTCATAAACCTTTAGTCCTAAGGGAGACAGGCCCCTTAATGCGGCCAGTCCCTGACCGGTGGGTATGATGGCATAATGGTCCGTTATCTGCTTATCATTGACGTACCTGGTTTTTTCGATGGTCTTGTAGGAACCCTTCTCCATAACCTCTGCCGCTGCTTCCGCCATAGGTTCAAAGCCCTTAAGCCCGGCTATGTTCTTATGGATTTCCTTTGCAACCGCCGTGGATAAAACTCTGGCATCGGTTCTTGGGTAAGTGACCATCTTCTTTTCATAAAGCTCCTGAACCAGCTTCAAGGTCTCATCAGCTGATCTTAAACATTCTGGAACAGTCATTCTGAAGCTCAGCCAGATTGTAAAGCAAGGGAGGATTCTTTGTTTCCTTTTTCTTTTCTATGGAAGCAACGGTTCCTTCCATGGGATTCATAAGAGACAGGGTACTGATCAGCTCTTCTGCGTATTTTCGTTCCTTAAAGCCGTTTTCCTTATAAAGGAACGGGGATTCAAAATACCTGGATCCTGGGGCGCTTTTCCACTCCCCGTCAAAATCCATGCCCGATAGTTCGGGGTTTGCTGCATCCTCTCTGGAAAAGGTTCCGATTACACGGTAAAACGGGGTCTTAACAAACTCCCTTATCTCCCGTTCTCTCCGTACCACCATTCCCATGACACAGGTCATGACCCTGCCGACGGATATTACCGTATTCTTCCCGCTCTTTAAATAATTGGAAATGTTCTGCCCATATCTTAGTGTAAGCAATCGGGAAAAATTAATTCCCATGAGATAATCTTCTTTTGCCCTTAAATAGGCGGAGGCCGAAAGATTATCGTATTCAGATTCATCCTTTGCTTCCCGGATGCCTCTTAAAATCTCTTCCTCTGTCTGGGAATCAATCCACACACGCTTCTGCTTCTTGTCCCTGACCCCTGCCATTTGCGCCACCAGACGGTATATGTACTCTCCTTCCCGCCCGGAGTCCGTGCACACATAAATGGTCTCCACATCAGGACGGTTCAGCAGACTGCTTACAATTTTAAATTGCTTTTCAGCGTTTGGGATCACCTCGTACTTAAATTCCTTGGGAAGAAAAGGAAGGGTGGAAAGGCTCCACCGCTTGAATTTGGGATCATAGCTTTCCGGATAGCTCATCGTTACCAGATGTCCTACGCACCAGGTAATGATCACCTGATCCGATTCTATATATCCATCCCTGCGCCGTCCATTCGCCTTTAAAGCATTGGCAAACTCCTGGGCCACACTTGGTTTTTCTGCAATGTATAACGATTTCGACATATATCTCCCTACCGCCTTATGATAGTAACTCTTCCATTATAACACTAAAATTCATGAATGGCAAATCTTTCTGATAACTATGCTTTTGCGGCGCCTTTCCTTTTATACTCAGATAAGATAACAGAGGCCAACATCAGAACACATCCAACAGCCAGTTTTATCGTCACCTGTTCCCTCAGAAACAGAACAGAAAACGTCAGCCCGAATACGGCTTCAAATGATAAAATGATGGAAGAAGTATTGGGAGTCAGATGCTTTTGCCCCATATTCTGCAGAAGAAAACAGATCATGGTGCCAAAAATCCCCAGATACAGCAACCCCATCATCATGGAAGGATCAATCGCAGTTAAATCTAAGGAACCTTCCAGAAGCGGAGCAATTACCCAGCTTAATATTGCCGCCACGGCCATCTGGATCACAGTCAAAATAATGGGGTCATGGTCTTCGGTATAACGGTCAATAAAAACAATGTGAAACGCAAAGAAAAAGCCGCATACCAAAGTCATCAGATCCCCAACATTCACCGATAAGTTTCCCTCCAGGGACAACAGAGCAAGCCCCAGCACTGCGATCCCTGCTGCTGCCACATTGTTCCGGGAAGGCTTTTTTCTATTATAAAACCAATGGAGAAACGGCACCAGAATCACGTACAATGTGGTGATAAATGCATTTTTACTGGCAGTGGTATATTTAAGCCCATAGGTCTGAAAAAAATAACTGACAAACAAAAACACGCCTAAAAGCCCGCCGCACATCAGATCGGTTTTACAGATCTTTTTCACCCGCTTCCAGAACACGGCTACCAGCGAGGCAGAAGCAATAGTAAAGCGTAAAGCCAGCAAGTAGACCGGGGTAACCACTTCCACCGAATTCTTCATCACAACAAAGCTGCTGCCCCATATGATGGTTGTTACAATCAGGCCTAAGACAGACAGCGCCTTTCTCCCTTTTCCATTCTGCTTGTTCATATGTATATTTTAAAGTCCTTTCACATAAGAGCAGGGGCGCAGTGTTCTGCGTCCCTGGTTTATTTTCCTGTTCGTTTCTATTTTATATTGGAGAACTTGTAAATGGTTGTTGTCTTGTATTCTTCGCCGGCCTTTAAGACTGGAGACTGGAATTCCGGTTTATTCACGGAATCAGGATAATACTGGGTTTCAAAGCAATAGCAGCAGCGTTTTTCATATACCGCTCCTCCTTTGCCCTTCATTCCATCATTTAAGAAGTTTGCAGTGTAAAACTGCATTCCCGGAAGGTCTGTATAAACCTCCATCCGGATGCCTGTCTTATCTGACTCCGATGCGGCACACAGGGAAACCTCACCTGGCAGGTGGTTTAAGACCCAGTTATGATCATAACCTCCGCCGTATATCAGGGCCTCATATTCTTCATGGATATCCTGCTCAATGGGTTTCATCACCGTGAAATCCATGGGAGTCCCCTTAACAGGAGTGATCTCTCCGGTGGGAATCGAACCTTTATCCGCTCTCGTATAAGCATCTCCGTCAATCCAGACACGCTGCTTCATGGCATCTGTACCGCCCTGGCCGTCCAGGTTGAAATAACTATGATTGGTAAAGTTTGCTACGGTATCTGCATCGCAGATCATATGGTAGGAAATTTCAAGGCTGTTGTCCGGTGTAAGAGTATAGGTTACGGTAATGTTTGCATTCCCTGGGAATCCCTGGTCTCCATCCGGTGAAAGGAGGGAAAAGCTGACACTGGTTCCCAGATCATTTTCCTCTGCCTCACTGTCCCAAAGACGGCTCTGGTAAAGATCCGGGCCGCTGTGAAGATTGTTAGGTCCATTATTGCTTTAAGCCTATATTCTTTTCCATTAATGCTGAATTTCGCACCTGCAATGCGGTTGGCGTTCCTTCCAATGGGAGCTCCAAAGTGAGGCGGATTTAAAAGATACTCATCTGCACTGTCAAATCCCAGGACCACATCAACCATTTTTCCATCCCTGTCAGGCACATTCATGTTGACCCAAACTGCACCCAGATTTGTGAAAGAAGCGGAAACTCCGTTTCTATTTACCAGTGTATACAAATACACTTCCCTTTTATCGGGCATGTTTCCCCAAAGCTCTTTCTTGTATGCCATTTTCCTTCCTCCATATGCCTTTTATTGAAAGCTCCCTCTGAAGGCCGGGAGCTTTATGATCCAATCATTCCTTGGCTTTGATATATCCCTTTGCGGTTAAAAGCTCTGCTGAAAGAACCGCACCGCCGGCCGCTCCGCGGACCGTATTGTGGGAAAGGCCAACAAACTTATAATCGTAAACCGAATCTTCTCTTAAACGCCCTACAGAAATTCCCATTCCTTTTTCAAAATCTACATCAAGGTTTACCTGAGGACGGTTATCTTCTTCTAAATACTGTATGAACTGCTTGGGAGCGCTTGGAAGCTTCAGTTCCTGAGGAAGGCCCTTAAAATTCACTAAGCGGTCAATTAATTCCTCTTTAGTCGGTTTTTTGCGGAATTTTACAAATACAGCCGCTGTATGTCCATTTAACACGGGTACGGATGCACTGGCAGGTGATCACAGGTTCACTTGCTTTTACGATCTCTCCATTTTCAACCTTTCCCCAGAGGCGAAGAGGCTCCTGCTCGCTCTTTTCTTCTTCTCCTCCTATATAAGGAATGATATTTTCTACCATCTCCGGCCAGTCTTTAAAGGTCTTTCCTGCTCCTGAGATTGCCTGATAGGTGGTAGCAACCACTTCATAGGGCTCAAATTCCTTCCATGCCGTTAAAACAGGGGCATAGCTTTGAATGGAACAGTTGGGCTTTACCACAATGAATCCCCGATCCGTACCCAGACGCTTTTTCTGATCCTCAATGACTTCAAAATGCTCAGGATTGATCTCCGGCACCACCATAGGGACATCCGGTGTCCAGCGATGGGCGCTGTTATTGGATACTACCGGCGTACCGGTCTTTGCATAAGCTTCCTCAATGGCCTTAATTTCTTCCTTTGTCATATCCACGGCGCTGAAAACAAAATCAACACTGGCAGCAACCGCTTCCACTTCATTTACATTCATAACAGTCAGTTTTTTTACGGACTCAGGCATTGGAGTGGTCATTTTCCAACGGTCGCCCACTGCTTCCTCATAAGACTTGCCAGCAGAACGAGGACTTGCTGCCACTGTCACCACCTCATACCATGGATGGTCCTCAAGAAGAGAAATAAATCTCTGTCCCACCATACCGGTTGCTCCTAAAACGCCAACTCGCAATTTTTTTTCCATCGCTTTCTCCTCTTTTCTTTTCATTTTGTAATCCTATCATATGCTAAATTCTTAACTATCCTATAACAAAGTGAAAAAAAATCAATATTTATTCGCCAGAAAAATACATTTGTGCGTCACACAGATACATTTCTTTAAAATGTATGCTGCAGCAGAGCATTAAAGGCGTACCTTGCTGCCCTTCCCGTCACGTTTTCCAATCTTCAGCCGGTTTAAGTGGACCTCTTTTTCCTTATAATGAATGATAGGATCCTCGCCTAAAAGATGCACGGTCTCCAGCTCCTCACCGGGCGCCAGCTTGATTCCCCGCACGCCTCTGGCGTTCTTCTTCATCTCGGGGATCTCCTCCACCTGGAAACGCAAAAATACGTCTGCCGATGTTTGAAGCACCACATCTGTCTGTCCTTCCACAAGCTGGACGCTGATGACTCCATCCTCATCCTGAAGCTTAGTTGCTGCTACGGTCCTGTTATTTGTTTCAAATTCCTCGCCCGGTACCAGCTTTACAAGAGCCTGTCTGGTGGCAAACAATAATTTACGGCCCTTTAGGCCCTGTGCATTGCATAAGTATATGATCTCTTCCCTGGTTCCGTCAAACTTGCTCAGATTATCAATTGGCGTTCCTTTATCCCGCAGCTTGCCGCCGGGGATATCCAGAATCTTCACCTGATGTAAATTTCCCGTATTGGTAAAGATACATATTTTATCCGTATTAAAGCAGTTTACCACATGAGGATTCTCTGTTTCAATGGTTTCTTTATTTCTTTCATACGTATTCTTATCAAGCACCTTACAGTAGCCGAACCGGTCCATGACAAAGGCGACCTCTGATATGACAACTGCCTCTTCCTCATAAACTGCTTCCCTTCCATCCTCAATAAGCGTTCTTCTTGGAGTTGCATATTCTGCTTTGATATTGTCCAGGTCTTTTTTTAATGACCGCATCCATGTTCTTGCGGCTGGACAGGATTTTTTCATATTCAGCGATTTTAGCCAGCGTTTCCTTATACTCCTTTTCCAGTTGGAGGATCTCTAAGCCGATCAGCTTGTAAAGGCGCATTTCCAGAATGGCTCCCGCCTGTTTTTCCGTAAAGCACAGCTTCCTCGCATCCTCTTCAAATCCCTTGACCCGGAAGTTTATATTGGAAATATCTCCGGTCATCAGACAGTTTTTGGCGTCTTTTAAGTTCTTGGAACCTCTTAAAACTGCGATGATCAAATCAATGATATCACAGGCTTTTATAAGACCTTCCCTGATCTCTTTCTTTTCCAGTTCTTTTTCCAAAAGGGTCTGGTACTTTCTGGTAGCATTTTTATACTGGAAATCCAGATAATTTTTAAGGATTCCCTTTAAATCCAGGGTTTCCGGACGTCCCTCCGCGATGGCCAGCATGTTGACGCCAAAGGTGTCTTCCAGCTTTGTTTTCTTATATAGGATGTTGCGGATTCTCTCCACATCTGCATCCTTTCTCAGCTCCAGAACAATTCTGATCCCGTCTTTGTTGGACTGGTTGGAAATGTCCACCACATCCGTAAGCTTTTTGCTCTCAACCAGGTCTGCCACATCAATCAGAAACTTATTGATCCCGGCGCCCACCATGGTATAGGGGATCTCAGTGATTACCAGCTTATCCTTATCTGCCTTCCGTTTTCCAAGCTCCACCTCAATTTTGCCTCTGAGCTTGATTTTTCCTGCACCGGTTTCGTAGATGGCAGGCAGATCGCTTTTATTTGCGATGATGCCGCCAGTAGGAAAATCCGGTCCAGGCAAATATTCCATTAATTCCTTTATGGTAATATCCGGTTTGTCTATATATGCCCGGACTGCATCTATAACTTCACCCAGGTTGTGGGGAGGAATGCTGGTGCTCATGCCTACTGCAATTCCTTCCGCCCCGTTGATCAGCAGGTTTGGGACCCGCACAGGAAGGACTTCCGGTTCCTTTTCCGTTTCATCGTAATTGGGTATAAAATCAACCGTCTTATCCAAGTCCTTTAAATAGACTTCCTCAGCAAACTTCTCCAGCCTGGCTTCCGTGTAACGCATGGCCGCTGCTCCGTCCCCCTCAATGGAGCCGAAGTTTCCGTGGCCATTGACCAGAGGCATCCCCTTTTTAAATATCTGGGACATGACTACCAACGTTTCATAAATGGAGCTGTCCCCATGGGGATGATATTTACCCATGGTATCACCCACGATACGCGCCGACTTCCGATGGGGCTTATCATGATTCAAACGAAGCTCGCTCATATCATATAATACTCGCCGCTGTACCGGCTTTAAGCCGTCTCTTGCATCCGGGATCGCTCTGGCAGTGATTACGCTCATGGAATAATTCATGTAGCTTTTCTGCATTTCCTCGGAATATTCTGTTTTAATGATTTTTTTCTGCCATTACTACCTCTCCTTACGCGTCAATCTCGGCTTCATCCGCATGCTCATAAATAAACTGCCGCCTTGGAAGCACATCGCTTCCCATGAGCATTTCGGTTATTTCTGAAGCCATACGGGCATCCTCGATCTCCACCTGTTTTAGCACCCGCCGTTCAGGGTCCAGAGTTGTTTCCCACAGCTGCTCTGCATCCATTTCTCCAAGTCCCTTATACCTTTGCAGGGTAAACTCTCCCGTATGGGTCCTGCGGTAGCGCTCCAGCTCCTTCTCATCATAAAGGTACTGCTCTTCTCCCCGCTTTGGAATTACCTTGAACAGAGGCGGCATGGCTATAAACACATGTCCATTATAAATAAGCTCCGGCATAAACCGGTACAAAAAGGTAAGAAGAAGGGTGTCAATATGGCTTCCATCCACATCGGCATCGGTCATAAGGATGATTTTATGGTAACGCAGCTTTGAAATATCAAAATCATTGCCGTACCCTTCCGAAAAGCCACAGCCAAAGGTATTGATCATGGTCTTGATCTCCCATTGGCCAGTACCTTGTCCATAGATGCCTTCTCCACGTTCAGTATCTTACCACGGATAGGAAGGATGGCCTGATACTGCCTGTTACGGGCCGTTTTTGCGGAACCGCCTGCAGAATCTCCCTCTACGATAAAAATTTCACATTCTTTTGCATCACGGCTTTCACAGTTTGCCAGTTTTCCGTTGCTGTCAAAGGAAAACCTTGATTTGGAAAGCATGTTGGTCTTTGCCTTCTCTTCTGCTTTACGGATCTTCGCAGACTTTTCCGCACAGCCGATCACTGCCTTTAAAACTTCCAGATTCCGGTCAAAATACCGCTGCAGCTCATCTCCTGCCACAGTAAATACTGCCTTTGTGGCATCGGCGCTTGCAAGCTTTGTCTTGGTCTGTCCTTCAAAAATAGGATCCGGATGCTTTACCGCTACAACAGCCGTTAAACCATTTCTCGTATCCGCTCCTGTAAAGTTGGCATCCTTTTCTTTTAAAATCCCCAGTTCCCTTGCATAGTTGTTGATCATTTGCGTGAAACGGGTCTTAAATCCAGCCAGGTGGGTTCCCCCTTCCTGGGTGAAAATATTGTTGCAGAAGCCAAGGATATTCTCCTCAAAGGTATCCACAAACTGCAGGGCAGCCTCTACTTCAACCTTATCCAGGGTCCCCTTAAAATAAATGGGATCGTGAATTGCCTCCTTTCCGGTATTTAATTCCCTCACATAAGCGATAATTCCATCCGGCTCATGATAAATGACGGTTTCCTCTTCTCCCTGCCTTTTGTTGACATAGGTAATATGAAGCTCCGGATTCAAATACGCGGTTTCATGAAGACGGCTTTTTAACCATTCCGCTTTAAAACGGATTTTTTCAAATATCTCTCCATCTGGAAGAAAATTGATCTCTGTTCCTGACTCCTTTGTTTTTCCTAACGTGGGAAGCAGGCCATCCACCAGTTCTACCGTTGGTATGCCCCGCTCATATTCGTCGTAATGAATCAGACCATTCTTATATATTTTAATTTTCATGTGGGCAGACAGGGCGTTCACAACTGAGGAACCGACTCCATGAAGCCGCCGCTGGTCTTATAGGCATCATTATCAAATTTACCGCCTGCATGAAGGGTGGACAGCACCACACGTTCTGCCGATATTCCCTTTTTGTGCATCTCCACCGGAATTCCACGCCCTGCATCCTTTACGGTACAAGACCCATCCGCTTCCAGGGTGACCCATATCTGATTGCAGTAACCGGCAAGATGCTCGTCCACCGCATTATCTACAATCTCATAAATCAAATGGTTCAGTCCCTTTGTCCCAACGCTTCCTATATACATGCCCGGACGTTTCGAACCGCCTCAAGGCCTTCTAAAACGGTAATACTGTCCGCATTATACTGTGCTTTTGCCATGATACTCCTCCACATCTGGTATTGTCATATCCCATTATACAATGCCTCTTCCATTTTTGGCAAGTTTCTGGCATTTTTTTTGCTAAATTTATAAAAAGGTATTGAACTTTTCCAGCACCCTATGGTATAATATAAAACGTGTCAAATAAGACTAAGCAGATATAGTTCATTGGTAGAACATCAGCTTCCCAAGCTGAGGAGGCGGGTTCGATTCCCGTTATCTGCTTTAAACCTTTTATTTACAAGGAAAAAGAGGGCTTCCAAAATAATTTGGATAGTCCTCTTTTTTTGACTTGACACCACTTTGACACCACTTCTAATTTTTCACAGTATTTTTTTCGATCTTTTTCATTTCCTCGGCTTTCGTATCTGGCAGTACATGCGAATATAAATCTGCAGTCATGGCAAGGCTGCTATGGCCTAAGATCACCTGCATGGCCTTTAATGGAATTCCCTGTTCCAGGCCTCTTGTGGCAAATGTATGGCGTAAGGTATGCGGGATTATCGGATCGAATTCTATACCATCTTTCTTGATCTTATTGGCAATTTTTTTCATGCCTGCCCGTATCCCCGTATCCCAAAATGCTCCGCCATCTTCATAAGTTAAGACCATATTTTTCAGGTTATCTTCTTCTTTCCATTTTTCGCCCAGTTTTAACCGGTTTTCAAGCTGCCTATGCCTGATGCTTTTCAGGAGTTCTTCTATATTATTAAGCATTGGTCTATCTCTCCGGCTGCTCTCTGTCTTCGGGCTATCCTTGTACCGCCCCGTTCCCTCACGAAGATATACCAGGGTCCCTGTTACATGGATCAGCTTATTCTTCCAATCTATATCAGACCATTGCAGGCCGGTTATCTCATTGACACGCATTCCCGTTGATAAAGCCATAATGTAAAAAGCATAGTATACAGACCCTTTTGCATATTTCAAAAATACCTTCTGCTCTTCCAGTGACATTACCCTCTTTTCACTTTGACCCTTTTTCCTGTATTTGGGAAACACCAGAGCATCAGCCGGGTTATTTATTATTAACTTATTCTTTTGTGCCTGATTAAACATTCCCGACAATATAACAAATACAAAATTAACCCTGGACTTGGAGAATCCCTTTTTGTAAAGATCATTAATGATTTTCTGTAAAGCCTGCGGCTGAATATCTGTCACTTTTCTTTTGCCTAAGATCGGATCAATATAACTTGCGTAAGATTGACTGTATGTCTGGATTGTCGAAGCTTTGCTCGTATTATTCTTATACTGCTCCAACCATGTTTCAAACCAGGCAGAAACCGTAATTTCTTTGGGCTTACAGAAAATTCCATGCTTCAACTCATATTTCATGTTATCCATCTTTTCCAGTAGGCCTTTGACATTAATATCATAAATGGTATACCGCTCTCCATCATACTGGAAACGGGCCATGTATCTACCGTCTGAACGCAGGGTAACTCCTTTTGGTAACGTCTTTCCGTTCTTATCTACTGCCATATTGTTTCACTCCTTTTTAGAAAGGCAGCAACTAAAAACACTATATGCTGCTCTTCTCCACATTCTTCAACATCAAACTGCTTTTCCCGAAACTCCCAAAGATAAATAATATACACGATCCAATGCTTTCTCATCCATCTCCATTAGGAGCCTTAATACTCTATCAATACGCCATGGCATTTCTCTAAACTGCTTTACTGATTCCAAAGATTTATTAAGCTCTTTCAATTCTTCCCTTGCTTCATAATAGCTATCTACCAAGCGACTGTACCGCTCAACCGACACAAGAATCATTTTTTGCATATTCACACTCCAAGTTTTCCTTCTTAAATTGAATAACCAAATCCATGAATTTATTACAAGAATGCTGCAACTCCTTACTTTGATCAACAGCATTTATCTCTTTTATCCATAGTGACCGAAGGGACTCAAGTTCTTCTATACTTAAATCGATTGACATTTTAAGGAGTTTTACAATCATTTCTTCTGCTATGCTCATTTTTTAACTTCTCCTTTACCTTGGGTTTGCAACGGGATAAATCTGTGATATAATCAGAGTACCCCTTTGCATTGGTGTGTGATCGGGTTAAATTCTTTTATTAGCCCTGGACGCTTACTGGCCTGTTATGCTATCGTAAAGTGCTTACCCACTGATTGCTTCACATACTGGCTATAGAGGGCCTCATATACTCCTTCTGGAATGCCTTGCTGTCAAATCGACCACCTATAACACATTTCCACCTTACAAGGAAATCCCCGGCTTTTAACTCCTCCACTCCTCTGGCTTCCATTTCCTTCTTGATTTCCTCTTTAAGCTTGTCCACCTCCAGTTCCAGTGTTTTCATCTGCTCCTCAATTGCTTTGAGCTTTCTTACTCTGTTTTCAATGGTCCTTTCTCCCATGCGATTGTTTTTCTTTCCTTCTGTTGGATTCTTACCGGCCTATTGTTCGCCAACCTTGGTACCTCCTCATTGGGATTGAATCCTTGCACTGTTCCGGTAATCTTCCTGGCTATTGGTTTTACCTTGGCTCACTCACAGGTATATTGACTGGAATTTCATAATCTTTTCGGGTTATCGGTGGTTTGCTAACTTGTAATTACATCACATTGTATATGGTCGTATATATCTATAGTAATAATGAACGATTATTTGGTCGTATATTCATTATGTATATAGTCGTATATTATCCTTTGTGTTATTATATATACGAAATCATATAGAGATCGTTACTAACTCACCCGTAAAGTAGAATGGAGAACAAATATGGAAGAATCAAGAAAAAGAACACCGCAGCCCAAATCAAAGCCCACAAAAAAATATATGGAAAATTTTGTAGAAGTTAAAGTTCGCATGACCCCTGAACACAGAGAAAAGGTGAAGCAGCACGCAGTAAATATGGGCGAAATCACGACCGCCTTTATTAATCGTGCTATAGAACAAGCTATAAATATTGATTTTAGAATCATATCACTTAAAGACGGTAATTATATTGTAAATGTCGAAGGACTTTATGACGCATTTCATTGCCTAGACCCAAAAAAAGACAAGCAGTACCATGATATCTGATAATGCCGACCTCAGCTTAGATTGTTTTTTGCGTAACACTCAAGAGGCTTTTAGATCTGAGTCCTCTGTCATAATTCGTGAGAAACATATACGAACTCCGGATGAACTTTTAAATTGGATAGTAAATCATGGAACTGAGGAATTTCAAACAGAGATGAAAATACGATTTAAAAAAAATTATAGTTGAAAATTCCTAAATAGCTTGAATGCCATTGTCAGATATGCTATATTAGAATTACAAAAGGAACAACCGCCCCAATACAAGGGGTTGGCCCATATTGAAGATAGAAATCCCCCGATACCGACCAAGTATACAAGGGGGATTTTCTATTGCCCATCTCTGGGACTTTATAGAAAAATGCTACTTACAATTAACAAAAATAAAGGGAAGCAATGCTAAAATGAATGTACCAAAGGCCATAAGGTCTTTAAAGTCATACTTCATCCGCATCACCTCCCATCTATGTATGATGGAAGGCCAATCCCTTGCAGTGACACGATTGTTCCATGTCACAATGGTAACATATCCAATTTCAATGTGCAATTACTTTTCCCGGTAACAGCCGGACTTTTCTTTTTCAGAATTATATTCATTAGTTTCTTTTTCTCTGAGACTTATCAATTTAACTTCCGCCCCATACTTATCACCGATGATCCTTCCAAGGGCTTCAAAAGCTTTCCAGGGATCGAGTGTACCAACAGTGGTAATTGTATCTTTCATAATATCACCTTGCTTTCTGGTAATTCATCTTGTATTTTCATAAAACGGCTCCCTTTAAGAATGGAAACCTCCACCCTTACAGTTCAAAATTGAGCGTCCTTTTATTTAGACTGTGCAAAATTTCGTTGTCAACCATACAGCCGATTATTCGGCTCTATTATGCTTGGTTTCTGATACCTGCGAGTTAACAATATCAACCATGATAACTTTTCCTAGTCAACCCCATGGACTTGTACTAGTACAACGGAATTTTCCATGCTATTCAATTTAGCTTGCTATAAGGATTTCATAACTTCCATCACGCTTTTTACGTCAATGTAATGCATATCTTCCTCCTTTACTCAACTTCTTGGGATAGATATTTTACGATATTACCCTGATTTGAATCTTTATGTAAATATTGCAAAATTTAAATTTTTACTTTTCTCCCTACTTTTATTTCGCTCTCCTTTATTACCTGATTTTCTACTGGGTAGTTTTCTATGTATTTTTCCAAATCACTTCCACGAATCTTTCTACGACCCAAATTTAAAGCTGGAAGCCGCTCTAAGAGCTTTCGCATATTTATTAAACCATTCATTTTCTTCTGCAGAGTGATTTTCAGCACCTTCCAAAGGAAGATAATTATCGAAATATTCAAATATGCTCCAAGTAATTAAATCACTATTTCTATTGCGTTCAGAACATACATTCAATTACAATGTAGCTGAGGTGATCAATATGTTAGGGAAATGTGGGCTTGCAGAAGACGTTAACAGGTGTCCTCATTACATCAGAGACAAGGATGGTTGCGGGGCGGACCATACAAGCTGCGGTTTCTTTCGGCAGCCGGATACTAAAAAGGAAATAAACAATCAAAGACATCCAACGTGGTTTGAGCAGTACTACGATAGGTAGGAATCTATATGGGAGTATTGGGAATCGGGACAAACGCCAAAAGAATTGCAGATGGGTTATGGTAGTATAGGCGGACCCGAAATTTTGGTTACCCGCAGCAATTTGTTGTAATATTTCAACAGTAGGTGTAATATAATAAAAAAAGGCAATCGCCACAGGGTGGTTGGCTAATTAGAAAAGCAAAGACCTTCCCAACCGGCCAAAGTACAGGGAAGGCTTTTTGCATTTAGCGACATGTCTTAATGACGAATGTCAGCAGTGCTAGAAGGAACATACCAAAAGACATTAGGTCCTTAAAGTCAAGATTCTTCATGAGCAACACCTCCATTCTATGTAGAATCGAGGCCTACCATCCTATACACGATTGCCAGCAGTTTGTACCTGCTAGTATAATTATATGTTTCTACTTAAGAACATACTATTAAATATATCTTACAAATTCCTTCGGGACCCTGTTCCACCAATCCCATATACTGCAACGCCCCATGCTGATCCGGTGTCAGCGTTACCGTAATCACCTTGATTCACTTTTCATTGTAATCTACTTACTTGTAATATATAATTGAATACAAAACATCTACAATAGGAGGTTAGTATGAAAAAAAGCAAAAATTCTCTTAATAGCAACCAGTATTTCTCTTCTTTTCTCTATTCAATCTTTCGCGGGTTGGATACAAGAAGATAATGGTCAGTGGAAATACGATCAGAACGGAACACTAGTAACCAGCCAATGGATTGAGGATCAAGGAATCTGGTATTATTTTGATGAAAATGGTGTGATGCTCGCAAATACCACTCAAAGAATCGATGGTGAGGTTTACACTTTTGACGTTTCTGGTAAGTGGATAGATCCTAACTCTTCAGCAGAAATAACTTACAGAACTTATACAAATACAGAAATCGGTTATTCTCTTCAAGTTCCGTCTAATGTGGCTACTACTGCTTTTGATGGAAACTCAGAGTCTTTTGATATAACCACTAAGAACATGTTAATCCAATTCGATAGCCTAACGATACCAGCAGATGCAGATCCTGCAACATATTTGAAGATTTTTCAATTAGGCTTTCATGATAATGCTATAAAACATGCATCTTGCATTGATGTAATTGCCACTAATCTGGGAGAGTTCTCTGCTATTAAAGATAGTTATCTTGATAATGATGGAAGCAATTTTGATTTATACATTTGCTCAGCTGGAAAAAAAATGTTTACTATTTATGTAGGGTACACTTCTGACACGCAGGAAATGACTCAAAAAATTCTAGGTACATTAAAAAAGCTGTCATAATTATATTTACCCCTGCCCATAGTGGTGGGGGTATTTAAATCTATTTGTTTAAAACTCGGCCGGCTCCTGCACTCCATTACTGTCTGCCTTGTAGAACGCATACTCCAGATCATGTCCCTCTATAGGCTCAAAGTAATAATTCTTACCGTCTATTACCTGCCAATCTGTCACAGCATATCCATCTGTATTGAAGTAGTACTTATGACCGTTAATGATATGCCAACAGGATTTATAGTAAGTGGTTTTAGTATCAGCGTACCACCAACCATTTTTGTCATGGTTCCAACCTAAGGTATATTCTGGTTGCTCCACTATACTCCAATCCGACCGACCATACCCCATAACCCTCTAGTAGGATAAGCTATAGGACTTCTGGCATACTCACCCGCCATTCTCGATCACACCGCTATCCCTAAAGGTTATAATCCATATGCGCTATATAATCTCTGGTAAAACAGGTAATAAATTTGACTTCCGGCATCTTATTACCTCCTTCACTTCTAGGCTAACTATCCAGTATTGACTTAAGCGTCTCCAATTTGTTCCATTCTATTCTGACACCACTTTGACACCACTTTCTATTAAAGGTAATTAAAGATAAATAGACACCTCAGAGTTTCCCAATAAACAAAACGAGATAAACCATGGCAAACACCATTCCAAAGAACATCCGTCTCCCAAGCCAAGGAGGCGGGTTCGGTTCTCATTTTTATTTACAGGAAAAAAAGAGGACTTCCAAAACAATTTGGATAATCCTCTTTTTACGCTTGACTTCTTCGCACTTCCGTGCTATACTCGATTAGTATTTTTAATAAAGTTTTGATTTCGCATATATTTGTAAGTCATTATTCTATTGATGATTTACACATATATGCGATTTTTTATTTTATGGAAATACAATAATTTTAAGGAGGTATCTTTTATGTATAAAGGTACGGTGAAATGGTTTAATGCACAAAAAGGGTTTGGTTTTATTTGCGATGAAGAGGGCAATGATATATTCGTTCATTTCTCCGGTCTTGCTATGGACGGTTACAAGTCTTTAGAAGATGGTCAGTCTGTCACTTTCGAAACAATCAACGGTAATCGTGGTTTACAAGCCGTTAATGTACACGTCGCATAATCTCCTGCCAAATTATTAATCACATCTAACTTATCCATTTTCTTCAAAATACCAAATTGATAAAATGTATATGTACCAAAAATCTGTATATTAAAGAAGTCAGAGCTATGTTTAACAATTACAGCTAAGTCAGCAGGGTTTATTTATATATTCCTTGCTGACTCAACCTAAAATATCATTTAAACGTATTTTTCCAGATAATCAAGGACGCATACTGATTACAGAAAAGTCCGTTTCTTGCTCACCTTTGATCTTCGCTTTTCTTTCCCCATTTTTAATACCTTATCTGAAATCCTTTTTCTTCCGACAGCGGGATCCGTACTGCCTGAAAGCTGTCAATCACAATATAACGGTCCTTTCTTAAACTGTCAAGCAGACGGTCTATTTCAGCATCCCGCCCCTGCACTTCCATTTCTACCTGTCCGTCATCCAAGTTTCTCACCCAACCCGTAAGGCCAAGTCCCCGAGCAAGCTGCTGGGTCCGGAAGCGGAAGCCCACCCCCTGAACCCGTCCGCTGACATAAATGTGCTTTCGGATTTTATCCCATTTTTCCATAACAATCTCCTATACCCTGACAATTTCCAGTGACAGGGTCTCCTCATTACATATAGCCGGAAAATATCTCGAAGTGAGACTGATCTAAAAAGTGTTCTAGAAATTATGTCTTAAGCATAACATCCATTTTATAGTATTTCAATATTTATTTTAATTATTGCCCCATAGATGATAAAGCAAGTTTAAATAATTTATACAGTCTTTCATATGTTCTAAGGCTCAGGAGTAATGTTCTCGGCTCTGTTAATACTCTTATTTTTTTGTTTTGTAATTTCTGATCAGCAAAATACTGTGCAACAGATTTCACCAAATCTCCTTTATCTTTGTCAAGACTATTGATATTTTAAAAATAATCCTTCAAGTCTTTAACTGAGTGATTTTTGGGAAGGACTGGTTAATAAAAAGATTCAAAGTTAGTGTAATCCAAAAAGAAAGCATGCTCCGGAGGCTCATTATGAAACTCCGCAGCATGCTTGAAAAGATATTTTTAAAAAAAATCAAATGATAACTTACATTATTGCCTCCGTTTGAATGTGGTCTTGTCACCCCCATTCCACACAAAGATTTCATTATAGGCTATCTTTTTAATTCTAAGTTTCAGAATCCCTTAATTAACTCCCCATTCTTTGGTTCAAAGCGTCCGGTGAAGAAGCGCAGAACTTCTGGCTCATATACCCATTTAAGACCGCTGATATCATGTCTCACCTGATACAACTGGATTATTGCGTCAGCAACATAGTCCAGATGTGCATATGTATAGACCCTTCTCGGAATGGTCAGACGGATTGTCTCCAGCTTCGGCACATGGTTCTCTCCTGTCTTAATGTCTCTTCCTGCGGAGATAATGCCGCGCTCCATGGTTCTAACACCGGAGTACTCGTAAACAGCTGCTGCCAGAGCCTGTGCCGGGAAGTCTGTTTTCTGATCTAAATGGTCTAAGAATGCACGGGCATCTACGAAAATTGCATGGCCACCGCTCGGCTTAACCATAGGAACTCCTGCAGCATCCAGCTTCTCGCCAAGGTAACGGATCTGATTTACGCGGTGGCTGATGTAGTTGTATTCCATTGACTCTCTAAGACCAATTGCCATGGCTTCCATATCTCTTCCTGCCATTCCACCGTAGGTAGGCATACCTTCATACTGGACGACCATTCCAGTTGCACGGATATATAAATTTTTGTCATTCATGCACAGGAATCCGCCGATATTGGTCAGGCAGTCTTTCTTTCCGGACATGGTGCAGCCATCGCCGTAGGAGAACAATTCGTGAACAATCTCCTTGATGGTCTTATCCTCATAGCCTTTTTCTCTTGTCTTGATGAAATATGCATTCTCCACGCATCTGGTGGCATCAAACATTACCATAATGCCATTCTTATGGGCCATCTCGGATACAGCCTTTATGTTAGCCATGGAAACAGGCTGCCCGCCTGCCAGGTTTACAGTAACTGCAAGGCAGATATATGGGATCTTATCTGCGCCGACTTCATCAATGAGAGCCTGGAACTTATTTAAGTCTACATTGCCCTTGAAGTCCAGGACTGCGGCTGGATCATGGGCCTCGTCAATAACCACGTCGCGGAAGGTAGCTCCATTGTGTTCCTGATGGAAACGGGTTGTGGTGAAGTACATGTTGCCCGGCACATAGTCTCCTGGCTTAATGGTAAGGGAAGACAGAATATTCTCTGCGCCACGTCCCTGATGAGTAGGAACTACATATTTGAATCCAAATAATTCCCGCACAGTCTCTTCCAGATGGTAAAAGTTCCTGGATCCGCCGTAGGCTTCATCACCTAACATCAGTCCTGCCCACTGTCTGTCGCTCATTGCATTTGTTCCTGAATCTGTCAGAAGGTCAATAAAGCATTCCTCTGATTTTAGCAGGAAAGTATTATATCCTGCTGTCTTGATTGCTTCTTTTCTCTCTTCTTTGTTAAGGTTGCCCATAGGCTCCACCATCTTAATTTTGAAAGGCTCTGGTGCAAATTTCATCATATCCATTATTACTCCTCCTTAAAAATGATTTTATTTTTCTTTTTAATTGAAAAATTCTTTTCATAATCCTTAAGCGATGCAATGGCCTGGCCTGACAACGGAATGATTGCCAGCATATTGAAAATGGTCATCAGCCCTACTCCAAGATCTCCTAAATCCCACACAAAGCTGTATGCAGCGATTCCGCCGATAAACAGCATCACCAGCGCAAAAATTTTGTATCCTGTCTGGGCTGCCCATGTATCCTTGAAGATATAGGCCACATTACAGCGTGCATAGTATAGAATGCCAATAAAAGTAGAAAAGCTGAACAGGAACAGGATAATTGCAATAAAAACAACTCCGAATCTGCCTAAGTGATAGTTCATGGCTCCCTGCAAAAGATCCATTCCCTCCAATCCTTCGATAACCTCAGCCGGTGCCAAAAGCATCAGGAATGCGGAACAGCTGCAGATCGCCAGGGTATCGATGAAAACGCCCAGAGACTGAATCAGTCCCTGCGTTACCGGGTGATCCACCTCGGCTGCCGCCGCTGCACAGGGAGCGGAGCCGCTTCCTGCTTCATTGGAAAAAAGTCCGCGCTTTACTCCATTCATAACAACAGCTCCCAATCCTCCGCCTACCACAGGCTTAAATCCAAATGCCTGAGAAAAGATGCTGCCAAACACAGCTGGAAGCTGAACAATATTCCTGGCAATGATGAAAAACGTAATTGCGATATAAGCGCATGCCATAATTGGCACAACCTTGTCGAGCACCTTCACAGTAGCATTCTTGCGGAGCACGATGCATGCGGAAACTGCAACCAAAACCACAGTAGTGGTTAACTGAGGAATACCAAATGCATTTTTAAAGGCAGTTGAAACCGAGTTTCCGATTACCTGGCTGATACCTGCCCAGCAAAGCAGACCTGAAAGCGCAAATGCAATTCCAAGGAATGTGCACTTGCAGCCCTTTATGTAATATGTGTTGCCGTCCATTGCCACATACTCTGCTTCCTTCTGCACATCCCGTACAAAGATATCTTCACGCTTCACCTTTGTAATAAACCGGATCCTGTCCATGAAGTAGGCAGGTCCACCTCTGTATCCTCCATAGAGGGGATCTTTTTCTTTGTAAATCTGAGCCAGTGTTGATTCTATGAAAGAAGTAGACGAGCCTATAATAGCAGTCACCCACATCCAGAATACTGCACCTGCCCCACCAAAGGAAATAGCCGCCACCACGCCTGCCAGATTCCCCATACCCACGCGGGTGGCCGTGGCGATAATCAGTGCCTGAAGACCGGAAATTGAATTCTGATCCTCTCCAGTTTTTTTCCTCAAAGTCGCCCGAATCATTTCAGGAAAAAGCCGGAATGGCAGGAATCTAGTTTTTACGGTGAAATATAATCCTGCGGGAATCAACAGGATTACCAGCAATGATATGCCGAACTTGGTTTCACCATTTGAAAATTCCAGAATGAACATGTCGCCCCACAACAGGTTATTGAGTGCCATTACGATCTTTACGATGTAATGCCCCAACCATTCAAATAGTTGCATTTCCCCATCCTCCTTCTCGTATTTAGTTTTTTTGCATTCTACCTTCCAGTCCGTTCTATTGATGCATGATGCGTGATGCATCATACGTTGTTGAGTTCATTATACAATAATTTGAAAATATGTCAATATTTATTTTTATATTTTTAAATCTATTTATATTCCTATATTTCCGGGAAACATATAGACAAATCAGATCAACAATTGTCACTTTTATTGCTTTTAAGAAAGATTTATAGTAAACTGTAAAATACAAGCAATTAAAACTAATCAGGAAGGAGACGAAAATGAAGAATACTCTTGTGAAAACGACCCTAAGCGAACAGTTATACAACATTCTAAAAAAATGAAATCATGAGCGGAACCATTCCTCTGGGAAGCAAAATTACAAACAGAGAACTGCAGGAGCGTTTTTTTAGTTTCCTCCACACCGGTGCGAGATACTATTAACAAGCTTTATCAGGACGGCCTCGTAAAAGAGGTTACAAAAACAGGTGCCCAGGTAATCAACTTTGACTATGGATATGCGGCAGAAATCAATGAATTCATTGCAGCTATCTCCTGTGTAGCCCTCACTATGACCATTGCCAGGGGTGCAGACAAGGAAGTGACAAAGCATTTGAAAAAAACACCTGAAAAAACAGACAATTGCTCCGGATGACGATGCCTACTTTGAGGCAGATTTCCATTTTCATAAGTCGTTCTTTGACTTCTGCGGCAACCAGTTTTTGAAAGAAACCTACAAGAGATACAATCTTATCCGTTTCCTTCTGATCAAGTTTGCTATCCGTACAGCTGAGGACCGGTCCTGCTCCATCAAACAGCACGGAGATATCGTCAATGCTTACAGCTCCGGCAATTTTGACCTTGCAGCCCAGCTTCTTGAGCAGCACTATATCCACGGCCTTTCACTGATCAAAGGATATAATCCATAGAAAGAGCCATCAGACTAAAGACTGTATCCATTCAGAAAAGTATTGATCTCATTAAAAGTTAGCCAGCATTTCATCTTTTCTTTATACCGCTTGAACAGGTTTCCACATATTTAGCAAACAGCTCAATGCACGGAAGCCCAGCCATTGTGTTTTTATCTATCCGAAATGTTAGGTCTAAAAGAGGCCTAACATTTTTTAGATCTCTTTCACTCATTTCCATATTTTTCGTCTGTATGTAATGTATCTCTTTTATTTAATAATAACATTTCATCAAAGGCATCAGCTGCATTGGCTTGGCATACACATACCCCAGGATTACATCACAGCCCGCTGACGTTAAAAAAATCTACGGTTTCTACGTATTACACTCCCTCTGCTGCAATACATCGACGGGGATCTTCTATCCTTTGCATAGAAAATTAACTCCGCAGAAATAAGATTTCTCTCTTGGACTCTTTCACTAATTATATCTTTTTATGTAAGGGTTGGTAATCCTTCCATAATTTAAGTTTTTTTACATGAAAGGGTTGATTTTTTTACTATTTAGCTGTTATACTATCAAAGGTTCAGACCTTGTAATAATACACCGGATTGCTTCCGTAGCGCAGTTGGTAGCGCAACGCATTCGTAATGCGTGGGTCGGGGGTTCGAGTCCCCCCGGGAGCTTATGAAAAACCTCGTATTTACGGGGTTTTTTTCTTCATATAAAGAATTATTCTCTACACTGCATCTGTAACATTTTAAGATTGAAAGGAGAAATTATGTTACAAATTATTCTACCATTTGTTCTGGTCCTTTTAGCGGCAATTATCCTGCTTGGAATTTTAGCAAGCGGATACGTAAAAGCTCCGCCTGACAGGCTTTCATTATTTCAGGCTTAAAGAAAGAACCAAAAATTTTAATTGGATGCGCCGGAATCAAAATCCCATTTCTGGAAAGGCTGGATAAGCTTTATCTTGGCCAGATGACGGTGGATATCAAGACAGAACAATCTGTTCCAACAAATGATTTTATCAACGTAAATGTTGACGCTGTGGCAAAGGTGAGAATCGAGCCAACAGAAGAAGGAATTAAATTAGCAGCAAAGAACTTCTTAAACAAAAACCAGGATCAGATTACGCTTGACTTACAGGATTCCCTTCAGGGTAATATGCGTGAAATTATCGGTACTCTTACTTTAAAGGAAATCAATACTGACAGAGATTCCTTCTCCGATCAGGTTATGGAAAAAGCATCAAAAGATATGAGAAAGCTTGGCATCGAAATTGTATCATGCAATATCCAGAATATAAGCGATGAAAATGGCCTTATTAAGGATCTTGGTGCCGACAATACGGCAAGAATCAAGAAAGATGCTTCCATCGCAAAAGCCCAGGCTGAAAGAGACATTGCAATTGCCCAGGCTGAAGCAGATAAAGCTTCCAATGATGCAAGAGTGCTTGCTCAAACAGAAATCTCCCAGAAGAATAACGAACTTGAGATTAAAAAGGCTGAATTAAAGAGAGAATCTGACACAAAACGGGCTGAAGCTGATGCGGCCTATGAAATTCAGAACCAGGAACAGCAAAAAACAATTCAGACGGCTACGGTAAATGCCCAGATTGCTAAAACAGAACGAGAGGCCGAGCTTAAGAACAAAGAAGTTGCCGTAATGCAGCAGACTTTGGAAGCCGAGATTAATAAGAAAGCCGATGCAGAGCGTTATGCAGTGGAACAGAAAGCTTCCGCTGACTTAGCGAGAAGACAGCGCGAAGCAGAAGCAAAGAAATATGAACAGGAAAAAGAGGCTGAAGCAAGGAAAGCCCAGGCTGAAGCCGAAAAATATGCTATGCTCCAGGAAGCCGAAGGTATAAAAGCCAAAGGTGAAGCGGAAGCCGCTGCAATCCAGGCGAAAGGTATTGCTGAGGCAGAAGCAATGGAAAAGAAAGCGGATGCAATGACAAAATACGGGCAGGCCGCAATGATGGAAATGATCGTAAAGGCATTACCTGAGATGGCAAAGGCAATTGCAGAGCCATTGGCTACAATTGATAAGGTTACCATCATTGACAGCGGCAATGGTGATGCAGGGGTCCCTTCCATGGGAGGCTATGTGCCGGCTGTCTTGGCTAAAACAATTGAAGCGGTAAAAGAAACAACCGGATTAGATATCACAGAAATCATGAAGGCAAATACATACGATGCCAAGGTAACCAGAAACGTAAATATTACTGGAATTCCTGATGGCACAGACATAAATGATCCGGCAAAAGCAGTAACTATTGCAAATATAAGTAAAGAAATTGCTGAAAGCACTGACAAAGAATAAAAGCAGGAATAAAAAACACCTTGTATTTTGAGGTGACCCAAAAAGTCAAACTTTATGGGATCATCTCACAGTACAGGGTGTTTTTCTATCTTCTATCTTCTATCCTTCATATATCCGAACTTTTTTTCCTTTTTTGCCTTATACATCTTTTCATCCGCCCTGCGTATAAGCTCCTCCGCAGTCACAGGAACCTCCTTCATGGTTTCTATTCCATAAGAAATAGAAAGAGGAACCCCTTTCACAGCCTGTCTTACCGCCATTTTTTTAATTTTCCTTTGTATACGGTCTGCAATTGCACGCGCCTGGACTTCATCGGCGCCACTCATGCAAAGAAGAAACTCATCTCCTCCATATCTTGCCGCCCAAACATCCTCAGGATTAATATTTGGGGAAATGGCTTCGCCGGCCGCCTTGATCGCCATATCTCCTGTCTCATGCCCATAAAGATCATTTATTGATTTAAAGTTATCAAGATCCATAAAGCATACGGACAAAGGTACATGCTTCAACAAGGCATAAATAATATCAACAGGAAGGCGCTCATCCACAAAACGCCTGTTATAAAGGGAAGTGAGAGGATCTTTCACAGCCGCATCATTAAGTTCCTTTACAAAGCTGGAAAATAGTTCTCCCTCATTATAATCACCGTTTCCGACAAACATTGTATCGGTAGCGTTTTTAAACAGCTCCAGCACAGCAGGACTGGCGGCGTTTTCAATGGGAACAGCTGTCACAAGAAGAACCTCCTCCCCGCTCCTTTCCATCTTTATAAAGCTTTTGTTTTCGTGATGGGCTCTTACAGAAATACAGTTGTCACAAATTCTGCTGTTCTTCCAATAATGATAGCATACATCCGGCGTCTCAGCCAAAGAAGACTGCCGGTAGTCCAGAACCCTTTTGTGAAGCGGGTCCACCAGGCGTACCACATCATACATTTTATAAAAAAAAGTCTATTTTGTCCTTTATCTCTTCCAGCGAAATATAATCCATTCTAACCCCGTAACACTTATAAATCCCCAATATATTTTATAAGTGGCAATATTGTTTCTTTATTTGTAAAGTCGACGCTTTTTCCATAGCTTGCAAGCATCTCTTCATCTTCCTCGGTCAAAGAGTCCTGATCCTTTTTTTTGCCGCCATCTTGTAGACAAGATTCATCATTGTCCGATGCATAGGGCTTAGTTTTGAATAATCCATGCCGCCCCTTAAATGGAATACTTTAATCTTTTCCTGCATTTCCTCAGTAAGTACCTTATTCAGGCCCTTTTTTATATTTTCCGTATTAACTGAGTCGGCAGGATCAGCCAGCCCACAGGTAAAAAGCACCAGATTCTTCTGGGAGAACTTGGAGAAGTTCTTTGTCAATAACTTAATTCCGCTGACACCCCCGGCATACAGGCCGCCGCCAAAAATAATGGTATCATATGGTTCCAGATCACTTGCTTTTATGTCTTTTCCTTCAAATAGATCACAGGATAATTCCTTTGCGATCCATTCCGCATATTTTCTGGTCGCTCCATATTTTGATTGATATACTACAGCAATTCTCTTCATAACAGGCTCCCCCTATATTATTTATCTATGTAAGACCTATGTGTTACCAATTGTTTTATACCATCAATCAAAAAAAATAACAGCGTCCATATTACAAATTGTTCCGCTTAATGAAAAAAAACCCCAGGCTGCTCCTGAAGGTTTTTATTATGACCTATCCGAGAATCGAACTCGGGTTTCCGCCGTGAGAGGGCGGCGTCTTGACCGCTTGACCAATAGGCCATTTACAAATATTACTGATACAGAATCGAGGCGACAAGATTCGAACTTGCGACCTCTGCGTCCCGAACGCAGCGCTCTACCAAACTGAGCCACGCCTCGATTACGTTAGGTAGTATAATACAAATCCCAGCGTATGTCAACCTTATTTTCAAAATTTTTTTTATTTTTATTAAATACTGGAAAAATTACCAAAAAAATTCTGTTACTGCTTTGTCCTAAAAAACCCAGGGCCACAGGGGTTTTGTTCCCCTGTCAGCCCAAGTCAAACAAGGACAGCTGGTTGGATTCCGGAAGATCAAAAAGAAGTCCCAAGTCTCCCATCAGGTCACAGACGGTCTTGCTGACCTTTGTCCTGTTTCTGAAATCTTCCCTTGACAGGAAGGTACCATCCTTCACCGAATCCACGACAGCGTCAGCCGCCTTTTCACCCAGTCCGTCAATGCTGCTTAAGGACGGCATCAGCTTGCCGTCAATGATCTGGAAATGCCTTGCCTTTGCCCGGTAAATGTCTATGGGCATAAAGTCATATCCTCTTGCATACATCTCCTGTACAATCCTCATATCCCTTAAGGTGTCCTGCTCTTTTTTGGAAAGAGTGTCGATCCGCTTTTTATAGTCAGCCAGATAATGCTCCAGCTTATCCCGTCCCTGACACATCAGCTCATAGCTGAAGCCATTGGCCCTGATGCTGAAAAAGGCGGCATAATAAGCCAGAGGATAAAACACCTTGCAATAAGCAATACGCCATGCCATCATAACATAGGCAGCAGCATGGGCTTTGGGGAACATGTACTTGATCTTTTTACAGGACCATATATACCAGTCCGGAACTCCGTGAGCAGTCATCTCCTCTACCCACTCATCCTTCAGCCCTTTTCCTTTTCGTACGCTTTCCATAATAGTAAAGGAAAGGCCTTCTTCGATTCCCATTGATATTAAATAAATCATAATATCGTCACGGGTACAGATCGCCGTCTGAATGGTCGCCGTCCCTTCCTGGATCAGGGTCTGGGCATTTCCCAGCCACACATCCGTACCATGGGCAAGGCCGGCAATTCGCACCAGGTCGGAGAAATACTTGGGCTGGGTGTCAATAAGCATCTGCATGGCAAAGTCCGTACCAAATTCCGGAACGCCCAAAGCTCCAAGCTTACATCCTCCGATATCCTCCGGCATAATTCCTAAGGCCGAGGTATCCTGAAACAGGGACATGACTTCCTTGCTGTCTAAGGGTATATCCTTTACCGGGTCAAATCCGATCAGATCCTGAAGCATACGAATCATGGTTGGATCGTCGTGCCCAAGAATATCAAGCTTTAACAAGTTGTGGTCAATGGAATGGTAATCAAAATGGGTGGTTACTGTCATGGTGGTCATATCGTTTGCAGGCCGCTGAACCGGGGTAAAGGAGTAGATCTCCTCCCCATGGGGAAGCACGATGATCCCTCCAGGATGCTGTCCGGTGGTCCTTCTGACACCCACACAGCCCTGTACGATCCTGCTGATCTCACAATTGCGTTTTCTGACTCCATGCTCTTCATAATAATTTTTCACATAGCCGAAAGCCGTTTTATCTGCCAGGGTACCTATGTACCTGCCCGGAAGGTCTGGCCCTTGCCGAAGATGACCTCCGTATAGTCATGGGCCTTACTCTGGTATTCACCGGAGAAGTTTAAGTCAATATCCGGCTCCTTATCTCCTTTAAAGCCCAGGAAGGTCTCAAAGGGGATATCAAATCCGTCCTTTGACAGGGGAAGTCCGCATACCGGGCAAACCTTATCCGGCATATCACAGCCTGCCATACCGGAAAACTTTTTTACTTCATCTGAATCAAAATCATAATAGTGGCAGGAGGCGCAATAATAATGAGGACTCAAGGAGTTTACCTCCGTAATACCGGATAAATAGGCCACAAGGGAAGATCCGACAGAACCTCTTGAACCTACCAGGTATCCATCCTCATTGGATTTCCAAACCAGCTTCTGGGCGATGATATACATGACCGCAAACCCGTTGGAGATAATGGAATGAAGCTCCCTTTCCAGCCGCTCCGTAACAATGGCCGGAAGGTTTTCTCCATAGATGGCATAGGCCCTGTCATAACAGATCTTTCTTAAATCCTCGTCGGAATTCTCAATGACAGGCGCGCACTTATCCGGGCGCACCGGAGAAATCTTTTCACACATGTCGGCAATTTTTCTTGTATTTTTTATTACTACCTCTTCTGCCTTATTGGGACCCAGGTATTCAAATTCCTTTAGCATTTCCTCTGTGGTCCGCAAATACAAGGGGGCCTGTTCGTCGGAATCCTTAAAGCCCTGGCCGGTCATAATGATCCTTCGGTAAACCTCATCCTCCGGGTCCAGAAAATGAACATCACAGGTGGCGCAGACCGGTTTTCCGAACTGTTCTCCAAGGGTTACGATCTTTTTGTTGATGTCGATTAAATCCTGTTGTGATTTTACCGTACTTTTCTCATCCCTGAGCATAAATGCATTATTTCCCAGGGGCTGTATTTCCAGATAGTCATAAAAACTGACCAGCTTTGCCACCTCTGCATCGGAAACGCCGCGAAGAAGGGCCTGATACAATTCCCCTGCCTCACAGGCGGAGCCTACGATCAGTCCTTCCCTGTACTTGTTCAGCACGCTTTTGGGGATTCTGGGCCTTCTTGCATAAAAGTCAATGTGGGAGTAAGAAATCAAACGATAGAGATTTACTCTTCCCACATCATTGGCAGCCAGTATGATCACATGATAAGTAGGAAGCTTTTTAATCATATCTGCCGTCATGGTGCTTAGCCCATTAAGCTCATCCAGGGTTTCCACCCCTCGCTCCCGGATCATTTTCACAAATGCCACAAATATTTCAGCCGTGCATCCTGCATCGTCTACCGCTCTGTGATGGTTCGCCAGGGAAATATTAAGCGCCTTTGCAACCGTATCCAGCTTATAGCGGTTAAGCTTGGGAAGGAGTAGCCTTGCAAGCGCCACCGTGTCAATGACTGTAGGATCAAAGGCCAGGTCAAGCCTTGCCGCATTATAGCGATAAAGCCCACGTCAAAGGCTGCATTATGAGCAACCAGAACGGAATCCCCGCAAAATTCCAGGAACTGAGGCAGTATTTCATTGATCTTTGGATAAGGAAGGACCATATTGTCATTGATGCCCGTAAGCTGCTCGATCTCAAAAGGAATGGGCACATCAGGGTTTACAAAGGTACTGAACTTATCGGTAATGACTCCGTTTATTACCTTTACCGCTCCGATTTCAATGATCCGGTTCCTGGAAGAACTAAAGCCTGTTGTCTCAATATCAAAAACAACATAGGAATCCGACAAGCCCTGGTTTCTGGAATTTTCTACCAGCTGCTTTAAATCATCTACCAGATACCCTTCCACGCCATAGATCAGCTTAAAGGTATCTCCCTTTTCCAGCGCATGATTTGCATCCGGGAAGGACTGGACGCATCCGTGGTCTGTTATGGCAATGGCAGGCATTCCCCACCGCTTTGCCCGTTTCACGATATCCTTTACCTCTGATACGCCATCCATATCGCTCATTTTCGTATGGCAGTGAAGCTCCACCCGTTTTTCAAGGCTGTTATCTACCCTCTTCCCGGTAAAATCCTCGGATTTCTTGATTCCAACCACTGACCCAAGTGTCAGTTCCCCGTCAAATTTGTCAATGGTAGTAACACCCTTAATGCGTATAAAGCTCCCCTGCACCACTGCTGCTTTTAAATCCTCAAGCTGCTCTTCCCTGGCAAACATCTTCACCGTGATCGTATCGGTAAAATCCGTCACATCAAAGATCATAATAGTCTTCTGGCTTCTCAGTTCTCTGCTGTCCACAGTTAAAATCTTGCCTCTGATGACCACTTCGCCGATTTCGCCGTCGATTTTTTCTATCTCAATGGTTTCCCCGTCAAAGTCTCGTCCATATAATACATCCGGATTATCCGAACGGCGTCCGTAGGAGGAGCCCTTTTTATAATCCTTCCACTCCTTTTTCCCGGTATCCCCATCGCCTGTCTTTGGGGCCTCCTTCTTCCCTCCCATGCGCAGCGAGGGCGCAGGAGTCTGGGAAGCCTGGTCAGATGGGGAAAAAGCCGCATATTCAGCCGTCAGGACATCCAGGGAAACGCCATCTGCCATGGAAGGACCGGCAGTTCCCTCACCGTTTCCGGCACCATACTCATTCCGGTCTTCACTATTCCTTATGGCAAAGGAGGTACGGCTCACGATTTCCTCCACCTCACGCTGCATTTGAAGCTCTTTTTGCTTTGCCAGCTCATTTTCTTTTGGAGCCACATATTCATACTGGACCTCTACCGGCATGCCGCACCGTTCATGGAAAATCTTTTCCAGAACTCTTTTTAAATCCCCGGCCTTTTCATGGGTAACAATAGTATCCTCTACCGTCATTTTAAGAAGATCCGGTTCAGGGAACTGGAATTCGGCTTTGCGAAACATGTTGTATTCAATAATGCTGTAATTTTTAAGCTCCACTAAAAGACTTTGCCGGTATGCCTTTAACAGCTTTTCCGGCGTGTACTGGCCCGATAAGCGGAACCGCTCTATCATCTTTATGGTAATCCGCTTGGAGGGAAACAGCTGGTCTTTGATCCCTTTTTCCAGACCGTAAATATTTTGTTTATGTATAAGCCTTGGACTCATCAGATAAATACGAATAGAGCTTCTATCCCTGCCTAAAGTGACTTTCTCCACTTCTACCAGATTTAAAAGCTCCCGTAATTCCTCTGTAATATTTAAACTTGGAAAAACTTCCAAAAATTTTTTTGACATTTTATCACCTATTGCATTTTCATAAGCTCTTCCTTCAGGGCATGAAGCAGCTCATCTTCCGGAACCTTGCGGATAATCTCTCCTTTTTTTCATTAAGAGGCCTTCTCCGATTCCTCCCGCAATACCCAAATCCGCTTCCCTGGCTTCTCCCGGTCCATTTACCACGCAGCCCATCACAGCTACCTTAATATCAAGATGGTCGAATTCTGAAACCATTTTCTCCACCTGGTTTGCCAGAGAGATCAAATCGATCCTGGTCCTTCCGCAGGTTGGGCAGGATACTACCTCCACGCCGCCTTTTCTTAAGCCCAATGTCTTTAAAATCAGCTTTGCGGTCTTCACTTCCTCCACCGGATCACCTGTTAAGGAAACGCGGATGGTATTCCCGATTCCTTCATGGAGAATGATTCCAAGGCCTACAGAGGATTTCACTGTACCAGAAGCTAACGTGCCTGCTTCTGTTATTCCCACATGAAGGGGATAATCCGACTGTATATCAATCAATTCATGGGCTTTGACGCACATGAGCACGTTGGAAGATTTAATGCTGATGACAAGATTTTCATATCCCAGTTCTTCGATCATGCGGACCTTATCAAGAGCACTTTCCACAATACCTTCTGCAGTCACCCCGCCATATTTTTCAATCAGATTCTTTTCAAGGGAACCGCTGTTTACGCCTACCCGGATTGGAATATCAAATTCCCTGGCTTTTTCCACCACTGCCCGGACACGTTCTGCTGATCCGATATTCCCCGGATTAATCCGGATCTTATCTGCTCCGGATTCTATGGCAGCAATGGCCAGCCGGTAATCAAAATGAATATCAGCCACCAGGGGAATTGCAATCTGTTTTTTTATCTGCTTTAAGGCTGCTGCTGCCTCCATATCCGGCACCGCGACCCGGATGATGTCACAGCCAGCCTCTGTCAGAGCTTTGATCTGACTCACGGTTGATTCCACGTCCTGTGTTTTCGTATTACACATGGACTGGATCAGTACAGGATTTCCGCCGCCGATTACCCGGTCTCCAATACGGATTATTCTTGTTTTCTCTCTGCTCATACGTTCCTCCATTCTGTGCATGCCTTTTTCCCATGCTGCCGATTCCAGCACGCCCAAAACCGGAAGCAACCCGCTTTACGGGTTTCATCCGGTTATTATGGCAGCCGCCAGGTAAACATATAAGTATGTTCCTTTGGCCCGTTACCTAAGCAAGCCCACACACACTTATGCTTTCCGCATTTGAAGCAGGGGGGCTTACTTGATTCGGTTAAATATGGTTTGCTCATGTAAACCTGCTGATATCATTAAACACTACAAATATCATGAGGGCCATAAGAGCCGCCATGCTGATCAGATTTACCAGGCCCTCTTTCTCCGGATCCATGCGCTTTCCTCTGATGGCTTCAATGATCAGGAATAAAAGCCTCCCTCCGTCAAGGGCTGGGATGGGAAGAAGATTCATAACGCCCAGGTTTGCACTCAGCAGAATACACATGCTGATCACATTCATAAGTGCCGCTGCAACGCTGACCGTAAGTCCGGCCTTAACCGAATCATCGATCATGACCACAATGCCCACAGGACCGCTTAAATCATTGACGCTTGCCTTTCCGGTAAAGAGCATGCCAAGGCTTTTTACTGTCAGCTTTACATCGTATTCCATTTCCATGTATCCATATTTTACAAGCTGGCCAAAAGAGGCGACCTTCTTATTCTCAGGTGCAATGATAATGCCGATTAAATATTTTCCGCTATCCTCTGAATACTGGGGAGTGACAGAAGCAGAGTGAGTGCTTACATTGCCTGTAGAGGGATCCAGTCTGGAAAATTCCACAACATTCATCTTTTCCTCAGGCTTTAAAAGCTTATAAAGAATGTAATCCCGATACATGGATACATTTTCCCCATTGATCCTAAGAAGCTTATCTCCCGGACGGATTCCCGCCTCATAAGCAGGTGAACTTTCGGTTACTTCCTTTATATAGGTAGTATCATATCCGTTCATTCCTACAAGAATCACTGCCAGGAAAAAGGCTAAAATAAAATTAAATATGGGACCTGCCGCAATCACTGACATCCTGGCCGGAATTGATTTGTTCTGGAATGCCCGTTCATCGGGGTTTTCCTCATCTTCCCCAAGCATCATACAGGAACCGCCCAGGGGCAGTGCCTTAATGGAATAAATGGTCTCACCTTTTTTTTAAAACGGACCAGCCTTGGCCCCATGCCGATTGAAAACTCAACCACCGCGATCCCGTTTACTTTTGCGAATAAAAAATGCCCTAATTCATGAATTAAAACGATCAGTCCAAAAACCAGAATCGCTACGATAACGCTGGACAATTTACCACCTGCTTTCTATATATTCATAAGCTGCAGCCTCTGCTTCAAGAATTTCCTCTATTGTGGGATTCTCTTTTACAGTATGCCCGTTCATAGCTCCCTCTATCATATCAGTTATTGCCGGATATGTAATTTCTCTATTTAAAAATTTGGCAACTGCCCGTTCATTGGCAGCATTGAAAACCGTTGGAAGTGTTCCGCCTTTCTTTCCGGCAATATATGCCAATTTTAAACCGGGAAAATTTACCATATCCGGTTTTTCAAACGTTATTTGACCAATATTCCAGAAATCCAGACGGTCACCGGGAAGAAATCTCCTCTCCGGATAGAAAAGTGCATACTGAATCGGGAGCTTCATATCCGGAGTTCCAAGCTGTGCCATAACCGCTCCATCCTCAAACTCCACCATGGAATGAATCACGCTTTTAGGCTGGATTACCACCTGTACCTGATCCATCTCCACGCCAAAAAGCCACTTTGCTTCCATCACTTCAAGGCCTTTATTGACCATGGTAGAGGAATCAATGGTAATCTTCCTGCCCATAGACCAGTTCGGATGTTTTAAAGCATCCTCCACCTGCACAGACTCCATCTCCTTTCTGGTTTTTCCACGGAAAGGACCGCCGGACGCCGTCAGAAGGATCTTATGGACTGCTTTTTTATCTTCCCCGTTCAAGCACTGAAAAATAGCGCTGTGCTCGCTGTCCACAGGAAGAATCTTCACACCCCGTTCTTTTGCCAATGGCATAATGATGTGCCCGGCAGTTACAAGGGTTTCCTTGTTGGCAAGAGCAATGTCCTTTCCAGCCTCAATGGCTGCAATGGTAGGACGGATTCCTATCATCCCCACAATGGCAGTGACCACAATTTCTGCAGAGCATGAACTGGCAACTTCAATAAGTCCCTCCATTCCGGAAACAATACGGACCGGCAGATCCTTTACCGATGCCGCCAGCTCCCTGGCCTTATCTTCTCTCCACACGCATGCCATCTTTGGATGAAATTTTCTGATCTGTTCTTCTAACAGGCAGATATTGCTGCCTGCCGCCAGAGCAGTCACTTCTATATCCTTTTGATTTTCAGCCACCTCCAGAGTTTGTTTTCCGATGGATCCCGTTGAACCCAGAATTGCTATTTTCCTCATCTTATGCCGCTTACTCCTTTTCTTTTCCAATTTACCGCCATTCTTTCCGGGAAAAAAAGGCTTTCCTTGTAAGGTGTTTCCAAAATCCAGGCCAAATGATCCTTTAACGTAAAAATGTCACCGCAAAATAAATGGCAGGCGCCGTAAAAAGCATACTGTCAAAGCGGTCCAGAATTCCCCCATGGCCCGGAATTAATTTTCCATAATCCTTTACCTGGTGATTGCGTTTTATTGCAGATGCAGCCAGATCCCCAATCTGGGAGATTACCGCCCCAATGGCACAGGCCAGTCCGCAGGCTGCCTGAGGATTGCGTATCTCCGTCATGGACCCTCCAAAAACAGATGCATAAAGAACTCCTAAAAGTGCTGCACCGGCCACTCCGCCGATTGCCCCTTCTATGGACTTCTTAGGGCTAAGTACAGGTGCCAGCCTGTGATTCCCAATAAGCATTCCCACGCAATAAGCACAGGTATCGCATCCCCATGAGCTTAAAAATACCAGCCACACCAGATATTTCCCGTCTGCCATGGTACGGACCTGATAAAGATAGGACAGCATGACTGCAACATAAAAAAACTCCAAAAAAAGGCCACAGTCACCTCTTCCATCTGATACTTTGGAAAGGCAAATACATAAATACTCATAAGGATCATCAAAAATGCAATGGACATGAGCATCATAAACTGCTCTCCACGAAACCACAGCAGCCCATAATAGGACAAGACCGTTAGATACCCCATAAATCCCAGTGGGTTTTTCTGTATTTTCATCACACGATACAACTCAAACAAACCAATCATGGAAATGAAAACGGTTGTGGCAAAAAGCAAGACTCCCCCACTTCCAACTGTAAAAAGAGCAATTATAACGAGAATGACTCCGCTTATCAGTCTGGTTGTAAACATGGTGTTTCCTCCCTCCGAATCACTTCACTCCCCCAAATCTTCGTTCCCTACTATTGTACGCTGCAATTGCCTTTTTCATTTCTTCCATATTAAAATCAGGCCAAAAGCAATCCGTCACATAGAGTTCCGTATAAGCCAGCTGCCACAGCAGGTAGTTGGATAGCCGCAGCTCTCCGCTGGTGCGTATGAGAAGGTCCGGATCCGGAATTCCCTCTGTGTCCAGATAAGAAGAAAAAACTTCTTCTGTCATATTCTCCGGCAAAAGCTTACCTTCCGCCGAATCCTTCATGATCTTCCTGACAGCCCGGACAATTTCATCGCGGCCGCCGTAATTAACCGCAATGACAAAGGTCAGGCCTGTATTGCCTTTCGTCTCTTCCACCAGTTTACCGATTCCCTCTACAATATCCTGGTCAAACCGTTTCCTGTCACCGATCATCTTTACACGCACATTATTGGCTTTGGCGACTTTTAAAAGCCTGACCATATAATAGCGGAACAGCTGCATTAAGGCTCCCACTTCATCTGAAGTGCGTTTCCAGTTTTCCGTTGAAAAACCGTAAACCGTCAGATACTTAATTCCAAGCCTTGCTGCATCCTCCACCGTTCTTTCTACAGTCACGCATCCTTCCTTGTGGCCCACGCTTCTTGGAAGCCCCCGTTTTTTTGCCCATCTGCCATTGCCATCCAATATAATTGCCACATGCTCCGGAATCACCATGTTCTCATTCATTTTGTCCATATAATGCCGCTCCTTTTAAAACAGAATAAAGAGTCTGCAGAGCAGACTCTTGCGCCGGAGCGCAGTTGCTTTAGCAACCATACTTCCTTAGCGCGGAGTGCGCATCCCAGAGGAGCGCGGTTTTATATATCAGGGAATTCCAAAGGAATATTCTGATATATAAAACAGGACAGGCAAAATGCCTGCCCCTGTTCAAAATATTTATACAGTAAGAAGATCCTTTGACTTTTCTTCAATCATTTTGTCTACCTGGGCGATCATCTTGTCTGTCAGCTTCTGAATCTTGTCTTCAGCCTCTGCCTGTTCATCTTCTGAAATTTCCTCTGCCTTTAACTGCTTTTTAAATAAGTCATTGGCATCCCGGCGGATGTTACGGATAGCAATCTTTGCTGCCTCTCCCTTTTTCTTTACATCCTTTACCAGATCTTTTCTGCGTTCCTCAGTGAGCTCCGGAAATACAAGGCGGATCACATTGCCGTCATTGGTCGGGTTGATTCCAAGATCAGAGGTGAGAATTGCTTTTTCAATTGCCTTTAACAGACTCTTCTCCCATGGCTGGATCACAATCATCCGGGCTTCCGGGATGGAAATGTTGCCGACCTGCTGGAGAGGGGTTGGCGTTCCATAATAATCCACTTTGATTTTATCCAGTACATGCGGGTTGGCACGTCCTGCGCGGATTGTCATGTATTCATTCTCCAGCGCTTTTAATGTCTTGTTCATCTTGTCTTCGTAAACCTGTAAACTTTCCTGCATATCGTCCTCCTGGTTTATGCGGTCACTATGGTACCGTTTATTTTTCCTTGCATTGCATTGGCAATGCTATCTTTTTCATTTAAGCTGAATACAGTAAGGGGCATCTTATTTTCCATACACATGATGGAAGCTGTTAAATCAATGACACCAAGCTGCTTTTCGATGACTTCCTGAATGGAGATCTTATCATATTTAACAGCATTGGGATTTGTCTTCGGATCGCTGTCATATACACCATCAATGGCCTTTGCCAGTAAAATACAATCCGCCTCCATTTCAATGGCACGAAGCGCAATGCCTGTATCGGTTGAAAAATAAGGATGACCTGTTCCTCCGGCAAAAAATACGACTTTACCTTCTGCAAAATACATGTTAGCCCTGTCTTTAGAAAAAAGCTCAGTCATGGAACCACATTCAAACGGGGTCAGTATCTGAGTGCCCATCCCGGCATTACGGAAAATCTCGGAAACATAAATGCAGTTCATTATTGTAGCAAGCATGCCGATCTGATCCGCCTTTGGACGGTCAATGGCATCGCTGGTTCTGCCTCTCCAGAAGTTACCTCCGCCAATGACAATGCCTACTTCGACACCTGCCTCCACGGATATTTTAACCTGCCGTGCAACCTCTTTAACAGTAGCTTCGTCAAAGCCCGTCTTATTCGCACCAGCAAGAGCTTCGCCACTGAGTTTTAATAATACACGTCTTGGATTCATAGCCTTAACTCTCCTGTACTTTTGTATTGTCTTAGGAGATTATAGCATACTTTCGGATGGTTGGAAAGAGGAAGTTTGCAGGCAGGGAGCAAAGACCGGATAAAAGCAAAACACCCGGGAATTATTTTCCGGGTGTTTTTTTTAATTCAGACAACCTTTCCTACTCCATGGTAGCATACTGGAAGAACCAGTAGCCATATGGAGAATACCATGTGCCTTTTAACTTGGGATCCTGTAACCATGGCTGGCTGTAGTAAGCAACCGGAGCGATAGCGGAATCCTCTAAAATCATGTTCTCTGCTTCGTGCAGCAATGCATAGTGCTTTGAAACATCAGGAGTGGAGTTTGCTTCATCAAGCTTTTTATCAACTTCAGGGTTGTTGTACTTACCATCATTATTACCGCTGGTGGATTTCAATAAGTTCAGCATATTGGATGGATCGTCATAGTCATATAACCAGCCGTTACGTGCGATCTGGAAATCTCCTGCACGGCGGGTAGGTGTAAAGGTAGACCATTCAACGATCTTAATATCCATATTAACTCCCAGTGCTTCCTTCCAGCAACTCTGTAAATACTCAGCTAATGGTTTATGGAACAGCTGGTCATTGGTCATGTATTCAATGGTCGGGAATCCCTGGCCATCCGGATAGCCTGCTTTTGCAAGAAGTTCTTTTGCCTTGGCAATATCAGCGTCATGATCGGCAACATTAAAGAAATCGCCGCCATTATTCTTACGGGTCACTTCTTCAAAGGAAGAACCATTTTCTTCATCAGAGATGCCAGGGCCAACAAAGTTCGTTGCCGGAGCGTAAATTCCCTGCATAACAGTATTGGCAACATAGTCACGGTCAATTGCAAGGCTCAGTGCCTTACGTACATCCGGGTTATTAAAGGGCTCCTTCTGTGTCTGGAAGCTGATATAATACGTACCCATGGTGGATCCGATCTGGAAATCCTCGGTTTCTCTAAGGCTTGGGATCTCTTCCGTAGGAAGGGTCTTGATCATGGAAACTTCTCCAGCCTGATATGCGCTGTAGGTCGCATTTCCATCTTCCATCAGAACAAATTTCAGGGTATTTAAAGTAACTTTCTCTGCATTCCAGTAGTTTTCATTTTTAGCAAAGGTAATGTGGGAGCCTGGTACCCATTCAGCCATCTTTAAAGGCCCATTGCTCACATAGGTTTCCGGCTTTAAGGTCCACTGGTCACCACTTGCTTCAATCGCAGCCTTCTGTACCGGAACCATGGATGCATGGGTAATTAGCTTTGAAAAATATACACAGGGAACTGATAACTCAACCACAAAGGTTTTATCATCAGGAGCGGTAAGAGCAAGGGCATCCAGATTGCCTGCCGCTGCTTCTTCATATCCCTTTACATAGCCTAACATATCTCCTGCATATGGAGCAGCCGTATTGGGATCAGCAAGTCTCTTCCAGGAAAATACAAAATCCTCGGCTGTCAGCGGTGTGCCATCACTCCACTTTAAGCCGTCACGAAGATGGAAGGTATAGGTAAGGCCATCCTCAGATACATCATAGGATTCAGCCTGACCGCCCACAATCTTGTTCTCCGAATCAACGATCATCAGAGGCTCAAATGCATGAACAATTATATTTGCACCATCTACGGCGCTGTTCAATGCCGGATCAATTGTTTCGGGATTTGGTCCAACCTGTACTGCAAGATCAAGTGCTGTGGATGTTCCATTTGCGGGAGCTGTGGTTTCGCCGCCGGCTGCCGCAGTTGTGTTTGTGTCAGAACCTGCTTTTGTGCCAGCAGTATTATTTCCGCCGCAAGCGGAAAGAATCATACCGGAGGCCATAACAGCAGCCAACACAAGTGACATTTTTTTCATAGATCGTCCTCCTAATAAAAATCATATTCTATCAACGCAATAACGCTTTAATCAGCTACTGCGGCGACTTACTTTTTAGCATAACATAAAAGCAGGAAAATAGCAATGGAAAAATGGTTTATATGACAAGATTACACCGACAAAAAACACCCGGGAATATTCCCGGGTGCTGTTTATAAACAATAGATTTTTCTTATTCCATGGTAGCATACTGGAAGAACCAGTAACCATACGGAGAATACCATGTTCCCTTTAACTTAGGATCCTGTAACCAGAATTCATTCCTATAAACAATAGGAGCAATGGCAGCATCGTTAAGGATCATGTTTTCTGCCTCATGAAGCTTCGCATAATGTTCTGCAACATCAGCGGTAGAGTTTGCTTCATTGAGCAGCTTGTCAAGCTCCGGATTTTTGTACAAGGCATTGTTATTGCCGCTTGTAGACATCATTAAATTCAGCAGATTGGAAGGATCATCATAATCAAGACTCCATGCATCACGGGCAATCTGATAATCACCGGCACGGCGGGTAGGTGTAAAGGTAGCCCACTCAATGATCTTAATGTCCACGTTGATGCCAAGGGCTTCTTTCCAGCAGCTCTGTAAGTATTCAGCCACCGGTTTGTTATAGCCTGCGTCATTGGTCATGTACTCAACAATGGGGAAACCCTTTCCATCAGGATATCCGGCCTTTGCAAGAAGCTCTTTTGCCTTTACAACATCGGCTTCATAATCTTCAACGTTAAAGAAGTCGCCGCCGTTATTCTTCCGTGTTACATCCTCAAAAAAGGTTCCGCCCTCCGCATCTGAAACACCGCGGGGAACAAAGTTTGTTGCCGGAGCGCCAATTCCCTGCATAACAGTATTAGCCAGATAATCACGGTCAATTGCAAGGCTTAAAGCTTTACGCACATCCGGATTATTAAAGGGCTCTTTCTGGTTTTGGAAATCTATATAGGAAATACCCATGCCTGGTTCTACATGGAACTCTTCTTTGCCCTTAAGAGCAGGAATCTCCTCTGTAGGCACATCCTTAATCATGGACACTTCACCGGTCTGATAAGCACTGTAAGCCGCATTGGAATCTTCCATCAGAACGAATTTCAATGTATTTAAAGTAATCTTATCTGCATTCCAGTAATTTTCATTTCTTGCAAAGGTAATATGAGAACCTGGTACCCATTCGGTCATCTTTAAAGGTCCGTTGGAAATATAAGTCTCAGGCTTTAAACTCCACTGCTCCCCATTTGCCTCTACAGATGCCTGCTGTACAGGAACCATGGATGCATGGGTAACAAGCTTTGAAAAATATACACAGGGAGCGGATAATTCCACTACAAGTGTCTTGTCATCGGAAGCAGAAACACCAAGTGCATCCAGGTTTCCGGCTGCAGCCTCTTCATAGCCCTTTACATAGCCCAGCATATCTGCTGCATAAGGAGCCGCTGTCTCAGGATCTGCCAGTCTCTTCCATGAGTACACAAAGTCATTGGCAGTCAAAGGAGATCCATCACTCCATTTCAGACCGTCACGAAGGTGGAAGGTATAGGTCATCCCATCCTCGGATACATCATAAGATTCTGCCTGGCCAGGAACAATCTTGTTTTCTGAATCCACAATCATCAGGGTTTCAAATGCATGTACGATCACGTTCGCACCATCAGCCGCACTATTTAAAGCGGGATCAATGCTTTCCGGATCCGGGCCAACCTGAACTGCAAGGTCAAGGCCTCCTGATGTTCCTCCTGCGGGGGTCGTTGTCTCCCCGTTTGCCGAGGCAGTGGTACCGCCTGCAGATGGACCAGCTGATTTATTACCGCCGCAGGCAGAAAGAATCATGCCGGTTGCCATAACAGCAGCCAATACAAGTGACATTTTTTTTCATAAATTCCCTCCTACAAAATATATTAATCGGCACAGCAACACGTTGTACGCTTGTTGTGCCGATTAATTCTTAGCATAGCATAAAAACCATAAAATGGCAATGGAAATCAGTTTACTTTGTCCAGATGGTGGCATGCGGCATAATGGCCGGAAGAAACCTCTCTCCACTCTGGTTCTTCAGCAGCGCAAAGCTCATCTGCATAAGGGCACCGGGTACGGAAACGGCAGCCGGATGGCGGATTTACCGGGCTTGGTACATCCCCTTCCAGGACAATTCTCTTGGATTTACGGCTGGTTTCCGGGTCTGCGATAGGAATAGCAGAAATCAGGCTCTTGGTATACGGATGCACGCTGTGGAAGGTCAGTTCATAGCTGTCTGCAAGCTCTACCATTTTTCCTAAGTACATAACGCCGATCCGGTTGGAAATGTGCTTCACAATGGAAAGATCATGGGCAATAAACAGGTAGGTCAGGCCCATTTCTTCCTGAAGCTGTTCAAACATATTGACAACCTGTGCCTGAATGGAAACATCCAGCGCCGATACCGGCTCGTCACAGACAATGAACTGAGGATTCACTGCCAGGGCACGGGCAATGCCCACACGCTGACGCTGACCGCCGGAAAATTCATGAGGATAACGGTTTGCATGCTCTGAATTAAGTCCTACGGTAGAGAGCACGGAAATGATCTGATCTGTACGATCCTTTTTACTGGAAGCCAGATGATGGATGTCAATCGCTTCACCAATAATATCCCCAACGGTCATACGGGGATCCAGGCTGGCATAAGGATCCTGGAACACGATCTGCATCTTCTGACGGTAAGGGAGCATATTTACCTTGGTAATATCTTCTCCGTCAAAGAAAATCTTTCCTGCGGTAGGCTCATATAGCCTAAGCAGAGTACGGCCTGTGGTGGTTTTTCCGCAGCCTGATTCTCCAACCAGTCCCAGAGTTTCACCCTTTTTGATTCCAAAGGAAACGTCATCCACTGCCTTTACGACCTTTTTCTCAAATAACTTGCCTCCGGCAACAGGGAAATACTGCTGTAAGTTCTTAACCTCTACAAGATATTTATTGTCCATCATGCGTCTCCCTTCTGCGCCTGTTGTTTCTCAAAATCCTGTTTCTGAAGCAGCCAGCAGGCACTATAGTGAATATCAGATATATCCGTATACGGCGGCATTTCACGCAGACAAATCTTCATGCAGGCCCTGCATCTGGGTGCAAAAGGACAGCCTGCAGGCGGATTCAGCATATCAACAGGGCTTCCTTCAATGGGAACCAGCTTGTTATGTTCTTTTTCCGTAAGCTTTGGAATGCTTCGGATCAATCCTTTTGTATATTCATGGCTTGGATTATAGAAAATATCATTTGTATCACCATATTCCACCACTTTTCCTGCATACATAACTGCAATGCGGTCGCACATGTTGGCAACAACACCCAGGTCATGAGTGATCATGATGATTGCCATTCCAAGCTTCTCTTTGAGTTCCATCATAAGCTCCAGAATCTGTGCCTGAATGGTCACATCCAGAGCCGTAGTCGGCTCATCTGCGATCAAAAGCTTTGGTTCGCATGCAAGGGCAATGGCAATCATGACACGCTGACGCATACCACCGGACAGCTCATGAGGGTACTGCTTCAAACGCTTATCCGGCTCATTGATTCCTACCAGGGCCAAAAGCTCTCTTGCTCTTTCATTTGCCTGCTGCTTATTTTTATTTGTATGGAGCATGATTACTTCAGTAATCTGGTTTCCAATGGTATAAACCGGGTTTAAGCTGGTCATGGGGTCCTGGAAAATAATTGAAATTTCATTTCCACGGATCTTTCTCATTTCCTTCTCTGTCATCTGCTCAATCTGGTGGCCGTTAAACTGAAGGGATCCGCCGATCAAGCGTCCGGGATAAGCGGTAAGGCCCATAAGACTGTAAGCTGTTACAGACTTACCGGAACCAGACTCGCCAACAATGCCAAGAACCTCTCCCTCACGAAGATGAAGGGATACATCATTAAGAGCCTTAACTTCTCCTGCTGGAGTAAAGAAGGAAAGACGTTCATTTTCAATATTAACCAAATATTCACTCATTGATCTCTCCTCCTTAATCTTTCAGTTTTGGATCGAATGCATCACGCAGACCATCGCCCAACAGATTGAAACTTAAAATAATAATAGAAATTGCAAAAGCCGGCGCAAACAAACGGTGAGGATAGCTTTGCAGACCATTTAATGCGGCACTTGCAAGGCTTCCCAAAGAAGGCATGGGTGCAGCAACACCAAGGCCAAGGAAGCTCAAAAAGCTTTCCGTAAAAATTGAGGACGGAATCTGCAGTGTAGTCGTAACAATCAAAGTACCAATGCAGTTTGTAAGCAAATGCTTCTTAATGATATGACCACTGGAGGCGCCAAGGGCTCTTGCCGCGGTTACATATTCCTGTTCCTTTAAAATCAGGATCTGGCTTCGTACGATACGGGCCATACCCACCCAGTAAAGCAGGGCAAATACAACGAAAATACTGATCAGGTTAACACCGATGACCTGGATCCATTGAAAACCTGCCTTTTGGGACAAGGCTTTTAGAGGCTGGTCAAAGGCAACGGAGAGCAATACGATGATCAGAATATCCGGAACCGTATAAATCATATCAACAATTCGCATCATGATCATATCCACCCAGCCGCCGAAAAAGCCTGCGATGGAACCGTAAATGGATCCGATAAGTAAAATGATACAGGAAGCAATCAGGCCGACCATCAGGGAAACACGGCTTCCCATCATGACACGGACCGCATAGTCACGTCCCAGACTATCCGTTCCTAAAATATGAGGAAATACATCCTCTCCTGCATCCATGGCAGTCAGTTCCTTTTGGGAATACTGCATGGGAGCAAGATTTTCGCTTCCGCGGATCTGCTGCTCATAGCTATATGGGTAAAACTGAGGAACAATAAAGGACAATATAAATACAATAATGATCACAGCAAGGCTGACCATTGAAATCTTGTTCTTTTTAAGGCGCCTAATTCCATCCTTCCAAAATCCAACGCTCTTGCGCATGACAGTCAGGCTTTCTTTTTCTGCATCACTTGCCGGGAGAAAGTCTTCCACATTAAGCTGCATTGATAATTTATTCTTTGGCATCTTCTTTCTCCTTTCCCTTACTTCAGATTAATTCGTGGATCGATGAATTTATAAGCAACGTCGACAATCACATTCATGATAACCATTAAAGTAGCAAGGAAAATCGTAGTACCCATAATAAGAGGATAGTCACGTCCTGTAATGGAACCAATGAATTCAGATCCCAGGCCTGGAATCGTAAATATCTTCTCTACAATAAAGCTTCCTGTTACGGTATAGGCTAAAAGCGGTCCTAAGTATGTAACAACCGGAAGAATCGCATTACGAAGTGCATGCTTAAAGATGCTGACCATCTGGGAAAGTCCTTTCGCACGAGCTGTTCGCATGTAATCCTGTCCCATAACATCCAACATGGAAGAACGCATCAGACGTGCGATATAGGAGGACGGATAAAATGCCAGAGCCATTACGGGCATGATGTAGTTTTTCCACGATGCCAGTCCAAACGTGGGAAGAAGTCCCAGCTTCAAGCTCAAAACATACATTAAAATAGTACATACCACAAAGCTTGGTACCGCGATACCGCATGTACTGAAGATAATAATGATATTATCAACAGCGGTTCCGCGCTTGAATGCAGCAATACTGCCTAATGGAACACCAACAAGAACAGCAGTCAGGATTGCAATCCCGCCGATTCTTGCAGATACAGGGAACTTTGTTTCAATGATCATATTTACTGTACGGCCACGCTGTTTTACGCTCAATCCCAGATTGCCGTGAAGCAAATCCTTCATATAGGTCGTATACTGTTCGCTTAATGGTTTGTCCAGGCCGTACTTTTCATTAAGGGCCGCCTGGGCTGTGGACTGATAGCCTTCTCAGACATGAAGGGGCCGCCTGGCACCATATTCATGACAAAGAAAGTAACCGATGCAACAGCAAAGATGGTTACAATCGCCATAGCGATACGCTTTAAAATATATTTAGCCACTTTCCTCAACTCCTTTGGTATAGTGATGTTCGCTAATATGGAAACATCTGTCAATGGTAAACGGACACTGTCTTAAAAGAAAAATCCCATGGATACCCATGGGATTCCCCCCAGAATCCTGTTACAAGATTACTGCATCTGCTTTGCAACCTCTTCTGCAAAGTTGTCTTCCTTCTTTTCAAGACCTTCGCCAGTCTCAAAACGTACGAACTTCTTCACATCTACCTTACCGCCGACTTCCTTAGAAACCTGCTCTAAGTACTTGCCAACTGTTAAATCTCCGTCTTTTACATAAGCCTGGTCAACAAGACAGAATTCCTTTAATTCCTTGTTTAAACGGCCTACGATCATCTTCTCAAGAATGTTGTCCGGCTTATCAGGGTTCTCATTCTTAGCCTGTGCCTTTAAGATTTCTGTCTCATGAGCAATGAATTCCTGAGAAATTTCATCTCTCCTCACATACTTTGGTGTTAATGCAGCAATCTGCATAGCAATATTCTTTAAAGCTTCCTTTACCGCATCATTTACCACTTCTGCTTCCGCTTCAATCAAAACACCGATTCTTCCGCCACCATGGATATAATCAACAACCACACCGTCGGTAGCGATCTTTTCAAATCTTCTGATGTTCATATTTTCACCGATCACTGCGATCTGGCTGGACAGTGCCTGAGCAACGGTTAAGGAGCTGTCCTTTATCCATGTCTCTGCAAGGAATGCATCAATGTCATTTGCCTGGGAAGCAAGCACCTGAGCTGCAACATCTGCAACATATTCCTGGAACTGGGCGTTCTTTGCAACGAAGTCTGTCTCGCTGTTTACTTCAACAATTGCTGCAGACTTTCCGTCTTCGGTCACAACAGTGGTAACAATACCCTCTGCTGCAATTCTTCCTGCCTTCTTAGAAGCAGCTGCAAGTCCTTTTTCTCTTAAGAACTCTACCGCTTTTTCCATATCACCATCTGTTTGTGCGAGAGCTTTCTTGCAGTCCATCATGCCCGCGCCAGTCATCTCTCTTAATTCTTTTACCATTCCAGCTGTAATTGCTGCCATTTGTTTTCCCTCCATCAATTGATTTCATTGCTATTGCCCATGCTTTTCGGGCATAAAGGTATGCCTGCAGAGCGTTTATTTCATCTTTGATAATCTCAAAGGTCATTTTATGCACAGGAACCTTTTTCCAGTAAAAAAAAGCTTCGACCCGCTTCTCAAAGCAGGTCGAAGCATCCAATCGCCTGAATAATTAAGCTTCTACAGTCTCTTCTGTTTCCTGAGCTGCTTCTGCTTCTTCCGCTACTGCCTCGCCCTGGTTTGCCTCGATCACTGCGTCTGCCATTTTGGATACAATCAACTTAACGGCTCTTATCGCATCATCATTACCTGGAATCACGAAATCAAGTTCTTCAGGATCACAGTTTGTATCAGCGATACCAATTAACGGAATTCCCAGTGTATGAGCTTCCTGAACGCAGATTCTTTCTTTCTTAGGATCTACAACGAAAATCGCATCCGGAATCTTCTTCATATCCTTGATTCCGCCCAAGTTCTTCTCTAATTTCTCCCACTCTTTCTTAAGAGCGATAACTTCTTTCTTAGGAAGAACATCAAATGTACCGTCCTCGGACATGGTCTCGATCTGCTTTAATCTTGCAACTCTGGACTGGATTGTCTTAAAGTTTGTAAGCATACCGCCAAGCCATCTCTCATTAACGAAATACATTCCGCAACGCTCTGCCTCAGATTTGATAGCATCCTGAGCCTGCTTCTTTGTTCCTACGAAAAGGATCTTGCCGCCTTCTGCAGCAATATCGGATACTGCCTTGTAAGCTTCATCTACCTTTACTACAGACTTCTGCAGATCAATGATGTAGATGCCGTTTCTCTCAGTGTAAATGTATGGAGCCATCTTAGGGTTCCATCTTCTGGTCTGATGACCGAAGTGTACGCCAGCTTCCAAAAGCTGCTTCATTGAAATAACACTCATGTTATTACCTCCATTTGGTTTTACTTCCGCCCGCTTCTTTTGCTTCCGAGGAGACCGGTATCCGGCACCTTCCTCTGGAATCCGCAGGCGTGTTTTTTGTCAGCTTAGCCAGTATAGCATATCTTTCTACACGATGCAAGTATTTTTTTTACATTTTGTGTTCAAATTAAACACATACTGCCATATTTTGTGTACTTATGAATCAATTGGATGGGAAGGAATATTGACCGGTTCACAAATTAAAAACTGAACGTTTTTTTCTTTCACCTTTTACTATAAAAAAGAGCAGTTTTTCTCTCTGCTCTTTTTCTTCTGACATTGGATCTTACATATCTTTTATATCACGGCGTTCCTGTATATTTTTAACGTTTCCGGCCTTAATGGCTTTCAATTCATCAAACACCACATCATTCAATACCTTGATATAAGTTCCCTTCATACCGGAGGATCTGGATTCAATCACTCCAGCGCTTTCAAACTTCCGAAGGGCGTTGACAATAACGGAACGGGTGATTCCTACACGGTCAGCGATCTTGCTTGCCACCAGGATGCCCTCATTGCCATCCAGTTCCTCAAAGATATGGGTAATGGCTTCTAGCTCGGAAAAAGATAAGGTGCTGATTGCAGATTTTACAATCTGCACTTTTCTGGTCTCCTCCGCATTTTCCTCATTAACGGAACGCATCATTTCCAGTCCCACCACCGTAGTGCCGTATTCACTTAAAATGATGTCGTCTATATCATATTGGGAATCGGATTTATAAATAAACAGGGTTCCAAGCCTTTCCCCTGCAATGTCAATAGGTGTGATAATTGCCTGGTATTTTCTGATATTGTCACCAGTGAAACCCAGCGTTTCCAGATTAACGTTCTCCTTCGTTGATAAAATGCTTAGTAAACGCTCATTTAACATGGTATCAACATAACCGCCAACCTGGTCCGCGATCAGCTCCTGAATCTCCTCAATGTCCGGTGTCAGGCCAATGCCCAGCACCTTTCCCTTCTTGCTGATCACAAGAATATTCGAATTCAGGATCTCGGTCAGCACTTCACAGATATCGTTAAATACTACCTTATGCGAATTATTGTTATGCAATAATTTGTTAATTTTTCTAGTTTTGTCCAACAACTGTACGCTCATAGCCGAAAACCTCCTTAAGAATTTATGTGAAAAACTAAAATACACCTCTAATGATTAAATATTAACATTATTATATTCAAATAACAATAGTTTTTTGAAGATTTTCGATTTTCTTAATAATATTTCTTTTTTCCTATTTGTCAGCGCTATATCCGCATTGCTCATTCGAGCAAAGTAATTTGTTTCCTTTTTCAACCATGTAAGCACCGCACTTGGGGCAGGTTTTAGTGGAAGGCCTCTGCCAGGACATGAAATCGCATTCAGGATTCGCCTCACATCCGTAATATATTCTGCCCTTTTTGGTTTTCTTTATTACTACTTCTTTTCCGCATTTCGGACAAGGTACGCCGATCTTTTCCAGATAGGGCTTTGTATTCTTACAATCAGGAAATCCGGGGCAAGCCAGGAATTTACCATGAGGGCCGTACTTTATGACCATGTTCCGACCGCACAGCTCGCAGATTTCATCTGTCACTTCATCGGCGATGGTCACGGATTCTAATTCCACAAGGGCTTTATCTACCGCTTCTTTTAAATCCGGATAGAAGTTTTTCACAACCGTCTTCCACTGGACGGAACCATCTCCCACTCTGTCAAGAAGGTATTCTAAATTGGCAGTAAAAGTAACATCCACAATGCTTGGGAAGCTTTGTTTCATCATGCTGTTGACCACTTCGCCCAGTTCTGTCACATAAAGATTTTTATTTTCCTTTGCCACATAACGCCTGGCAATGATAGTCGTAATGGTAGGGGCATAAGTACTTGGACGCCCGATCCCCTGTTCTTCCATAGCCTTTACAAGGGCGGCCTCCGTAAAATGCGCCGGCGGCTGGGTGAAGTGCTGTCCGCTCTCCAGTTTATCCAGCTTAAGGATGCTGCCTTTTTCCAGATTGCCCAGCAATACATTGTTGTCTTCCTTATCATCTTCCTGTACATATACGGACATAAAACCGTCAAAGGACAGTCTTGACGCGGAAAGCGTGAAAACATAACTTCCGGCTCCCACTTTTACTGAAGTGGTCTCGTAAACGGCCGGCTGCATTCTGCTGGCTGCAAAACGTTTCCAGATCAGCTGGTAAAGCCTGAATAAATCCCGCTGCAGGGATTCCTTTACCATAACCGGGGTCAGGGCAATATCAGTAGGACGGATCGCCTCGTGGGCATCCTGGATCTTTGCATTGCTTTTTTTCGCCTGTTCCCCATTTGCCACATACTGGCTGCCATACTGCTTTCCAATATATTCTCTTGCCGCAATATCTGCCTCTTCCGCGATTCTGGTGGAATCGGTTCGCAGATAGGTGATAAGTCCCACGGTTCCATGTCCTGTGACCTCCACACCTTCATATAGCTGTTGGGCCAGACGCATGGTTTTCTGGGTTGAAAAATTAAGTACCTTGGACGCTTCCTGCTGAAGGGTGCTGGTAGTAAATGGTATGGGGGCTTTCTTAACTCTTTCCCCTTTTTTTACTTCTTCCACCTGATAAGTCTGATTTTCAAGACCTTTCAGTATTTCATCCAGTTCTTCCTTTTTACCAATGGCAATCTTGCCGTTTTATCACCATAAAATTTAGCAGTCAGAGGCTTTTTGCTTCCATCCTGCTTTAAAATGGCTTCCAGGTTCCAGTATTCTTCTGGAATAAATGCATTGATCTCTTCCTCCCTGTCACTGATCAGACGCAATGCCACTGACTGGACCCGGCCGGCGCTTAAGCTCTTTTTACCTTCGCCCAAAGGAGAGGACTGATCATATATCCAACCATACGGTCCAAAACCCTTCTGGCCTGCTGGGCATCCACCAGATCCATATCAATCGCTCTTGGGGTTTTTAAGGAAGTCTTTACCGCATTCTTCGTAATCTCGTTAAAGCTGATCCGGTACACCTGCTTATCCTTTAGTTCATCAAGCTTTAAAGCCTTCATCAGATGCCAGGAAATCGCTTCTCCCTCCCGGTCAGGGTCAGTTGCAAGATAAATCTTGTCGGCCTTTTTCACTTCTTTCCTAAGTTTGGCCAGGATATCGCCTTTTCCCCTGATTGTTATATATTTGGGATCAAAATCATGCTCCACATCAATTCCCATCTGACTTTTCGGGAGATCCCTCACATGTCCGTTAGAGGCATCCACTTCATAATTCGCTCCCAGGAATTTTTTTATCGTTTTTACCTTTGCCGGTGATTCCACAATTACTAAACAGTTCGCCATACCAAACTCCTCGCCTATAGTTTCTTACCATAATATTGATGGGATGTCTGCACGACACAGCCCTTCAGCTCTAATTCTAAAAGAGCGCTCATACAATCGCTGACAGACAATCCACTTAAAGATATAATCTTTTCCAGATTCATCGGTTGCAAATCTAGGCAACTATACACCATTTTTTCTTTTTTTGACAAGTCCGTTCTTATCTTTTTCATGAACTCTTAATATATTACCACCCTGTAATTTGAAATATTCCAGCACAGAATCAGGGCTTAACAAAATTCCAGCACCTTCGGAAATAAGCCGGTTACAGCCCGCGCTTAAGGGGTCTGTCACCCTTCCGGGAAGAGCAAAAATTTCTTTTCCCTGGTCAAGTCCCAGGTTTGCAGTGATCAGGGAGCCGCTTTTTTCCCGGGCCTCAATCACTAGGATCCCATCTGACAGCCCGCTGATGATCCGGTTCCTCATGGGAAAATTACAGGGCCTTGGCGCTTCGTTTGGCATAAACTCCGTAAGGATTCCTCCCTGGGCTGCCATCCGTTCATATAATCCATAATTCTCCCTGGGATAGCAGATATTGATTCCGCAGCCCAAAACTCCATAGGTATCCCCGCCGGCATCTAACGCTCCCTGATGGCCCGCACCGTCAATTCCCCATGCCAGTCCGCTGATAATCTGGATTCCTGCCCTGGAAAGCTCCCTTGCCAGGTAAGCGGCCATCTGTTTTCCATAATTGGTACAATTCCTGGCTCCGATTATGGAAACTGCAGGCCTTTCATCTTCGGGCAGCTTTCCTTTATAAAAGATTCCCATCGGGTATCCATAAATTGCAAGAAGCCGTTTTGGATATTCTTTGTCATAAGGCGTAACAAAATGAATTCCTCTATTTTCCAATTCCGCCAGCTCTGATCTGCAGGCGTCTTTCTTCCTTTTCATCTCCTCAAAAAGGGAAGCTTCTGTCTTTTTTTAGCAGCCCTGACCGTTCCAATTCTTTTTCTTCTATATTATATATTCCTTTATAGCTTCCGATGTAATCATAAAGTTTTTTTATTTTTATGGCTCCCAGAGCCGGAACATGACAAAGCCAGTATAAATACTCCCGTTCCTCATGACTGTCCATAAATTCCTCCCCAATATTTTTCTTCCATGCTGCGCAGTCCCACCGCCTCTGCCAGATGGTTTTTTCTTATTTTATCAGAGCCTTCCAGGTCTGCTATCGTCCTGGATACCTTTAATATCTTTTCATAGCCTCTCACACTGAGTCCCAGATTTTCGTATACCTTTCTTAAAAACTCCTGCTCCTCTTTTCCAAGACCGCAGGACAACTCAATCAGAGCCTTATTCATGGAACTGTTAAAGTATATCCCGCGGCCTTCAAACCGCTTTTTTTGAATCTTTCTTGCTTTCTCAACCCGTTTCCGTATGGATGCAGAGGATTCACCGCCTCTTTTTTCCTGCAACTCATCATATGTGACCGCTGCGGATTCCGCACAGATATCGATCCGGTCCAGCAGCGGTTTTGATATCCTGCTTAAATATTTGCGTACCTGCTGCTCTGAACATCTGCACCTTGTCCGGTCCGGAAAAAAACCGCAGGGGCAGGGATTTAAGGCTGCCGCCATCATAAAGTCCGCCGGGAATTCATATGCGCCGAACATTCTGGAAACAGTTATTTTCCGCTCCTCAAGAGGCTGTCTTAAAAGCTCTATGGTATTTCTTTGAAATTCGGGTAATTCATCCAGAAACAGAACGCCTCCGGATGCCAGGGAGATCTCGCCTGGTTTTGGTATCCGCCCTCCTCCGGCCAGAGCCGTTGGACTAATGGTATGATGAGGACTTCGAAAAGGCCGTTTTACCACCATAGGCTCTTCCTGGGAAAGCAGCCCGCATACGCTGTATATCTTTGATATTTCCACTGCCTCCTCCATTGACAGGGATGGCATGATCGTTGGAATTCGTTTGGCTAACATGGTCTTTCCGGTCCCCGCAGGCCCAATATAAAGAATGTTGTGCATTCCTGCCACCGCTACCTCTGTGGCCCGCCTTAAAAGGAGTTGGCCTCCAATCTCCGAAAAATCGACATCATAAGTCTGCCTCTGCCCCATCACCCCGCCTTTTATTAAACAGCCTGCTTTTTGTTTTTCCGGATAGTTCAGCTGCTCTGTTAAATCTTTCAGATGGCCCACTCCGATAATTTCCATTCCTTCTATTATTAAGCCCTCTCTGACGTTCTCATTGGGCAGAAAACACTGAGTCTTTCCGTCCTTTTTTTGCAGCCGCAGTAATGGAAAGCGCTCCCCTTACGGACTTAATCTCTCCGTCCAGCCCTAATTCCCCGGAAATCACGCAATGACTCAAAGAAGCAGGCCTAACCATGCCGGAAGCTGCCAGAATTGCAACCGCAATGGGCAGATCAAAAGCAGTTCCCTCCTTGCGAATGTCGGCAGGAGACAAATTGATAGTGACTTTTCTTGCAGGCAGCCGGAAACCGGAATTTCTTAACGCCGTTCTTACCCGGTCCTGAGCTTCCCTCACCTCAGAGGAGAGATAACCAACCATGGAAAAACCCGGAAGTCCATCGCTGACATCCGCCTCCACCAGGATAGGGACCCCTTCTACTCCCTTAATTCCCACACTATGAACTTTACTATACAAATACTGCCTCTCCTTTCATTATTCCTGCCCATGATTTCTGGGCATAAAGGTATACCCGCAGGGTGTTTCATTATTCCTGCCCATGATTTCTGGGCAGGGCCCACCCCGTTTTACCGGGTGTAAAGATATACCCGCAGGGTATTTCATTATTCAGTTTCATAAACAGCAAACCAGGAAAACATGCAGAAACGCATATGGAATGTTCCTGAACCGGAACCTGCTTTTATGATAACCGAAAAAAAGGGAAAAGACAATGGTTTTTCTTTCTTTTGCCTGAAACCGGAAAGGCTCAGGAATCCTTTAAACCATGGGAAAATTCAGGCATATAGGCCCGGTAACGGAGCGGCATATGATTGCGCTGGCAAACCGGATTTGTCCTTTCTTTAATGGAAACACTTTTTCTGAACCGCTGAAAAAGCGCCTCATATTCGTCTTCAGCCGACGCCTTTTTCATTCGTTCCTCCCACTCCGGTGAAATCAGATCCACCAGGAACCAGGGACGAAATGCCGGATGCAAAACTGCCTTTCTCCTGTTTTCATCATAGATAACCCAATTCTCTCCTGACAGGCGGTCCATAAAATGGGGCGCCAGAAGAACAAGCACATCATTCTTTGGTCCGATCCGGCTCACTAAAAGATCTCCCTCCATTTCCACAAAGCGCACAAAGCCTGTGAGCAGATGAGTCTCATTATCAATATTGCGGCACATTTGAAAAATATCGAATACCTCCTTAACCTGAAGCATAGAAACAACCTTTGCACAAAAATGAAAGCCGTAAATTAAAAAGCGGTATATCTTATCCCCACGGTCTCTTTCCTTGCTTAATGCAGCTTTATATACAGCAATATAGGCTTCCTCTGATATCTTTCCCCTGATAGCCTGTACTACCTTGTCTGCGTTCCGGGCATTGACCGGAACCTCTTCATACTGGCAGAACAGCTCCATGGTGTCCTCATCTCCCATAAGTTCCAGCTTTACATTCTCATGTCCCTTTCTGCTGGTCCATGCCGCATATATACCGCTTAGAATGCCTTCCACGCTGTTCTCGCACAAATAGACTGTCTTCATAGCCTGACTCCTCCCAAATCTGTCAAAGCGGGCACATTCCTATCATCAAACAAAGAAAGCTGGCGGAAGGTTCCCGATGAACCGATCTCCCATACCTTTCTCTGCTCCTCACCCACAAGGTGACTGGAAATATAGTCTTCCTCGATCTTGACCGGATACATCATCCTGCCGGAACAGGTAATAAAATAAAGTGCCCGCTTTAATACAACACCAATCTTTTTTAAGGCATCAAAATCAAGAGGACCATTCCTTCTGGCCGCAATAATACGCTTTACCGACTTCACTCCCATTCCGGGAACCCTCAGCAGAGTATAATAATCCGCCTTATTTACTTCCACCGGAAATAATTCCAGGTGACGCAATGCCCAGTCACACTTTGTCCAGAAGTACATTAAAATTAGGACGGTCTTCAGAAAGCAGCTCTCCCGCCTGAAATCCATAAAAACGCATGAGCCAGTCCGCCTGATACAGCCGGTGTTCCCGCAAAAGGGGAGGTCCCCCCGGAAGTGCCGGCAGACTGCTGTCCTGGTTGACCGGAACAAACGCTGAATAAAAGACCCGTTTTAAATCATAATTCTGATAAAGTGCCTCTGCCACCATCATCATCTGAAAATCATTCTCTCCAGTGGCCCCCACGATCATCTGAGTGCTCTGACCTGCGGGCACAAAGGACGGAACCTTTCCATATTCCATCAGCTCGTAACGGTTGGCCGCGATTCCTGTCTGAATCTGCTTCATGGGCGTTAGAATCTTGCTCCTGCTTTTACCGGGCGCCAGCTTTTTAAGACCGTCGGCAGTGGGAAGCTCCAGGTTGATGCTCATACGATCTGCCAGAAATCCTGTCTTTTCAATTAAGACCGGATCCGCACCTGGGATTGCCTTTACATGGATATAGCCGTGAAAATGGTATTCCTCACGAAGCTTTTTAAGGGTCTGGTAAATTAAGTCCATGGTATAATCCGCACTGTGAAGAACTCCTGAGCTGAGGAACAGCCCTTCAATGTAATTACGACGGTAAAACTGGATCGTCAGCTGGCACACCTCCTCAGGGGTAAAGGCAGTCCTTACCACATCATTGGAGCATCGGTTGATGCAGTACTTGCAGTCATAGATGCACTGGTTGGTAAACAATATTTTTAAAAGAGAAATACACCTGCCGTCTGCGGAAAAGCTATGGCAGATTCCCGCTGCCTTTGTATTCCCAAGAGTACCTGCCTTTCCTTTTCGGTCCACTCCGCTGGAGGTACAGGCAACATCATATTTTGCGGCATCTGATAATATTTCAAGCTTTTCCTGAACACTTAATTCTTCCTGAATCAGCATTTTTACACCTCGAACACACGTTCTTTTTCTTTATTGTAACATAGACAAACCATTTTTTTCAAGTGTTTTCGAATGTATGTTCTGGAATCTGAAGATTTTGCGCAATCAGGGCTATGAAAGTTCTTAATACCGCATGGGAATTGGAAGCCTATAAAAAGCAGCAGAAAAAGAGAAGGAATTATATGACATAATCCATCTCTTTTTCTGCTGTCTATTAGTAAACTTAAAATCCTTCTGTTTTGAATCCCTTCCGGTCAGTCCTTTGGCCGGTCCCCCGCATATCCATGAAATTCCGTCCTCTCCCCGCCGTCCGGCAGAATCCAAGGAGCAGGTTATGTAATTTCTTCTAAGGCTTAATACTATGCCTCTGCCCAAGGCTTCCCATAGTACTCCACGACAGGAAGATCCTGTACACCGTTATTTAAAAACAGAAGTTATGGACGCCCAGATATATTTGAAGATATTACCAATACGGTGGAAAATATTTCCGTCAGGATGAAAATCCTCATCCACCTTTAAATCTTCACTGTCCTCTTTATCTTTTATTTCTTCGGTACGAAGTATCATCTGAATGCTTCTGGGAGACGGATTTTTCGCCGATGTCATGGACATCGGAGATGCCTCCAGGTCAATGTTTAAAATGGTCGTATCGTCCATTGTATATTCATCCCATTTGTCATCAATCATCCCCTTGATGGTATTTTTTGCGTTTCTCAATACATCGGTCTGATCCAGCCCATTTCCCGCCTCATCTAACGTGCCTGCAAGGCCGTTTAAGGTTTTCTCTGTGCTGCTGTTTAGGGAATCACCTACTACCTTCATCTGGTTTTCAAGAGAGCGGAAAAATACATTCATGGAATCAATGCCTCTGGAGGCGCTGTCGGTCATTTTTCCAACATCATTTAAGGTCGCGATCAGATCATCATGGTGGCGGTTTAAAATACCATTTAATTCATCGGTTGAATTGATCAGATCGTCAGCCGTATCACAGATATTCCCTGTAGCAGTGGCTATGTCAATTACTCCGTTAATCGTTCCGTTTACAGGGCCTTTTAAAGAATGCAGGTCTGCCACCAGCATATCGGTCATCCCAAGCATTTTCCCCAAATCTCCGGTCAGTCCTGCACCGCTGTCAACAATCTGGGGAAGAATTGACGCCAGAGGAGCGGCTGCACCCAGCATTTCCTTGGATGCCTTAGAAGGGGTGGCAATACGGCCGGTTCCCAATGCAGAGGACAAGTAACTGGTAAGGGCATTGATTTCCTGAATGGAGTAGCCTTTTTCATTAAACAGGTAGGAGGATATCTCATCTTCGTCTATCAGCCCTTCATCCTTGATCTCCTGGATTAAATTCCGCAAATCTTCATCCTTAATCCCTGCCGTTGACGTACTAAGGGTATTGCTAAGCGCTGCCAGCTTAGGAAGCGCCTGCCCAAGAGAAGCAAGCTCATCTGCCAGCTGCTTCTGCTCAGCCGTCAGGGTATTTAAGTGCCCTTCTACTTTTTTTGACCTGGGCCAAAAAAGCCTGTGATTTTAAATCCGTCTGATTATCTTTTGCCATTTTTCGCAGTTCTTTCACTTCATCCCTTAAGTACCGGACGCTGTCCTGCAACTCTCCCAAATCAGGTGACAGGTCATCAAGAATTGCCACCATGTGATTTGTCTGGGTCCTGATCTCGTTTAAAGCATTTCCGGCATTCTGGGTGTGGTTGTAAAAAGGCCGCAGGGTCTGGGACAGATTGTCAAGAGCCGCCAGGGCTTCGTCCGCATTCTCATACACCTTGCCCTTGGAATCGGCAAATATCTGTCTGGTCTTATCAAGTCCTCTGAGGCCATCTGCCGTATCCGCAATCCCCTTTTGCATGTTCCCCATGGTGTCAAAAACCACATCCAGGCTGTCACTGATAGCATCCGCCGAATCCTCCATGGTTTCCTTGGCATCTCTTAAATCCGCAACCTTATCAAGCTGGCTTACGGTCAAAGGCACCATTGCAAAGACTATGCCGGGAAATTTAAAATCATCTGAACCGATGCGGATGGAATAATGGCCTTCCTCACCAGGCAGTTCAAAGAAAACAACCATATTTAAGTTACCAACGGCCTGTATCTGGGCTCCTTCGGCTCCAGGCTTAAGTTCTTATCCATATCCACAACTGTGTTGGCCATGAGGGCCATGTTATTCCGGTAGTAATCGGATACTTCTTTATTGGGAACCAGATCTACATTGACCTCAATAAGCCCTTTTTCACCAGCCAGCTCTTCTGCCTTTTTTTCTACCCCGTTTAAACGGTAACTCACTTTAATGTCCCAGGGAAGCTGGGATTTCTCTGTTTTTGTCCGGCCTTCAAAATAAAACCGTGCTCCCGTTTCTTCCGGAGAAAAAGTGATGGAGCCGTCTTCTCCTATTACAGCTTCCGAATGGTCTGTTAAGTTCATTACTTTATCGTAAACTCCGTAATCCACGATACTGCTGTTCCCATTCATCAGATAATTTTTTTACAATGCTGCTTTCTTTTATATCCCCATAAGGATCCAGAGTCACATAAAGAGTTTCATCATACTGGGGCACATCAGGCGCGGCCAGGGCCGGCAGTACGGACTCAAGGGAAACGATAACAGCCAGGCCCATACTCAGAATTCTATTATACTTTTTCATGGTCATTCTCTCCTTTTATTTTTGCTCTTCCATATCTTAAACGCCGTTTTTCCTTTCTCTTTGCCGCACGGAGCTGCTGCTTCTGAATCTGCTTGTCAAAGGTGCTAAGCAAGGCCGGAAGAAGAGAAAGCACCAAAATCATACTTAAGAGCGCTCCCCTTCCCACAAGGCGTCCCACCTGGGAAATAGCCTGTATGGACGACGTAAAAAACAAAAGATAACCAACTACCGTAAGAATACCGCCTGACGTCAGGATAGAAAGGGTACTTTTTGAAATGGCAGCCATGGCGGAGTCCGTGTTATTCATGGTCTTCCTAAAGCCCAGATAATTATTAGTCATCAGGATGGAATAATCAATCGTAGCACCAAGCTGCAGGCAGCTTACAATGATGTATCCGATATATACCATGCTGTCTCCCATCACATAGGGAAGCGTCATGTTTAAGTAAATGGCGACTTCAATGGGTATGATTACAAGGATCGGAACCAGAACAGACTGGAAGGTGGCAAAAACAACCAGGGCAACTCCCGCTAAAGATAACAGGGAAACCTTATTATAGTCATCGGTCAATATATCACGGATATCAATTGTCGTCGGAGTCATGCCTATTACATAAGCATCTTCCGGATAATATTCCCTGATCACCCGTTCCAGCTCCTGACTGCTTTCAAAGGCATACTGGCTCTCCTGAACTGTGTTCAGGGAAATCAAAAGCCTGGCATACCGCTCACTTCGAAGCTGTTCGCTTACCTTCTCCGGAAGAAAGCTTTCCGGAATTCCCTTGGGCACGGTTCCTGCCATGGACATTGCATAATTAACAAACTCCAGGTCCTCCAAAGCATCCGTCAGCTGCCGTTCGGTCACAATCGAACCATTGGGAACTATGCCGATGATCATGTTTGATTTCCCGAACTCCTCATTGATGGTCTTGGTATCTTCAAAAACTCTGGTTCCCGGCCCGGCTCCGATGGCATCATCCCCGTAGTAGAAAACGTTCATACTCTGTCCGAAGTAACAGGGAACGGCCAGGAACAAGGCAATAATAAATACAGGCTTCCGGATCCGGTTCATCAGTTTTGCGAACCTGTCAAAGGAAGGAATAAAGGGCTTATGGGCTGTTTTTTCGATCTTATCATTAAAGTGCAGGATCAAAGTCGGCATAAGGAACAATACAGTAGCCAGACTGCAGATGATCCCCTTGGTCAGCACAAAACCCACATCCTTACCAATGGTAAAACGCATGAATGCAATCACAAGAAACCCTACAATGGTGGTGGCCCCGCTTGCCAGTATGGAACTGCAGGATTCCTTTATTGCCAGCTCCATGGCCTTGCGCAGCTCAATGCCGGTATTTTTAATTGCCGTAAAAGTATGTAAAAGGAAAATGGAATAATCCATGGATACTGCCAGCTGTAAAATGGCTGCCGTGGAAAACGTAAAAAAATGATATGGTGCCAAACATCAGGTTAGATCCCATATTCAGGATGATGGCAATAACCATGACGAAAATAAACAAAAACGGTTCCATCCAGGATGTTGTGGTAAGGGTTAATATCACCCAGATGATTATAAGCGCCATTCCAATCGCCATGGTAATCTCTTTTGTTATGGATTCTTCCCGTTCCTTACTGGATACGGCACTTCCCGCAAAATAGCCTCTGTCTTTTCCTACAATTTCATAAATCCCGTCAACCGCGCTCCGGGTCACCTCACTGTCATCGCCATTTTCAAATATCACATCCATCAGAGCGTAGCCGTCACAATAATAATCTTCCATGGCAAAGGCATCCACAGACATCATATCGGTGATCCCCTGATTTAAAAAAAGATGTTCCCATATAGACATTGGTGGTCAGATCCGGGCCTATGACCAGATCCACACCTTCCAGGTCGGATATCTGCTGTCTTATTCTTTTTGCTTCCTGAAGCTTACATCCTCTACCATGATCCGGGCCATTCCAGGATATCCAAACTCATCCTCCATCACATCAAGAGCCTGTTTTGTTTGAGCAAACTGCGGCAGGTATTTGCTTAAATCGTAATTGACCTTTACAAAAGGGAAACAGATTGCACAGATGATGGCCGTGAGAAAGAAAAAAATCTCTATTTCCTTTCCCCTGAACACAATAAAATGTACGATTCTATCAAATAAACTTCTGTCTCTTTTCATAGTTTCCTCCATTACCCATCCTTATTCTGTTAATAGATATATTATTGACTTTTGAACACGTGTACATTATAATACTCTTGTAGATAAGTTTCAATAATCAATCAATAAGGAACGATCTATTAACAGACACAAATTTTATTTCAGTGTAATAATCAACACTTTTTGACATAATGATCATGGCTTTTGGAGATTCAGACCCTGAAATTAGAAGCAAGTTCAGAAACACAATGGAGGAATCATATGGAAATTCAAAAAAAAGGATCGCCGTATCCGAAAAACTCAGAAGTTATTAAAGGAAAGCCTTCTTGAACTCATGGAAAAAAAAGACTTTAAGAATATTTCCGTAAAAGATATCACGGAACTGGCAGATTTAAACCGGGGTACTTTTTATCTTCACTATGCCGATACTTACTGTCTGTTACAGGAGATGGAATCCGAAGTCTTAAATGATTTCCAGGATATGGTAAGCAACTGCCGCTATGCCTTTAAAAAGGACTCGCTCCTGCCCGTTGTCATACCAATCATACATTATATTGAAGAGAACAAAAAGATCTGTAAAATCCTTTTTGAGAACAGCTCCTCCAATGATTTTGTAAACCGTTTCCATACCCTTGTCTTAAAAAAACGGCACAGCGGTCATCAGGGAGCAGTATCCGGCTGCCAGAGAAGTGACCCTGAACTATTATCTTGAATTTATTACCTATGGGCTGACCGGTGTCCTAAAGCAATGGCTTGATACGGATATGCAGCAGCCAAAGGAAGAAGTGGCCGAATTTGTGGATAAGATGATTATGGGAACTGCCAAAAAGCTTCTGGCTGTTTAAACAAAATCATTTTTTTATTTTAAATCCTTATTTTTCGCCTGGAATCAACCGATATATGGATATCGATGCCATACAGCCTTTCAGCTGAATTCGCATCAATAACTACACAAGGATGATTTTTATGCTAAAACTTAATAAATCCAAGAAAGAAAAGATTCCCAAGACAAGACCCAAAAAAGGGAAGGCCGTAAAAACCAAACAAAACAAGGTAAAACCGGCCAAGGCCCCAAAAAAACAAAAAAAAGGAAAAGGTCTGTTGCCTAAAAATAAAAGAGTTCTCGTTTTGATGGCAGCCGCTCTGTTGATCGTTATTATGGGATCTGTTCAGGCCATTGTTCTGCTCACCTCCCAAAAAAAGAATGTACAGAAAGAAGAAGTAGAAGAAGTTCCGACCTACTACTTTTCAAAAGACGAAGATATTTCTTCGGTTACTGAAATTGTAGGGGAACGGGATTTTGAAAAGCAGGAGCTTCTGAAGCCACCTCTGAAACAGAAACGAAAGAAACATCTTCTGCCGATGCTTCCTCACAAGCCTCCGGCATGAGGGCGCGTTACAAGTACTTTAACGTGGAAGATACCTCTGCTGATATAAAAAACTACATGGATTACCTGGAGGGAAAAAAAGAATTTCATTAACATAACAGATCAATCCCAGCAGCCAGAGTCCGGACAGCCTTCTGCAGACGAGGCCTCAAAGACCAGCGCAGAGATTTATCAGCTTGCCGGACCCTCTAAAGATTCCTCTTCCTACCTTTCCATTACCCTGGAATCCGAAGCGGACAGCTATACCGTAACCACCAGCAAGGAAAACCAGCCCTGGAACACTTATTTTAAGGACCAGTGGAACCAGCAGAAAAAAATAATCTCTGATTTTGAAAAACAGCCAAAATCCACCAATACCATTGAACAGGCGGAGGAAGCTGTCCGGGCCCAGAGCCAGGAAAAGCTTGGCCTGTCGGAAGCGATTGACTCTTATGAATATATTACAGCACCTGGAATATCGAAAATAGACGGAAATGATTATTATACGGTCAGGACCTACAAACGCCAGCCTGACAATACTCTGACTTATGTTGCCACCTATTTATTTGACTATAATACCGGCAGTGTAGCCTTCCAGTACGATGAAGTAACAGGAAAGGCGATTCCGCTGAGTTAATTTCACACGAAAAAGACGGACAGTCCTTCGGACTGGTTCCGTCTTTTTCTATTTTCCTTTTTATGCCAGAGGCATTAGGTCTCCTAAAGAGCAGTAACCTTTCATGAAGCCCCATATAAATGCATAAGATAAATATATACTGCATTTAAAACAGCAGGTCGGGGGCTTTATCATGAATAAAATATTAGATAACGATTATTATGATCTGATCATCAGCAATGCTTTAGTTCCTGGTTTTGATACCGGAGATAACATAACGGTTCTGAATGATAAATATTCTTTGCTGCATATATGGAAAAACAATATGGACGCCTGTGACCTGGGCCGGCATCCTTATGATAATTTTCCCTCTCTTTTTACACTTACTTCTAAAGTGAGCATGGAAAAATCAGGTATTACCAATGTCCGCAGACATCCCGATCTAAGCCTCATGGGGCTGGGAGTGACCATCGGCATCATAGATACCGGCATCGACTACCAGCATCCTGCATTCAGAAATCGTGACTGTACCACCCGCATTCTATCTATATGGGACCAGACCGACCAAAGCGGCAAGCCTCCCAAAGACTTTAGTTTCGGTTCGGAATACGGCAAAAACCACATAAATACCGCGCTGAAATCAAAGGATCCCTTATCCATTGTACCTACCTTTGACAGCAATGGACACGGTACGGCAATCGCCAGCGTTATTGCCGGTACCCCCGATGAAGAACACGGCTTTACCGGCATTGTTCCTCAAACCGAACTTATCGTAGTAAAATTAAAAGAAGCGAAACAAAATTTAAAAAGCTGTTCTTTGCTCCGGAAAATGCCCTGTGCTATCAGGAATCAGATCTCTTGCTTGGAATCCGTTACCTTCTCTCCGTTTCCCAAAAAACAGACCGTCCTCTCGTCATATGCATTGCGACGGGTAGCAGCCAGGGAGCCATGACGGACTTGGTGTTATCAGCACTTACTTAGACCAAATCGTACAATTGCCCAAAACCAACGTAACAGTTGCCGCAGGGAATGAAGGAAACCACCGCAGACACTATTTCCATCAGTCAGAGGCGGCGCCTTTCTGCAGTGGGTTTAACTTAAAAATAGGGAGAAACGACAAAAAAATTCACAATGGAACTCTGGCCCTTTCCCCCTGGAAAAGTAACAATTGAAATTTTTCACCTAACCGTGAAATCGTTCAAAGTATATCCCCTTCTGCCGATGACTGCCAAAAATTCAGCCTTTCCCTTGGCCAGACTACCATATGGATCAATAATGTCCTCTTGGAAGGCTCTACCGGGGATCAGGTTATTTTAGTACGGTTTGACAATCCGATTCCAGGGATCTGGCATTTCCGGCTCACCAGCATAGAGAAAGAGCCTTTTTCCTTCCATTCCTGGCTCCCGTCAGGAAATTTAATTTCACACGAGACATATTTCTACCAATCAGACCCTGACACCACCATTACAGCTCCGGGAAATGCAAGAAATCCCCTGACAGTTGCCGCCTATAACCAGTTCGACGACAGCATTCAGGTAGAATCAGGAAGAGGCTATTCAAGATTCGGTGTGATCGTTCCGGATATCGCCGCTCCCGGATACCAGATTCCATGCGCGATCCCGGGAAATCAATATGGAAGCATTACAGGTACCGGAGCAGCCGCAGCACATGCTGCAGGAGCCTCTGCCATGATCATGGAATGGGGGTACTGCAAAGGCAACCATACCACCGTCACCGGTGTCCAGATCAACCATATGATGATGAGGGGTGCACAAAGAAACGGCACCTATGCGTATCCCAATAATATCTGGGGATATGGCCAGATAGACGTATACAGACTGTTTCAGAGGATCTCTGTGATCTGATGAACGCATGGAACTTAAGAATGAGAAAATAAGCTTTAGCTGCCTGCCTCCTGGCTGGCAGCTTCTCTTCTATAATATACTACTGCTCCAATGCCGCCCAGAAAGGCAATTCCGGAAAGCAGCAGATACCCGTTCAATATTCCTGCCCTTAAAGCCAGCGCCCCTGTAAAAACCGGGAAAGTTGTCATCCCCACCGCATATACAGCCTGGTAAAGTCCCATTGCCGTGGATTTACAGCCGGCCGGAATTTTCTGCATTGCTTCCGAGGTCGCAAAAGAAAACAAAATTCCCGTGGACATCCCCGGTAAAATTTGCAGCAGTAAAATCACAGGCACGCTTCCTGCGGCCGGAACCAGTATACAGTACAAAGCCACAACAGCAAATACCAGGGGGATCCAGAATCTTGGACCTTTACGGCTGCAGGTGCCGGAAGCTGCGAAAGCTGCAAATCCTACTGATGACATCATATAGATCACAGAGGATATCCCTACAACTCCGTCTGTTGCACCCAGTGTTTTTAATATCTGGTTTGTAAATGACATGGCAGTGGTCAGCTGGATCCCCTGCTGAATCAGGGCAATGGCAGAGAACATCCACAGATGCCTGATTTTACAAACAGAAAGCAGTTCCCTGGTCTTATGTATGCCGGGTTTCACATCATTTTCTTTGATCCCGGCAGAAAGAAGAAAAGCAAGCAAGCCTGCACAGACGCTTAACAGGCAGATTCCAGCCATGCCGATACGGTGATAGGTGATTGTGCTGCACAGAAAACCAAGAAGCATTCCAAAATTATTGAACAGTACAATCCGGCTGGTGGCTGCCTGCTGATCCCCGGCAGAAAAATGATTGGTATAGAACACCATAAAAGAAATCCACATGGCGGAAGCAAGTCCTGAGAAAAAAATTGGCAACCAGAAAGCCGGCTCCATTACACCAAAATACCCGGAAAACAGATGCGGTTCCGGAAGCGATAGCTCCTGCCATAATAAAATGCTTATGCCTGCCAACAGAATCCGCACAAAGTCCTATGGGAAACCTTAACAACAACTGGGAAATTCCATAAGCCCCCACAACCATTCCGGTAAATGCGCTGCTTGCTCCGCTGGCAGTCAAAAAAAGTGGTCTGGTATGGAATATATACATATTGCGCAAACCAGAACAGCGATACCATAGCAAGATAACGGATTTCCTGATCGCGTGTAAACGTAAGCTGATTAAAAGTCTGTTCTTTCATGTTTTCTTCCTCTGAGCGTATTCCTCTAAAATCCTGTGAATATGGACGGCAAGGTACATTTCTTCCTGTCTGGACAGTTTTGAATCAAATTTCTCTTTAATAAAAACGCCGATTTTTTTCACACATTCATATTCCCTGGTGCAGCTCTCAAGCACATGAGAATAAAAAGAATCTTCATAATCATATAAATCCTGTTTGCCGTTTACAAGCCGCTGTGCAAAGAGACGCAGATGAGTCACAAAGCGGGTGTAGCCGATGCCGTCCTCATCGTAGATGATGGAGAAATTGTATTTTACAATATCCAAAATTCCCTTGACCGTTTCAAATATCTTCTGGTTATCCGTACTGTCAGAGTTATTTGTCTGTGCATTGATAAAATGAAAAGCAATATTTCCGGCCTCATCTTCAGGAAGCTCCACCTGCAGCTGCTCCCTCACAAGCTGCAGGGCATATAAGCCAACCTGGTATTCCTTTGGATTAAAACGTTTTAAGGTCTGCGTGTAAAAATTCTGTATTAAAATCCCCTCATTGTTTCTTTTTACAGCAAAGGACAAATGGTCCGTAAGTCCCAGATAAATATGCTCCATCAGTACCATTCCATAGGTGTCGATGGCATAATCAATGACCTGCTTTGCCAGCTCAAAATAGGTACTGTCTATTTCGGAGGCAAGCCTGATGATATTCTTGGATATAGACCGATCCTTTAAGACAAATACCTTTTCAATGTCTTCACTTTTTAAATGATGCCCGATGGACTTATTAAATCCGATTCCCTTGCCCATCAGGATCACTTCCCTGCCGCTGTCATCAAGTGCCAGCAGCAGGGAATTATTCATTACTTTTACAACCCTCATAACCCAACCCCATTTCTCAATCAGAGTTCGTTTCCATTGGTTTCAATCACTCGCCTGTACCAGAAATAACTGTCCTTTTTGATGCGGCGCATATCCTTTAAGTCATGGTCTTCCCGGTTGACATAGACAAAACCATACCGCTTTCGGAAGCCCTCATGGGAACTTAGAAGATCCATAAACGACCAGGGAGAATATCCCATGACCGAAACCCCGTCTTCCATTGCCTGGCTTATGGCCTGGATGTGCGCCCTTAAGTAGCTGATCCGGTACTCATCATGGACTTTGCCGTCTTCTGTCAGGGTATCGGCAGATCCCAGGCCATTTTCCGTAATAATGAGGGGAAGGTGGTATTTCTGATAATAGCTGTTCAATACGGTCCGAAGGCCAAGCGGGTCGATCTGGGCTCCATATTCACTGGAAGCCAGATGCTCATTTTTAATATGATGAAAATAACCATACTGGTCAAAATCTACTTCATTGATGGGGAACGCCCTCTCCCCTGCCGGATGTCCCTCATCTGCCGGAAGGTACCTGACACATAAGGTCCGGTAATAATTCAGGGCAATAAAATCCATCTTTGCGTCTTTTAAAATTTCCTCATCTTCCGGCTCCATAACCGGCACAATATTTCTTTCCTCCAGATAGCGCATGTAATATCCCGGATAACGGCCGTAATAATGCATATCCAGGCAGTAATCCGTTTTAAACCAGTCGTTCATTCGGGCCGCCCATACATCCTCCGGTCTGTTGCTTTCCGGATAGGTGCAGGTGGCGGATACTGCAGGACCGATCTTTCCATTTGGTATGATGGAATGGCAGGCTTTCACTGCCAGGGCATGAGCCAGGAACATATGGTAGTCCATCTGGGCTCTCTGGCGGTCGGCTTCCCATGGCTCGTCCGCGGTGATGTTCACACGTTCATTTACCCTCACCATAAGATTCTGCTCGTTGTGGACCTGCCAGTAAGTGACTCTGTCTCCGAAGGCTTTAAAGCATATGTTTGCGTAATGCTCAAAGGCTTTTACACATTCCCTGGATTCCCAGCCATTGTATTTTTCAACAAGGGCATAAGGAAGGTCAAAGTGATATAAGGTGATAAAAGGCTGAATGCCCTGTTCCAGCAGACGGTCAATGATTTTATTATAAAAATCAATCCCTGCCTGGTTTATTTCCCCATCTCCATCTGGCAGGATCCTGGCCCAGGAAATGGAGAACCGGTAAATCTGCATTCCCAGTTCCTTCATGAGCCGGATATCCTCCTCCCAATGATGGTAAAAATCACTGGCGGCCTTGCTGTCAGCCTGTATATCCGAACGCTTAAAGGAGTTTACATCGGCAACCGTAAGGCCCTTTCCTCCTTCATCCCATCCGCCTTCTATCTGGAATGCCGAAGAAGAGGCTCCCCACAAAAAGTTCTCCGGAAAATTTGCTTTCCTTACTTCCATATCTACATTTCCTTTACTGATTATTTTTGATTGCAATCACCGGCTTTTCAAGAGAAGCCCTGACTCCGTTAATTCCCGTCACTTCATGGAAAGCGGCGGTATTGCTGATGATGATTGGAACGACCGTATCATATCCTTCTTTCTTTAAGGCATCTAAGTTAAAGGACAGAAGTCTGGTTCCCTTTTTGACATGGACCCCTTCTTCCACATATTTTTTTTAAAATGCTTCCCTTCCAGCTGGACCGTATTGATGCCTACGTGAATAATCATTTCAGCCCCGCTGTCCAGCATAAGCCCAAGGGCATGAAGGTCGGGTAGACCAGGGTCACGGTACAGTCTTCGGGAGCGACGACTTCACCCTTTTCCGGGATAATGGCAATTCCGTTCCCCAATGCCATGGAAGAAAAAAACCTCATCGTTTACCGATGTCATGGGAACTGCCCTGCCTTCCACCGGTGAGCTGATCAATATGTCTGCTTTGGAAGTGATATCCAAAACATCCTGAAATTCGGCTGATCCTTCCTCTGTTTTCCGGTCAGAAGCTCCGCCTGATCCGGAACCTTGTCCGCCTTTTCCAGTAATATCATCAAAACCAAAAAGGAAGGTAAGGCCCATTGCGCCAAAGAAGGATACGGCAACACCGATCAGATAATAAATAAAGGTCTTCATACCAAAAGCCGCATAGGTTGCAAAGGTAAGCACTCCATTATTGGCAAAGGAATCGCCGTACACGCCGCCTATGCCCATGATGGCACCGCCGATTGCGCCGCAGATAATGGCATAGATCATAGGCCTTTTCAACCGCAGGTTGCAGCCGTAAATGGCCGGCTCCGTAATGCCGCACACAGAAGCGGATATGGCTGCAGAAGCTGCGACTGTTTTTAAATCCTTGCTTTTCGTTTTTAACATAACACCAAGGGCTGCACCGCCCTGGGAGAAATTTGCCGCACCGGCAAAAGCCAGCAGGTTCTGGTGGCCGAACTGGGCCACATCATTGATCCCAATGGGAAGAAGGGCCCTGTGTGCTCCGAAAATAACAAATACACACCACATACCGCCCACAAAAGCGCCGCACAGGGCAGGGCTTAAATTCATCATTCCAGTGTAGATAAAGTTAATGCCATTACCGATGTAGATGCCGATAGGGCCAAACACCATAAAGGTTGCAGGATCATAACCAGTAAGGATATGCCTGGAACAAGTATGATCTTCAATACTTCCGGAATTATCTTTTCTAAAAACTTCTGTATATATGCAAGAATAAATACCCCGATAACAATGGGAATTACTGATGATGCATAGCTTGCCTTGGTAATGGCAATGCCGAACATGCTTACAGCCTCTTTCCCGGTCATCAGGGAAACAACTGCCGGGTAGCACATGGTACCGCCCAGAGCCATGGCAATAAATTCATTTGCCTTAAATACCTTTGCACTGGTATAGGCAAGAATAATGGGCATGAAATAAAACAATGCGTCTGTGGCAGCCATAATAAGAATATAAGTCTGGTTGACCGTAATATCCATCCCGTGATTGGAGGCCGTAATTCTTGCAATGGTCAAAAAAACCTTTTAAAAGACCGGAGGCCGCAATCGCCGGAACCATAGGAGTGAACATGGAGGAAATGGCAATCAGAATCCGGTTCCAGACAGAACCTTATCTTCAATGCCGGCAGCTGTGCTTTCCTCTAATGATACCATGGGAAGGATTGCTTCGTAAACCTTTGTTACCTTTGTTCCCAGTACGACCTGGAACTGCCCGCCGCTTTCCACAACAGAAATAACACCTTCCAGATGTTCAATTACTTCTTTCTTTGCCTTCTTTGAATCTCTTAACTCAAACCTTAATCTGGTAAAACAATGGGTAAGTCCCTTTATGTTATGGTCGCCGCCGACGTTTGCTATGATGTCTTTGGCTATTTGATTATAATTCATTTTCCAAACCCCTTTCAAGTGTTTTAATATCTTATCATCCGGCCGGAATGACAAAATAAAAAAGACCCGACCAAGCTATGGGAATCATAAGACCATAAATAATAATAAGTCTTATAACTCTTCGCTCAATCCGATCTTGCCTGCATTACCAGTAACACGTCTTCCTGTTTTGCTATTCAGTTGTTCTCAACTAAGCACAATATAACACCGTTTGCAGATTGATGCAACCGATTTTAGAATTTTCTGCATTTTTCCCAATTTTTCAACCGAAAAATCGGCTATTTTTTTACAAAAATCTTAACACAAATACTTTTTTCCGTTTTCCTTAAAAATTCCCGTTATTATTCCGGCTTAACCATAAATGTTTTGATGCGCCCGGGCTCAATGGCAAATCAAACAAAAACCGGAGCAACCCATTTCCGTTTGCTCCGGTCATTATTTTATCTGTCTGCCGCTGCTTTCATAATAAGTGCTGCCACAGCAGCCCCGGGATCCTTTAAGGAACGGGATGCTTCCCCTCGTGTTGCCGCTCTTCCGTGAACCGCAATCATCGTTGTGTACGTTCAAAGCCATTCCATGCAGCCGTTGCAGCTTCCTCAAAAGCTTCTTTCAGGGGCACTCCGGCTTCCACTTCCGCTTTTAGCACCTGTACTCCGGGATGAAATCCATCCAAAAAGGTCTTATCTCCCAGTTTGGCCTTACCAAGATCAGCAACACCTGCCTCATAGGCTTCAAACAAAGCAACAACATCTGCGCCGGATAATTCCGTCTTTCCTTTTAAGGTCTTTCCGGCACGCATCAGCTGCCGCCATCAATGTCCCCATGGTAGAAGGTACCTTATTTCCCATGGTCTTTCCTGCCTTGTACAAAAGCCTGCCCAGATCCGTCTCCGATCCATCCATTACCGCTTCGTAGGCCGCCTGGAATCCATCCGTCATCGTCAGCCCCAGATCACTGTCTCCCACAACACTATCCAGTTCAATTAAGTAGTTTCGGTTTTCCACCATGATCTTACTTATTCTACCAAGCATGGCTATCAGTTCCTGCTGGTTCATATAAACCTCCATTCTGCCGCTGATGACGGCGGCTTAAATAATCGTAACAAAGGGTATGTGTCCCTGCCATTTTCTTCTATATATGATATATTTAGACAATACCCTGCTTAAAGAATGGGGTATCAGCCGGAGCATCCAGATATCCCTTTAATTCCTCATCCATTTTCAAAAGGGAAATGGACAGGCCGGCCATCTCAATGGAAGTCACATATTCACCCACATAATAACGGTGCACCCTGATTCCCTTCTCTTCCAGAATCTGATTGACCTTTCTCGTCACAATGTACTGTTCGTCAAGAGGAGTGGCTCCAAGCCCGTTGACCAGAACCGCAACCTCGTCTCCAGCGCAGTAAGGAATATCTTCAAGGATCTTTTCCATCATTTCCGATGTGACCTCATCTGCTGTTTCCATTTTCCCCCGGCGGATTCCAGGCTCTCCATGGATTCCCATGCCGATTTCCATCTCATCCTCTCCGATCTCAAACCCCGGATGACCGACTCTCGGCACTGTACAAGGGGTAAGTGCCACTCCCATGGTCCTTACATTGGCAGCTGCTTTCTCTGCAATCCGCTTTACCTCTTCCAAATTCTTCCCGGCCGCGCCGCCGCTCCAGCGCATTTATATACAAAAAAGATACCGGTCACTCCTCTTCTGGTGTTTTTTTTCTCCGGGAGCCGCCTTAGGGGATGCCACATCTTCCCCTGCAACAACGCTTTCCACGCGGATTCCCTCTTCCATGTCGGCCATCTCTACAGCCATGTCAAAATTAAAGATATCCCCGTTATAATTTCCGTAAATATAAAGAACACCTGCTCCGGAATCAATGCTTTTCGTCACGTTGAGCATCTGCTCCGCACTGGGAGACTGGAAAACATCTCCAACCGAGCAGCCATCTAACATTCCTTTTCCTACATAACCCAAAAACAGAGGAAGGTGTCCCGAACCCCCTCCGGTCGCGATCCCCACTTTTCCCTCCACCTTATTGGAGGTGACCAGGCAGCGCAAGTCGCCTTCGGCGTAAGTAACATAGTCTGGATGAGCAAGATAGATTCCCTCCAGCATCTCATTTACATAGTTTTCCGGTACATTAATCAGTTTTTTTCATCAATTCCTTCTCCTTCCCACAATTTATTGCAGTTCAACCATATGCGTTCCGATATACTTCTATGACCTCTTGTACAGTCGGTTTAAAGGGATTGTCCTCCATACAGGAATCCCTCAGCGCAATCTCTGCCAGAGCCTTAAAATCCTCAGGATTTACTTTAAGCTCCCCAAGGCTCTGTGTAATCCCAACCTTCCTTGACAGCCGCCTGATACAGGCCACCGATTCCTTCACTGCCTGTTCCCCAGTCATGGAAGCCGCCCCGGGAAGCCTAAGTCCCTCTGCCACTTTCTTATATCGTTCTGCTGCTTCCGGTCTGCTTCCATTAAATTCCATGACAAAAGGCAGCAAAACCGCATTGCAGATGCCGTGAGGCAGGTTCATAAGCCCTCCAAGGGAATGAGCCATGGCATGAACCATGCCAAGGCCTGCATTGGAAAACGCCATGCCCGCGCTGTATTCCCCATAAGCCATCATTTCCCTGGCTTTCTCATTGCTTCCGTCGGCCACCGCTTCAGGAAGATAGGTATTAATCACGCCCATTGCCCATAGAGCGTCCTTATCTGTATAGGGAGTGGCCCGTTTCGCTATAGCCGCCTCAATGGCATGGGTCATGGCATCCATTCCCGTGGAAGCCGTAAGGGCCTTTGGCATGCTCATCATGAAATCCACATCATTGACGGCAATGGTGACCATGCAGTTAGGGTCCACCATACACATTTTGGAATGTCTTACGGGGTCGGTCACGATATAGAACGAGGTGACCTCAGAACCGGTTCCTGCGGTAGTATTCACTGCAACAATGGGCATTCCCGGATTAAGAGAGCGGCCCACCCCTTCATAATCCTCTACCTTACCCCCGTTTGCCATCACAATGCTGACTGCCTTTGCCGTGTCTATGGCAGAGCCTCCGCCCACAGCCA